>NZ_CABVPL010000020.1 GCF_902499045.1 Burkholderia latens | reverse complement strand
GGCTGCGGGGCACGGCCGGCGCCGGCCCGAACGCTCGGCCACGCGCAGGCCGCGCGCCGAAACCGCCGCGTCGCGCACCGGCTGCCCGCCCGCCGGCCATGCTCGATAAACCGCGATTCCGTCGCGGACTGCGGTACCATCGCGACACCCGCCGCGTGATCGCGCCCCGATGCGGGCCCGCGCCGCCGGCAACCGGCGTGCGAGGCCGCCGGATGCGTCACGGATGTCCGGCCGATATCCGCGGGAAGCAGGCAGCGTCCCGGAAGACAGGCGGCGCGGCCCATGACAACGAAAGACCAACAAGAGACGGGCCTGCCCGAACGCACACGATGCTCTTCGACTTCGTCGCGCGCCTGCGCGAGCGCTTCGCCAAACCGCCGACCCAGCAGGACTTCGCCGAGCGCCTGATCGCCGCATTGCGCGCGACCGGCGACACGCGGCAGTGGCTTCACGACGACGACAAGGGCCGCCTCGTGCAGGCCGACGCGCCGTCCAACATCATCAATCTGCACAACCTGTTCCGCGACTATGCGGGCGCGACGCCGGCCGAGCGCGAAGCGACGCTCAAGCGCCAGGCGAACGCGATGATGCAGCACGAGATTCCGTCGGACTTCGCGCAGGTCCGTGCGCGGCTGCGCCCGGTGATCCGCAGCGCGACCGAGCGCGGCGTGGTCGCGCTGCAGCTCGCCGGCCAGCCGGCCGCGTCGGAAGTCGCGTTCCGGCCGCTGTGCGAGAACCTCGAGATCGGCATCGCGTACGACGGCGAGTTCAGCGTCGCGCGGCTGACGACCGCGCGGCTCGCCGAATGGGGCGTGGGCTTCGACGAAGCGTGCGACATCGCGATCGACAACCTGCGCGGCGTGTCGTCGGCGCCGTGGGCCGCGCTGCGCGACGGCGTGTTCGTGTCGCAGTTCGGCGACTACTACGATGCCGCGCGGCTGCTGCTGACCGACCTGCTGCATCGCCAGCCGATTTCGGGCGCGCCGGTCGTGATGGCGCCGAACCGCGCGGTGCTGCTGCTCACCGGCGACCGCAACACGGCCGGGCTCGCGACGATGGTCGAACTCGCCGAGCAGGCGCGCGCGCAGCCGCGTCCGCTGCCGCCGCTGATGCTGCGCTGGGACGGCGCCGCGTGGCGGAATTTCGTGCCGGCGGGGCTCGAAGCGAAGCTGCACGCGCTGCGCGTGGACGAACTCGCCGGCGACTACCAGGATCAGCGAACGCTGCTGGACGATCTGAACAAGCGCAACGGTATCGACATCTTCGTCGCGAGCTATACCGTGTACCGGCGGCAGAACGGCGAGCTGTTCAGCGTCGGCGTGTGGAGCGACGGCGTGCCGACGCTGCTGCCCGACACGGACATCGTCGTGCTTTATCGGGAATCGACGCGGCAGTCGGCCCACGTGCCGATGGCGGAGTTGCGGCACGCGTGCGGCGATCTGATGACGGCCACCGCGCATCATCCGGTGCGCTATGAAGTGACGGCCTTTCCGGACGAAGCGCGGTTCGCGGCGCTGCTCGAGCGGTTTCCCGCGGCCTGACGGCGAGCTTGCGCGGCGCGGCCGCGCCGGCTGGCCCGGATGAATGGGGCTGCCCGGCCGTCAGCCGGAATGATCGGCGACGGCATGCCCGCGACGAATGAAGCGGACGTCAGGCTCCCGCTGACACCGACCGCAGTCAGATCCCCGCTTTCGGCGCGTTCAGGATCAGCCGCAGCCCGAGCAGCGTGATCGCGCCGGCCGCGATGCGGTCGACCCACTTCTTCGCGCGCAGATAGAGTTCGCGCGGCCGGCGGGTCGAGAAGCACAGCGCGACGATCGTGTACCAGCCGAATTCGACGCCGAACACGAGCGGCGGCAGCGCCAGGTAGCACCACAGCGGCGGATGCTGCGGCAACAGCGCCGCGAAGATGCTGCCGTACCAGATCGCCGTCTTCGGGTTGCTCAGCTGCGTCGTGAGGCCGGTCCAGAACGACTTGCGCGCGCTGCCGCCGGCGCCCGCCTGCGGATCGTCCATCGCGATCGGCCGATCGGCGCCGCGCCAGATCTTCGACGCCATGTAGATCAGGTACGCGCCGCCCGCGAGCTTGAGCCCGACGTACAGCCATTCGACCGCCTGCAGCAGCGTGTACAGCCCGGCCAGCGCGACGCCGCCGAACGCGATCCCGCCGACGCCCATGCCGAGCGCGGTCGCGAGCCCGTCGCGGCGCGACAACCCGATCGAATTTCGGGCGACCAGCACGAAACTCGGGCCGGGAATCATCGCGCCGAGCCACAGCGCGGCCAGGATCGCGAGTACGGCAGCCGATGCAGTCATCGAAATCTCCTTGATCAGCGACGCCGAAGCGCCGGCGCCTGCGTGTCGGATCGCGACGCTGTCGTGTCGCGGTGCGTCGATTCCCGACGGTGAAGCGGTTGATTCTGGCACGCTTCGCGGGCCGCCGAAAGCACCCGCGCGCTGCTATGCTGGCGGCCGTTCCCGCCCTTTTGCGCCGCCAGCCATGATCGAAATCCGCGCCGCCCGCTATCCGGACGATGCCGCCGCCGTCGAAGCGATCTTCCGCGAGTACATCGCGAGCCCGAGCGTCAGCCTCGCGTTCCAGGACTACGAGCCCGAGCTTGCCGCGCTGCCGGGCAAATATGCGGCGCCGCGCGGGCAATTGCTGCTCGCATGGCGCGGCGAGCGCGCGGTCGGCTGCGCGGCGTTCCGCGAGATCGACGCAACCACGTGCGAGATGAAGCGCGTGTACGTGTGCCCCGAAGCGCGCGGGCTGAACGCGGGACGCCAGCTCGTCGAGCGGCTGCTGCGCGACGCGAAGGCGGCCGGTTATGCGCGGATGTGTCTCGACGTGCTGCCCGAGTTCGTCGCCGCAAGGCAACTGTATGGTTCGCTCGGCTTCGCGCCCGCGCCGCCCGTGGCGTTCAATCCGGTGCCCGGCGCCGCGTTTCTCGGGCGGGATCTGTGATGGCCACGATGCGCGCGCCGGCCGCTTGCCGGGCGCTCGTTCCGCTCGCCGCCGCGTGGTGCTGTCACGCGCACGCGGCGCCCGCGTTGCCGCCGTTGCCGCCGTCGATCGCCGCGCAATTGCCGGCCGGCTACCAGCCGTTCGTCGCGCAGCAAGGGCCGGCGCTCGGCAACGGGCTGCACACCGTGCTCGTCGTCGTGCACCGCGCGACCGATACGCGCGAGCAGCCGTCGCCGCGCCCGCTGCTCATCTACGAGGAACAGGCGGACCGCGCCTACCGGCTCGCGGCACGCAACGACGACGTCGTGATGCGCGCGAACGACGCGCCGCAGTGCGACCCGTTCGACCCGGAATACGCGGCCGATGGCGGGATCGCGGTGAACGGACGTTACTTCACGGTGCAGAACGACGTCGCGTGCGGGCAGCACTGGAGCGACTACGTGACGTTCCGCTACGACGCGCACATGCGAGCGTGGCTGTTCTCCAGCGACATCCATACCGAGTCGTTCCCGCTGGACGGCAAGCCGGATTCCGTCAGCGCGGTGCGCGCGGATCCGCGAAAGCCGGTTTCGTTCGGCGCGTGGAAACGCACGGAATAGACCGTGCGCACCGCACGCAGGCCCGCTGCCTGCACGCGCCGCGCGCGCACGTACCGGCCAACGGGTCTACCATAGTCGCTCGTCGCCGTTCCGGCGCGCGCCGCCGCGGCATGCGGCTTGCGCGTGCCGTTCCCACGTTGAACCAGCGCAGGAGGACGTCATGACGCAACACTTCGACGCGATCGTCATCGGCACCGGGCAAGCCGGGCCGCCGCTCGCCGCGCGGCTCGCGGGCGCCGGCATGAAAGTCGCGATCATCGAGCGCGGCCGCTTCGGCGGCACCTGCGTGAACACCGGCTGCATCCCGACCAAGACGCTGATCGCGAGCGCGTATGCGGCGCAGCTCGCGCGGCGCGCGGAAGAATACGGCGTGTCGGTCGGCCCCGTCAGCGTCGACATGAAAGCGGTGAAGGCGCGCAAGGACCGGATTTCCGGCCGCTCGAACCACGGCGTCGAGCAGTGGGTGCGCGGCCTCGACCACACGTCCGTGTTTCAGGGTCATGCCCGATTCGAGCGCCCGAATGCCGTGCGCGTGGGCGACGAACTACTGGAGGCCGAGCGCGTGTTCATCAACGTGGGCGGACGCGCGCAGATCCCGAAGATGCCGGGCCTCGACTCGGTGCCGTACCTGACCAACTCGACGATGATGGACGTCGACTTCCTGCCCGAGCATCTCGTGATCGTCGGCGGCAGCTACGTCGGGCTCGAATTCGGCCAGATGTACCGGCGCTTCGGCTCGAAGGTCACGATCATCGAGAAAGGCGCGCGCCTGATCCATCGCGAGGACGAGGACGTGTCGCAAGCCGTGCGCGAGATTCTCGCGAACGAAGGCATCGACGTGCAGCTCGACGCGAACTGCCTGAACGCGCGGCGCGACGGCGACGGCGTCGTGGTCGGTCTCGACTGCACCGGCGGCGGCCGCGAAGTCGCGGGCTCGCATCTGCTGCTCGCGGTCGGCCGCGTGCCGAACACCGATGACCTGGGCCTCGAGCTCGCCGGCGTCGCGACGGACTCGCGCGGCTACATCACGGTCGACGACCAGCTGCGCACCAACGTGCCCGGCATCTGGGCGCTGGGCGACTGCAACGGGCGCGGCGCGTTCACGCACACCGCGTACAACGACTACGAGATCGTCGCGGCCAACCTGCTCGACGACGATCCGCGCAAAGTGTCCGACCGCATCCCCGCGTATGCGATGTACATCGATCCGCCGCTCGGCCGCGTCGGCATGACGCTCGCCGAAGCGAAGCAGACCGGCCGCAGGCTGCTGGTCGGCACACGCCCGATGACGCGCGTCGGCCGCGCGGTCGAGAAGGGCGAGAGCCAGGGTTTCATGAAGGTGATCGTCGATGCGGACAGCCATGCGATTCTCGGCGCGTCGATCCTCGGCGTGACGGGCGACGAAGTCGTGCACGGGCTGCTCGACGTGATGGCCGCCGGCGCGCCGTACACGACGATCAGCCGCGCGATGCACATCCACCCGACCGTGTCGGAACTGCTGCCGACGCTGCTGCAGGATCTGCATCCGGTTCAATGATCGGCGGCGCGCGGGCACCGCCCTGCCCGCTCGGCGCCCGCATGCGCACCGCGCACCGCGCACCGGCTTCGAACCGTGTGCGAAGATCGCCGTTCGTCACGACTCTCGACAATGCCATGGATCGTCTGCAAACGATGCAGATCTACGTACAGATCGTCGAACGCGGCAACTTCACGCAGGCCGCCGATGCGCTGCAACTGCATCGGCCGGCCGTCACGAAAGCCGTGCAGCAGCTCGAACAGGAACTCGGCATCCGGCTGCTGAACCGCAGCACGCGCCGTGTCAGCGTGACGGCCGAGGGCGAGGCGTTCTATGCGCGCTGCGTGCAGCTGCTCGGCAGCATCGACGACGCGTTCGCGTCGTTCCCGAAGCAACGCGCCGTACCGAAGGGGCGGTTGCGGCTCGATATCGCCGTCGCGCTCGCGAAGACGGTCATCATTCCCGCGCTCGCCGAATTCCAGCAGCGTTATCCGCAGATCGAACTCGTGCTCGGCGCGAGCGACCAGCCCGCCGACCTGATCGGCGAAGGCATCGACTGCGTCGTGCGGGTCGGCACGCTCAAGGATTCGAGCATGGTCGCGCGCACGGTCGGCGCGGTGCCGATGGTTACGTGCGCGTCGCCCGCATATATCGTCCGCCACGGGCTGCCGCGCACGCTCGACGATCTGCGCACGCATCGCGCGGTCAATTTCTTCACGGGCGCGAATCGCAAGATACTCGAATGGACGTTCCGCGCGAACGGCGAGCGCGTCGACGTGAAGCTGCCGAGCAGCCTCCTCACGAACAACTCCGAAGCGCTGCTGTCGTGCGGGCTGGCCGGGCTCGGCATCGTTCACGCGCTGCGCCCCGCGCTGCAGCCGCATATCGATTCGGGCCAGTTGATCGAGTTGCTGCCCGGCATTCGCGCCGAACCGAAACCCGTGTCGGTGATGTATCCGAACCGCGCGCATCTGCCGGAAAAGGTGCGGGTGTTCATCGACTGGCTCACGGACCTGTTCGCGCGCCGCTATCCGGCGTAACGCGTACACGCACGCCAGCCGGCGACACGATTGTTATTCGACGAATAACAATCAGTGATCGCGCCGCGCGTTTTTCGGGCGCAGGCGGCCGCCTACAGTTCTCCTTCATCGTCCCCGTTCATCGAAGGAGTTCACCATGCCCCGCATCGTTCGTTTCCATCGTGTCGGCGGCCCCGACGTGCTGCAGATCGACACCGTCGACGTCCCCGCGCCCGGCCCCGGCGAAGTGCAGCTGCACGTGAAGGCGATCGGCCTCAATCGCGCGGAAGTCATGTACCGCAGCGGCGAATACACGATCCAGCCGCGCTTTCCGGCGTCGCTCGGCTACGAGGCGTCGGGTGTCGTCGCCGCGGTCGCGCCGGATGTGACCGCATTCGCCGCAGGCGACGCGGTGAGCGTCGTGCCCGCGTTCTCGTTCGCCGATTACGGCATGTACGGCGACGTGGTCAACGTGCCCGCGCATGCGCTCGTTCGGCATCCGTCGAATCTGTCGTTCGAGGAAGCCGCGGCGACGTGGATGATGTTCGTCACCGCATGGGGCGCGCTGATCGAACTCGGCGGGCTCGCGCGCGGCGACGCGGTGCTGATCGGCGCCGCGTCGAGCAGCGTCGGACTCGCCGCGATCCAGATCGTGAACCGGGTCGGCGCCGTGCCGATCGCACTGACGCGCAACGATGCGAAGCGCCGGGCACTGCTCGATGCGGGCGCCGCGCACGTGATCGCCGGCAGTCCGGCCGACCTGCCGCGGCAGGTCGCGGAGCTGACGGGCGGCGCGGGCGCGCGCATCGCGTTCGATCCGGTCGGCGGCCCAGCCGCGGCGAACCTGCTGCGCGCGCTGCGCACCAACGGCACGTTCTTCCAGTACGGCGCGCTCGACACGCGCGACATCCCGGTGCCGTTGATGGACCTGCTCGCGCGCCACCTGACGCTGCGCGGCTACGAATTGTTCGAGATCACGCGTGATGCGGAACGACTCGAGCGCGCGAAGCGCTTCATCGTCGCCGGGCTCGCGGCCGGCGCGCTGAAGCCGACGATCGACCGCACGTTCGCGTTCGACGACATTGCCGATGCGCACCGGTACATGGAAGCCGGCGCGCAGGTCGGGAAGATCGTCGTCACGGTCTGAGCGCGGCGGCGGCGGGCGTGCCGGCCGGCCACGGCGGCACGCCGCACGCACGCGTGCGTCAGGCTTCGAAGTATTGCGGCCGGTCGATGTCGGCCAGCAATCCCGGCTGCGTCGGCGCCCACCCGAGCAGTGCGCGCGTGCGCTCGCTCGTTGCGGGCGCATCCATTCCGGCGAACCGCGCGAACCAGCCGAAGTGTTCGGCGGCCTGCTCGGCGGATTTCGACACGACCGGCACGTTCAAGCGGCGGCCGATCACCGCCGCGATTTCGCGAAACGGCACGCCGGTATCGTCGACCGCGTGATAGCGCTCGCCGCCGGCACCGCGCTCGACCGCGAGCCGGTACACGCGCGCCGCATCGAGCCGGTGCACGGCCGGCCAGCGATTGCCGCCGTCGCCGAGATAGGCCGACTCGCCCTTCTCGCGCGCGAACGCGATCAGCCGCGGCACGAACGCGTGATCGCCGTCGCCGTGCACCGAAGGCGGCAGGCGCACGACGGACGCGCGCACGCCGCGCGCTTCGAGCGCGGCGGCGGTTGCTTCGGACGCACGCGGATAGCCCGGCGACACCGGCACGTGCGGATCGTCCTCGGTCGCCGCACGGCCGGGCGCGACGAGCGCGAGGCCCGACGTGACGAGCAGCGGCCGTGCCGACCCGGCGAGCACCGCGCCGATCGCGTCGATCGCGCGGCGGTCGAGTTCGCAGTTTTCCGCGAAGCGCGAGAAGTCGTGGTTGAATCCCGTGTGGATCACCGCGTCGGCGGCGTCGGCGCCGCGCGCGAGGCTTTGCAGATCCTCGAGCGACCCGCGATGGACGTCGGCGCCCGCGGCCGCGACCGTCGCCGCGGCCGCGTCGGTGCGCGCGAGGCCGAGCACCGAATGCCCGGCCGCCACGAGTTCGGCGACCACGGCGGAGCCGACGAAACCCGACGCTCCCGTAACGAAGACACGCATGTTCGATACCTCCGGATGAAATGGAGGCTTACTATCTGTCGTCCGTCGCGCGCCGTGAAGACGTGACGGTTTACCGGTAAACGAACTAACAGGCTATGGCAGACGCATCCGACAACCTGCTCGGCGCGTACCTTCGGGACCGCCGCGAAAAACTCGACCCGGCCGCGCTCGGGCTGCCCGTCGCACGCCGCCGCACGCCGGGCCTGCGGCGCGAGGAAGTCGCGCAGCGCGCGAACGTGAGCGCCGCGTGGTACACCTGGCTCGAACAGGGCCGCGGCGGCGCGCCCTCGGCCGACGTGCTCGACCGGCTCGCGCGTGCGCTGCTGCTCAACGACGCCGAACGCGAGCACCTGTTCCTGATCGGCCTCGGCCATCCGCCCGAGGTCCGGTATCACGCGAGCAGCGGCGTGACGCCGAGCCTGCGGCACGTGCTCGATTCGCTCGAGTCGAGCCCCGCGATCGTGCGCACGGCGACGTGGGACGTCGTCGCGTGGAACGACGCGGCCGCGGCCACGCTGACCGACTACGCGACGCTGCCGCCGTCCGCGCGCAACATCCTGCGGCTGATCTTCGTCGATGCCGGCGTGCGCTATGCGCAACCGAACTGGGAACGCGTCGCGCGATTCGCGGTGGGCGCGTTTCGCGCCGATGTCGCACGCTGCGGCGCGACGCAGGCCGTGCAGGCATTCGTCGGCGAGATGCGCGCGACCAGCGCCGAATTCGACGCGATGTGGCGCGATCACGACATCCATTCGCAGCACGAAGGAACGAAGGAGATCCGCCATGCGCAGGCAGGCAGGATCGCGCTCGAATATTCGGCGTTCTCGGTGATCAGCCATCCCGATCTGATGCTCGTGGTCTTCACGCCAGCGACGCCAGCCGACCGTGCGCGAATCCGCGCGCTTGTCGCCGCGCGTGCCGCGGCACGGGCATCGCACGCGCCGGCTGCGTAGCCGCGCGCGGATCCGCGGCGCCGATCCCGCGCCGATCCGCGCCGACCCCGCATCGACCCCGCGCTTGCCCTGCGCAGGTGCCGCGTCCGCCACGCCGGTCCAGCCCCATCACGCCGCACGCCGCCATCGCAATCCGCACTGATTCCCAGTCGAATATTTAATTTTCCTCTGGATGGGCGCGCCTTTACCCTTTCGGCATCGCATCGCAGGGCCACGGCCCTCCCACTGGAGCATTCCGATGACCGATCCCGGCACCGCGCAGGCCGTTCCCCGCACGCACGCGGCTTCCGTGTCCTATGGCGCGCTCGCGCTGCTGGTGCTCGCCGGCCTCAACCTGCGCCCGTTCCTGACCGCGTTCGGCCCCGTGCTCGACGTCGTACGCGCCGATACCGGCCTCGGCTTTCGCGCGGCCGCGCTGCTGACCACGCTGCCGTTCGTGCTGATGGGCGTCGTCGCCGGCATCGGCGTGCAGCTCGCGCGACGTGTCGGCGAACGACGCGCGCTGCTCGCCGCGCTCGCACTGATCGCGGCGGGCTGCATCGCGCGCCTGCGGACCGGCGGCAGCACCGGCCTCGTCGTCACGGCGATCGTCGCCGGCGCGGGCGTCGCGGTGATCCAGTCGCTCGCGCCCGGCCTCGCGAAACGCTGGTTCGTCGACCGGCTGCCGCTCGCGATGGGCCTCTATTCGGCCGCGCTCGTCGGCGGCGGCGCATTCGGCGCAGTCGCGAGCCCGTGGCTCGCCGCGCACGGCGGCTGGCATCTGTCGCTCGCCGTGTGGGCGGCGCCCGCGCTCGTCACGCTCGCGCTGTGGCGCGCGAAGGCACCGCGCGATGCTGTGCCGGCCGCGACGGTATCGCCGCGCGTGACCGCGTTCGTGCGCATTCCGCGCGCATGGCAGCTCGCGCTGTTCTTCGGCCTCAGCAACAGCGGCTATGCGAGCCTCGTCGCGTGGCTGCCGGCGTTCTATCGCAGCGCCGGCATGAGCGCACAGGCGAGCGGCAACCTGCTCGCGTGGATGGCGCTGCTCCAGGCGGGCGGCGCACTCGCGATGCCGTTGCTCGCGAAACGTTCGCCCGATCGCCGCCCGGCGCTGTGGCTCACGCTCGCGTTGCAGGCCGCGGGCTTCGCCGGGTTCGCGACGATGCCTGCGTTCGCGCCGTGGCTGTGGGTCGCGAGCGCCGGCCTCGGGCTCGGCGGTTTCTTCTCGATGAGCCTGATCGTCACGCTCGATCATCTGCCCGATGCGCGGCTCGCCGGCGCGCTCGCCGCATTCGTGCAGGGCATCGGCTTTCTGATCGTCGCGGCGAGCCCATGGTTGATCGGCTGGCTGCGCGACGCGGGCGGCGGCTTCGCGATCGCGTGGTGGATGCATGTCGGCGTGATCGCGGCGATGGCCGCGCTGAACGCCGCGTTCGCGCCCGCCGGCTACCGGCGCGGCATGGCGCGCACCGCCGGCGCCACGCACCGGCACTGACCCGCCGCATTCCCTGATCCGCTCGAGCCGGCATCTCCCGCCGCGCGTCCAGCCGACGATGACGACGCGCGGCGCAAGCAGATCGACCACGCATTCGCGAGTCTGATCCAGGACGGCATCTATCAGCGCATCGCGAAGAAATACTTCTCATTCGACATTTGCGGCCGACGAGCCCGGCCCGCGGTAGCCGGCGACACGTGCAAAGGAACGTCGCGCGCGAATACGGCGCCTCCATTCGTTTGCGATGAGCGCGCCGCTTCCTTTTTGCTCGACGGGCCGTGCAATGGCGTCGAACAAACGTATGACGATCGCGTCGTCATCGGCATGTCGGCGAATGATGCGCTGCATCGCGCAGGCGCAGCGTGCTTGACACCTCAACACCGCACTACCGGTGCGACAGGCCTGCACGCGTGCTTCCCGCACCGCGGCGCACTGACGAACGCGCACGAATGCATGCCGGCGGGCATGGGGTTTGCGCGTTTGCGCCGCTCGCATTCCTTTCGACGCGAGTGCGCGTCGCTCCGCGGCTGCGATGCGTGATGGGCTGGCCAGCGCCGCATCCAATAACGAAGGAGACGCAGTCATGGACGACACGAATGCATATCGGCGCCACGATCGCCGCCGTTTTCTCGCCGGTGTCGCCGCGGTGGCCGGCAGTGTCGCGCTGCCCGGTTGCGGCGGCGGCGGCGACGGCGACATATCGAGCCCCGACGGCAATGCGGCCGCACCGTCGATCGGCGATACGCCGTCGCCGAACGGCGGCAATCGCTACAGCCTGCCGCGGCCGGCGTTGCCCGACCCCGCCAGTTCCGGCATCGACCATATCGTGCTGGTCACGATGGAAAATCGTTCGTTCGATCACTACATGAGCTGGGTTCCGGGCGCCGAAGGCATGCCCGCCAACCAGCAGTTCAAGGATGCGTTCGGCGCGACCCACGCGCCGTTCGCGCTGTCGGCCGATCCCGCGTACGGCTATCAGGCCTGCGCGTACCACGACCCGAACCATACGTACGAGGGCGGCCGCACGCAACTCGCTTCGGGCGAGATGAACGGCTGGCTGCAGACGCCGGGCACGAACCTGACGCAGGGCGACCTGCTGCCGATCGGCTACTACACGCAGGCGGACCTGCCGTTCTTCAGCGCGGTCGCGAGCAGCTACACCATCGGCGATTTCTACTTCAGCGGCATCCTGGCCAACACGTTTCCGAATCGCATCTACCTGCACAGCGGCGCCACCGACCGCCTCACCGATACCGTAGACAATTCGTCGCTCCGCACGATCTGGGACAACCTCAGCGACGCCAAGGTCGGTTGCAACTACTACTATCACGACGTGCCGTTCACCGCGCTGTACGGTACGCGCTATCTCGGCATCTCGCATCCGTTCTCGTCCTTCCTGTCGGACGCGGCGGCCGGATCGCTGCCGTCGTTCTGCATGGTCGACCCGGCGTTCGCCGGCGAGCAGGAAGGGACGTCCGCCGACGACCATCCGCATGCTGACATTCGCAACGGGCAGGTGTTTCTGAACCAGGTGTACGACGCGCTGCGCACCAGCCCGACCTGGAGCCGCACGCTGATGATCATCGTGTACGACGAATGGGGCGGCTTTCTCGAGCACGTCGTGCCGCCGACCCGGCCGATCAGCAATAGCGAGCTGGCACTCGGCAACGACGGCAAGCTCGGTTGCCGCGTGCCGCTCGCGCTGCTCGGCCCGCGGGTTCGCGCGGGCGCGGTGACGCGCTATCCGTTCGATCCGAGTTCGATTCACGCGCTGCTGCAATGGCGTTTCGGGTTGAAGCCGCTCGGCGTGCGCGGCAGCGCGCCGGCGACGTTCAACCTTGCGTACGCGCTCGATCTCGCCGGCGCGCCGCGCACGGACGCGCCGGCGTTCACGGTCGCGCAAGGGCCGTTCTCCGGCGCATGCTCGGGCGCGACCGCGCCCTCGCCGTCCAGTTCGGTGTCCGGCGTGGATCCGTCGAAAATGGCAGCCAATCCAACGGCCGAACGTTTCTCGGAGCTGCGCGCGAAGGCGGCGGCGCTGGGGTTCCGGACGGGCGGTTGATTCGCACCGTGCGCGGCAGCCGCGATCGAATGCGATACGGCCGTCCGCGTACGGCCGTGCCGGACTTCCACTTCCACCTTCTTCAGACCGGTGTTTTCGCTTGCCACGCACGATGCGCGTTCCCTGCCGCATTGCGCGGAAGTCGAGCGCCGATAACCGCAGCCGCGAAACATTCTGGTGCACGGCGGGCGCACGATGCGCGCTCGCCGACCGGCCTGCTGCCGTTTCGCCAGCGCCGCGTTCCGTTCCCGCTTCCGCATTTCGAACGCACGTGTCGCGCACGCTCAGATCGACGTCGCGTGCAGACAAAACCGTTCACTCGCCCGTGCCGTTAACCCGTTCGCAATCCCGGCGCCCCGCATTGCGACGCGGCGCCCGTCGTCGTTCGTGATCCGGAATTCATAGCCGCCGTCGGCCGCCCTTCGGGCCTCCAGCAAGGGAACGTCATGCGAAAACTCACCATCCGCGGCGGACTCGTCGCGACCATCGCCGGTTATACGATGCTGCTCGTGCTGGTCGTCGGCGCTTGCATTGCCGCGCTCTACGCGGGCAACAACTCGCTCGAGGCGATGTACCGCGACGACACCGCGTCGCTGCTGCACCTGAAAACCAGCTCGGAGCGGATGCTCGTGCTGCGCGAACGCGTGAGCGACGTCGCGCAGATCATCAGCGCCGGACAGCCGGCCAAAACGGAAATCGCGCAGCTCCATACGCTCCTCAAGCAGAGCAACGACGAACTGGATGCGTACGCGCAGCTGCATGCGCGCGACGCCGACGAGCAGGCGCTGTTCGATACGCTGCAGAGCCGTCGCCGCACGCTGCTCGACCGGGTTTTCCTGAAGGCGATGTCGCAACTGGATCAGGACAATTCGTTCGACTTCCTCGACACGCACCGCAATACGCCGCCGGCGCTCTTCACTGCGTACCAGGATGCAATCGACGCGCTCGAAGCGTTCCAGGTCGCGCGCCAGAAGGCGCGCTACGATGCGGCCGGCGAGCGTTTCCACCGGATCGTGTGGGCGATGGCGGCGGTCGCCGTGTTCGCGCTGGTGATCGGCTTCATTGCCCAGCGCGTGCTCGCGAAGGCGATCATCGAGCCGATCCACCTCGCCGTCGCGCATTTCGACAGGATCTCGAAAGGCGACCTGACCGGCACCGTCGCCATTCCCGGCGAAAACGAAATGGCATATCTGCTGAACGCGTTGAAGCGGATGCAGGACGGTCTCGTCGAAACCGTGACGCAGGTGCGCGCGAGCACGGAGACGATCGTCGGCGACGTGCGCACGATCGCGAGCGGCAACGTCGATCTGTCCGCGCGCACCGAGCAGCAGGCCGTGTCGCTGCAGCAGGCGGCGGCGAGCGTCGAGCAGCTGACGGCCACCGTTCGCCAGAACGCGGACAACGCACGCGATGCCCGCACGTACGCAGAGGGCGCCGCCGGAATCGCAACGCGTGGCGGAGACGCGATGCAGCGCGTCGTCGCAACGATGTCGTCGATATCGAACAGCTCGGCGCGGATCTCCGGCATCGTCGGCGTGATCGAAAGCATCGCATTCCAGACGAACATCCTCGCGTTGAACGCCGCCGTCGAAGCGGCGCGGGCGGGCGAACAGGGGCGCGGTTTCGCGGTGGTCGCGACCGAGGTGCGCGGGCTCGCGCAGCGTTGCGCGTCGGCGGCGAAGGAAATTCGCGAACTGATCGGCGATTCGACGCAGCGCGTCGAGGACGGCAGCAGTCTCGTCGCGCTCGCCGGCGCCGCGATGACCGAGCTCGTCGCGGCGGTCGAGCGCGTGAACGCGATCATGGGCGAAACGAGCATCGCATTCGACGAGCAGACGTCCGGCATCGAACAGGTGAATGCGGCCGTGATCCAGATGGAGCAGACGATGCAGCGCAACGCCGCGCTCGTCGAAGAGGCCGCCGCCGCGGCGCTGTCGCTCGAGGATCAGAGCGCGCGGCTGAGCGACGCCGTCGCGCAGTTCCGGTTGCGGGAAAGCGCGGCGGCATGACGTTGCCGGCCGGCCGCGATCCGGCTCGTGCTCGACGGAACGTCACGCCGCGTCACGACACGCGCGCCGCGGTGCGGCGTGGTGTCGTGACGGCAGAATGCAGATGGGTGGCTTTGCGGTTCGCGACTAGGCGGCCCGTTGCAGCAGGTCAGTCGCGAACGACCTCGCATGCGCGACGGCTTGCTGTGCATCGGAGAATACGCCGAGCTCGTCCCAGCGCTCTTCGGCCGCGTAGGTTCCTTTCACGGCGAGCGCACGCTGAACGCGCAGCTGCGCTGCGAACCGGCCGTCCTCCAGCGCGCGGGCCGTCGCGATGACGCGGTGCGGCGGGCCGGCCCGCTCCGGCTGAATCAACTCGACGGGACCGCCCGGCGCGCCGATATCCTTCAACTCGTTCCTCGCCTTGCAGTCCGGGCAGTAGAAGCACCACCCGGCGTCTTCGTGACTGGATCTGACTTGCCCGCGAGCCAGCACGGCACGGCATTCAACGTTTTCGCAGATGAACGGCATGGCAGTCTCCGGAGTTGTTTGACGGAAATCCTAGCATGCCCGGTCGACGGCGAAAGCAAAAAAACCGGCCGAAACCGGGCTGGCCTCCGCCGACGTCGCGCCGCGCGAATCGCCGCGAATGCGGCAGCGCTCGATAGCGGATGCGCGCCACGGCGTCTTCGGTTCGTCGAGCAGATGACGCAGGCCGCTGCGCTCGACCATCATGTCCGCGACCGTCATCGCGCGTTCGAGCGCTATACCGTTTTCCCGGCTAGCCCGTGCATCGGCCGCCGCAGCGCGGCGTCGAACGGATTCGTGCGCGGGCCGATCGCTTCGGCCTGACGCCGCAGCAGCTCGACGACCATCGGCATCCGGTCGTCGCCGAGCCGCGACGCGAGCGTGCCGACGCTCAGCGCGCCGACCGGATAGCCGGTGCGATCGAGGATCGGCACCGCGACGCCGGCCATCCCGTCGAGCACGCCGCTGTTGCGGCCCGCGTAGCCGAGCTGCCGCACGCGTTCGATCTCGGTGCGCAGATACACCTCGTCGAGCACGCCGTAGCCGCGGATGCGCGGCACGTTGAAGCGGATCACTTCCTCGCGCTCCGCTTCCGGCAGGAACGCGAGGATCGCGAGGCTGCCCTGCCCGACGCCGAGCGCGATCCGCCCGCCGATGTCGCCGGTAAACGACCGGATCGGAAACGGCCCTTCGCACAGATCGAGACACACGGCGTCGAAGCCGCTCTTCACGAGCAGAAAGATCGTCTCGCCGAGGCTCGCGCACAGCCGCAGCAGCGCGGGCCGGCACAGCGTGCGCATGCTGCTCGGGTTGCCGGCCAGCGCGGCGAGCGCGAAGAAGTCGACGCTCAGCCGGTACAGCTTCGACTGCTCGTCCTGCTCGACCATCCGTTCGGCGATCAGCGACTGCAGGATCCGGTGCGCGGTGCCCTGCGTGAGGCCGACGGCCTTCGCGAGATGCGTGACGCGCACGCCGTCCTGCTGCATGGCGGCCAGCGCGCGCAGGATCGCGAACGCGCGCTGCAGCATGCCGGTGCCGGGCGTGCCGGCTGCGCCGGCCGCATCTGCTGCCGCGTCCTCGTCCGGATGTGCCAACCGCGCGGCACGCGGCGTTCCGCGCGAATGGGGTTCCTGCATGCCGGCTCTCCTCGATGATTTCGTTCAATGGAATAGGCGAGCCGCCATTGTCGCGCCGCCGAAAAACGCCGGGCATCCGGGTGTGCACGGGATTGACGCGCGCTTTTCACCGTCGCGGCGCCTTCATTAAATGGAACGATTTTCCGTCGCCGTGCCGATCCATTCCGTTCACCGGAATTTTTCGAAAATTCCTCTCGTTGAGCAGAATTCGAAATTGACGCTCCGAAATATGGCTGGCTAGAGTCCGCGTCAATGACGCACCGGCCATCCGGTGCGCGCACCCGGAGCCTCCCATGTCGTTTCTCACGCTTACGGATCTGACGAAATCGTTCGGCGAGCTCACCGCCGTCGCCGACGTCAACCTGTCGGTCGAACAGGGCGAATTCGTGTCGCTGCTCGGGCCGTCGGGCTGCGGCAAGACCACGACGCTGCAGATGATCGCCGGCTTCGTCGACGTCACGCGCGGCCGCATCGCGCTCGACGGGCAGGACATCACGCACATGAAGCCGAACCGGCGCGGGCTGGGCATCGTGTTCCAGAGCTATGCGCTGTTTCCGCACATGAGCGTCGCCGAGAACGTCGGCTTCGGGCTCGACATGCGCGGCGTCGACAAGGCCGAGCGCGCGGAGCGCATCCGCGCCGCACTCGCGCTCGTGCGCCTCGATGCGCTCGCGCACCGCTTTCCGCGCGAACTGTCCGGCGGCCAGCGGCAGCGCGTCGCGATCGCGCGCGCGATCGTCATCGAGCCGCCGGTGCTGCTGCTCGACGAGCCGATGTCGAACCTCGATGCGAAGCTGCGCGAGGACATGCAGTTCGAACTGCGCGCGATCCAGCGCAAGATCGGCACGACGACGATCATGGTCACGCACGATCAATCGGAGGCGCTGTCGATCAGCGATCGCGTGGTCGTGATGGAAGCCGGACGCATCACGCAGACCGACACGCCGTACCGCGCGTACGAGCGCCCGGAGAACCACTTCGTGTCGCAGTTCATCGGCAAGGCGAACCTGCTGCCCGGCACGATCGTCGCGCACGACGGCGATGCGATCCGGATCGACCTCGGCCACGATCTCGCGGAAACGGGGCGCACCGCGCATCTTCCGGCGCGCGAGCGCGACGTGCGCGTCGGCGACGCCGTGTCGGTCTGCATCCGCCCCGAGAAGCTGCGGCTGTGCGCGCCCGGCGCGGGCCGCTTCGCCGCGACCGTCACGAGCCGCTTCTTCCTCGGCAGCCAGTGGCTGTACCGCGTCGACAGCGCGCTCGGCGAAGTGCTCGTGTGCTGCCAGAACGAAGGCGCGGAGCCGCTCGCGGAGGGCGCGCCGGTCGGCGTCGACTGGCACAGCGATGCGGTGCGCGTGATGCGCCGGGAGGCCTGAATGGGACAGCCTACCCGCCCGCTGCCGAGCGACGGCGCATCGGTCCGGCTCGCGCAGGCGGGCGCGAGCCCGACCGCCGCGGCCGCCGCCACGGCCGATGCCGTGGCGCCCCACGCCCGCGGAGGCGCCGCGCCGCGCGCGACCTGGCGCGCCCATGCGCCGCTGTGGCTGATGTGCGCGCCCGCGTTCGCGCTGTTCGCCGCGCTCGTGCTCGTGCCGCTCGCGATGACGTTCGCGCTCACGTTCTACCGTTACGATCCGGCCACCGGCCCGATCGCCGCGCTCCAGTTCGGCAACTACGCGGAAGTGCTCGGCGCGTCGTATTTCCACACGATCTTCGCGCGCACGTTCGGCATCGCCGCGCTGACCACCGCGATCTGCGTCGCGATCGGCACGCCGGAAGCGTACGTGCTGTCGAAGATGCGCGACCCGTGGCGCTCGCTGTTCCTGCTCGTGATCCTCGCGCCGCTGCTCGTATCGGTCGTCGTGCGCGCGTTCGGCTGGAGCATGCTGCTGAACACGAGCGGCCTCGTGAACCAGGCGCTCGCGCTCGTGGGCCTCGGCCCGTACAAGCTCGAATACACGACGTTCGCGATCGTGATCGCGCTCGTGCACGTGATGCTGCCGTTCATGGTGATTCCCGTTTGGACGGCTTTGCAGCGGCTCGATCCGCAGACCGAGCATGCGGCGCTGTCGCTCGGCGCGTCGCCGTTCACGACGCTGCGCCGCATCGTCGTGCCGCAGCTGATGCCAGGCGTGCTGTCGGGCAGCCTGATGGTGTTCGGGCTGTCGGCGAGCGCATTCGCGATTCCCGGCCTGCTCGGCGGGCGACGCCTGAAGGTCGCGGCGACCGCCGTCTACGACGAATTCCTCGGTTCGCTGAACTGGCCGCTCGGCGCGACGATCGCGGTGCTGCTGCTCGTCGCGAACCTCGTCGTGATGCTCACCTACTATCGCGTGCTGGAACGCCGCTACGCGCGCAGCCTCGGAGGCGCTTCCCGATGAGAAAGAATGGCCCGTTCGCGCTCGCGTTCCATACGCTCGTGATCCTGTTCGTGCTCGCGCCGCTCGCGATCGTCGTGCTGGTCGCGTTCACGCCGGACGAAACGCTGACGCTGCCCACGCACGGACTGTCGCTGCGCTGGTTCCGCGCGATCCTCGACTATCCGGATTTCGTGACCGCGTTCGCGAACAGCGTGAAGCTCGCGTTCGCATCGGCGACGCTGTCGCTCGCGATCGCACTGCCGGCCGGGCTCGCGATCGGCCGCGCGGCGTTTCCCGGCCGCGCGTTCCTGAACGGCCTGCTGCTGTCGCCGCTCGTGATTCCCGGCCTCGTGCTCGGCATCGCGCTGCTGCGCTTCTTCGCGCTGATCGGCGCGACGGACTCGTTCGCGTGGCTCGTGGTCGCGCACATGATCGTCATCACGCCGTTCGTGATGCGGCTCGTGCTCGCGTCCGTCGCGGGCCTCGACCGCAGCGTCGAGCAGGCCGCGTGCTCGCTCGGCGCCGATCCGTGGACGACGTTCCGCCGCATCACGCTGCCGATGATCGTGCCCGGCATCACCGGCGGCTGGCTGCTCGCGTTCATCAACAGCTTCGACGAACTGACGATGTCGATCTTCGTCACGTCGCCGCAGACGGTCACGCTGCCGGTACGCATGTACATGTACGCGACCGAATCGATCGATCCGATGATGGCGTCGGTATCGGCGCTCGTCATCTTCATCACCGCCGGCGCGATGCTGCTGCTCGATCGCGTGTACGGCCTGAACCGCATCCTGATCGGCCAACATTGACGATGACTTCCGTTTCCCGTTCAACCGACACCGTCGACGACGGCGCGCAGTTCGTGCGCGTCGCCGAACGCGGGCGCGACGCCGTGGCGTTCACGCTCGATGGCCGCCCCGCACACGCGCTCGCCGGCGACACCGTGCTCACCGCGATCCTCGTCTCGCAGCGCCGCGTGCGCGTGAGCGAATTCAGCGACAAGCCGCGCGCGGGCTTCTGCCTGATCGGCGCGTGCCAGGACTGCTGGGTGCGCACCGAAGCCGGCGCGCGCGTGCGCGCATGCTCGACGCCGATCGCCGCCGGCATGCGGATTCTCACCGATGCGCGGCACGCGACGGCCGGAGACGCATCATGAGCGACGCACTGCGACCGGTGATCGTCGGCGCAGGGCCGGCCGGCGTGCGCGCGGCCGAGGCGCTCGTCGACGCGGGGCTGCGCCCCGTCGTGATCGACGAGAACGCGCGCTGGGGCGGGCAGATCTATCGGCAGCCGCCGGCCGGCGCCGCGTTCGCGCGCGGCAAGCGCGCGCTGTACGGCTTCGAGGCCGCGAAAGCCGATGCCGTGCACCGGACGATGGCCGCGCTGCTGCCGCACGTCGACTACCGGCCGAACACGCTCGCGTGGGCGTGCGGCGCGGGCCGCATCGACACGCTGCAGGACGGCCGCGAGACGACCGTGCCGTTCTCGCATCTGATCGTCGCGAGCGGCGCGACCGACCGGATGCTGCCGGTGCCGGGATGGACGCTCGCGGGCGTCTATACGCTCGGCGGCGCGCAGGTCGCGCTGAAATCGCAAGGCTGCGCGATCGGCAGCCGCATCGTGTTCGCGGGCACGGGGCCGCTGTTGTATCTCGTCGCGTATCAGTACGCAAAGGCGGGCGCGCACGTCGCGGCCGTGCTCGATACGAGTCCGCTGCGCCGCCAGGCCGCCGCCGCGCCGGCGCTGCTGCGGATGCCGTCGACTTTCGCGAAGGGGCTGTACTACATCGGCTGGCTGCGCGCGCACGGCGTCGCGATCCAAACCGGCGTCACGCTCGAGCGAGTGCTGGGCGAACGGCACGTCGCCGCAATCGGATGGCGTGCAGCAGGCCCTGACGCACCGCCGCGGACGATCGACTGCGACGCGCTCGGCCTCGGCTTCGGGCTGCGTTCGGAAACGCAGCTCGCCGATCTCGCCGGATGCCGGTTCCGTTTCGATCCGCTCAACGGCGCATGGCTGCCGGAACGCGACGCGGCCGGCCGCACGTCGGTGCGCGGTATCTACGTCGCGGGCGACGGCGCCGGCATCGCCGGTGCGGATGCGGCCGAGGCGTCCGGGCGCCGTGCGGCGCTCGCGCTGCTCGACGATGCGGGCATCGCGCCGCCATCGTTATCGCCGTCTCGCGCCGGCAAGCCCGATGCCGCCGCGCTCGAGCGCACGCTCGCGCGGCTCCGCGCATTCCGCGTGGGCCTCGAAGCGGCGTTCGCGCCGCCGGCCGCGCTCGCCGCGCGCTGCCCGGACGACACGATCGTGTGCCGTTGCGAGGACATCGACGCGGGCACGCTGCGGCGCTGCATCCGCGGCGGCGAAGCGACCGAGCTGAACCGGCTGAAGGCGCTCACGCGCGCGGGCATGGGGCGCTGCCAGGGCCGCATGTGCGGCGATGCCACCGCGCTCGTGCTGGCCGCCGAAACCGGCCGCCCGCTCGCCGATGTCGGACGGTTGCGCGCGCAACCGCCTGTGAAGCCGTTTCCGATCTCGGCCGCGCTCGCGGGCGACGACGTCGCGGCGATTCCCGACGAGGCGCGCGATGAGTGAGCGCCGTCACTACGATGTCGCGATCGTCGGCGGCGGGCTCGTCGGTGCGTCGGCCGCGCTCGCACTGACGCGACGCGGGCTGCGCGTCGCGCTGTTCGAGCGCCGCGATTGCGGCGCGCAGGCGAGCGGCGTGAACTACGGCGGCGTGCGCTGCCAGGGCCGCCCCGTCGAACAGCTGCCGCTCGCGCTGCGCGCGCGGCGCATCTGGGATCGCCTGCCCGAGCTGATCGGCATCGACGGCGAGTTCGTTGTGTCCGGCCACTTGCGGCTCGCGCGCAGCGACGCCGATCTCGATGCGCTCGACGCTTACGCCGCGCTCGCCGGCGAGCACGGCCTGCCGCTGCAAGTGATGCGCGGCGACGCGTTCCGCCGCCGCTATCCGTGGCTCGGCCGCGCAGCGCTCGGCGGCTCGCTGTGCGCGACCGACGGACACGCGAATCCGCGCATCGTGTCGCCCGCGTTCGCGCGTGCGGCCCGCGCGGCCGGTGCGGACGTGTTCGAGCACACACCCGTCAACGACGTCCGGCACGACGGCGCGCGGTTTCATATCGATGCGGATGGCCGTGCCTGCACCGCGACCTGGCTGATCAACTCGGCCGGCGCGTGGGCGAACACGATCGCCGAGCGCTTCGGCGAAGCCGTGCCGATGGAGCCGATCTACCCGAACATGTGGGTGACGGAACCGCTGCCGCCGTTCATCACGCACAACCTCGGCGTGTACGGCGGCGGCGTATACGCGCGGCAGGTCGCGCGCGGCAACTGCGTGATCGGCGGCGGGCGCGGCCGCGGCGACGGCGAATTCGGTCAGCCGTCGGTCGACACGACGCGCGCGGTGATGCGCGATGCGTGCGCGCTGTTGCCCGCGCTGCGCGACGCATTGCTGATCCGCACGTGGAGCGGCGTCGAAGGCTGCACGCCGGACCACAACCCGATCATCGGCGCGAGCCGCACCACGCCGAACCTGCTGCACGCGTTCGGTTTTTCCGGCGGCGGCTTCCTGCTCGCGCCGGGCGTCGGCGACGTGCTCGCCGATCTCGTCACGACCGGCGACACCGCCACGCCACTCGATGCATTCTCGATCGGCCGCTTCTTCCCCCAAGCCGCGCCGACCGCCCCTTCCCGTCTAGAGGAGACCCAACGATGAAACTGCTCGGAACGATCGCGGCGGCTGCCGCACTCTGCGTGGCGGGCGTCAGCGCGCCCGCGCCCGCGTTCGCACAAACGAAGACGATCTACATCGGCATGAACGGCGGACCGATGGAGAAGGCCTATACGAGCCAGGTGCTGCCCGACTTCGAGAAGGCGAACAACGTGAAGGTGGTCGTGGTGCCCGGCACGTCGTCGGACGTGCTCGCGAAGCTGCTCGCGAACCGCAACAAGCCGCAAATCCACGTCGCGTTCCTCGACGACGGCGTGATGGCGCGCGCGGTCAGCCTCGGCGTGTGCCAGAAGCTCGACGATTCGCCGGTGCTGAAGGAGTTGTACCCGTTCGCGCGGATGAAGGACGACGTCGGCGCGGGCGTGCAGCTCGGGATGACCGGCATCGCGTACAACAAGAAGCTGTTCGCGGACAAGGGCTGGGCGCCGCCGACGTCGTGGATGGATTTCGCCGATCCGAAATACAAGGGCAAGGTCGTGTTCCAGTCCGCGTCGAGCAGCACGTTCGGGCTGCACGGCTTCCTTGCGATCAACCGGCTGCTCGGCGGCAGCGAGCAGAACGTCGAGCCCGGCTTCAGCAAGTGGGCGAGCACGGTCGGGCCGAACGTCGTCGAATACATTCCGAACTCGGCGAAGATCTCCGAGATGGTGCAGACGGGCGAAGCCGGCCTGTTCCCGCTGACGCCGACCGGCGTCGGCGACCTGCAGGACAAGGGCATTCCGGTCGCGTACGCGAACCCGAAGGAAGGCCCGGTGCTGCTGCTCGTCGACCTGTGCGTGGTGGCGAACAATCCGGATCCGCAACTCGCGCAAAAGCTCGCGCAGTTCCTGCTGTCCGCGCCCGCGCAGACGAAGGCGGCCGAGGCCGGCAAGCAGATCCCGACCAACCGTCTCGCGAAGATGCCGGCGGCGATGCAGCAAAGCCTCGGCAGCGTCGACGATCTGGTGCGCAAGGTGACGGTGGTCGACTGGACCGCGATCAACGCGCGCCGCGCGCAGTGGGATACGCGCTGGAACCGGCAGATCGAGCGGTAATCGACATCCGGTGCGCGGCTGCGTTACCGCAGTTTCTCCGCGACCGTGCGGGCCACCGCGCTCAGCGCATCGCCGCGCTCGAGCGCCGCACGCGGCGGGGTCGCCTCGCGCTGCGCGTCGAAAGCGCGCGGTGCGAAGTCATCATGCTCGTCGGCGGAGCGCCGTCGGCTGCTGCGGCGACCATGGCCGCCAGCGCGAGCCCGCCGGCGAGCGCGAACGTTCCGCCCCCTGGCAGCCCCTGCGGATCGCGGTAAAGCGCCGATGAAATTGCATTGACTCATGCCTCGTCGTGGAAAGGGATCGGGCGATGAGCGCGGGACATCATGGTTGCTGGCCATCGACGCGCAACTCGTTCGATACCGACGTCACGCCGTCGACGCGCCGCGCGACTGCCGCGGCGAGATTCACCTGAGCCGTATCGGTGACCGAGCCGGCGAGCGTCACGCCGCCGTCGCGCACGCGCACGAGGATGCGCGTTGCGTTCAGGTTCTTCGTGCGGGCGAGCGCGGTGCTGACGCGACGCTTCAGCTTGCGGTCGGCGGCCTTGCGCTGCCCGGGCGGCATGCCTACCGACGCCGGTGCTTGCGCTTGCGCCGATTCCTGCATGGCCCGAATCGATGACGATGGAACCGCCGCACTCGCGGCATCGGATTGCGCCTGCGCGGTGACGGTCCAGCACGCTGCCATCAGCAGCCCCGCAACCCATCCGGATGATGTACGCATGATCGATCACGCTCCTGAAAATCGTTGAATAAAATGGCTCAGAACTGCGTCATCAGCCCGATCGACACGCCGGTCGTCACGCTCGCGCCGCGTCGCAGGTTCAGCGCCGCGATGGTCGCCGGGTCACGCATGTACGCGCCGGTCATTCCGTTGCGGTCGACTTCGACATACAGCTCGGTGCGCTTCGACAGGAAATACTCGGCGATCGCGTAGGTCGTCAGCTTGTGGCCGTCCACACCCGACACGTTGCCGAGATTGCGCGCGCGGTCGTAGAACGCGGCCGCGCTCAACTGCACCGACGGCAGCGGCTGCACGACGACGCCGAACGACGGGATATCGTCGCGTCGCGACGGCGCGCCGGCCTTGTTCGCGCGCACGTTCAGCGACGCATAGCTCAGGTAGAAGCGCGCGCGGCCGAGCTGCAGCGTGCCGCCTGCCTGGATCGTCTGCGCCGACTGCGAGCCGTCCGGGCTGTACGTCTTCGCGTACGACACGCCGCCCATCAGGTCCGAATACGTGTACATCGCGGCCGCCGAATAGCTGGTGCCCGCATGCGAGCTGCCTGCCACGCCGCCCGGCGAATAGTTCGCGCCGAAGCGCAGGCCGCCCACCTGCCCGAGATACTTGATCGTGTTGTTGAAACGCGAGTCGAGCGTGAAGAAGTTGCCGTCGAATTGCACGCCCGGCTCGACCGCGAGCGACTGACCACGCCCGCCAAGCGGATCGAGCGCGATGCCGAGATCCTCCGCGACGTTGAACTGACGGCCGAGCGTCAAGCGGCCGAAATCGCCGGCGAGGCCGACATAGGCGGCCTGCGAAAACAGCGTGCCGGGCATCTTCAGCGCACCGGTGCCGCTGTTGAACGCGCCGTCGAGCACGAACAGCGCCCTCAGCCCGCCGCCGAGATCCTCCCGGCCGCGAATGCCGAACTCGTTGCCCGCGATGATGTTGTTGTTGAAGCCGACCTGGCTGCCGCCCGGCAGCCCGTTGACCCACCGCACGCCGCCGCCGATGCGGCCGAACAGCGTCACGCTCGACTGCGCGTGCGCGCTTGCGCACAGCGCGCCGACCAGCGTCGCCGCGATCATCTTCTTCATGTCTCCTCCTGCCGCGTCGTTGCGCGGCGTATCGTGGTACTACCCTGCCGTCGAGCGGCGCCGCCGCCCGGCAAGCGGTCCACGCGCCGAAAAGGATCCGATGCGGTGCACCGTGCTAGCGGCCGCACGCGCCGACCGGCGGCGCGACGCGCGCCGGTTCGCCCGCGAGACGGCGCAGCGAGCGCTGCGGATCGAGGCACCAGGCGCCAAGCGCGCCGCATGCGATCAGCACGACGCCGCACACGAGGCTCGCCTGTTCGAAGCCGCGCGCGACCGACGCGCCGGCACCCTCGATCAGCATCCCCGTGACGACCGGTGCGCCCAGGCCCGCGAGCGACGCGAAGCCGTTGCTGAGCGCGAGCACGCCGCCGCGCTGCGCATCCGGCGTCACTTCGGCGAGCATCGCGGGGCCGATCGAATACATGGTCAGCGTCAGCCCGCTGCCAAGCGTCAGCAGCACGAGCTTCGCCGCGCGCGGGACGTCCGGCACCGGGAGCATGGCCAGCATCGCGCCGGCGACCGCCAGCGTGACCGCGATGAAGGTGCCGCGTCCGTGCCGCGACGGCATGCCGCGCGCGAGCAGGGTTTGCGACAGCCACGCGAGCGCGAGGCTGAGCGGCGACGTGACCGCGACGAACAGCGCGAACATGCGGCCGGCCGCATGCGGTCCGAAGCCGAGCCCGAGTTGAAGGTAGGTCGGCATCCATGTGAGCGTCATCGCGAGAATCCAGTTCGCCGCGAAATGACCAAGGAAATTGCCGAGCACCGTTCGGTCGGTCAGCAGCAGCCCGTACGGCACGCGGTCGCCACCCGCCGCGCGCGGCGCACGCGCCAGCGCGCCCTCCTCGCCGAGCACGGCCCACGCGGCGCACCACGCCGCCCCGAGCAGCGCGAGCACCGCGAAGTTCGCACGCCAGCCCCAATGCGTCGTGACGACCGGAATCGTCAGCCCCGCGATCAGCAGGCCGAGCGCGCTGCCCTGGTGCAGCAACGCGACGGGAAGGTTGCGCCGCGTATCGGGAAACCACTTGTAGATTGCGTGCGTCGCGACCGGCGACGCCGGCCCTTCGCCGATGCCGAGCAGCACGCGGCACGCGACGACGACCCAGATCGAGCCGGCCAGCAGCATCGGCAGTTGCAGCAGCGCCCACGCGGCCGCCATCGCGAACAGCAGCCATTTCGCGGGCCAGCGGTTCGCGGCGATGCCGCCCGCGACCGCCGCGACCGCGAACAGCCAGTTGAGGCTGCCGCCGATCACGCCGAACTGCGTCGGGCTCAGATGCAGGTCGCGCATCATCGGCACGGACACGAGGCCCAGCACGACCTTGTCGAGAAAATTCACCAGCATCATCAGCGCGAGCATCGTCGCGATGGACCACGCCCGGCCGGGGCGGTACTGCGCACCATTCGTCATGGCTGTCTCCTGTTTCGTTATCGTGGGCGGTCGGCGGCGACGCGCTATCCGCCGCCGTGCTCGCCGGGCACCGGTACACGGTCGTCGCCGTCCGGCAATCCGAGCGAGAATTTCACCGGGAAGCGCACCGCAAGCGTGTGGTCGGCGCTCACCTCGCGCGCGACGGCGCGGGCACGCACGTGCGGATCGTCGAACACCTCGCCGGCATCGGGCACGCGCGACACCGGCAGCCCGAGCGCGCCGAGCACGCGCATCCACTCGTCCTGCGCGCGCGTCGCGAAGAGCGCGCGCAACTGCGCGCCGAGCGCATGCCGATGCTGCTGCCGGCCCGCGCGCTGCGCGTAGCGCGGCTCGCGCAGTGCCGGACAGGTCTCGCCGAGCGCATTGGCGAACACGGCCCAGAACTTGTCCTCGACCGTCGCGAGCACGATGTGCCGCCCGTCGGCAGTCTCGAACAGGTCGTTGTCGGGCATCACCCAGCGCGCGGCGCCGGGCGTGTCGCGCCCCGTGCGCAGCGCCCATGCCGCCGGCGCGGTCCACGCGAAGATCGCGTCGTGGATCGACACATCGAGGTACTGACCGAATCCGTTCGCCCGTGCGCTCATCACGGCGACGACCAGCGCGAGCGCGGCGTGCAACGCGGCCGCGTGATCGGCGAGGCGCACGCGCGGCCGCGCGACGGTGTCGTGCAGTTGCGCGGGCACCGCCCAGTAGCCGGCATCGGCGAGGAAGTTCAGATCGTGGCCGGGCCGGTTCGCATACGGGCCGTCCTGCCCATAGCCGGTGATCGAGCACAGCACGATGCGCGGGTTCGCGCGGGCCAGCGTCGCGTAATCGAGCCCGAGCCGCGCCATCACGCCAGGCCGGTTGCCTTCGACCACCGCATCGGCGTCACGCACGAGATCGAGAAAGCGCGCGCGGCCATCCGGCGTCTTCAGGTCGAGCACCAGCGAACGCTTGCCGCGGTTGAACTGCGCGAACGTGTCGGCGCCGAACTGGCGCAGCGCGTCGCCGCCGGGCGGCTCGACCTTGATCACGTCAGCGCCGAGCTGGCGCAGCAGTGCACATGCATGCGGACCCGGCAGCAATTGCCCGGCATCGACGATGCGCACGCCGCGCAGACATGACCAGGCGGGCGCGCCGCCCTGGCCGTCAGCGGTCGGCCACGCACCGTGCGTGCCGCGCACGCTTTCCTGCGCCGTCATGCGCGACCACCCGCCGCTGCCGGTTCGAGAATCGCCTTCGCAATCGTGTTGCGCTGGATCTCGCTGGTACCGGTCAGGATCCGGAACATGCGCAGCTTGCGGAACGTCTGCTCGACCGGATGGCCGCGCGTCACGCCCGCGTTGCCGTGAATCTGCACGGCCTTGTCCGCGACCTCGAAGCAGCGCTCCGACACGAACAGCTTGCAGGCGGACGCCATCATCCGCAGGTCCGCACCCGCATCCGCGAGCGCCGCGGTGTGCGCGATCATGCTCTCGCAGGCCCATAGTTCGGCGGCCATGTCCGCCAGCATGTGCTGGATCGCCTGGAAGCGCGCGATCGGGCCGCCGAACTGCTGGCGCGTGCGGGCATAGTCGAGCGCCGCCCGGTACGCGGACATCGCGAGGCCGAGCATCGTCGGGCAGTGCAGCAGCCGGTTCACGCTGATGCGCGACATGCCGAGCCTGAATCCGTTACCGATGCCGCCGAACACGTTCTCGCGCGGCACGCGCACGTCGCTGAAACAAATGTCCGCATCGATGTACTGGCCGGACATCGGCACGTACTCGTGATCGACGCGCACGCCCGGCAGGTCGAGATCGACGAGCACGGCCGTGATCTGCGGCGGCGTCGCGGTCGCGTCGGTCACGCACATCACGATCGCGAAATCCGCGAACGGCGCGCCGCTGATGTAGTGCTTCGTGCCGTTGATGACGAGCGCATCGCCGTCCTCGATCGCCGTCGTGCGGATGCTCATCGCGTCCGAGCCCGAGTGCGGTTCGGTCAGCGCGAAGCACGTCGATTTCTCGCCGCGCATCACCGGCTTGAAATAGCGGTCGAGCTGCGCGGGCGTCGCGTACTTCAGCATGTTGCCGATGCGCGGCGGCCCACCGAGTTCGCCGAGTACGTGCGGCGCGAGCGCCGCGCCGCTCGCAGCCAGGTCGGCCTTCAGCGCGCACACCTCGGCGATCGACAACCCCTGGCCGCCGATCTCGACGGGCAAGCTCGCGGTATAGAAGCCGAGCGCGGCCGAACGTTTCCACACGCGGCGCAGCACGTCGCGCGGCCACACGTCTTCCGAGTCGAGCCCCAGCTCGCGCTCGATCGGACGCAGCTCGTCGTCGACGAAGCGCAGCACGGCCGCGCGCAGCGCGACGAATTCGGGGCGTTGCAGATGATCGAACATGGTGGGCTCCTTCAGTTGACGCGACGCGTAACGCCGTTCCAGTACGGCTCGCGCACGAGCTTGCGGGCGATCTTTCCACTCGCGTTCTTCGGCAGTTCCGCGACGAAATCGATGGCGCGCGGCGCCTTGTAGTCGGCAAGCTGCGCGCGGCAGTGCGCGACGAGGTCGGCGGCTTGCGTGCTGCGGCCCGACCGCAGCACGACGACGGCCTTCACGGCCTCGCCCCACTTGTCGTCGGGCACGCCGATCACACATGCTTCCAGCACGTCTGCGTGCCGGTACAGCGCCGCTTCGACTTCGGTCGGATACACGTTGAAGCCGCCCGAAATGATCATGTCGTGCTTGCGATCGACCAGGTAAATGAAGCCGTCGCGATCGGTGCGGGCGAGATCGCCCGTATGCAGCCAGCCGTCGACCAGCACCTCGCGCGTGAGCTCGGGCGCATTCCAGTAGCCGTGGAACACGTCCGCGCCGCGAATCACGATCTCGCCGATCGCATCGCCTTCGACTTCTCGCCCGTGCGCATCGACCACCCGCACTTCCGTTTCACCGAGCGGCCGGCCGCACGATGCGAGCCGCTCGCGGTCGTGCAGCAGCGCATGCGCGTGATCGGCGATCCCGAGCCGCGTGACACCCGACGTCGATTCGCTCGCGCCATAGCCCTGTGACAGCACGGGGCCGATGCGCGCCCATGCTTCCTCGATGCGCGCGGGCGCCATCGGCGCGGCGCCGTAGCCGAGCACCTTCAGGCTGCGCAGGTCGGCCTGCGCGAGCGCCGGCGTGTTCAGCAGCATGTTGACCATCGCCGGCACCATGAAGGTGTGCGTGATGCGCTGGCGCGCGACTTCGGCGAGGAATTGCGCGGGCTCGAACGCGTCGAACAGCACCAGCGTCGCGCCGCAGAACAGGTACGGCTGCATCAGCATCCCCGACGCATGCGTAATCGGCCCGATCAGCGCGAGCCGGTCGCCGGGCTGCGCGGGACGATCCATCCCGAGCACGATCTTGCGCAGCGATGCGAGCCGGTTGCCGTAGCTCTGCATCGCGGCCTTGATGCGCCCGGTCGAGCCGGACGAGAAGTGCAGCACCGCGAGGTCGTCGGCAGCCGGCACGTAGTCGGGCGGCGTGTCGCCGCCCTTCGCGAGCAGCGTTTCGTAGTGGAGATAGCCGGTGGCCGCGCCGTCGAGCGACACGAACCGCTCGACCGACCCGAAGCCCGGCGAATCGGGCGTGTAGTCGGTATAGCCGCGCCCGCCGATGAACGCGACGGGCGTGCAGTTGCCGACGACGTCGGCGGCCTCGGCCGCTGTGAAACGCGGGTTCAGCGCGGCCTTCACGAGGCCAGCCTTGTACAGCGCACACTCGATCTCGACGAGCTCGACGCAGTTGCGCGCCTGCACGGCGATGCGCTCACCGCGCGCGAAGCCGAGGCCGCGCAACGCGTTCGCGAGCCGTGTCGAACGTTCGTCGAGCTGACGGTACGTGACAGCACGATCGCGATGGATCACGGCGGGCTGGCTGCCCCAGTAGCGGGCCGCGCGCCGCAGGAAATAGGTGAAGCTCAAGACGATTCTCCTGGTCGAACAGTGCCGCCAGTCTGTAAGATGCGGGGGCATCACCACAATGCATCACCGGATATAAAGTCATAACCGACAGGAATCGCCTGATGGATACGCGCGATCTGGAGTACCTGCTGGCCGTGGAACGAAACGGCAGCATCGGCAAGGCGGCCGACGCGCTGGGGCTGTCGCAGCCTGCACTGACCAAGGCCATACAGCGGCTGGAGGCGCAAGTCGGCGTGACGCTGTTCGAGCGCACCGCGAACGGCATGACCCCGACGTCGGCGGGCGCGCGCTTCGTCGCCCGCGCCCAGCGGATCGCGCTCGAATTCGACGATGCGATGCAGGAGATGCGCGCGATCCGCGGCGGCGAACAGGGCGTCGTGCGGGTCGGTTACTCGCCGACTGTGCCCAACGCGTTCGTGCTTGGCGCGTGCCGGCAGCTGATTCGCGAACGGCCGGCCGCGCGGCTGCGACTACGCTGCCGGCTCGCCCGCGAATTGCTCGACCTGCTCGCGGCCGGCGAACTCGACCTGGTCGTGGCGCCCGAGCCGCAGCAGCCGGACCCGGCGCTCGACACGATCCCCCTGTTCGACGACCGGCTCACGGTGCTCGCCGGGGCCGCCCACCCGCTGCAGCGCAAGCGCGCGCTCACGCTAGCGGATCTCGCCGACCAGGAATGGCTGCTGCCGGAGACGACGATCCCGGTACGGCACCGGATCGACGACGCGTTTCGCGCACGCGGGCTCCCGGCACCCCGCCTGCGCGTGGAGACCGATTTCGGCAACACGTCGCTGCTGCAGTTGCTGCACGGCACGTCGCTGCTGTGCGTCGGCGGCGCCGACGCGCTCGACCAGGTGACCGGGCTGCGCGCGCTCGACCTGCGGGCCGGTGAACTCGAGCTGGACCGTCGCATCGGCGCGATGCACCGCGCGGGCGCGTACATACCGCCGCTCGCGCAACGGATGATCGCGCTGCTGCAGGAAAGCGCGGCATAACGGGCCGATCATCATTTGCGGGAGTGACGACACCGCCCTTTCTTTGCGGGTTTGACCGGGGCAGAGGTACCGACAACGCCGGTCGGGAGTGCCGCATGTATTGCAAAGACGGCACGCAGCGGCCCGTTTCAGAGTCCGCCCCCCCTCCAACCGGCATCGACGCGACTTCGCTCCGCTTGCGCGACGACGGCGACGGCCTCATCTACTTCAATCGCGCGTTCCATCGCGTGTCGCGCGGCGTGCGTGCGGTAACGGTCGCGCCGCATTGCGTGGGCCGCCCGAAGCGAACCCACGCCCGCCCCCGCACTACGCCGAAGCACGCAACGCACGCTGTCCGGCCGCGAGCGCCGCGCCCGCGAACAGCGTCAGCGCCGAATACACGAGCCCGCGTGCGAGCCCCGCGCTGTCCGACACCCAGCCGATCGCGACCGGCCCGGCGATCTGTCCGAACGCGAAGATCGTCGTGAACGCGCTGATCCCTTTCGCCCAGCCTTGCGGCGGCAGGTTGTGACGCACGAACGCGGTCGTCGCCGCGACCGCCGACAGGAACGTCGCGCCGAACAGCACGCCCGACGCGAACGCGGCCGCCGGGTGCACGAACAGCGCCGGCATCAGCGTCGCGACGCCGAGCAGCGCATTGAGCACCGCGAGCGCCTGGCCGCCGCGCATCCGGTCGAGCAGCGCCGACCACAGCCGCGCCGACACGACGGTCGCGACGCCGAGCATCACGTAGAACGCGGATACGACCGTGCCGCTCATCCCGGCGCCACGCAGCAGCGCGACGATGAACGTCATGTAGCCGATGTAGCCGACGCCGAAGAGGCCGTAGCCCGCGAGCGCGAGTGCGAAGCGTGCGGGGCTCGCGGTCGCGGCGCGCGCGGCGCCGTCGCGCGGTGCGGCCGGTGCCGCATGTGCACGCTCGATCCGGCGGGCCGCCGACACGGCCATCGCCGAGAACAGCACGCACGCGAACGCGAGCGCGAACCACGCGGGCTGCCAGCCGTGCGCGCGATGCACGAGCGTCGCCGGCACGAGCAGCGACGACGCGACGATGCCCCACCCCGTGCCGCCGTAATACAGCCCGAGCAGCAGCCCCGCATCGCGCGGCGACGCGGACGCGAGCCGCGCGGCCAGCACGCCGCCGCTGATGAAGATCAGCGCGCTGCCGACGCCGGTCGCGAGCCGCTCGACGAGCAGCGCGTTCATGGCGGACGTAAGCCCGCATGCGGCCATCAGCAGTGCGGTCAGTGCGCAGCCGGCCGCGAGCAGCGTGCCGCTGCGCCAGCGGCGCGACAGGAACGGGAAAACGAGCGCGCCGATCAGGTAGCCGGCCGCGTTGGCGGTGTTCAGCGCGCCGGCCTGCGCGAAGGTCAAGCCGAGATCGGCTTTCATCGGCGGCAGCAGCAGCGCATACGAGAAGCGCGCGAGGCCGAGCGCGATCGCGCTGCCGAGCGACAGGCAGACCGCGAGCCGCCACGCGGCCACGCGGTCGGGTTCGGTGGCGCCGGTGTCCGGCCGTGCTCGGCCGGCGTGGTCCGGCTGCGGCGCTGCGCGCATCGCGGTGTCTCCATCGTGGTTCGGGCCGGGGCGGCCTCGGCCCCGCATCGGCGACGCGCTCGCGAGCGTGCGCGGCGTGGCGTCGTCGATACGGAAGCCGTATTGTGGCGGGCGCCGATCGCGTTTGCCGGGACCGGTGCGCCGATCGGCCGATGATACTTGAGCGGCCGCGAGCCCGCCGGAGCCAAGCGACGATGCCCCGCACACGCCGCGCACGCGCGCGCAAGCCGACGCAGGCGAGCGCGTGCGGACCCGTGCCGGCGTGCACCGATGCGTGCCGCCCCGTTCCGAGGTTCCGAGGTTCCGAGGTTCCGAGGTTCCGAGGTTCCGACGTGCCGAGGTTCCGACGTGCCCACGCACGCCGACTCGCACCAGCACGCATCACCCGCTACGCGCCCAACCCGGCGCTGAACGCTGCGAACAGCGCCCGCCCCTCGTCCCACGCCGCCAACCCCGACGCCGCGTTCAAGTGCCCGCGCGCGCCGAGCACGACAGGCGTCGCGCCGCGCGCCACCGCCCACGCGATCGCGCGGCCGGACGGATCGTACGGATCGTCCGTACTCGCGATCGCCAGCACCGGCCGGTCGCCGAAGGTGCCGTCCGGCAAACGCGCGAACGCGTGCGCGGCGACCGGAAAATTCGGCCCTTCCGGGTCCGGCACCGCGACGAGAAACGCCCCGTGCACCGCGCGCGCCGCAGCGGCACGCCAATGCGCGAACAGCAGGCAGCCGAGCGAATGGCACACCACGACCGGCGGCGTCGGCGCCGCCGCGACCGCCGCATCGAGCGCCGCGATCCAGTCGCGCAAATCCGGCGCGTCCCACGACGCCGGCGCGATGCGCGCCGCGCGCGGGCACGCCGTTTCCCAGTGCGACTGCCAGTGATCCGCGTCCGAGTTGCCGATCCCCGGCACGATGACGATGCTTCGCTCCATTCCCGCCTCCATGAACATGAGAGCGCTCAGTCTGACCGGCCGGAAAATCATGCGGAATGGCAAGTCATCGGATATTCGGCCAGAATTCCGATGAATCAACGGAACAGGAACGCCGAGATGCCCGACGGAGAACTGGATCGCCTGGATATTTCGATCATCGAGGCGCTGCAGGAAAATGCGCGCACGCCGTTGTCCGAAGTCGGTCGGCGCGTCGGGCTGTCGCAGCCGGCGACGTCCGAACGCGTGAAGCGCCTGGAGGAACGCGGCATCATCGCCGGCTACACCGCGCGAATCGATCCGGCCGCGCTCGGGCTCGGAATGATGGCCATCATCCGGCTGAAGACGACGCACGAGCACATCAGGCCCGCATTGAACGCATTCGCCGAGATGCCGCACGTGATCGAGGTGCACCGGATGACCGGGGAAGACTGCTTCCTGCTGAAGGTGCTCGTGCCGACGCCCGGCCAGCTCGAAACCATCATCGATGCAATTGCCCGCTTCGGCGCGGTCACGACGTCGCTCGTGCTTCGCTCCGAGCCCGTCAAGCCGCTCGGCAAGGCGCTGCTGGGCTGACGCCGGCAACAGCTTGGGCCATGCCCGCCGGGCGGAGGCGGAGACGTCCCCTGTCTTGCGTCTCGCTTCTGCCGCGCCGGGCAGCGGCGAATCCATCGTCCGGCAAATGACGCAAACCGAAACGATCGATGCAATTGAACTCGGATTTAAAAAATCCACCCGTCGATTATTTCGAAATGAGCCCTATATTCCACGAAAAAAACGGCCCGCATTGCTGCTTTTTATCGATTCCCATCGAAAAATCACCTGAAAAATCCGGATGTTTAGCAAGTCTCGGCTAAAAACATCGTGATGCATTGCATTCGCGAAATCGTCAGACTAATATCGACGCCACTCGTCCGGTATTCAAAAAATACCGAATGAGCGGCGGTAAATCCTTTACCGCGCTTTCATGTTGAATCGCTGTTCACCACAGGAGAATTGACATGCAGGAAACCCAGCAGATCGAATTGCTTGACTGGATGCAGGAAGACACGCACCCCGAGGCCGTCGACATGATGGTCGAGGATGCCGTGGTGCCGTTCGGCACCGCGCTCTGGCCGGTCTGAGCGGCCAGTTCGTTCCTTCGGAAGGGCCGCGGCCCTTCCGCCGCTTCCGGAGACACGCATGCAGAACCTGCACCGCGCGCTGGGTTTCCATCCGGCGCTGCGCGACAAGCTCGCACGCGGCGAGACGGGCAAGCTGCTGGTCGGCTACGACACCCGCAACCGCGACACCGCACTGCGCGCGTTTTCCGCGCTGCCCGGCTCGCTCGACGCGACGACCCTCTGCCTCGAAACCACGCCGGCCGCCGACATCGCCGCCGCGCTCACGCACGCGGATCTCTTCGTGCTGCTGTACGACTCGTCGTGCCTGCCGGCGCCGTCGCCGAGCGGCCCGCCGTTCCTTGCCGCGATCCGCCCGGCGATCGTCGAGCACTGGAGCAAGTCGGTGCTGTTCAAGGATTACGGCCCGCATCTCGACGAAGCGTTCGCCGAATCGCTCGACGACATCGCCGCGCGCAACGGCCGGTTGATCGAAGCGGCCGCGCGCGCGTCGCAGCTTCACTTCATCGACGAAGCCGGCAACACGCTGACCGGCTCGCTCACACCCGACCAGAAATGGACGAGCGTCGACGGGATGGGCAATCTCGACGTCGTGCCCGGCGAGATCGCGACGCACGTCACCGATCTGCGCGGCTCGATCGTGTTCAGCGGCACGTTTCTCGGCACCGTGCCGTTCGCGATCAAGTACCGTGTGGCCGAGCGGCTCGCGACGCTGCACGTCGAAGACAGCCTGATCGTCGATTTCGACAGCGACGACGCCGGCTTCCGGCGCGACTTCGCGGCCTATCTCGACCGGCATGAAAACCACCGGCGCATCGAGGAGTTCGGCATCGGCACGAACCTCGGGATCCGCGGGCTGTACGGCCGCAACGCCGGCTTCGAGGAACGCCATCCGGGCCTGCACCTCGGCCTCGGCGGCGGCGCGAACGGCAGCCACCATCTCGATCTGATCTTCGCGCGCGGCACGCTCGCGTTCGACGAGCGGATCGTGTTCGACGGCGCGTTCGCCGTGTGACTGCGGAATCAGGCGCCGGCTGCCGCCGCGTCGCCGAGCCATTTGTACATCACGAGGCAATCGACGAAGCCGAGCCGCGCGTGACGATACGCGCGCGGCAGCCGGCCGACGATGTCGAAGCCGAGCTTCTGCCACAGCGCGACCGCGACCTCGTTCGTCGCGACCACCGAGTTGAACTGCATCGCGAGGAAGCCGCGGTCGCGCGCGACCTGCTGCGAGTGTTCGCACATCAGCCGTGCGACGCCCTTGCCGCGCGCGGCTTCGTCGACCATGTAGCCGCAGTTGCACACGTGATTGCCGGGGCCGGCCGCGTTCGCCTTCAGGTAATACGAGCCGAGCAGCACGCCGTCCTCTTCGGCCACCCATGTGCAGAGCGGTGCGTCGAGCCAGATCGCGCGCGCGGCTTCGCGCGTCGGTGCGGGATCGAATGCGTAGGTCTCCTGCGCGGCGACGATCGCGTGGTACGTGGGCCAGAAGCGCGGAAAGTCGTCTTCGGTCATCGGGCGAAGCGTGATCATGCGGGGTCCTTTCGAAGCGAGGGATTGAAACGGCATCGCAACAGTAGAGCCGCGTGCCGCGGCATATCGCGCGATGGTGCCAGAAACGCGTTGGCCGTGTCGCTCCATCCGGGGACTGCCAACGAGATTGCCGCGCTCCCTCCGCATGCGCGGCCGTCGAACACACCGTCGGCGCCAATGAGATCGACCGTCCGGCCGAATCGCCATCGTACGCGCCGAATGAAAGAATGATTGTCGTTCGGAAAGCCGCCCTCAATGGCCGAAACCCGGAGCCGCGAAGGCGGCAGACACATTCCCCGTGCAGCGCGTTGACGTTGCGCTTCGTCGCGATCCGGCCGTCGACCAGCGTGCATTCCGCTTCATCGGCCCGATCCGACACCTCACCCGGCCACGTCGATACTTCTATTCGCCGTCGCCGAACGGCCCCCCCGCTCAAAACGCTACCCGCGGTGCTCGACACGGTCGGCCTGCGCCTGTCCGTCGTCGCCGCGCAACCGTCCCGGCCGTCGCACGCGTAACGTCGCACGCGCGCTTCACGGCTGCACCATCCACACGAGCAGCATCGCGCGCGGCGCCGTGCTCATCCCCGCCGGCGGCTGTTCGATTCTCGGCTCGACGTTGAGCGCCTGCGCGATCGTCGCCGCATCGTCGACCGTCGCCGTGCGTACGAACGTCATCAACCGCGCAGGCCGATGCAGCGTCTCGCGATACAGCGCGCCGTACCACAGCGGCCGCGTCCCGAGCGCATCCTGCAGCACGTACGGATACCGCCACAGCCGCAACACGAGCCGGCTGTCCGGATGCGCCGGATCGACGCGCACGAACACGCGGCGCGTGCTCTCGCCGTGCGTGTAGCGCGGCAGCACCGGCAACGCATCGGCCGGCGCCTGCGGCAGCAACCAGCGCAGCGCGGTCGCGGGCGACCACGGCGTCGCGCGCTGCCAGCCGGCCAGCGCAAGATGGCGGTCGAGCGTGTCCGACGTCGCGCACCACTGCAGCGACAGATGTTCCTCGCGATCGCCGCCGATCTCGGTGCGCCGCGTCGGCACGCGTTGCCAGCCGCCGCGCAGCCACTGATCGACGGTCATCGCGACGACGTCGCCCCCATGCGGACGCGCCGCGCGATCGAGCTGCCATTGCGCGGGCACCGTCCATACGCCGGCCGTCGCGAGCACGACGAGCACGGCGACGAGCGCGCCGCGCGGCTGCACGTGCTCGCGCACCTGCCAGTACGCATACGCGCCCGCCAGCACCGCGAACCATCCGAGCCCGAGGCTCCATCCGCCGAGCAGCCCCGACAGCCACGTCTCGCCGACGTACAGCCGCGCGAAGCCGCCGAGCACGATCCACAGCACGACCGCCGTCACGACCGGAATGCGCCACAGCGCGGGCCGGTCGCGCGTCAGCACCCAGCCGATGCCGCTGCTCGCGAGCATCGCGAACGCCGCATCGGCGTCGGCCAGCGGCATGTGCGGCGCGCCGGGCGGCAGGCTCGCGGGCGTCGTGCCGGGCAGGCCGACGCCGAACGCCGGCACGAGCACGACCGCGATGCCGATCGTGCCGAGCCACCACGCCGCCGTCCACCAGCAGCGATGAATCAATAGCCATACGAGGAACGCGGCCGCGACGATCAGCCCCGTATCGTGGCCGTGCAGCACTGCGAGCGCGCGCATCGCCGCATCGACGGGTGGCGTGCGCAGGTTCTGCAGGAACGCATAGAGTGCGATGTCGGCGTGCATCAGCGGATCGTTCGCGACGACGTCCTGCACGATGCGGGCGAACAGCCATACGCAGCCGACGAACAGCAGCGCGAACACGGGCACCGCGCCCGGCAGGCGGCGCACCTTCACGATCGCGTCGTGCAGCCACGCGCCGAAGCGCGGCCAGTGCTCCATGCAGGCATGGATGGCCGCGGCGGCCGCACGGCACAGCAACGGCCAGCCGCGCCGCAGTGCGACACGCACGCCGATCCACACGAGCGCGACCAGCGCGGCGACGACAAGCAGGATCGCGGCGACCCGCACGCTGATCGCCGCGGCGAGCGCGGCCGATGCACCGAACAGGATGCCCGGTGCGACGTGCACGGGCGCCCAGATCAGCGCCGACACGACGTTGACCGGATAGAACGAACGGCGCGGCAGTGTCGCGCAGCCCACCACGACCGGCACGACCGCGCGCACCGGCGCCAGGAAGCGCGCGAGCACGATGCTCTTCATCCCGTGGCGCAACACGAACTGCTCGCCGCGCGCATAGGCATCCGCGTAACCCAGCCTGACCCAGCCGTTGCGCACCGCGCCGCGGTAGCGCCGTCCGAGCTCGTAGCTGATCCCGTCGCCGGCGATCGCGCCGGCGGCCGCGACGCCGATCGTCGTCCACGCATCGAGCGCGCCCGCGCCGATCAGCGTGCCGGCAGCGAACATCACCGCGCCGGCCGGCACGACCGTGCCGATCAGCGCGATCGCCTCCGCACAGGCGGTGGCGAACACGATCGCCAGCACGAGCGCCGGATGGGCGCCGATCGCGCCGAGCCACGCGTGGATCGTCTCGCTCATCGCGGGCCGCGCGGCGTGACGGCGCCGGGCGCGTGCAGCGGGCCGGCGGGGGCGTCGGGAGCGTTCATCGGCACGTGCGTGCGTTCGCGGCGGCCGGCGGCGTCAGTCGAACTCGTGCTGCCGCGCGTCGGCTTCGAGCGGCGCGTCGTGATAGCCGACGGTTGCAATCTCGTGCAGATAGCGCGCGAGAAACGCACCGATCGACCCGGCTGCCTCGTACTGATGCACATGGCGGAATTCATGGGTAAGCAGGCGTCGCGTGTCGTGGCCGCGCAGCACGAACACCGCATGGCCGAGCGTGAGGCCGATCGTTCCGGGCGACAGCAGCCCGGTGTCGCGCGCGATCGCGCCCAGCGCCGGCGTGTCCGGAAACGGCAGCCGGTCGACGATCACGACGCGAATCCGCTCCGGCTGCGCGACGCCCACGGCGCGCGCGTCGTCGGCCTGCGCAGGCGTCAGCGGCACACCGCTTGCGAGCCCGTGCGCCGCTTGCGCACCTGCCCACGCGACGGCATCGGGCAGCGCGGACGGCAGTATCTCGGCGAGGTCGATCATCGTGAGTGCTCCTGCGGGCGGAACAGTGCAATCGGGCACCAGTTTATCTCCTAATCGGCGTGAGCCGCGAGGCGCCGGGGCCGCCGAAAGAACGCGGCTCAGCCGGAATGCCGGCCCCGTCTGGCCGCGGGGCTTGTACCATTTCGCGCGGACTATTTCCTTTCAAGATACATTCGCCCCCCGGATGTCTCAAAAATTTCCTTCAGATGCAGCATTTCCCGCTTCGGCGGAATATATTGATCAGAAGAACGGCCGCGGCGACACCCGGCAGCGCAGCCCGCGGCGCCATCCCGAAGAGGTCGCTAGATGATCAGGGTAATTCTGGCTGACGATCACGCAGTCATGCGGGACGGGCTGCGTCACATCCTGGAAGCGGCCGGCGGATTCGAAGTCGTCGGCGAAGCGAGCGACGGCGCCGCCACGCTCGCGCTGGCCGAGCGCCGCATCGCCGACGTGCTGCTGCTCGACCTGTCGATGCCGGGGCCGACCGGCATCGATCTGATCCGGCTGATCAAGACGCATGCGCCGTCGCTGCGGATGATGGTGCTGACCATGCACGCGGAGACGCAGTACGCGGCGCGCGCGTTCAAGGCCGGCGCGACCGGCTACCTGACGAAGGACAGCGCGGCCACGGAGCTCGTCGAGGCAGTCGCGAAGGTCGCGGCGGGCGGCGTCTACGTGAGCCCGTCGGCGGCCGAAAGTCTCGCGCGCACGCTGCGCTCGCCGGCCGGCATGCTGCCGCACGAACGGTTGTCGGCGCGGGAGCTCGACGTGATGCGCCGCATCGTCGCCGGCCAGACGGTCACGCGAATCGCATCGGACCTCACGCTGAGCGCGAAGACGGTCAGCACGTACAAGACGCGCATCCTCGAGAAGATGGACCTGCCGCACGAAGCCGCGCTGGTGCGCTACGCGGTGCGCCACGCTCTCGACCTCGACGTCGGCGACGCATGATGGGCGCGTTGCGCTTCCGCTCCGCCGCCGGCGGCGACGACGATAACGACGCGCCGGACCCGTCGCGCCTGTTCATGTCGTCGCTGCCGCCCGGCCGGCGCGAGCGGCGGCTCGCGATCGCGACGGTGCTCGTGTCGGCGCTGATCTTCGTCGCGATCGCGCCGTTCGCCGGCATGCCGCTTGCTCGCGTGTGGGGCTTCATTCCCGTGTACCAGTCGGCGATCGTCGTCAACGACATGGTGACGGCCGGCCTGCTGCTCGGCCAGTACGCGATCCTGCGCGAGAAATCGCTGCTCGCGCTCGCCGGCGGCTACCTGTTCACGGGCTTCATGGCCGGCACGCACATGCTGACCTTTCCGGGGCTGTTCACGCCGACGGGCCTGCTCGGCGCGGGCGAACAGACCACCGCGTGGCTGTATCTGTTCTGGCACGGCGGCTTTCCGCTGGCGGTCGCCGCGTACGTGCTGCTGCGCGCGGCGTCGCGTGCGCGCCCGGCGTCGCTCGAGCAGCGCCGCGCCGCGATTCCGATCGTGCTGTGCATCGTGCTCACGGGCGGCGCGACCGCCGCGCTCGCGCTGCTCGCGACCGCCGGCCACGACCTGCTGCCGCGGATCATGCAGGGCAACCGGATGACGCCGACGATGACCGACGCGATCGTCATCGTATGGACGCTCAACCTCGGCGCGCTCGTGCTGATGTGGCGGCAGCGGCGCCGCCATTCGGTGCTGGACCTGTGGGTGATGATCGTGCTCGTCGCGTGGCTGTTCGACATCGCGCTGGCATCGATGCTGAACCATGGGCGCTTCGATCTCGGCTTCTACGCCGGCCGCACCTACGGTCTCGTCGCGTCGGGCATCGTGCTGTTCGCGCTGCTGTTCGAGAACGGCCGGCTGCATGCGCAGACGGTGCGTGCGCTCGCCGGTGCGCGCGACCAGCATCTGCTCGTCGTGCAGAAGAGCGCGCAGCTCAACGACGCGAACGAACGGCTCGAACAGCGCGTCGCCGCGCGCACCGCGCAACTGAGCGCGTCGAACCGCGACCTGCGGCGCGAAGTCGAGGAGCGCGTGCGTGCCGAACGCGCGCTGCAGGCGTCGCGCGAGGAGCTGCGCGAGATCGCGGCGATCAGCGCGACCGCGCGCGAGGCGGAACAGCGGCGCATCGCGCGCGAACTGCACGACGAACTCGCGCAGACCCTCGCGACGCTGAAGAACGATCTCGAATGGCTGCTCGATCGCGTGCCGCAGGACGACGCGCTGCTCGCGCGCAAGATCGCGGCGATGCATGCGCTCGCGCGCGGCGCGGTGACGGCCACGCGGCGCATTGCATCCGACCTGCGTCCGCTGATGCTCGACGATCTCGGGTTCGCGGCCGCGATGCAATGGCTCGTGCAGGACTTCCGGAACCGTCACGGGATGGCGTGCACACTGCACGTCGAGCCGGGCGAACTGCAGCTCGACGAACCGTATGCGACGGCCGTGTTCCGCATCGCGCAGGAGGCGCTTGCCAACGTCGCGCGGCACGCGGCCGCGTCATGCGCGACCGTCGAGCTCCTGTACCGCGACGAGATGATCGCGCTGACGATTCGCGACGACGGCGCGGGCTTCGATCCGGGCGCGCCGCGCAAGTCGGCTTCGTTCGGGCTGGTGGGGCTGCGCGAGCGCGCGTATCTCGTCGGCGGCACGCTGCGGATCGATACGACGCTCGGCGAAGGAACGACGGTGGAGGTGGATATTCCGGTGTCGTCCACGCATGTGACGGTCGCGCATGAAGGAACGGACGCGCCGGGGACGAACGGGTAAAGCGGTCAACGCGGACCGCCGACGGGACGCTCACGCCCGCGCCGCCACCATCCCGCGCTCCGAACGCGTCCACGCGACCAGCGCGCCGATCCCGAGCAACGCGAGGCACACGATCGGCACGATCATCGGCCCGAATGCGGTGCCCGTCGCCTTGCCGGCGAACGGCATCAGGTTCTGGCTGAAGAAGCCGCCGAGGTTGCCGATCGAGTTGATTGCCGCGACGCTCGCCGCCGCACGCGCGCCGGTGAAGTAACGCGGCGGCATCGACCAGAAGCACGGATACAGCAGCGGAATGCATGCACCGCCGAGCACGAGCGCGATGAAGCGCAACGGCGTCGACGGCAGCACGAGGCTCAGCAGGAAGCCGAGCGCACCGAGCGCCGCGACGATCGCGATCGTGCGCAGGATGCTCTTCGCGCGGCGCAGCTTCGACGGCAGCCACACGAGCAGCACCACCGCGAGCGCCCACGGCAGCATGCTCAGGAAGCCGTTCGTCGTGCTCGACACGCCGAACGATTTCACGAGCGTCGGCAGCCAGTACGTGACGCCGTACAGCGACGTCGACATCAGCATGTAAGTCGCCGCGAACAGCATCACGCGCGGATCGAGCAGCGCCTTCCACGGCTGCGCATGCTCGGCATGCGTCGGCTTCTCGCGCTCCAGCGCGGCCGCGACGATCTGCTTCTCGCGCTCGTCGAGGAACGGCGCTTCGCGGAACGACGCCGGCAGCACGCGGAACACGACGATCGCGACGATCACGGCCGGCAGACCCGTCGCCACGAACACCCACTGCCAGCCCGCGAGCCCCCACACGCCGTTCAGGCTCAGCAATACGCCGCCGACCAGCGATCCGAGCATGTTCGCGAGCGCACTGCCGAGCGTGAAGATGCCGAGCACCTTCGCGCGGTAGCTCTGCGGGAACCACAGCGTCAGGTAATAGATCACGCCTGGATAGAAGCCGGCTTCGGCGATCCCGAGCAGAAAGCGCAGCGAACAGAACGCGGGCATCGACGTCGTGAAGCCCATCAGCACGGTGATGAGTCCCCACGTCAGCATGATCCGCGCGAGCCACACGCGGGCGCCGTAGCGATGCAACGCGAGCGTGCTCGGCACCTCGAACAGCAGGTAGCCGATGAAGAACAGCGACGACGCGAGACCGAACGCGGCCTCGGTCATCCCGAGGCTGTGCACCATCTGCAGTTTCGCGAAGCCGACGTTCTGCCGGTCGATGAACGCGATCAGGAACATCACGACGAGGATGGGCAGCAGGCGCCGCGCCATCTTCGACATGATGCGCTGCTCTTCGGCGGACGCGGGGTCCAGGGTTTCGGTGGTGGCATTCACTGCGGGCTCCTCCGTGAATCGGTTGCTTGTCGGTTGATTCGGCGCCGCGCGCGACGAACGCGCGTGCGCCATGGTGTTCGAGGAAATCGTGGCCGGCTGTCGGATGGAAGCCGTCAGCCGCTCGGGTAATCGTCGAGCATCGGCGCGAACATCTCGTGCCACGCGCGCGGCTTCGCCTTGATCGTGCCGGCGAGATACAGGAACTCGACGTAGTCCATCAGCTGGTTCGGCCGCACCGAGAACCGCGTGTCCGGCGCGGCGAGCATCCGCATCACGTCGTCGTGCGACACGCCGACACCCGACGACGCCGCATACAACGCGGCCGCCGTGCGCGGGTCCTGCGCGATCAGCCGGTTCGCTTCGTCGAGCGCGCCGAGGAACGCGCTGGCGAGCGCGGGCTCCGCATCGACGAGCCGCTTCGGCGCGAACACGACGTCGAGCGTCATCGGGCCGAGCACGTCGATCGAGTTCACGACGCGATGAATGCCCGGCTGCCGCAACTCGAGCGTCGAGAACGGCGGCGACGTGAAGTGCGCGGTGACGCCGCTCTCGCGCCGAATCAGCGCCTGCATCGCCTGCGGATGCGGCAGGTTCACGGTGATCGAATCCAGTTGCGCGAAATGCCGGGCGCCGAGTTGCCGGCTCGCGACCATCTGCAGCACGACCGCCGACAGCGACGTGCGGATGCCCGGCACCGCGATCCGGTCGGACGGCGTGAAGTCGCGCAGCGACGCGAGACCGGGACGGTTCGCGTTGAGCGACAGCGACGTCGTCGACAATCCGCTGATGCCGATCACCTCGACGTTCGGAATGCCACGCGCCCGCGCCCACAGCTCGATGAAACCCGGCGCGCCGGCACCCGCGAAGTCGAGCGTGCCGGCCATCATCGCGTCGTTGACGGAATTGCCGCCGTCGAGCAGCACCCATTCGACCGCGACGTCGCGCAGCCCGTGCCGCGCCGCGTGCCGCTCGAACAGCCGCTGCTTCTCCATCACGAGCAGCGGCAGATACAGCACGCCATAACCCTTCGAGATCCGCACCGTGCGCGGCTTCGCGCGCACCAGCGACGGCGCGCCGAGCGCGCCCAGCATGCCGAGGCCGGCGGCGAGCATCGTGCGGCGGCGGGCTGACGTCAACATTCGCGCGTCTCCGTGCGGCGCGCGGCATGCGCCGGCGCGGCAGCCGCCATCGCGCTACGCCGCCGGTCCGGCCGCGCGTTCGTCGTGCGCGTGACATGCTGCATGTTGTCGTCTCCTCTGGTATTAATGCCGTCGTCGCTCGTTCCGGCTGAACACAGGTTATCGAGCGAGTCTGAGAAAATGCTGACATCCCGGCCTCGGGAAAACCCCTAACCCTCACCCTTCAAACGGCACCATGCGCATTCTCGTCGTGGAGGACGATGCCGAAATCGGCGCGGCGATCCGCAGCCGGCTCGCGCGGCTCGGCCATGCCGTCGACCTCGAAACCGACGGTTCGACCGCGAACAGCCTGCTGCGCGTCGAGCGCTTCGATCTCGTCGTGCTCGATGCGAACCTGCCCGGCCTCGACGGCTTCGCGGTGCTGCGCAACCTGCGCGCAGCGGGCAGCACGACGCCGGTGCTGCTCGTCACCGCGCGCTCGGCGATCGACGATCGCGTGAGCGGCCTCGGCCTCGGCGCCGACGACTATCTCGTGAAGCCGTTCGATTATCGCGAGCTCGATGCGCGCGTGCAGGCGCTGCTGCGCCGCAACAGCGGCCACGCGAACGACGTGCTGACGCTCGGCGGCCTCGTGATCGACCGCAGCAGCCGGCTCGCGGAACTCGACGGCCAGCCGCTGTCGTTGTCGCGCCAGGAATTCGCGCTCCTCGAAATTCTCGCGAGCCGCCCGCAGCGGATCTTCTCGAAGGACGAGCTGCTGAACCAGTTGTTCAGCTTCGGCAACGAGCCGAGCGCGAACGCGGTCGAGCAATACGTGACGCGCGTGCGCAAGAAGCTGCAGGGCAGCTCGGTCGAGATCCGCACCGCACGCGGGATGGGGTATCAGATTGCCGCGCATTGACTGGTTCCCGAAGACGCTGTTCGGACGCACGCTGCTGTTCATCGCGCTCGTCGTCGCGACCGGCGCGCTCGCGCTCGCCGCGATCGCACGCTACTACGCGGGCGTCGCCGCCGAGCGCGCGTACGACCAGCTGCTCGCCGGCGCGTCGATCCAGGTCGCGGAGAACCTGTACGTGCAGGGCGGCGTGCTCGCGCTGAATCCGCCGGTCGCTGCGCTGTCCACGCTGTCGCGCTACGACCTCGTCTATTACAAGGTCGTCGATTCGCGCGGTGTCGTCGTCGCCGGCTACAACGATCTCGGGACCCCCGCGACGCTCGCCGCCGCGAAGCAGGGGCCGGCATTCGCGAATGCCGTCTACCAGGGGCACCGGATCCGCACTGCCACCATCGCGCGCTACATGCCCGAGGAAAGCACGCCGGGCTGGGCGCTCGTGACGGTTGCGCAGACAACCAACGCGCGGCAGCAGCTGACGAACGACATGAGCATCAAGGTATGGACGCTGATCCTGCTGATGAGCGTGCTCGCGATCGGTGCGAGCGGGCTCGCGATCCGGCGCGGGCTGCGCCCGCTCGCGCAGATCGGCGCGATCATCGCCGCGCGCGATCCGGCCGACCTGCGGCCGGTGGCCGTCGATACGCCGAGCGAGATCGACGCGATCATCGGGTCGATCAACGGGCTGATACGCCGGCTCGCCGAGCGGATCAACGCGATGCAGCGCTTCATCGCCGATGCCGCGCACCAGATGCGCACGCCGCTCGCGCGACTCGATGCGCAAATCGAATTGCTCGACGGGGAAGCCGATCCGGCCCGTCATGCGGCGCGGCTCGATGCGTTGCGCGCGACGTGCTCGGACGTCGGGCGTCTCACGGGGCAGTTGCTCAATCATGCGATGGTGATTCATCGAACCGAGGCCGTGCCGCTGCAACCCGTCGAACTCGTCGCGCTCGCGAAAGAGGTGCTGGGCCGCACGATTCCGCTCGCTGGCGAGCGCGACGTGGCGGTCGCGTTCGCCAGCGATGCGCCGCAGGCATGGATCGACGGCGATGCGATCAGCTTGCAGGAAGCGTTGTCGAACGTGCTGCACAACGCGCTGCTGCATGGGCACGCGGACGACATCGTCGTGTCGGTCGCGACTTCGGGCAACGTTGATGGTGCGGTCACGCTGACCGTTACCGACAACGGTCCCGGCATTCCGCGCGAGCATTGGGACGCGGCATTGCAGCCGTTCGTGCGGATCGCGCCGGACGGCAGCGAGCGCCGCACCGGGTCGGGGCTCGGGCTCGCGATCGTGCAGGAAGTGATGAAGGCGCACGGCGGGCGCGTCGGGTTCGCGTTTCCGGACGCGGGCGGGTTTGCGGTGGTATTGACGTTTCCGCGGGGGACGACGAGGCACACAAACGAAGCATGATTCTGCTCCGCGTATCGGCACTTACACTGCCACCGCCTCCCCACCGAGATAAGCATCGCGCACCCGCTCGTCGTCGAGCAGCACCTTCGCCGGCCCTTCGAGCACGACCCGCCCCGTCTGCAGCACGTAACCATAGTGCGCGATCTCCAGCGCGAGGCTCGCGTTCTGCTCGACCATGAACACCGTCACGCCCTGCTGGTTGATCGCATCGATCAGCTCCAGCACCTTGTCGACGTAGAGCGGCGACAGCCCCATCGTCGGCTCGTCCATGCAGATCAGTTTCGGCCGCGCCATCAGTGCACGCGCCATCGCAAGCATCTGCTGCTCCCCGCCGGACAGCGTGCCCGCGCGCTGCGCGAGCCGTTCGCGCACACGCGGAAACAGGTCGAGCACGCGTTCGTAGTCGTCGGCCACCGCCGCACGATCGCCGCGCGTGTACGCGCCCATCAGCAGGTTCTCGCGCACGCTCATGTCGCCGAACAGCCGCCGCGCCTCCGGCACGGCCGCGATCCCGCGCCGCACGCGCTGCGGCGTCGCGAGCGCGGTCACGTCGTCGCCGTCGAAGCGCACGACACCGCGGCGCGGCCGCATCAGCCCGAGAATCAGCTTCATCGTCGTCGACTTGCCGCTCGCATTGCCGCCGAGGAGGCTGACGATCTGCCCGCGGCCGACTTCGAAGCTCACGTCGAAATGCACCTGCACCGGTCCGTAAAACGTATCGAGGTGTTCGAGTTTCAGCAGCGCGTCGGTCATGGTCGTATCGGGTTCCGAAGAAAGTGCGCTCATGCGGCCGCCTGCACGGTGCGCTCGGTAGCCGCGCCGCCCGCATGGCGGCGGCCGAGATAGGCCTCGATCACGCGCGGATCGTGCCGCACGTCACGCGGTGCGCCTTCGGCGATCTTCACGCCGTTGTCGAGCACCATCACGCGGTCGGACACGCGCATCACGAGTTCGAGCTTGTGCTCGATCAGCAGGATCGTCAGGCCGCGCGCCTTCAGTGACTGGATCAGCTGCAGCATCTCGGCCGTCTCGGTCTCGTTCATCCCGGCCGTCGGCTCGTCGAGCAGCAGCAGGCGCGGATGCAGCGCGAGCGCGCGGCCGATCTCCACGCGCCGCCGGTTCGCGTACGACAGGCTGTGCGCCGGATGATCGATGCGCGGCGTGAGCCGTTCGCCGAATCCGGCGATGATGTCGCGCGCCTCGTCGCGCAGCGCCGCTTCCTCGCGCCGCACCGAGGCCGGCCGCACGAGTGCGCGCAGCACTTCGGCCGCCGCGCCGAGCGCCGGCCAGCCAGGCCGCGCCGCGCGCAAGCGCGCATGCGCGCCGAGCAGCACGTTGTCGAGCACGCTCAGGTTGCCGAACACGCGGCCGTGCTGGAACGTGCGCGCGATGCCCAGCGCCGCGAGCCGTTCCGGCGCCGTTCCGGTGATGTCGCGGCCGTCGAATGTCACGCGGCCGGCATCGGGCCGGTCAGCGCCCGCGATCAGGTTGAACAGCGTCGACTTGCCCGCGCCGTTCGGGCCGATCACGCTCAGCAGCTCGCCGTCGGCGAGCGTCAGGCTCGCGCCGTCGAGCGCGGTCACGCCGTCGAAGCGGCGCGTCAGGCCCTGCACGTCGAGCAGGGGTCGAACAGCGGTCATCTCATTCCTCCTCACACCGTACCGAGCAGGCCCTGCGGCCGGAACCGGACGAGCAGCAGCAGCACGAGACCGTAGATCAGCATCCGGTAGTCGGCCGCCCAGCGGAACAGCTCCGGCAGCCCGATCAGCGCGATCGCGCCGACGACACCGCCGAGCACGTTGCCGAGGCCGCCGAGGATCACCATCGTCAGCGCGAGGATCGACACCTGCGAATCGAAGGTCTGGTGATTGATGTAGCTGTACAGATGCGCGGCGATGCCGCCGCTCACGCCGGCTGCGACACCGCCGACCGCGAACGCGATCGCCTTGTAGCGGTTCGGCGCGATGCCGTGCGCGCGCGCGGCGACGTCGTCCTCGCGCACCGCGCGAAACGTGCGGCCGAGATGCGAGCGCAACAGCCGCAGCTGCACGAGCGCGAACGCGACGAGCACCGCGAGCGTGAACCAGTACGCGGCGCGTGCGCTCGTCGCCCACGGCAGCGGCACGATGCCTGTGATGCCGAGCGGGCCGCGCGTGAGGCCGTCCCAGTTCAGGATCACGAGGCTCACCACTTCGCCGATCCCGAGCGTCGCGATCGACACATAGTGCCCGCGCAGCCGGAACGCCGGGTACACGAGCAGCGTGCCGAGGACCGCGGTGATGACGCCCGCGCACGGAATCGTCACGGCCGGCGACCAGCCGAGATCCGACGACAGCAGCGCCGACGCATACGCGCCGATCACGAGCAGCGCCGCATGGCCGAGCGAGATCTGCCCGACCGTGCCCGCGACGAGCGTGAGGCTCAGCGCGAGCAACCCGTACAGCCACGCGTTGGTCAGCGTCTGCAGCACGTACGGCGACGCGCCGAGCCACGGCAGCACGGCCGCCAGCACGATCAGCGCCGCGAGCATCGGGCGCGGCACGCGCACGGCCTTCGCGGCCGCGAGGAACGTGCCCGTCATCGGCTCCGGCGGCAGCGCGCGCTTCGCGCTGAACAGGCCGTTCGGCCGCCACACGAGGAACACGATCAGCAGACCGAACGCGAACAGGTCGCGATAGCTCGTGCCGAACAGCGCGACGCCGTAGCTTTCGACGAGCCCCAGCAGCAGGCTGCCCGCGATCGCGCCCGGCACGTTGCCGAGCCCGCCGATCAGCAGCGCGACGACGCCCTTCAGCGTCGCCTGGAAACCCATCGCCGGATCGATGCTGTTGTAGTACATGCCGACCAGCAGCCCGCTCACGCCGCCGAGCGCGCACGCGATCGCGAACACGGTCTGGTTCACGCGATCGACGTCGACGCCCATCTGCAGCGCCGCATCGCGATCCTGCGCGGTCGCGCGTACGGCCCAGCCGAGCCGCGTAAAGCGCAGGAAGCCGTACAGCAGCGCGGCCGCGGCGATGCCGATCCCGGCGATCAGCAGGTCGAGCGAACCGAGCGTCGCGCCGGCGATCCGCAGGTGCCAGTCGGGCAGCGGCGTCGGCACCGCGCGCGGGTCGGCGCCGAATGCGAGCTGCGCGAGCTGATCGAGGATGAAGCTGATGCCGATCGTCGCGAGCAGCGGCGCGATGCGCGCGGCATGGCGCAACGGCCGCAGCCCGATACGTTCGATCGCGATGCCGAGCGCGCCGCACCCGACGACGACCGCCGCGAGCGCGATCGGCAGCGGCAGCCCGAAACGCATCAGGCACAGCCAGCCGATGAACGCACCGACCATGTACACCGAGCCGTGCGCGAAGTTGATCAGGTGCGACACGCCGAAGATCAGCGCGAGCCCGACCGCGAGCAGCGCGTAGATGTTGCCGACGATGAGGCCGTTGAGCGTGTAGTCGAGCCAGGAAGCCATCACGATGCGTCCATGGTTTTCAGCGCGCCGCGAGCTGCGGCTTCGCGCCGTCCCACAGCGCCCACTGCCCCTGCTTCACGACGAGATACACGGTGCGCGCGCCGGCGACGCGGCGCGTCTGCGGATCGAAGCGCACCTTGCCGAAGATCACGCTCGGCACGTCGGTCACTTTCGCGAAACCGTCGTGCGCGGCTTGCCGCGTGGTGCCGTAGCGGCGCAGCACCTCGGCCGACAGGATCAGCGCGTCGTACGCACGTGCGACGAACGAATCGGGATCGGCATGGAATTTCGCGCGATAGCGCTGCACGAATGCCTGCACTTCGGGACGCGGTTCGGCCGGGAAGAAGTTCGATTCCGTATAGACGCCGTCCACGGCCGTGCCGCCCAGTTCGAGGAACTTCGGCGAATACACGGAGCCGACCGCCGCGATCGGCAGCGTGAGCCCCGACGTGCGTGCCTGCCGCACGATCTGCGCGCCGTCCGCGTAGTACGAGATCAGCACGATCGAATCGGGCTTCGCTTCACCGATCCGCACGAGCGTCGAACGGAAGTCCTTCTCCGTCGGCTGATAGCCTTCGGCCGCGACGACCTGCGCGCCGAGCCCCGTCACCGCCTTCGCGAAAATGTCCTTGCTGGTGCGGCCCCAGTCGGTGTTCAGGTACAGCACCGCGATCCGCTTGAAGCCGAGCTCCTTCACCGCATAGCGCGCCAGCAGCGGCTGCTCCTCGGCCTGGCTGAGCGCGGTGCTCCACAGATAATCGCCGCCCTTCGTGAAATCCGGGTGCGAGTTCGTGAAGCCGAACTGAACCAGTTGCCCGCGCTGGTAGATCGGCGACGCGGCCATCGACGTCGCGCTGGAGAAGTCGCCGAGCTCGATCGCGATACGCGGGTCGGCCACGAACTTCTGCGCGATCGCCACCGCCTGGCGCGGATCGCTGCGGCTGTCCTGGAAGTCGATCGCGAGCGGGCGGCCATGAATGCCGCCGCTGCCGTTGATCTCGTCGAGCGCGAGATCGAAGCCGCGCTTCCATTGCTCGCCGTATTGCGCGTCCTGCCCGGTGAGCGGCCCGCTCACGCCGATCACCACCGGTTCGCCCGATACGCCCGCCGCGAGCGCGCCGCCCGTCGACAAACCCCATGCGGCGGCCAGCGCCGCGACCGTGCCCGCCATGCGCCGCCATGCACCGCGCGCGCCGTTCCCTGAAACCTTCATGCGTCCCCCGACATCCATGGATCGAAAAGAGTGAGGGCATGTAACCATCCGGCTCCGGGCGTTCCAACGAAGTTTTGCGCATATCGATATCGCGCGCGGCGCGAAGCGCAACGCGCTTGCTTCGGTGTCCCGCATATCACACCGTGCGCGACGCTCGGACATACGCCGCAGCGTATTGATTCGATTGGTGTTTGGCGCGCGCCGCCGCGTGTGGCCGATGCACGCATGCGCCTCTCCGTGTCGTTTCCCGCGCATGCGCTTCGCACTTTTCGCGCTGTCGATAGCAAAAATCATTATATGAATCACGCATGATCCGGCTCCTACAATGCGCAAATCGCATCATCGGAACGCGTCATGGAGTTGCATCAACTCGAAGCCTTTTCCGCGGTCATGTCGGCCGGCAGCGTGACAGGCGCGGGCGAGCTGCTCGGCCGCTCGCAGCCGGCCGTCACGCGGCAGATCCAGGAACTCGAAGCCGATCTCGGGTACGCGCTGTTCGACCGGCACGGCCCGCGCGTCACGCCGACCCGCCGTGCATTCCTGCTCTACGAGGAAGTCGAGCGCTCGCTCGTCGGCCTGCGCGCGATCGAAGCGCGGGCGCGCGCACTCGGCGCGGAAGCGGCCGAACCCGTACGCATCGCGGCGACGCCGTCGCTCGCGGCCACGCTGGTGCCGGCCGCGCTCGCCGCGCTCTCCGACGATGCACATGCGCCGCACTACCAGCTGCGCAGCGAATCGGCCGAACACGTCGTGCACGAAGTGCTCGCCGGCACGGCCGACATCGGGGTCGTCACGCTGCCGATCGCGCATGCGGGGCTCGACGTGCGCTGGATCGCGCAAACGCCGTGCGTCGCGGTGCTGCCCGCCGACGATCCGCTCGCATCGAAGCCGCGCATCGCACTGCGCGATCTCGCACGGCGCCGCATCGTGACCGTCGCGAACCGGCATCGGCTGCGCCAGCGGATCGATGCAGCGTTCGCCGCCGCACGCGTCGATGCGCGCGTGTTCGTCGAAACCAATGCGTCGCTGAATGCGGTGATGGCCGCGCGCGCGGGCATCGGGATCGGCATCGTCGATCCGGCGACCGGCGTCGCGTTGCCGGTGGACGGCGTCGTCGCGCGGCCGCTCGACGTCGACATTCCGTTCGCGTTCGGTGTCGCGACGCCGGCGGGGAAGACGCGCACGGCCGCTGTCGATGCGCTGCTCGACGCACTGCACCGGACGACGCGCACGCTGCTCGACGATGTCGTCTTTCACGACGCATCGGTACACGACGCGTTGTTGCGAGGCGACCGGTTGCGCAGCGATCGCCCGTCGCGCGCGGCTCGCCCGACACGCACGGCTCGTACGCGCCAGGAGACCGCATGACGACGCCGGCCTCGCTGGAAGCACTCGAAGCACGGCTCGCGCAGGACCTGCGCTGGCTCGACCTGCCCGCGCCGTCGTGGGTGCCGCCGCGCGACGTCGACGGCACGCGCGTGCTCGACGTCGCGATCGTCGGCGGCGGGATGGCGGGGCTCGCGGCATCCGCCGAGCTCCGCCTGCTCGGCATCGACAACCAGTGCGTGATCGACCGCGCGCCGGCCGGCTACGAAGGCCCGTGGGTCACGTTCGCGCGGATGGAGACGCTGCGTTCGCCGAAGCAGCTCACCGGCCCCGCGCTCGGCCTGCCCGCGCTGACGTTTCGCGCGTGGTTCGAAGCGCAACATGGCTGCGACGCGTGGGACGCGCTGTACAAGATTCCCCGCGCGCAATGGATGGATTACCTGCGCTGGTATCGCCGCGTGCTCGGCCTGCACGTGCGCAACGACACCGCGCTCGTCGCGCTGCGCCCGCGCGACGATGGCCTGCTCGCACTCGACGTCCAGGCGAATGGCGAAACGCAGACCCTGCTCGCGCGGCACGTCGTGCTCGCCACCGGCCGCGACGGCCTCGGCGGCCCGTACGTGCCGCCCGTCGCGCAACGCGCGCCGCGCACGCGCTGGGCCCATTCGTCCGAGCCGATCGATTTCGCGGCGCTCGCCGGCAAGCGCGTCGGCGTGGTCGGCGCTGGCGCATCGGCATTCGATAATGCCGGCACCGCGCTCGAAGCGGGCGCCGCACGCGTCGACCTGTTCTTCCGTCGCGCGGACATTCCGCGCATCAACAAGCTCACGGGCATCGGCAGCCCGGGCCTCGTGCACGGCTACGCCGGTCTCGACGATGCGACGAAGTGGCGCTTCATGCACTACGCGCTGACGTCGCAGACGCCGCCGCCGCGCGACAGCGTGCTGCGCGTGTCTCGGCACGCGCATGCGCATTTCCACGCAGCCAGCCCGGTCGAAACGCTCGCCGATCACGCGGACGGCCTCGACGTCATCACGCCGCGCGGCCGCTACACGGTCGACTTCCTGATCTTCGCGACGGGCTTTCATTCGGACTGGACGACCCGCGCGGAATTCGCGTCGTTCGGGCCGCACGTGCGGCGCTGGAAGGACCGCTATCGGCCGGAACCGCACACCGCGCTCGACGAACTTGCCGAGTCGCCCGATCTCGGCCCCGCGTTCGCGTTCCAGGAGCGCGAACCCGGCGCGTGCCCGGCGATCACGCGCATCCACTGCTTCAACCACGCGGCGAGCCTCAGCCACGGCAAGCTGTCGGGCGACATCCCCGCGATCAGCGCGGGCGCCGAACGGCTCGCGCGCGGCATCGCGAGCCGGCTGTTCGACGCCGATCGCGATCGCCACTACGACGCGCTCGTCGCATTCTCGAATGCGGAGCTGCAAGGCGACGAATGGCGCGACGCCGACGCGATCGGCGACTCTCTCACGACGACTGGAATCCATCACGATGACTGAACCCATTCCGACGGCCGCCGCGCCGGACACGATCGACACCGCGGCCGGCCTGCGCGGCGGCGACAAGGTTGCCGCGCTGCGCCGCGCACGCGACAAGGTGCGCGTGCATACACAGCTCAGCGAAGCCGCGCTGTTCGATCCCGCGCTGTCCGATCTTTCGCTGGTCGAACGCCTGCATGCGGCCCGGTATGTCGCGCTGCGGTCGAATGCGCACGCGCTGGCCGAGATCTACCGCACGCGGCTGATCGATGCGGGCGGCACGCCGGACGACATCGCTCACGCGGACGCCGACGCATTCGACGCGCTGCCTCGCCGCCTCGGCGCGCTGCTCGCGCATACGCGGCGCCTGACGCTCGCGCCCGTCGACGCACGCAAGACCGATCTCGATGCGCTGAAGTCGGCCGGATTGACCACACCCGCGATCGTCGCGCTGTCGCAGCTCGTTGCGTTCGTCGCGTATCAGCTGCGTGTCGCGTTTGCCGCACGCGCGTTGCAGGCGCGCGCCGCGACGGAGGCCGCATGACCGCGACGACCACCCACGGCTTCACGTCCGACACGCTCGGCTGGCGCGCATGGCTCGATACCGTGCCGCTCGATGCCGCCACGGCCGATCAGCGCGCGGTGCTCGAAGCGAGCCATCCTCAGGCGAAGACATCCGACTATTACCTGTTGCTCGTCCATCTGCCCGAGATCCTTCGGCAGCGCTCGGGCGTGTTCAACGCGATCATGTACGGCCCGGGCGGACTGTCGCGCGCGGAACGCGAGCTCGCGAGCACGGCCGTATCGCGCGTGAATGGCTGCGTGTATTGCGCGTCGGTGCATGCGCAGCGCTTCGTGCAGCTCGCGAAACTTGCCGATGCAATCGAACAGGTGTTCGACGATCCGTCGACGGCCGGCACGACGGCGCGCGAACGCGCGATCATTCGCTATGCGATCGCGCTGACCGAGCGGCCCGATACGATCGACGAAAGCGACATCGCCGCGCTCGAAGCCGAAGGGCTCACGCATGAGGAAATTCTCGACCTGTCGCATGCGATCGCGATCTTCGCATGGGCGAACCGGTTGATGCTGACGCTCGGCGAGCCAGTGTTTCCCGCGCCGGCAGCCGGCAATTGACGCGCTGAAACGTCGACACACCGTGCAGGCCGGACCCGGGATCGACGCATTCCGCCCTTGATCACCCCGCCAGCAACTTCAACCCCGCCGGCAGCGTTTCGCCGAACACGCGCGCCGTGTCGGCTTCGTCGAACGCGATCGCTTCACGCACCATGTCGATCCACGCCGCCGACGCATTCGCAGCCGACAGGCGCCTGATCACTGCTTCACGCGTGTCGTCCGGCAAATCGCGTTCGCGATCGCCGGTCATTCGCGCGATTTGCGCGACCGCGAAGGCTGCCGGTTCGACCTGCTTCCAGTCCAGCGCGAACAGCGCGTCGAGCCAGCGGTTCGCGATCTCGGGCGGCACGACGCTGTGCGCGCTGCCATAGAACGGCCGCCGCGCCCCGATCCGCCCGAGCGCCCACGCGCACAGCGTGCGCTCGGCCGGCTTCTGCAACTGCGCGATCAGCCGATCGGCAAGCTCCACCTTGCGCTCGACGGGCAGCCGTTCGAGCGACGCGGACAAACGCGTCATGTCGGCCGGGCCGACCTTGGCCGGATCGAACGGCAGCTTGCGGCGCTTGTCGTCGGACGGTTCGAGGAACGCGATCGCGTCGCGCACCTGCGCCTGCGCATCGTCGTCGAGGCCGCCGGCCACGCGCCGCCACAGCGTCCACCACTCGGACCACACCTGCGCGTCGTTCACGTACTGGATGCCGTCGTCGAACAGCGGCCACAGCTGTTCGATCCGCCATGCATCCAGCGGATGACCGAAGCCTGGCCGCAGGCAGTAGCCGGCAAGATTCAGCCACGCACGTTCGTGATCGGCCGAGCGCCGCCGGCGACGCGCGCGTGCGAGCAACGCGTCGAACAATTCACGCGCGAGCGCGACGTCCCACTCGTCGCGCGGGCCGAGCACCTGCTCGAGTTGCGCGCGCAACCGTCGCGTATCCTTCGGCGCGACGTTCGCCGACTTGCTGCCGAACGAGCGATCGATGAGCTCGATCGCTTGGTCGACACGCGGATGGCGCGCGAGCGCGGTATCGTCGGCGTGCGCGGCCGCATCGCCGCGCAGCTGGAACTCGAGCCGCCAGCGCCGTGACGGGTCGTCGGTCGCGATGCAGTGCATTTCGAGCGTGCCGACCTCGGTCAGCGACGCGGTCAGTTTCACCGGCGTTTCGTGCGCAGCGCCGCCGGCTTGCCGGTCGACGACCGTCGCGATCGGCGGCAGCCGGACGAAGTCGCCGCCGTCCAGCTCGACGAGATCGCCGGGCCGGTACGCGGTGTCGGCCACCGTCGATACGAGATGGAAGCGCACCGGCTGCGCGAGCTGCAGCGCGAACGTGCGCTCTTCCAGCCGGATCTCGCGCCCCTCTTCCGACCCGCGCGGCAGCAGGCACACGCCACGCGGCGCCGAACCGGCAGCGCCATCGTCGAGCACGAGGAAATAGCTGCGCGCGGAGCCGCCGCCGATGCGCGGCGCATGCCCGGCGCGCGCGAGCCCGTACGCCACCGCGCCGCGCGCGACGGCCACGTCCGGATGCGCGTTGTGCAGTACGTCGAGCGGCGCGCCGCGCCACGCGCCGAGCGTCTGCGCGAGACGGCCGGCGAGCGCGCCCGCGCGGAACACGCCGCCGTTGAGCAGCAGCGTGTCGGGCAGCGGGCCTTCCGCATGACGCTTCAGGAACGCGGCAACGTGCCGCGTGACGGCCGCGTCGCTCGCATACGGCAACCCGAATTCGACGATCGCGGCGCGCGCACGGCGCGGCAGCTCGCCGGCATCGACCTGCGGAAAGAACCCGTCGACGACGATCCGTTCGACTTCGTCGCGCGTCAGCTCGGCCGAGCGCGCGCCGCCGACGAGCTTGCTGCCCGCGCCGAGCAGCGTCACGGTGACGGACGCGGGCGCGTCGTCGCCAAGCAGCCGCTCCTTCGCCGTGCGGCAGCGTTCGACGAGCTGCGACAGGCTCGCGGCCGACAGCCGCGTGCCGGGCTCGGTGAGCCGGCTCTCGACCAGACGCGCGAGCGCCAGGTCCATGTTGTCGCCGCCGAGCATCAGGTGATCGCCGACGCCGACGCGCGTGAAGGCCGGCTCACCGTCGTCTCCGGGTGCGACGTCGACCAGCGTGAGATCGGTCGTGCCGCCGCCGACGTCGCAGATCAGCACGCGGCGCGGCGCGGCGAACGTGTCGCGCAACGTCGCGCGCTGGCCGTACAGCCAGTCGTAGAACGCGGCCTGCGGCTCTTCCAGCAAGCGCAGCGCCGGCAGTTTCGCGCGCCTGGCGGCTTCGACCGTCAACGCGCGCGCGCCGTCGTCGAACGACGCGGGCACAGTCAGGATCACGTCCTGCTTCGCGAGCGGCGCATCGGGAAACCGCGCGTCCCACGCGGCACGCACGTGCGCGAGATAGCTCGCGCTCGTATCGACCGGTGACACCTTGTCGACGCCGTCGGCCGCCCCCCACGGCAGGATCGCCGCGAGCCGGTCGACCGACGCGTGCGACAGCCAGCTCTTCGCGCTGGTCACGAGCCGCCCCGGCACTTGCGCGCCGAGCGCGCGCGCATAGCGGCCGATCACGGCCGGCGGTGCGGCGAACGCGTCCGCATTTGCGTTCGCATCGGCCGTCGAGCCGGACGCCCATGGCAGGCGCAACGCATCCGGCGGCAGTTCACCCGCCGCCGGGTGATAGCGCACCGACGGCAGCAGCGGCTGCGCGGCCACCGCACCGGGGCCGACCAGCTGGTCGACGTCAAACACGCGGATCGTGTCGGACCCGGCCTCGACGTATGCGACGACCGTGTTGCTCGTGCCGAGGTCGATGCCGACCGTATAGCGTTTCATCGCGCTCAGGCGGCGCCGCGCACGTCGAACTCGACCTTCCAGCGCTCGTCCGTGCCGCTCGGGATCGCCTCGAGTTCGAGCGTGCCGGCTTCGGTCACGCGCGCATGCAGCTTCACCGGCACGACTTCGCCGACCGTGCGCCCTTCGGCGGGCAGCGTTGCCTGGATTTCCTCGAGCTCCTGCAACTCGTCCGGCGACCAGTAGTCGAGCAGCGTGCCGACCTGATCCTGGCGCCGCACCGACGATCCGAAGAAGCGGAACTGCACCGGTTCGCCGACGACGAGGCCGAACTCCTGCGGCGGCAGCGCCGCGTCGGTGCCCTCCTCCATCCCGAACGGCGCGACGCACAGCGCCTGCACCGGCGGTTCGAGCCCCGGCACCGCGGGCATCGCCGATTCGATCGCGACGTAGTATGCACGCGCCGTGCCGCCGCGAATGCGCACGCCGCGGCCGCGCTTCACGTAGCCGTAATACGCCGCGCCGCGCGCAACCGCCAGATCGAGGTCCGCGCCTTCGAGCAGGCGCGCGGCCGGCGCGCCTTCGGCGGCGAGCCAGCTGTTGAGCGTATCGAGCACGCGCTGCGTGAGCAGCGTCGACTTGAACACGCCGCCGTTGAACAGCACCGCGGTCGGATGCAGGAACGTCGCGCCGTGCGGCAGCGTACGCTGCACGCCTTCGAGCGTGTCGAGCGCCGCGACCTGGCGGCCGAGAAACGCCGCGAGATGGCGCGTGATGCCCGCGTCCTGCGCATACGGCAGGCCGAGCTGCGTCAGGCCGACGCGCGCGCGGCTCACCGGACGCGCGGCCGCATCGACCTGCGGGAAGAAGCCTTCCAGAATGGTCTGCGTGAGCTCGGCGCGCGTCAGTTCGGTGCGGATCGAGCCGCCGATCAGCTTCGAGCCGCGGCTCGGCACGACGAGCGGCACCGCGTCGGTCGCCGGATCGGACAGCAGCGTTTCCTTCGCGGAACGGCACGCGTAGGTCAGTGCGCGCAGTTGCCACGGATCGGCCTGCGTGCCCTGTTGCGCGAGCTTGCGCGCGACGACGTGCGCGAGCGCGAGATCCATGTTGTCGCCGCCGAGCAGGATGTGCTCGCCGACCGCCACGCGATGCAGCTCCAGATTGCCGTCGCGTTCGACCACCGCGATCAGCGACAGGTCGGTCGTGCCGCCGCCGACGTCCACGCACAGGATCAGGTCGCCGACCTGCACCTGCTTGCGCCAGCCGCCTTCGCTCTTCTGGATCCAGCTGTAGAGCGCCGCCTGCGGCTCTTCGAGCAGCGTCATCCGCGAGTAGCCGGCGGCACGCGCGGCTTCCGCGGTCAGTTCGCGCGCGGCCGGATCGAACGACGCGGGGATCGTGACCGTCACGTCCTGGTCGGCGAACGGCGCGTCCGGATGCGCGTGGTCCCATGCTTCGCGCAGGTGCGTCAGGTAGCGAATCGAGCTTTCCAGCGGCGACACGCGCGCCACTTCGGGCGGCGCATCGCTCGGCAGGATCGCCGCGCGGCGGTCGACGCCCGGATGGCACAGCCAGCTCTTCGCGCTCGACACGAGGCGGATCGGCGTGCCGGCGCCGCGCGTGCGCGCCATCTCGCCGACCACGAAGCCGCGCGAGTCCGTCCACGGCAGCGTCAAATCGCCCTGCGTCAGCTCGCTTTCATGCGGAAGATAGAGGAACGACGGCAGCAGGTCGCGCGACTCCAGCGCGCCGGGCGCGGTCAGCTGCGGGATCGGCAGCACCTGCTGCGCGATTTTTTCGCCGTCGCTGGCGGCGCTGTCGACGTACGACAGCGCGGAGTGGGTCGTCCCGAGATCGATACCGATCGAATAGCGCGGATCGCTCACAGTTCCACCTCCGCCGGTGCGATCACCGAGGCATCGTGGCTGCCCGTCAGCTTCGGCAGGCGCACGTCGGTCACGCGCCAGCCGCGGTGGCTGACCGTGCCCGTGAACGGCGCGGAACCGACCACGTTGCCGGTCACGCGCACGGCCGTCGCGTCGAAGCCGGCGGGCAGCGTCACGCGGCTGCCTTCCGCTTCATCGCGCACCGGCACGATCGTGAAGTGCTCGCGTAGCGCGGCGCGGCAGCCGTCGTGCACGAGACGGGCGGCGGCGCCGATGTCGGCATCCGCGTAGCCGGCGATGTCTTCCTCGACGAAATCGATGAAGCGCGCGTCGCGCTGCAGCAGGCCGAGCAGTTGCAGCGCGGCTTGCGGGCTCGCTTCGCGCAGCTCCGGAGCCGGCGCCTTCACGGGCGCGGGAGCGGGTGCCGCGGCCGGGGCGGGAGCCGGTGCGACCGGGGCGGGGGCAATCGGCGCGGGTGCCGCGACGCCATCGCGCAAGCGCAGCACGTCGGCCGCGAACTCGCGATTGCCGAGTACGGAGAAGAACGTGCCGACGGCCAGCGACAGCCGGCCGAAGAAGGACAGGTTGGATTCGGGCATGGGGTCTGGACTCCTGTGGGCTCGCGACACGGCGAGCAACTTGCCTGGCGCCCGGCGGCGGCGTGCGGTCGCGCACTGCCCGGCCCGGCGCATGATTCGGACGCACCCTCGCGGGTACGGAAAACCCGTATTTTGCCCTGTGGCGGGCGAACCCGGGAGAAGTCGGGGGACAGAACACGGCGGTGTGCATGCTTTTGCGCCGCGCCGAACGCCGTCCGGATGACGTCGGATTGCCGGCTATTGGGCTACCCGGGGATGTTGCGGCGCATCAGCGCGACTTGCTGCGGCGCGCGGCCTTTGCGTCGAACTCGCGCGACAGCCGCGGTGCTCGCGGCACGGGAAGCCCGCATGCTGCATCGATACGCGTCCATGCGCATCGATGGATTCGACGCCCGATGTGATGTTTAATTAACGCCCGGCCACGCCAGCATTAACCGACAAGAAATGCTCGACCTCGACGATCTTCGGCTCGTGCGCGCAATCGGCGCGTCGCGCTCCCTGGCCGCTGCCGCCCGCCTGCTCGACCTCACGCCGCCCGCGGTCACGGTCCGCCTGCAGCGGATGGAGTCCCGGCTCGACGTGAGGCTCGCCGTGCGACAGCCCAAAGGCATCGAGCTGACCGACGAAGGGCAGCGGCTCTATCAGGAGGCCGTCGAGATTCTCGAGCGCGTCGACGCGCTGCCGGGCAACGTAACAGGCGATCACGGCGGCGTGCGCGGCACGCTGCGCGTCGTCGCACCGTTCGGTTTCGGACGCAAGTACGTCGCGCGGATCGTGCGCGACGTGCAGCGAGCGAATCCGAAGCTCGACATCTCGCTGCATCTGTCGGAGAGCCCGCTCGCCAGCGGTTCCGGCGCGGACGTGGTGATCCACGTCGGCAGCCTGAAATCGTCGTCGTGGATCGGCTATCCGCTCGCGCCGAACGAGCGCTTCTTGTGCGCGAGCCCCGGTTACGCGCGCCGCATCCACGCACTGAACCATCCTTCCGACCTCGCTCGCTACGACTGCCTGTGCCTGCGCGAGAACGACGAGGACATTCCGCGCTGGCGCTTCACGCAAAGGGTCGATGGCAAGCGCGAAGCCGGGCGATCGGCGGTGATTCGAGTAACGGGCGCGCTGTCGTCGAACGACGGCACCGTCATCACCGACTGGGCGCTGGCGGGGCTCGGCATCGTGGAGCGATCCGAATGGGACGTCGCGCCGCTGCTCGCGAGCGGCAAGCTCGTCCGGCTGCTGCCCGACTGGCATCTGCCGCCGGCGCCCGTGACCGCGCTGCTGCCGTCGCGCACCGGCCGCTCCGCGCGGCAACGGGCGTTCCTCGAAGCCGCGAAGCAATTTCTCGATCCGCCGCCGTGGCGCAACAACGCGCGCGCCGCATCCCGCGATTAAACGCCGGTTAATGCCGGATTTGGCACACGTTAAACCCGCAACGCACCCAACGCCCTACAGTGCTCGCATCGGCCACTCTCGAGACAACGCATCATGGGCGTTCCATCCATCGACACTCCCGCCGCATTGATCGACGCCGATCGCATGCGCGACAACATCGCACGCATGCAGGCGCATCTCGACGCGCTCGGCGTGCGCTTCCGGCCGCACGTGAAGACGACGAAGTGCCGGCACGTCGTCGACGCGCAGATCGCGGCCGGCGCGCAAGGCATCACCGTGTCGACGCTGAAGGAAGCCGAGCAGTTCTTCGCGGGCGGCGTGCGCGACATCGTCTACGCGGTCGGGATGATTCCCGCGAAGCTCGGCCACGCGCTCGCGCTGCGCCGGCAGGGTTGCGACCTGAAGATCGTCACCGACAGCGTACCGGCCGCCGATGCGATCGCCGCATTCGGACGCGAGCACGGCGAACGTTTCGAAGTCTGGATCGAAGTCGACGTCGACGGCCACCGCTCGGGCATACCGCCCGACGACGATCGGCTGATCGACGTCGGCCGCGCGCTCGTAGGCGGCGGCATGACGCTCGGCGGCGTACTCGCGCACGCAGGCTCCAGCTACGAATACGACACCCGCGACGCGCTCGTCGCGATCGCCGAACAGGAGCGCAGCCGAGCCGTGCGCGCCGCGCAGCGCCTCCGGACTGCCGGCTTGCCGTGCCCGGTGGTCAGCATCGGATCGACGCCGACCGCGCTGTCCGCCGAGCATCTCGACGGTGTGACCGAAGTCCGCGCGGGCGTGTACGTGCTGTTCGATCTCGTGATGCACAACGTCGGCGTGTGCGCGCTGTCCGACATCGCGCTGTCGGTGCTGACGACCGTGATCGGGCATCAGGAGGACAAAGGCTGGGCGATCGTCGACGCGGGCTGGATGGCGATGAGCCGCGATCGCGGCACGCAGCGGCAGGCACGGGATTTCGGCTACGGGCAAGCCTGCACCGAGGATGGCGAAGTGCTCGGCGAATACGTGATGAGCGCGGCGAATCAGGAACACGGGATCGTGTCGCGCGTCGGTACAGCCGATACGGACATCGCGAAGCGGTTTCCGATCGGCACCCGGTTGCGGATCCTGCCGAACCACGCGTGCGCGACCGGCGCGCAGCACCCGGAATACCACGCGCTGAGCGGCGACGGCGCCGTGCAGACGTGGCCGCGCTTCTACGGTTGGTAATTCCCGTGCACGCTGACCGCTGCTGTGGCGCGATCCGTCGGTTCAGCAAGATGAAATCGGCCGGTGCATCGACACGCGCCCCGCATTGACCATTTGTCCGCAAATAGACAAACTTTAAAATCCGCGCGTCGCATCGCACACGACAGGCTCCTTACCATGCCGACAGACGCCCAGCTCCTTCTTCTCGACCGGGATGCGGTCGAACCGGCGCTTCAAGCCGAGCACGTGATGGCGGCGGTGCGCGAAGCGTTCGTGCTGCACAGCCGGCGCGCCGGGCGCGTGTTTCCGGTCGTGCGCGAGAAACTGCATACCGGCGGCGTGTTCGGCATCAAGTCGGGCGACGTCGCGAGCCAGGACCTGCTCGGTTTCAAGGCGGCCGGATTCTGGCTCGGCAATCGGAGCCGCGGCGGCGAGCCGCATCAGGCCACGATCGCGCTGTTCGATCCGGCCACGGGCCGCCCGCTCTGCATCATGGACGGCAATGCGATCACCACCGCGCGCACCGGCGCGGCGGGCGGCCTCGGGCTGCAAGCGCTCGCGCGGCGCGACAGCGCGCGCATCTGCGTGTTCGGCACCGGCGTGCAGGCGCGCGTCCAGCTCGACCATGCGATCCGGCTGCTGCCGCAGCGGTGCACGGTGCAGTACGTGAACGTCAGCGGCGAGCCGGATCCGCGGTTCGAAGCGGCATTCCGCGAACGCTGCGACATTCGCATCGCGCGAAGCGCGAACGATGCGGTGGCCGGCAGCGACGTCGTGATCACGGCAACGCCGGGCGGCGGCGCGTTGTTCGACGCGGACGCTGTCCAGCCGGGCACGCATCTGACCTGCGTCGGCGCGGATTCCGCGGGCAAGCGCGAATTGCCCGACGGCATCCTCGCGCGGGCACGCATTTTCGTCGACGATCACGAGCAGGCGCGCAGCATCGGCGAGTGCCAATGGGCGCCGGATCTGCCGCGCACCGAAATCGGCGACGTGCTCGCCGGCACCGTGCTGGTCGATCGTTCGCCGAACGACATCACCGTGTTCGACATGACGGGGCTCGCGCTGCAGGACCTGACCGTCGCGCGCTTCCTGTATCGGCAGGCTCTCGACAACGGCGCCGGGCGTTCGATCCCGTGGGCGTGGTGAACGACGACTGCGTGGTATCTTCCACCGCCATGCGTGTTACCCAAATTTCCGCCATCTCGTTCGACCTCGACGACACACTATGGCCCTTCGGCCCGTCCGTCGCACGTGCGGAGGCATCGCTGCATGCGTGGCTGATCGCGCACGCGCCGAATATCGGCAGCGTGCTGCCGAACCCGCACGCGTTGAGTGAACTGCGCGACGAATACGAGCGTGCGCGGCCCGATCTCGCCGGCGACTATCGCGCGCTGCGCATCGGATCGATCCGGCTCGCGCTCGAACGTGCGAACGAAGACGTCGCGCTGACCGACCGCGCATACGAGGCGTTCTATGCCGCGCGGAACCAGGTCGAGTTCTTCGACGATGCGTTGCCGGCGCTCGCGTGGTTGAGCGCGCGGTTTCCGCTGATCGCGGTGACGAACGGCAATGCGGATCTTCGCCTGACCGGCGGCGGCGAGTTCTTCCGCGAAACGCTCAGCGCGCGTGCGTTCGGATTCGCGAAACCCGAGCCGGAGATCTTTCATGCGGCTGCCGAAAAACTCGGCGTGCGTGCGGCGGAATTGCTGCACGCCGGCGACGATTTTCATCTCGATGTCGTCGGTGCGTTGAACGCGGGGCTGCAGGCCGCGTGGGTCGTGCGCGACGAAATGACGGAAACGAAACACGCTGCGCATCGTGCCCCGTCTCCGCATCTGACCGTTCGCGACTTGTCGGCGCTGTGTCGCGCGCTGGGCGGCCCTGTCGACGCGTCGTAACCTCAGCCGGCAACCCATCGCGACACCGCTCAGCCGATCCCGATCACGCCCGGCGGCGCGATCGACAGCGATTCATGCCGCGTTGCGCGCGTCCGCGATCCGTTGCGGCGCCTTCGGCCGCGCGTAAAGCCGCGCCAGATACGCCTGCAACTGCGGGAACGCATCGATCAGCCGACACTCGCTCGCCCAGTCGATCAGATACGCGGTCACGCAATCGGCGACAGTCAGCGTGTCGCCAACGATGAATTCCCGCCCTTCCAGATGCCGGTCGAGAATCGCGGCCATCGCCTTGAAATCCTCGCGCGCGAGCTCGATATCGGCCGGCAGCCGCTTCTCCGGCGGATACAGGAACGTATGCCGCGTAATGCGCCACAGCGGCTGCTCGAGTTCCGTCACCGCGAACATCACCCAGCGGTAAGCGTGCGCACGCAGCACCGGATCGGTGGGCAGCAGCGCCTTCTCCGGATACTTGTCCGCGAGGTACAGCACGATCGCGGCCGACTCAGGAATCACGAGATCGCCGTCCACCAGCACGGGCACCTTGCCGGCCGGATTGAGTTGCAGGAATTCGGGCCGTTTGTGCTCGCCCGCCAGCAGGTTGACGGACACGAACTCGAAATCCGCATCCAGTTCCTTCAGTCCCCAGAGCGCGCGTTGCGTGCGCGTGCCGGCGAATCCGTACAGCTTCATCGCAATGTCTCCGTCAAGATATCGGGAAAAATCGCCGCGCGCAGACGGCGGCCAATTGGCGTGTTCAGCCGGCCCAATCGCCGCGGCCGCCTCGACGGTCTCCGCCACCTCAACCGCTTCGGCCGCACGCGCAGCGCCTGCCGCCACTCACATGCCGGGCACGGCGAGCACCGGCATCACGTCGATCGCGTCGCCCGGGAACAGCGTGAAATGCGGATGGCCTTCGAACAACGCGGCCGCCGCGTCATGCGATGCCGCGCGCACGATCGTGAAGCCAGTCATCGCATTGGCGGTGTCGGTGACGCCGCCCTTGCCGATCGTCTTCGTCTTGCCGAGCGGGCCGCCGAGCTCGACGATCGCGTCGCGGTGCCGGTCGACCCACGCATGCCACGCGGCGATCCCGTCCCGCTCGCGCGCACGCCGTTCGTCCTCCGGCAGCGCCATCCACGCCTTCATGCCGGGACTGTCCTTGCTGCCGAGGAATACCGCGAGATACAACTGCTGTTGAGCACTCATGCTTCCTCCGTCCGATGACGGGAACGGCGACCTGCCGCTCCTCGCCCTTGACACAATAGGTTGATATCAACACAATTGCAACATGGCACGCAAAGAAAATCTTCCGTTCGAAACGACGCTGATGGTGCGCGATTGCTGTCTGTGCCTGCACATGCAGCGCGCGGCGCGCAATCTCGCGCGCATCTTCGACGATGTGCTGCGTCCGCTGGATCTCACCAACGGCCAGTTTTCGCTGTTGATGTCGCTGAACCGGCCGCAGCCGGCCGCGATGAAATCGGTCGCGTCGCTGCTCGCGATGGACCGCACCACACTGACCGCCGCGCTGAAGCCGCTCGAGCGGCGCGGGCTCGTCACCATCACGCAGGACCCCGACGACAAGCGCAGCCGCCTGCTCGCGCTCACGCCGGCCGGCCATCAGCTGCTCACCGAGGCGTTCCCGCTATGGCAGCAGACGCACGCCGAGATCGAACGGCCGTTCGCGGCGGGCGAAGTCGACGTGTTGCGCGAGCAGTTGCGCGCGCTGTCGGCGGATCCGGCCACGCGCGACTGATACCGCGCGGCCCCGCGCGCTACTTCCTGCCCTTCTTCGGCATCAGCAGTTGCGCGAATTCCTGCAGGAAGCGCACGGGCCCGTACGCATGCAGCGCCTGCCCGCTGCTCAGTGCACCGTCGATGACGGTCGCGAGCCGCAGCGCGTACGTCTGCGGTTCGTCGATCCGCATCGCGCTCGCGAGCTCGTTCAGCCGGCGCCGCAATTCCTGCTTGTGCGCGACGGCGACCTTGCGCGCCGGATGATTGCCGTCCGCGTATTCGGCGGCGATGTTGATTTGCGGGCAGCCGCGATAACCGGGGCGCTCGATGCGCTCGCCGATCCATTGCAGTTGCGCATCGAGCTCGTCGCGCGGCGAGCGCCGGTACTGCGCGGCCACTGCGTCCCAGTGCGCCCAGAAATCCGCGTCCTCGCGCAACAGGAACGCCTCGATCAGGTCGTCCTTCGTCGCGAAGTGGCGGTACAGGCTCGTCTTCGCGACGCCCGCTTGCGCGACGATCAGATCGACGCCGACCGCCCGCGTGCCTTCCCGATAGAACAGCTCGCTCGCCGTTTGCAGAATGCGCTCGCGCGTATCGGGCGCGCTCCCGTTCGTGTCGTTTCGCTTTTTCATCCCAGCCCGGCCGCGACGGCCGCCCGTCCCGCAAAAAGTGCATCCGATGATAGCACTGCCTGATTGACGGCGATACAGGTCTGTACTATAAAACAAACCGGTCTGTATCGGAGTGGATCATGAACGATCGAATGACGGTTGCCGTGTATGGCGCCACCGGGCACACCGGGCGGTTTGTCGTGGCGGAACTGGAGCGGCGCGGCGTCGGCGCGATCCGCATCGGGCGCGATGCCGCGCGGCTCGCGCAACGCGGCAACGACGCGGCGCCGTGGCGCGTCGCGTCGCTCGACGATACGGACGCGCTCGATGCCGTATTGCGCGGCGCGCACGCGGTGATCAACTGCGCGGGCCCGTACCTCGACACCGCGCTGCCGGTCGCCGATGCGGCGTTGCGGGCCCGCATTCCGTATCTCGACCTGACGGCCGAGCAGCCGGCCGTCCAGGCGCTGATCGATCAGCGCGACACCCGTGCGCGCGCCGCCGGCGTGACGCTCGTGCCGGCCGCCGCGTTCTACGGCGGCCTCGCCGACCTGCTCGTGACGGCGCTCGCGAATCCGGCCCGGCCGATCGACCGCGTCGACGTCGCGACCGGCCTCGACAGCTGGCATCCGACGCACGGCACGCGCGTGACCGGCCAACGCAATCACGCGATCCGGCTGATCCAGCGCAACGGCAAGCCGGCCGCGGTGCCGCCGGCTGCCCGCACGCGCACGTGGCCGTTCCCGCCGCCGCTCGGCGACGCCGACGTGACGCTGCTGCCGTTTACCGAAGTGATCACACTCGCGCATCATCTGCGCATCGATACGATCGAGTCGTGGCTCGCGACACTCGCGCTGCGCGACGTGCGCGATGCCGACACGCCGCCGCCGCAACCGGTCGACGCGCTCGGCCGTTCGGCGCAGCGGTTCGCGATGGACGCCGTCGTCGTGCAGGACGGCGTCACGCATCGCGCGACCGCGTCGGGGCGCGACATCTATGCAGCCAGCGCGCCGATCATCGTCGAGGCGACGATGCGCGTGCTGACCGGCAGGACGTTGACGTCGGGCGGCGTACGCAGCGTCGGCGAATTGTTCGACGCACGCGATTTCCTCGCGGCGCTCGACACGATCAGCGTATCGTTCAACCACGCGACCGATTCGAATTTCCACCGGAGGGACGAGCATGAACCGCAATAACACCGAGAAAGCCGCGTATTTCCGTTCGCTTCACCGTGCGGGCCAGCCGCTCGCGCTATTCAACGTGTGGGACGCCGGCAGCGCGCGCACGGTGGCCGACGCGGGCGCTGCCGCGCTGGCGACCGGCAGTTGGTCGGTCGCGGCCGCGAACGGCTTCGGCGACGGCGAGCGGATGCCGAAAGCGCTCGTGATGGAAGTGCTCGCGCGAATCGCGCAGACGACGGACCTGCCCGTCACCGTCGATCTGGAAAGCGGGTACGGCGAGCGGCTCGAGGATGTCGCCGACACGATCGCGCTCAGCATCGAAGCCGGCGCGATCGGCTGCAATCTCGAGGACAGTTTCCCGGCGACGGGCGCATTGCGCACCGTCGACGACGCGGCAGCACGTCTCGCGGCCGCGCGCGACGCGGCCGATCGCGCGGGGACCGGCTACTTCATCAACGCACGCACCGACGTGTTCTTCACGGCCGCGGCCGATACGCACGACGAACGGCTGCTCGACGACGTGCTGACCCGCGCACGCGCTTACGCGGCGGCCGGCGCCGACGGCCTGTTCGTGCCGGGCCTGGTTTCGCCGGCGCTGATTCGCGCGCTGACGGCCGCGTCGCCGCTACCGGTGAACATCATGCGCGTCGCCGAAACGCCGACGCTCGCCGAACTCGCCGAATACGGCGTGGCCCGCATCAGCCACGGGCCGTACCCTTACCTTCAGGCGATGAAGGCGCTTGCGGCGATCGTCACGCAACACGGCTGATCGCCCGGCCCGATAAAGCGTCATGAAGCATGCGAAACGCGGGCACGCCGCATCATGCAACGTGCCCGCGCGGCGGCAGTCGACGATTCACACCGCAGTGTGCGAGCCGGCGTAGCGATCGGCGTGCCGCATCACTCGGCCAGCGCCGCCACCCCGACCCGCTTCGGCACGCCGGTCACGATCGTCGCGACCGCGACGGCCAGCACCGCGGCCGCGCCGAGGAACACGCCGCCCGCGCCGTTCGCGTCGAACACGACACCGCCCGCCGCCGCGCCCGTCGCGATCGCGAGCTGGATCGCCGCGACGATCAGCCCGCCCGCGCTCTCGGCTTCGTCAGGCACGGTGCGCGTGACCCACGTCGACCACGCGACCGGCACGCCGCCGAACGCCATCCCCCACAACGCGACGAGCACCGCATCGAGCATCGGCGCGCGGCCGAGTGCGACCAGCGCGACGCCGAGCACGACCATCAGCGCCGGCATGCCGATCAGCATCGGCCGCAGCCGGCGTTCGAGCACGCGGCCCGCGAGCGACGTGCCGACGAAATTCGCGATCCCGTAGCCGAGCAGGATCGCCGACAGCCCGTTCACGCCGACGCCGGCGACCTGTTCGAGAAACGGCCGCAGATACGTGAAGAACGCGAAATGTCCGGTGAACACGAGGATCGTCGCGAACATCCCGAGGCCGACGGTCGGCCGGCGCAGCACGTCGACGAGCGTGCGCAGCCGCGTGGTGCCGCTCGGCGGCATCGACGGCAGCGTGATCACTTGCGACAGGAACGCGACGCCGCCGAGCCCGGCCGCGATCAGGAACACGTTGCGCCAGCCGATCAGGTGCCCGAAGTAGCTGCCCATCGGCGCGGACGCGATCGTCGCGACCGCGACGCCGCTGAAGATGATCGACAGCGCGCGCGGCACCATCGCGGTCGGCACGAGCCGCATCGCGGTGGCGGTCGCCATCGTCCAGAAGCCGCCGAGCGCGATGCCGAGCACGACGCGGCCGATCAGCAGCATGGCCAGGTTCGGCGCGAACGCAACGGCGAGATTCGACGCGACGAGCAGCACCGAGAACGCGAGCAGCACGCGGCGGCGGTCGATCGTGCGCGTGAGCGCGGAGATCAGCAGGCTCGTGACGAGCGCGACCGTCGCGGTGGCCGTGACGGCCTGGCCGGCGACGCCCTCGGTCACGCCGAGGCTGTCGGCCATCGGCGTGAGCAGGCTCGCGGGCAGGAATTCGGCGGTGACGAGACCGAACACGCCGAGCGTCATCGCGAAGACGGCGCCCCAGGCCGGCTCGCGCGGTGCGGCCGGGGTGGCGGCAGAAGAGATTCCGGGATTCATGCGTCGTTCCGTGTCGTATAGGGAAAGTACTGATGTCGACGTATCGTAAGGAGCGGCGGCAGGACGGTCTATGACATACAATCCGTCATTGTTGATCAATCGTCCGAAATCTCAACATGTCCGACCCGCTGCTTCCTCCCGTGCCCGACGTGCACGACCTCGTCAGCGAGCTGCTGCTGGGGATGCGCCTGAGCGGCGTGCAATACCGCCGGATCCACGTGCCGCGGCCGTTCGGGCTGAGCTTCGGGCATGCGCCGGGCCGCGCGCAGTTTCATTTCGTCGGGCGCGGCCCCGTACTGCTGCGCGACACGGACGGCACGACGGTCCGGCTCGAGGCCGGCGACGCGATCCTCCTGCCGCACGGCCGCAAGCATGCGCTGCTGTCCGATCCGGACGCGCCGTGCCGCGAGATCGGCGGGTTCGAGGCCGCGAAGATTTGCGATACGGTCGCGTCGGTCGGCGCGGCGTCGTGCGCGGCGGCAGAGCCGGCCGCCGGCGATGCGCTGATCTTCAGCGCGTGCATGGAACTCGATCTCGGCGGCATGCAGCCGCTCGTCGGCACGATGCCGGCGTTCATGCACGTCGGCACGCTGCTCGCGCGCTACCCGGAAATCCGGCCGATGCTCGACGCGATGGAGCGCGAATCGTGCTCCGCGCGCGCGGGTTTCGCGGGCATTCTCGCGCGGCTTGCGGACGTCGTCGCCGCGTTCATCGTGCGCGGCTGGGTCGAGTGCGGCTGTGGCGACGCGACGGGCTGGGTGCAGGCACTGCGCGAACCGAAGCTCGGCCGCGCGATCGTCGCGCTGCATCGCGATCCGGGCCGCAACTGGAGCGTCGCGGAACTGGCCGCCGAAGCGGGCGTGTCGCGCTCGGTGTTCGCGGAGCGCTTTCTCGCGGCCACCGGGATGACGCCGGTGCGCTACCTGACCGAGCTGAGGATGCGGCTCGCCGCACAGTGGATCGCGCGCGATCGCGAGACGATCGAGGCAGTCGCGTACCGGCTCGGCTACGGGTCGCTCGCCGCGTTCAGCCGCGCGTTCAAGCGCGTGGTCGGACGGCCGCCGGGCGCGGTGCGCGCGGAAGCCGACGCGCCCGCCGACGCGTAACGCGCGGCACGGCAAACGCCTGTCGCGTCACGCACGCTTCGCGCGATCGTGCGCCGCCGGCAACGATCCCGCTCAGCCGCTGCGCGCGTCCAGCCGGTCGATCAGCGCCGTCGCGCACTGCACGGCCAGCGCCGCGCACTGTTGCGCATCCACCGGCGCTCCGCTCGTTACCGTGCCCTGCACGATCCGTCCCAGCAATTCCTTCGACAGCTCGGCGATTTCGTGTTCCCGTTCCGTCATGTTCGTCTCCTGCGCGACGGCCCGCTTCGGCCGCGCGCGTCGGGTCATGCCGGGCGCATGCGCACACGTGCCGCGCCCGGCCGTCAACGTTGCTTCGCCCGCACGACGATCTGCGCCTGCGTGTCGCGCTCGATGCGTTCGAGCGACGCGCGCAGCGCGGTGAACTCGTCGGCCGTGCAGACCTGCCGCCCGAATTCGGCCGTCATCCGCCGCGTAACCTGCACGACGTGCGCGGCCGGATCGAACACGTAATGCGACGTGAAATCGACGAAGCGGTCGCGCACGGCCGTATCGGCCGGCAGGTCCGTCACCGCGACGTCGGCCGGCAGCGCGATCTGGCCGGTCTCGTCGAACGCGCCGCCGAGACACGTCCACGGCTGCGTGCGCACCGGTTCGGCGAGCCAAGTCTCGACCTGCGTCGCGATCCCGCCGGTGACGCTCGACAGCGCGGGCACCGCGGTCGTGCCGTCCGGCCACACGAAGTGATCGAGCGTGCCGGTAAACGTCACGTCGAACGGCCCGCCGGTCGCGCGGCGATCGCTCGTTGCAATCTGCGCGCGGCCGCGCAGCCCGGTTTGCCGCAGCCGTTCGTTCGCGAGCTGGCGGAGGCGGTCGGGCGGCGCCCGGCGAAACAGGTTGCGTTCGAGCTCGGCCGTCCAGCCGGCGTCCTCGACGAGCGCGTGAACGCGCGCGGCGCCCGGCTGCGCGGCGTCGATCTCCACGCGGGCGGTGCGGCGCTTCGGCTGCGTGGCCGGCGTACGCGACAGCACGCCTGTGTCGACGAGCAGCGCCGGCCGGTCCATCACGATCGGCGGCAGGTAGCCGAAGGCGATGCCGGCCGTCGTGGTGTCCGCGTAGACACCCAGATCGGGCAACCACGTGATCGCATGATTGATCGCGCCGCCGCCGTAACCGGGCACCGACGGCAGCGTGTACACCGAGCCGAGATTGATCAGCACCGGTTCGCTGCGGATGCCGGCCGCCGCGAGCAACGCGCCGAACAGCGCGACGTGGTCCTTGCAGTCGCCGTAGCGGTTGCGCAGGATGTCCGTCACGCGATGCGGCGCGGCGGCCGTCTCGCCGAGAAAGATCGCGACGTACCGCACGTTCGCCTGCACCCAGTCGTACAGGATGCGCGCCTTGTCGTGCGGATCGGCGGCGCCGGCGGTAAGCGCGCGCGCCAGCTGCACGACGGCCGGATCGCGCGCGCCCGGATCGACGGCCGCGTCGCGGTAGCGCGCGGCGAACGCCGCATAGTCGGGCAGCGTGGACACCACGAGCCGGTCGCCGTAGGTCGGATAGCCGACCGAGCCGCTCTCGATCCGGTCGTACGGGCCGTGCCGGTAGTCGAATTCGTAGCGCGTGCGGCCGTTCGCCGTGACGGGCGGCAGCGCGACATAGCCGCGCGCATCCGCATGCAGCGGCATATCGGCCGGCACGTCGAAGATCAGCCGCTGGCTCTCCACCGGCTCGCGCGACGGTTCGACGGTGTAGCCGAAGTAACCGGCGTTGACGGGCCTCGTGCGCGACTTGCGGAACGCGATGCGCGTGCTCGATCCGGCTTCGACGCCGGGAAACACGACGGTGCGCAGCAGCCCGTCCTGGAACGTCGGCGCGCCGGCCGAACGCGGCTCCTGGACGTCGCGGATGCCGTCCGGGCCGACCGGATGCGCGACGCCGTCGCGATCGATCGTCTCGGCGGCGACCAGGTCGACCTTCTCGAGGTTCTTGTCGAACCACACGTAGCGCTGCGCGATCGCGTCGATCCCGTTCGCATCGTTCGCGCGCAGCGTCGAATCGTCGTGCTCGTCGAGCGAGCCGTCGCGTTGCAGCACGAACACGTGCACGTCGCTGACGATCGTGACCGGCGGCACGTCGTCGCCGGCCGCCGCGAATACCGGGCGCGCGAGCGCGGCGACGGCGACCGCAAGCGCAACGGTGCTGCCGGGCAGCGCGACGGTCGATCGAAACGGAAAACGCACCAAGTCGAAGCTCTCCGCGCGTTCAGGTTGATGTCGGGACGCGACGGGCGCGCGTTCCCGCGCGTCGCGCCGCGTCGTTCAACCCAGTGTGGGTGACGTGCCGGCGACCGTCAAGGCGCGGCGCGGCGAGCGATGTCGCCACGCTCGCGGGCGGACCGGAATGCGTGATGCGCCGACGTCCGGGTTGCCGAACTTTCACGACTTTCCCGGCGCGGGATCATCGATCATGTCACGCCGCGATATAAATTCAGTCACGCGGGGCAGCGCGCATGCGACGTCGCCGAAACGAACGACGATCCGACCGGATACATCGCGCTCGGGTCTCGCGCTGCGCACGGCGCTGCATCTCGAGCGCTGGCATCCGAAGCGGGTCGGGACGGCGATCGGCGCGTTGCGCGGTCTCCCGCCGATCGAAGCGATGCCGATCGCTCGCGCGAGCACGGCTGCGGGGTCGGAACGACGGAGCCGGGAATAGAAAGCGATGGAATCGCGGCTGCGCATGACCTATCGTCAATATGAGATCCGCCGGGCGCGCTGATCGACGCGCAGCGGACGAAGGGCCCAAGCCCGGCGCGCTGTACCAGCCGCTCGCGTTCGTCCGCCGGCGTGATGCCAGCGCACGGCACGACGCGCGCGTGCCCGATCGGAAGCCTCACGCACGCGCTCCGCCACGACGCAAACGCGCGGCGGATCCCGATCGCGCTGGCGAAGCGCTTCATCGACACGAAGCTCGCCGGCACTTCTGCACCCGCGGGCCGACGTCCGCCGGCGCGTATATCGGCTCCCACCAGCCGGAGGCGACATGGAAAACGGCATCGTCCCCATCATCGTGCTGCTCGCAGTCCTGCTGTTCGCGGTGCTGTTCTTCGCGGAACGGCGCAGCCGCGACCGCACGCGCGACCGGCTGCTGCATCGCTCGTCGCGGCGCTCCGCGCGCTCGCATACGCATCGTCATTCGTAAGCGGAAAGCCCGCCCGCAGAAATGTGACGCAGTCTCGCGTGCGGCAAGGATGGCAGCGGTTGTGCTGCTGAAACGCCAACGAGCGCGCCGGGGACGGCGCCCGTCCTCGTGCGCGTTGTGCGCGTTGTGCGGGTTGTGTGCCGTTGCGTCAGCGGCAATCGCCGACGCGCTTGCCGCGCCATGTCCACGCGAGCGTGTACGCACCGGCTTGTGCATGCTGGCCACGCAGTTGACCTTTCAGGTCGTAGCGCGTCGGCGTCACGTCGCCCGTCACGGTCGCGTTGCCGCGGCCCTGCTCGTTCGCGCAGGCGAGCGCGACGGTCAGTGTCGTGCCGGCGTAGTTCCAGTCCGTGATCGCGCATTGAACGTTGTCGCGCCGCAGCCGCGCGTCCATCGAGCTGCGGCTTCGATTCGGGCTTCATTTGCGCCTTGTCGGTGTCGAAGTAGATGCCGTACAGCGCGACCTTGCCGGTCGCCGCGAACCCCTTCTGCAACGCGCCGGAGCCGAGCACCTTGACCTGCCCCGTCTGCATCGGCCTCACTTCGACGACTTCCTCGTAGACGAGCGTGCGCTTGTTCGATGCCGAATCGTCCATCACGTGCAGGAACACGTACGCATCGCCAGACGCACGCGGCAGCTTCGCGAGAATCGTCCGGTGCTTGTCGCCGAAGTACGCGTCGCCACCGCCCGACTTCCTCATCTTGTCCGAGCTGATCACGAAGCGCTGGAACTCGAGACCGTTTCCCTGACCGCACTGGTCCTGCGTGCAACGAAACAGGATCTGGAATCCGCCCTTCTGCAATGCATCGAGATAGTTGCGCTCGACTTCCAGCGTCGATTTGTTGCCGCCGATCGTATAGGCGACACGCGTGACCTTTCCTTCCAGCGTCAGGCCCTTGGCTGCCTTGACGTCATCGATCGGCTGGTTCGGCAGGAACGCCTCGTCGAACGCGGTCTGCGAATACGCGTCGATCGTCGCGCCTGCGAAGCGCGTGAGCGGCGGATGATCCTTCGAACCCGGTATGTCGCCGGCAGCAAACGCCAGCGTGGAAAGCGACAACAACACGGCGGCCGACGACGCGCGGATTGCGGACGATGCAGCGTTCTTCATGGAGCCTCTCGGAATGGATTTGTTATGCGATCGAAAGCAACGAAGCGCGCGCATATCACCAAACCTGTTTGAGCCTTTTCCGACGCCGGCCGCACGCTAACGTTTGCGCGCGCAAGAACCGCGTCGAAACATGGGGCAGCAGACGCGGCATCGTCATCGCGCGTCCTCCGTCAACGCGTCGCGGAGCCGATACCGGCATCCCGCGCCGCTTCGTCCATCGAGCGGTCTCGTCGTTCGCGTCGTTTGCATGGATCGCGCGGCGCGCGTCGCCCGCGATGCGCGCGATGTCCACGTCGTGCGTTTTTCCCCGCAATTAGACCTTTGTGTGCGCGCAACAATGGCGATGCCTCGCGGCCGGCGCCATGCGGGGGCGCAGGTTTCCATGGCACCGGCCGCGGTGGCTTTGAAAACCACATCTCACGAGGACATACCATGCAACTCCAATCCCATCCGGCGTGCCGTCCGTTTTATGAAGCAGGCGAACTCACGCAACTGACCGCGTTCTACGAAGAAGGCCGCAACGTCATGTGGATGATGCTGCGATCGGAGCCGCGGCCATGCTTCAACCAGCAACTCGTCACCGACATCATCCATCTCGCGCGCGTCGCGCGCGACTCGGGCCTGCAGTTCGACTTCTGGGTGACGGGCTCGCTCGTCCCCGAACTGTTCAACGTCGGCGGCGACCTGAGCTTCTTCGTCGACGCGATCCGCAGCGGCCGGCGCGACCAGTTGATGGCCTACGCGCGCTCGTGCATCGACGGTGTGTACGAGATCTATACGGGCTTCGGCACCGGTGCGATCTCGATCGCGATGGTCGAGGGCAGCGCGCTGGGCGGCGGCTTCGAAGCGGCCCTCGCCCACCACTACATGCTCGCGCAGAAGGGCGTGAAGCTCGGCTTTCCCGAGATCGCGTTCAACCTGTTTCCGGGCATGGGCGGCTATTCGCTCGTCGCGCGCAAGGCGGACCGCGGGCTCGCGGAATCGCTGATCTCGTCCGGCGAAGCGCATGCGGCCGAGTGGTACGAGGATCGCGGGCTGGTCGACGAGACCTTCGACGCAGGCGACGCGTACCTCGCGACGCGCACGTTCATCGACGTGATGAAACCGAAGCTGAACGGCATCCGCGCGATGCTGCGCGCGCGCGAGCGCGTGTTCCAGATCACGCGCTCGGAGCTGATGGACATCACCGAGGAATGGGTGCACGCGGCGTTCACGATCGAGCCGAAGGATCTCGCGTATATGGAGCGTCTGGTGATGCTGCAGAACCGGCGTGTGTCGAAGCTGCGCACGGTGTGACTTGAGCGAAGCGCGCCGCCGTTCGGTCGGCGGCGCTCGCCGTCATGCGGGGATGCTCAGGCGATCAGCCTGAGTTTTCTCGTTTCCGCGAGCCAGGCTTCGAAGGCCGCTGCCGGCATCGGCCGCGCGAAGTAGAAGCCCTGTGCGTGGTCGACGTTGATCTGCTTCAGGAAGTCGGCTTCCGCGCGCGTCTCCACGCCTTCGGCGACCACCGAGAAACTCAGCGCCTTCGCGAGCGACACGACGGAGCGCACCAGCGCCTGCGAGCGCGGGTTGCGGTCGATGCCCGTGATGAAGCTGCGATCGAGCTTGATCGAGTCGAGCGGCAGCCGCGACAACTGCGACAGCGACGAATAGCCGGTGCCGAAATCGTCGAGGTGAATCTCCGCGCCGAGCTGGCGGAACTGCTTCATCAGCTCGTGCGCCGCTTCTTCGTCCTCGATGAAGCTGCTCTCGGTGAGCTCGATGTCGACGAGGCTCGGCTTGAGCGCGGCGCCGTCGAGAATCGACGCGAACTGATCGACGATGTTCATGTCCTGCAACTGCCGCGCGGACACGTTCACCGCGATCCGCACGCCGAGCCCCTTCGCCTTCCATGCGGCGGCCTGCGCGGCCGCGGTGCGCATCACCCAGCGTCCGAGCGGCGCGATCAGCCCCGACTCTTCCGCGAAACGGATGAACTCGATCGGCGCGACGAGCCCGCGATCGGGCGACTGCCAGCGAATCAGCGCCTCGACGCCGTGCACGTCGCCGGTCGCGATGTCGACGACCGGCTGGTAGTGCAGCACGAACTGCTCTTCCTCGAGCGCCTTGCGCAGGTTCGTGTCGAGCCACATGTACTTCGCGACCTTCTGGTTCATCTCCATCGAGAACACGCGGTACGTATGCTTGCCTTCTTCCTTCGCGACGTACATCGCGGTATCGGCGCTGCGGATCAGTGTTTCCAGCGAATCGCCGTGCTGCGGATACATCGCGATGCCGATCGAGCAGCTCGTGTAGACCTCCACCAGTCCGAGATGGATCGGCGTGCGCAGCCGCTCGAGGATGATCTGCGCGGTTGCCTCGAGCAGCGGGCGCGTGCCGTGCTCGAACAGCACCAGGAACTCGTCGCCGCCGAGCCGCGCGAGCGTCGCGCCGGACGGCAGGCAGCCGCCGATGACGGTGGACACGTCCTGCAGCAGGCGGTCGCCGGTGATGTGGCCGTAGTGATCGTTGACGCGCTTGAAGTTGTCGAGATCGAGGAACAGGATACCGACCTGGCCGCGCACGGCGGTGCGGTCCGCGGCCAGCGCGACGCGGATGCGCTCGTTGATCGCGTGACGATTCGGCAAGCCGGTCAGCACGTCGGTATTCGCGAGTTCGGTGAGCCGCTGCTGCGCGTTGCGCTCCTCGGTGATGTCGATGCCCGAGCAGATCAGGAACTGCTCGTCGGCGCCGCTGCCGCTCTGCACGAACTTGTTGCGGAACTGGAACAGGCGCGGCCCGTTGACCGTGTTGATGTAGCGCTCGACCGCGAACGACTGGTTGCTCGCGAAAAAGCCGGTGATGTTGCTGCGCGACTGCGCGCCCTGCTCGGGGCTCATGAACAGCTCGAACGCGCTGCGGCCGATCACGTCGACCTCGCGCTTGCCCGTCACTTCCTCGCACAGACGGTTGAAGCGCTGAACCATCCCATTGCGGTCGAGGATCACGACGAGCGAGTTCACTTCGGACACGACCTGCTCGGCGAACGCGAGCCCGTGCGCGAGATCGCCCGCGACGGACGCGGTATCGGAATACGCGGACGCGGTGCCGGCCCAGTTCGCGGTGTCGACCTTCCTGCCGACCAGATGGAAGCTGACCGTATCGCCGAACAGCGCGAGTTCGAGCACGAGGTGCGACGTGACGCCGGTGAGCGCCCGAATCCGCGCGGCCTGTTCGCCGGTGAGCGCCACCGCGATATTGGTGAGGCCGCGAACGGCGGCCAGCTCGAGTGCATTGCTGTCGCTGCCGAGGCGCCAGCATGGGCTGCGCGTACCGAGATGCGCCTCGAGCACCGCGCTATCGTTTTCGTCGTCCATGGACTCGCCCCGATCCAGAAAAAACGCACAGTGTAGACGGAGGCGAGCCGGCCGCCGCGCTCCGGGGGGCGCGGCGCGCACACCCGGAACGGCAGCCGTGATGGCCGTGACGGCATTCCTCGTTCCGTACTTGTTGCCAGCTAATGCGACCCGGCGTACGCGCATGACGCACGCAGATTCCCAAACGATTGCTTCATCCCATCTTATCAAATGACGATGGAGATTGGCACTCACATTTAGTAGGACGTGTCAAGGAATCAGCACTCGATTTGCATGGCGATCTTCTCTGGTCGGCGGCTGCCGCCGACCGGGCGCCGTGGGCTGGAACCGGATCGGCGGAATCGCTGGAAAGCCCGGCCGGACGGGCATTTGGCGGAACGCTAGCCCCGCCGTTGCAGCGTGCCGCCGTAATTGCGGCACCGCGGGGTCGGATCGCGTTGCAGCACGCCGGACATCGCGAATTTTCGTTTCGTTGGGCGTGAATGCGCATCTTCATTCCGTTCGCCGGTGCAATATCGCGCGAGCACGCGACGGCCCGGCGGCGCGAATGGAACCGGTGCGGTCGGCCGGCCGGTACGCGGGGAAGCGGCCGGACCGAGGCGCCGGAACCGGCGCCGCTGCGCTTCCCCGCGCATCACGTCGCGAACGCCGGTCAACCCGCCGCGCCGTAACCGCCGCCGCCCGGCGTTTCGACGACGAACACGTCGCCCGGCGCCATCTGCGCGCGGCCGATGTGCTCGAGCGTCTCGACGGTGCCGTCCGCCCGCTCGATCGTGTTGCGGCCGAGCGCGCCGGCCTCGCCGCCTGCCGCGCCGAACGGTGCGTGGACCCGGTTGTTCGACAGGATCGACGCGGTCATCGGCTCGAGGAAGCGAATCCGCCGCACCGCGCCGTCGCCGCCGCGCCAGCGCCCGGCGCCGCCCGATCCGGCGCGCAGCCGGTGCGAGTCGAGCCGCACCGGGTAGCGCCATTCGAGCACCTCGGGATCGGTGAGCCGCGAGTTCGTCATGTGCGTCTGCACCGCGCCGACGCCCGCGAAGCCGTTGCCCGCGCCGCTGCCGCCCGCGATGGTCTCGTAGTACTGGTATCGATCGTTGCCGAATGTGAAGTTATTCATCGTTCCCTGGCTCGACGCGACGCAGCCGAGCGCGCCGTACAGCGCGTTGGTGATCGCCGACGACGTCTCGACGTTGCCCGACACGACCGCCGCCGGATACTCGGGATTCAGCATCGAGCGCGCGGGCACGATCACGTCGAGCGGCTTCAGGCAGCCGGCGTTCAGCGGAATGTCGTCGCCGACCAGCGTGCGGAACACGTACAGCACCGCGGCCATGCAGACCGCCTTCGGCGCGTTGAAGTTGTTGTCGAGCTGCGCGGACGTGCCGGTGAAGTCGATTTCCGCGCGCCGCGCCGCGCGGTCGACGCGGATCGCGACGCGAATCTCGGCGCCGTTGTCGAGCGGATAGCGATACGCGCCGTCCTGCAGCGCACCGATCACGCGCCGCACCGCTTCCTCCGCGTTGTCCTGCACGTGCCCCATGAACGCGAGCACGACGTCGAGGCCGAACTGCGCGACCATCCGCCGCAACTCGTCGACGCCCTTCTGGTTCGCGGCGATCTGCGCGCGCAGGTCGGCCATGTTCTGCTCGACGTTGCGCGCCGGATAGCGGCCCGACGCGAGCAGCGCGCGCGTGTCGGCGTCGCGCAGCACGCCCGCCGACACGAGCTGCCAGTTGTCGATCAGCACGCCTTCTTCGTCGATGTGCGTCGAGTCGGGCGGCATCGAGCCCGGCGTCGTGCCGCCGATGTCCGCATGGTGGCCGCGCGAGCCGACATAGAACAGCGGCGCGTCCGACCCGTCCGCGAACACCGGCGTGATGACCGTGACGTCCGGCAGGTGCGTGCCGCCGTGATACGGGTCGTTCAGCATGAACACGTCGCCGTCGCGCATGCGGCCGCGGTTGCGCTCGATCACCGTGCGGATGCTCTCGCCCATCGAGCCCAGATGCACGGGCATGTGCGGCGCGTTCGCGATCAGGTTGCCGTCGCCGTCGAAGATCGCGCACGAGAAGTCGAGCCGCTCCTTGATGTTCACCGAGTACGCGGTGTTCTGCAGCCGCAGCCCCATCTGCTCGGCGATCGACATGAACAGGTTGTTGAAGATCTCGAGCCGCACCGGATCGGCGTCGGTGCCGAGCGAGCGGCGCGTTGGCAGCGGCGTCGTGCGCGTCAGCACGAGATTGCCCTGCGCGGTCATCTCGGCGCGCCAGCCGGGCTCGACGACGGTCGTGCCGTTTTTCTCCGCGACGATCGCCGGGCCGTCGATCGTGTCGCCGGCGAGCAGCGTGTCGCGCACGTACAGCGCCGCGTCGTGCCACTGGCCGCCCGAGTAGAACCGCACCGCGCCGTGCGCACACGGCGCCGCATCCGCATCGCGCGGCGCGAGCGGTGCGACCTCGACCGGCGCGTCGGAGCGGCCGATCGCCTCCACCGACGCGAGTTCCGCCACCAGCGGCGTGCCGGGCATCAGGAATGCATAGCGCTGCCGGTACGCGGCTTCGAACGCCTGCTGCATCGCAGCGACACTGCCGGCCGGCACGTCGAGCGCGGAATCGGTGCCCTGGTAGCGCAGGTGCACGCGCCGCTCGGTCGTAATGCGCTCCGGCGGCACGCCCTGTTCGAGCAGCGCGCCGATCGCGTCGTCGGCCAGCCGGTCGAGCGTCGCGTTCAGCGCGGGCAGCGATGCGTCGGACAGCACCGCTTCCACCGCGCGCTCGCGCATCGCGGTCTGGTCGGCCAGGCCCATCCCGTAGGCGGACAGCACGCCCGCGAGCGGATGCGCGAACACCTGCGTCATCCCGAGCGCGTCGGCCACGCCGCACGCGTGCTGACCGCCGGCCCCGCCGAACGTCGTCAGCACGTAGCGCGACACGTCGTGGCCGCGCTGCACCGAGATCTTCTTGATCGCGTTCGCCATGCTGCCGATCGCAATTTCCAGGAACCCTTCGGCGAGCGCCTCGGGCGTGTCGCGCCGTCCGGTTGCCGCGTGGATCTCGTCCGCGAGCGCCTCGAACTTCGCGACCACGCCGTCGCGGTCGAGCGGCTCGTCCGCGTGCGGGCCGAACACGCGCGGGAAATGATCGGGCTGGATCTTGCCGAGCATCACGTTGCAGTCGGTCACCGTCAGCGGGCCGCCGCGCCGGTAGGCAGCCGGCCCCGGGTTCGCGCCGGCCGATTCGGGCCCGACACGCAGCCGCGCGCCGTCGAAGCCGAGCACCGAGCCGCCGCCCGCGGCGACCGTATGGATGCTCATCATCGGCGCGCGCATCCGCACGCCGGCCACCTGCGTCTCGAACACGCGCTCGAATTCGCCGTTGTAGTGCGACACGTCGGTCGACGTGCCGCCCATGTCGAAGCCGATCACGCGCTCGAAGCCGGCCGCGCGCGCGGCGCGCACCATCCCGACGATCCCGCCGGCCGGGCCGGACAGGATCGCGTCCTTGCCCTGGAATGCGTCGGCGCGCGTCAGGCCGCCGCTGCTCTGCATGAACTGCAGGTTCACGCCCGGCATCTCGTGCGCGACCTGCTCGACGTAGCGGCGCAGGATCGGCGACAGGTACGCGTCGACGACGGTCGTGTCGCCGCGCGACACCATCTTCATCAGCGGCGACACCTCGTGCGATACCGACACCTGCGTGAAGCCGATGCGGCGCGCGAGCTCGGCCAGCGCGCGTTCGTGCGCGGTGTAGCGATAGCCGTGGATCAGCACGATCGCCAGCGCGCGTACGCCCGCGTCGAACACGCGGCGCAGCGCGGCTTCGGCGCCGTGCAGATCGAGCGGCACGACGACGTCGCCGTGCGCGCCGATCCGCTCGTCGATTTCGACGACGGTCTCGTACAGCGCATCGGGCAGCACGATGTCGAGATCGAACAGGCGCGGGCGGTTCTGGTACGCGATGCGCAGCACGTCGCGAAAGCCGCGGGTCGTCGCGAGCGCGGTGCGTTCGCCCTTGCGTTCGAGCAACGCGTTGGTCGCGACCGTCGTGCCCATCTTCACCATGTCGACGCGTTCGGGCGTGATCGGCTCGCCGTCGGCGAGGCCGAGCAGATGACGAATGCCGGCGACGGCCGCGTCGCGGTATTGCTCGGGGTTCTCCGACAGCAGCTTGTGCGTGACGAGGGTGCCGTCGGGCCGGCGCGCGACGATGTCGGTGAACGTGCCGCCGCGGTCGATCCAGAATTGCCAGCGTGCGGCGTCGGAGGAAACGGGAGAGGGGTGTCGGTCAGTCATGGCGATGAACTCGATGCGTCGTTGATTCGAAGGACGAGCGCCGCCGCACGGCGCGCGTCGCGCGCCGCGGGAGGGTTTCGATGAACAGGGAGAGGTAATGCAGCGGGCGGGCGGCGGATGCTGCCGCCCGCTTACGCGGCGTCGAGCTCGCGGCCGCGCGTTTCGGGCAGCGTCAGTGCGGCGACGATCATCACGCCGTACGCGGCGACCGCGAAGATGCCGATGCTCGCGCCGAGGCCATAGTGCTTCGACAGCGCGCCGATCAGGAACGGGAACAACGCGCCGACCGCACGGCCCACGTTGTAGCAGAAGCCCTGCCCCGAGCCGCGCACGCGCGTCGGGAACAGCTCGGTCAGGAACGCGCCCATGCCGGAGAAGATGCCCGATGCGAAGAAGCCGAGCGGAAAGCCGAGCCACAGCATCGACGCGTTCGTGAGGTGCAGCGCCGGCGACGTATACGCGAACGCGATCACCATCGAGCCGAGCGCGAACAGGATGAAGTTCGGCTTGCGGCCGAGGCGGTCGGTCAGGTAGGCGCTCGTCAGGTAGCCGATCCACGAGCCGATGATGATCGTCGCGAGATAGCCGCCGGTGCCCATCACGGTCAGGTGCCGCTCGGTTTTCAGGAACGTCGGCAGCCACGTGGTGATCGCGTAGTAGCCGCCCTGCGCGCCGGTCGTCAGCAGTGCCGCGCGCAGCGTCGTCGACAGCAGCTTCGGCGCGAAGATTTCCGTGAGGCGCGGCGCGTCGGCGCCTTTCGCCTGCGTGGCCTTCTCCTTCTCGTAGACGTCCGGCTCCTTCACGTAGCGGCGGATCACGACCACCAGCAGCGCGGGCGCGAGGCCGACGAGGAACAGCGCGCGCCATGCCTCTTCGGCCGGCAGCACCGAGAACAGCAGCGCATACAGCAGCGCCGACAGCCCCCAGCCGATCGCCCAGCCCGACTGCACGAGGCCGACCGCCTTGCCGCGATCGCGCGCACGAATCACTTCGCCGATCAGTACCGCGCCGGCCGTCCATTCACCGCCGAAGCCGAAGCCCATCAGCGCGCGCGCCGCGAGCAGCTGGTGATAGTTCTGCGCGAGCCCGCACAGCGCGGTGAACACCGCGAACCACAGCACCGTCAACTGCAGCGTGCGCACGCGGCCGATCCGGTCGGACAGGATGCCCGCGATCCAGCCGCCGAGCGCCGACGCGAGCAGCGTCATCGTGCCGATGAAGCCGGCGTCCGCGAGCGAGATGCCCCAGGTCGCGACGATCGTCGGGATCACGAACGACAGCATCTGCGTGTCCATCCCGTCGAGCATGTAGCCGACCTTGCAGCTCCAGAATGCGCGGCGCTCGCGCGGCTGCGCGTCCGCATACCATCCGAACAGGCCGTTGCGCGCGGGGCCCGCGGGATCGGCGGCGGGCGCCGCGAGGATCTTGCTTTCCATGGTGAAGCTCCTGTCGAAATGTGCGGTGGAAACCTGCACGTTGTGCGTGTACGTGTGGTGCGTGTGCTTCATTCGTGTACTGCATGCGCCGCGCTCCCGCGCGCCGGGCCGCGGTTACGCGCCGCCCTCCGGCCGGGCGGATCGTCGGCGGCCGCCGGGCGCTGCCGCGACCGGGCCTGGCCGGCGGCCGCGCGGGCCGCCGGCATCGATCGGCTCAGAACACGGCCAGCGACGCGTTCGTGATGTCGGTCATCAGCATGTAGCCGGGCGTATGCGCGATCGCGAGCGGCAGCTTCGCTTCCATCAGCGCGGTTTGCGGCGTCACGCCGCACGCCCAGAACACCGGCAGCTCGCCGTCGCGCACCGTCACCGCGTCGCCGAAATCGGGCGCGCCGAGATCGGCGATGCCCAGTGCTTCCGGATGGCCGATATGGACCGGCGCGCCGTGCACGCCGGGGAACCGGCTCGTGATCTGCACCGCGCGGATCGCGTCGGCGCCGCGCAGCGGCCGCATCGACACGACCAGCTGGCCGCCGAAGATGCCCGCGCGGCGATTCGCGATCGACGTGCGGTACATCGGCACGTTGCACCCCTCCTCGATGTGGCGCAGCCCGATTCCTTCGCGCGCCAGCATGTCCTCGAACGAGAACGAGCAGCCGATCGCGAACACGACGAAATCGTCGCGCCACAGCGCTTCGAGAGAATCGACGCGCTCCGTCAGCACGCCATCCCTGTATACGTTGTAGCTCGGCACGTCGGTGCGGATGTCGAGATCCTCGCCGAGCACGTCGACGCGGAACGCGCCCGGTTCGCCGACGCCCAGCAGCGGGCACGCCTTCGGATTCGCCTGACAGAAGCGCAGGAAATCGTGCGCATACGCGTTCGGCAGGATCGCGAGATTCGCTTGCGCGAACGGGCCGCACTGGCCGGCGGTCGGGTTGCGGAATGCGCCGCTGCGTACGGACTGGCGGAATTCGGAAGGCGTCATGATGTCGGGTAGCGGATCGAGGTGTTGTCGGGCCGACGATGTCGTTGCGTCAGCGGATACGGCGAAGAATAGAAAAGAAAAAATTTTGTCGCCAACGAGTTTTTTTGCGCCCGGTGTATAGAATTGCTTAACGGTTCTCCGGGTTTTCCCCGGTCCCGTTCAGTTTTTTTCACCGGCAAGCTGCGCGTCCACCGTCCGCCCGATCGCCATGAACACGCGTTTTCTCGAAACCTTCGTCACGCTCGCGAAGCTGCGCAACTTCCGCACGACGGCGGCCGCGCTGCATGCGACGCCGGCCGCGATCTCGCAGCGACTGAAGGCGCTCGAGGACGAATTGCAGACCGTGCTCGTCGATCGCGACAGCCGCGCGTTCCGGCTCACGCCGAACGGCGAGTATCTGCTCGGCTATGCGAAGGCCGTCGTCGAGGCGACGCACGAGCTGCAGGCGGCCGCGGCCGGAGAAAGCGCACTGCGCGGCAAGCTGCGGCTCGGCGTGATCGAGACGGTCGTGCACAGCTGGCTGCCGCACTACCTGCGCCGTCTCGCCGCCGACTATCCGCAGCTGGAGATCGACCTGACCGTCGACGTCAGCGTCGTGCTGCAGCGCCGGCTGATGGCCGGCGAGCTCGATCTGATCATTCGCGTGGAGGGCAGCGACGAGGCGTCGGTGATCTGCGACGCGCTGGCGAACTATCCGGTGCGCTGGATCGCGCGGGCGGGGCTGCTGCCGAACACGCGCACGGGCCTCGCGCGGCAGGTGCTGCGCCAGCCGATCCTGACTTATGGGCGCGGCACCGCGCCGCATCGCGCGCTCGAGGACATCGTGCGCACGCTCGCGCACGCGCATGGCGTGCCGCTGTCGGAGACGCGGATCACCGGTTCGCCGTCGATCTCGGTGATCGTGCAGCTCGTGCGCGACGGGTTCGGCGTCGCCGCGATTCCGGTGCTGTTCGTGGATGCGCTGATCGAGAGCGGCGAGGTGGTCGAGCTGCCGCTGCAGCCGTCGCCGCCGTCGATCGTCGTGTCGATGTCACGGCGGGCCGACGCGCCGAAGTTCGTGCATGGCGCGTCGATCGCGGCGCGCGCGGCGTGTCACGAGTATTGCGGGAAGAGCAACCGGTTGCTGGTCGAGGCGCTTTGATGCGGCGCGCGGATACCGCGCGGTGTGCATCGCGCAGCACGTGTGACGCGTTGCTTCGGCCATCCGCTCACGCCGGCTGCCCCGCATGCGGCTGCGCGAGCTTGCCGTCGCCATACTCGCGCAGCACCTGCGAAATCACCACGCGATAGCCGTCGAGCCAGCGCGCGTGCTTCGCCTTCGCCTCCCGATGCGCGGGATGCTGGATCAACCGCTGCAAGGCCGCCTCGGATTCCCAGTAGTAGACGTTCTGGATCAGCCCCGCTTCAACGTTCTCCCACGTCTCTTCACCGAGATAGCCGGGTGTCGCCCGCGCCATGTCGGCGATCTGCCGATCGAGCCGGTGAAATTCGTCGTCGTACTGCCCGGCGCGAAAGATGAAGGTCGATGCGTACATGTGCGCTCCGTCGGAGACGATGAAAGGAGCGCCAAGTGTAAGGCACGCGTCGCGCGCCGCTGTCGTCACACGGCATGCACGTCGATGTCGCTGCCGTGTCGGCCGTCGAGCCACGCGCCGATGCGGGATGCATCGGCGCGCGTATCCGGCGTGGCAACCGGCATTGCAGCGAGCGCGTGCCGCGCACGTTCGAGTGCGTCTGCGAAGCCGCGCAGTTCGCGCGTCGCCGGCCGATCGTCGAGACGCCGCCGCGCGAGCGCCGCTTCGATGCGTGCATCGATCGACTGGCGCTGGGCGTCGATGAAGTCGATGCACAGCGCACGGCAATGTTCGGATACCGATGCGACTGCGAACAGCACCGGCACGATCGACATCGTCAGGTAGCCGCCCGGCACAAGCCGCGACAACGCTTGACGTACCTGCGGCCCACCGTCGATCAGCGACGCGAACACGGCGTCGCGCCACACCGCACGCTCGAACACGAGCGAATCGCGAAACGTGTCGAGCGCGGTGCGATCGACTACTTGTCCTGCCTTCACCAGCGGTATCGCCGCCGATGCATCGGCGGAAGCCGGCGCCGCGCTTTCGGCTCCCGCACCGACGATACAGTTCGCACCCAGCCATGCCGTCTCGTCGCGCCGCCCGGCGAGCACGCGCGACTGCAAGCGGTCCGGCAGCATCGGATCGAGCGGCACCGCACCGCAGATGGAAGGCTTGTCGGCGTGCATGCTACAGCGGCCATCGTCGGCCAGTGCCGGACACCGCCCGAGCGACGGATAGTCGTAGCCTTGCAGCGTCAGCGCGATCCACTCGTCGCCGGCGCCCGTCGCGCGATGGAACAACGTATCGGCCAATGCAACGGACGCGGCGACATCTTCCGCGTCGAGCACATCATCACGCCGCTGCGCGTGCGACCGTTCGCCGATGCGCGGCTTCGGCACGCGGCGGATCGTCAGCGCACCGACGAAGGTATGCCGATGCCGGAACAACTCGCGCAACGACAGCGTCGGCGCGCTATTGCAGCAGCGCCCGCACGCGTTGCAAGCGAGGCGGTAATCGTCTACCACGGCCGCCGCACCGAATCCTGGTAGCGCGCGAGGATGAAATGCGCGACGTCGTTCGAGTGATACGCGGCCACGAGCTGCGCGACCCACGGCTTCGTGCGGTCCGCGTCGCGCACGGTCAGCACGCTCGCGTACGGCGAGCGCGCGTCTTCGAGATTGATGCTGTCCCGGGCCGGTTGCAGGCCCACGCGCGCGGCATCGTCGCGGTCGATCGCGACGAACGCGGCCGAGTCGAGCGCCGCATGCAGCCGATCGCGGCGCAGCGCGACGAATTTCAGCGCGAGCCGGTTGCCGGTTACGTCGCGCAGCGTCGCATGCAGGCCGGCCTGTTCGCGCAACGTGACCAGCGTGTCGTTCTGCAACAGCACGAGCGCACGCGCCATCCCGCGTGGATCGGCGGGGAGCGCGACCGTCGCGCCCGGCTGCAGTTCGTTCAGGCTCTTCAGCTTGCGCGAATACAGCGCCATCGGCAGCGTGACGGTCGGCGCGACGGCGGTCAATGCGTAGCCTTTTGCCGCGCGCGTCGCGGCAAGGCGCTGCGCGTCCTCGAAGCTTGCCGCGTCGATCCGGCCCGCGGCAAGCGCGGTATCGATGCGCGACGCGTCGTCGAATTGCACGACATCGACACCGAGGCCGCGCGTGGCGGCGACGCGCTTCACCTCGTCGAGAATCTCCGCATGCACGCCGCGCGTGACGCCGACACGTATCGTCGGCGGCACCGCTTCCGCGGCAACGGCCCGGCCCGAACCGGCGAAGCCGCACGCAACGACCAGCGACACGGCAACGCAATGCATCATCGTCCGCTTCATGAAGCATCCCTCAGGATCGTGCGAAACCCGATGTGCGACGCACCGAGATCGGCCTCCTGCTGCTCGCGCGACGATGCGCGGTAACGCACGCAGTAATCGCGCGAGCACAGGAACGAGCCGCCCTTGATCACCATCGGCGTATCGTGCCGGCGCGTCGGCGGCGCGACGGCCGCCGTGTCGCCGTTCGCATGCGATTGATGCGGGCCGGTGTACGCGTCCTTGGTCCATTCCCACGCGTTGCCGATCATGTCGTACAGATGGAAGCCGTTCGCTGCGTAGCAGCCGACCGGCGCGAGGCCCGCATGACCATCCTCGGCCGTATCGAGCACGGGAAACGCGCCCTGCCAGTAGTTCGCCGCCGGCTTGCCCTGCGTGTCGCGCGGCGCCGCATCGAGCGACGCGTCGTCGCGGCCGGCCTTGCCCGCGTATTCCCATTCGGCTTCGGTCGGCAGATCGCGGCCGAGCCACTTCGCATACGCGAGCGCGTCGCGCTGCGTGACGAGCGTGACCGGCAGGTTGCCGAGCCCGTCGACGTTGCTGCCCGGGCCGCGCGGCTGCCGCCACGATGCGCCCTTCACCCAGGTCCACCATGCGAGGTCGCGCGCATTCAGCTCGTCGCGCGTCGGCACGTGGAACACCGCCGCGCCGCCCTGCTGCTCGGCCTCCGTCACGTAGCCGGTCGCCTTCACGAACGCGGCGAACTGCGCGATCGTCACGTCCGTCTGGTCGATCCAGAAGCCGCCGACGCGCGTCCTGCCATCGCCGGCCGGACGCTCGTCCGCATAGCCGCGCGTGCTGCCGAGCACGAACGCGCCGCCGCTCAGGTGCACCATCCCGGCCTTCGGATCGTCGCGCCACTTCGCGGGCAGCCCCGAATAGCGCGCGCACTGTCGCTCCGAGCCGAGCGGGGCGAGCGGGCGCCCGCGATTCGCGTCGTCGAACGCGCCGGCAGCCGACGCCGACGGGCTCGCGTAGCCGGCGGCGAACGCAGCCGCGAACAGCGTGGCCGCGAGCGCCGCGACGAGCGTCAGGAAGCGGAACCGCATCGTGCCGTCCTCAGTAGTAGCCGCGCGGGCGCAGCGGCTCCACGCCGCCGACGTTGTTCATATAGGTTTTCCACTGGTCGACCAGCGTGCTGATCACGGAAGGGTTCTGCGCGGACACGTCGGTCGTCTCGCCGCGGTCCGCCGCGAGGTCGTACAGTTGCCAGTGGCCGTCGAGCGGCCCGAGCGGCGGCTCGGTCCACAACGCCTTCCAGCGGCCGTCGGCGCTGCGCAGGTACGCGCGGCCGTACGCTTCGTCGCCGAACGGCGTCGTGTGTACTTCGCCCGACGCCGAGCCGGTCAGCACCGGCAGCAGCGACTGGCCCGTGACCGGATACACGTAGCGGTTGTTGTAGACCACCTTACCCTTGTTCTGATCGACGCCCGTCAGCGTGTTCACGAGCGGCGGCGCAGGCTGCGACGGCGGCGTGACGCCCGCGATCGCGAGGAACGTCGCCGTGTTGTCGGTCACGTGCGTGAACGCGCGCAGCGTCGGCAACTGCTGCGTCTGGCCCGGCAGGCGCACGATCGTCGGCGTCGACACGCCGCCTTCGGCCGAATAGCCCTTCGTGAGCCGGAACGGCGTCGCGCTCACTTCGGCCCAGCGCAGCCCGTACTGCAGCCGCTGCGCGTTCTGCTTGCCGTTGTCGGTGCCGAGCGCCGAATAAGTCGGCTCCTGTGCGTTCGCGGTGTCGGTCGCCGTCGGGTCCGCGCCCGAATCGATCGGCCAGCCTTCCGCGCCGTTGTCCGACTGGAACATGATGAACGTGTTGTCGTATTCGCCGATGTCCTTCAGGTGCTGGATCAGCAGGCCGATGTTGTAGTCGAGGTTCTCGACCATCCCCGCGTAGATCTCCATGTAGCGCGCCTGCGCCTTGCGCTCGGCGGGGCTCAGGCTGGCCCACAGCTTGTCGACCTTGCCGGTGCCGTAGTCGCTGTAGCCGTCGGCCGCCGAATGCACGGCGCTGATGTACTTCGCGTTCGCCGTGCCGTTGTTCGCCGTCGCGGGCGACGCCGACGTCGTTTCCGGCAGGCCGTCGAACGGCTTGAAGTCGGCCGGGATCAGGCCCAGCGCTTTCTGCCGTGCGATGCGTGCGTTGCGGATCGCGTCATAGCCGGCGTCGTACACGCCCGCGTATTTGTGCAGCCACGGGTCCGGCACCTGCAACGGCCAGTGCGGCGACGTGTACGCCGCATATGCGAAGAACGGCTTGCCGTCCCGCCTGTTCGCATCGATGTACGAGATCAGCTTCTGCGTATAGAAATCCGTCGAATAGAACACGGCCGGATTGCCGCCGGTTCCGCCCGGCTGCCCGGGCTGGCCCGGCTGCACGTAGCGGCCGTCTTCCGTGTAGTTCGACGAGCCGGCCGGTTCGTGCGCGAAGTGGTTCGTCGCCGCGCCGCCGAGCAGCACGTAGCTGCGCTCGAAGCCCCACTGGTCCGGCGTCTGTCCGCTGCCCGTCGCGCTGCCGACGATCCCCGAGCCGATGTGCCACTTGCCCGCGATGTACGTGTGATAGCCGGCGTCCTTCAGCAGTTGTGCGAACGACAGTGCGCGATCGTTCAGGTAGCCCTCGTAACCGGGCAGACCGCGCCGTTCGTCGGTCGGCACGCCCATCGTGCCTTCGCCGACGAGGTGGTGATCCGTGCCGGAAATCAGCATCGCGCGCGTGATCGCGCAGACGGTGCCGGTGTGATGGTTCGACAGGATGCGGCCCGACGCGACGAGCGCGTCGAGGTTCGGCGTGTTGATTTCGCCGCCGAATGCGTGGATGTCGGAATAGCCGAGATCGTCGGCCATGATGTACAGGATGTTCGGGCGCTTGGCGGGCGGCGTCGTGCTGGCCTGCGGCGGTGGATTGCTGTCGACGCCGCCGCACGACGCGAGCGACAACGCGCCGGCAATCGCGGCGCAGACGACACGGAAACGAAAAGCATGCAACGGCGACGCGGACTTTTTCATTCTTGTTGACGCTCGATCTACGGGAGCGGCGATCTTAGCGTTGCCCGCGCGGCGGCCAAAGTCGGATTCGTCACATGCTAACGGGGTGGGGGAATATGCACGTGGTCCGCGCTTGCCCGTGCTGGCCGTTCCCGATATCGACGATATCGAGACAGGAAGTGGAATCCCGAACGCATAATCCGGTCGCGTACCGCGATGAAAACGTCGGCCGCATAGTGTCGTCGGTGCGAAAGCGCAACGCGTGTATGCCGCCCGACCAAGCAATGTCCAACGGAGACCTCATGTTCAAGATCAACGAACTACTGAAAACCCTCTCTACGTTCGAGCCTTACCGGCCGGCAAAAGCACTGTCGATGGAGCGAGCGCGGAAAGCCTCGATACTTCTGCTTGGTGGTGGCGGCATTTGCTTCTTGCTGCTTCTCTCGATGTTGGCCTGGCACAAACTCGCGCCTGCGGCATGGCAAATGGCGCCGGCCTTGACGCTCTATGCGTTCACCGTGTTCCTGAGCCTTCTCTCCCTCGTTGTCGAGCCTATCGTCGGCGTCCTTCACATGTTTCGATGGAAACAGAAAGCGCTGGATACGCTCATTCGCGAGATAGAGACTGACGAGAGGAGCGCACGGCTTCTGAACGGCTATGCCGACAACACACTGAAATACGCGCAGCACTGCCTGCAATTGAAGGTGAAGCGCCTCGACGCACGCGTCGTTTCATTCTTCGGTGGCGGTACGGCGGCCTATGCACTGCTTGCCGTCACGCTCACCAATATCAAGGATGCGGGCGGATTGCCGTGGCTGCAGAACACGCTGACGAGCGGATTCGTGTCCGGAAACTTCATCAATACGGCAATTCTCTGGGGGATCGCGCTGGTTTTCGGTCTGTCCGTCGGCTCGATGATGCTGAAGCGCGTCCAGTCGCGCTTCGCTTACCAACTCGAGCTCATCGAACTGACGTTGCTGCGGCGATCGTTGGAGAACACGGAAAAGAACGCATAGCGCTGGGCGGCGCTGTCGGGGATGCGCAAGCCAGCCGGGTTGTCGTCAGGCCTCTGCGTCGTTGCCATGCTGCCGGCCTTCCGTATGGCGAATGCGCGATGCGAGTCATACGCGCACATTTCGTGACGCCGCAGGGCGCGCACCGCCCGCCCAAAGCGCATCCGCGCAAATGCTTTTCCGAATCCGTTATTGGATCGCGCCGCCGCGCATTTTTATACTCGTCAGCACTCTCTATTGAAGAGTGCCAGCCAATCCGGACAGAACAGCACAGGACGAAAAAATGAGCCTACGCCCCTTGCACGATCGCGTGATCGTGAAGCGACTCGACCAGGAAACCACCACCGCGTCGGGCATCGTGATCCCCGACAGCGCGGCAGAAAAACCCGACCAGGGCGAAGTGATCGCCGTCGGCCCCGGCCGCAAGGATGCGGACGGCCAGCGCATCGTGCCCGACCTGCAGGTCGGCGAACGCGTGCTGTTCGGTAAATACGCCGGCCAGGCCGTCAAGGTGGACGGTAACGAATTCCTCGTACTGCGCGAAGAAGACATCGTCGCGGTCGTCAATCAATAACGGAGCGCAATCATGGCAGCGAAGGAAATCACTTTCAGCGACGTCGCCCGTGCGAAGCTGACCGAAGGCGTCAACATTCTCGCGAACGCGGTCAAGGTCACGCTCGGGCCGAAGGGCCGCAACGTCGTGCTCGAACGCAGCTTCGGCGCACCCGTCGTCACGAAGGACGGCGTGTCGGTCGCGAAGGAAATCGAACTCGCGGACAAGCTGCAGAACATCGGCGCGCAGCTCGTGAAGGAAGTCGCGTCGCGCACCAGCGATGCAGCCGGCGACGGCACGACGACCGCCACCGTGCTCGCACAGGCGATCGTGCGCGAAGGCCAGAAATACGTCGCGGCCGGGCTCAATCCGCTCGACCTGAAGCGCGGCATCGACAAGGCCGTCGCGGCCGCCGTCGACGAGCTGAAGAAGATCAGCAAGCCGACCACCACCAGCAAGGAAATCGCGCAGGTCGCGACGATCTCCGCAAACGGCGAGGAGTCGATCGGCCAACGCATCGCCGAGGCGATCGACCGCGTCGGCAAGGAAGGCGTGATCACCGTCGAGGACGGCAAGTCGCTCGCCGACGAGCTCGACGTCGTCGAAGGGCTGCAGTTCGATCGCGGCTACCTGTCGCCGTACTTCATCAACAATCCCGACAAGCAGATCGCCGAGATCGAGAATCCGTACATCCTGCTGCACGACAAGAAGATCTCGAACATCCGCGATCTGCTGCCGGTGCTCGAACAGGTCGCGAAGTCGGGCCGGCCGCTGCTGATCATCGCGGAGGACGTCGAAGGCGAAGCGCTCGCGACGCTGGTCGTGAACAACATCCGCGGGATCCTGAAGACGGTCGCGGTGAAGGCGCCGGGCTTCGGCGACCGCCGCAAGGCGCTGCTCGAGGACATCGCGATCCTGACCGGCGGTCAGGTCATCGCCGAGGAAACGGGCCTGACGCTCGAGAAGGCGACGCTCACGGAATTGGGCCAGGCGAAGCGGATCGAGGTCGGCAAGGAAAACACGACCGTGATCGACGGCGCCGGCGACGCGAAGAACATCGAGGCGCGCGTGAAGCAGATCCGCGTGCAGATCGACGAAGCGACGTCCGACTACGATCGAGAGAAGCTGCAAGAACGCGTGGCGAAGCTCGCGGGCGGTGTCGCGGTGATCAAGGTCGGCGGTGCGACCGAGATCGAAGTGAAGGAAAAGAAGGACCGCGTCGACGACGCGCTGCACGCGACGCGTGCGGCCGTCGAAGAAGGCATCGTGCCGGGCGGCGGTGTCGCGCTGATCCGCGTGCGCCAGGCGATCCGCGAGCTCCACGGCGCCAACGCCGATCAGAACGCCGGCATCAAGATCGTGCTGCGCGCGCTCGAGGAACCGCTGCGCCAGATCGTCACGAACGCGGGCGAGGAAGCGAGCGTGGTCGTCGCGAAGGTCGCGGAAGGCACGGGCAACTTCGGCTACAACGCGCAGACCGGTGAATACGGCGATCTCGTCGAATCGGGCGTGCTGGATCCGACCAAGGTCACGCGTACCGCGCTGCAGAACGCGGCGTCGGTCGCGGGGCTGCTGCTGACGACCGACGCGACCGTGTTCGAAGCGCCGAAGGACGCGGCGCCGGCCGCCGCGCCGGGCGGCCCCGGTGCGGGCGGGCCGGGGTTCGATTTCTGACGATCCGGCGACGCGCCGCGGCGTGCCGGTTCGCCGGCATCCGCGACGTGGCCGCGGCAATGCGAAACGCGTGGCGACACAAGTCGTCACGCGTTTTTGCTTGAATCAGGTTCAGGCAGGCGCTCGCCGGTGCCGAGGTAACATGAAGACCCGTTCCCTCTTGCCGGCCCCCAAAGCCATGTCGACCACCGTCAACGCGTTGCTGCCGCTCGCCGGCGTCCTGCTGCTGAGCGTCGCCAGCCCGGGCCCGAACTTCGTGATCGTCACGTCGACGGCGGTCGCGCAGCGCCGTGCCGGCGTGATCACCGCGCTCGGCCTCGCGGCCGCATCGGGCACCTGGGCCGCGATCGCGATTGCCGGCCTGAGCGTGCTCGTGACGCACGTCGCGTGGGTGCACACCGCGCTGCGGCTGGCAGGCGCGGCCTATCTGGTCTGGCTCGGCCTGAAGATGGTACTGACCGCGCGCAAGCCGTTGACCGTGTCCGCGCCCGCCGTGTCCGCCGGCTGGCACGCGGCGACGAAAGGCTATGTCGCCAGCATGACGAACCCGAAGGCCGTCGCGTTCTACGGCAGCATCTTCGCGTTGATGGTCCCGGCCCACGCGCCGGCCTGGTTCGATTTCACGGTCGTTGCGCTGTCGATCGCGATTTCGGGCGCGTGGTACTGCACGATGGCGCTGCTCGCGTCGCACCCGTCCGTGCGCCGGGTGCTGATTCGACGCAAGGCCGCGATCGATACGACGGCCGGGGTGCTGCTGATGGGGCTGGGCGGCAAGATGCTGGCGGGGCGCTGAACGCGATCCAACACGCTCGTGCCGCGACAAAAAAGGCCGCTTGCGACATCCCGTTACCGGGAGGCGCAAGCGGCCTTGTCGTCGATAGCCGCGATCACCGCCGCGTCGCCAGCCTCCGCACGACGCTCACCAGCGCATCGACCTCGTCGCACGTGTTGTAGAACGCGAGCGACGGCCGCACCGTCGCCTCGAGCCCGAAGCGCCGCAGGATCGGCTGCGCGCAGTGATGCCCGGAGCGCACCGCGATGCCCTCCTCGTTCAGCGCGCGCCCGACTTCCTCTGTCTCGTAGCCCTTCAGCACGAACGACAGCACGCTGGCCTTGTCACGGGCGGTGCCGACGAGCCGCACGCCGGGCACCGGCGCAAGCACGCTCGTCGCGTACGCGAGCAGATCGTGCTCGTAGCGGGCGATGTTCTCGATACCGACGCGGCTCACGTAGTCGAGCGCCGCGCCGAGCCCGACCGCATCGGCGATATTGCCGGTGCCGGCCTCGAAACGGTTCGGCGGCGGCTGGAACACGGTGCGCTCGAACGTCACGTCCGCGATCATGTTGCCGCCGCCTTGCCACGGCGGCATGTCGTCGAGGATCGCGCGCTTGCCGTACACCACGCCGATCCCGGTCGGCCCGTAGATCTTGTGCCCGGAAAACACGAAGAAATCCGCATCGAGCGCTTGCACGTCGACGCGCATGTGCGAAATCGACTGCGCGCCGTCGACGAGCGCCTTCGCGCCCGCACGATGCGCGAGCTCGACGATCTCCTTTACCGGCACGACCGTGCCGAGCGCATTCGACACCTGCGTGACGGACACGATCTTCGTGCGGTCGTTGAGCAGCTTCCGATATTCGTCGAGCAGCACCTGCCCCGAGTCGTCGACCGGAATCACACGCAGCTTCGCGCCCTTTTGCGCGGCAAGCTGCTGCCACGGCACGATGTTCGCGTGATGTTCGAGATGCGACACCACGATCTCGTCGCCCTCGCCGACGTTCTGCGCGCCCCACGTCTTCGCGATCAGGTTGATCGCCTCGGTCGTGCCGCGCACGAACACGATCTCGTCCGGCGACGATGCGCCGATGAAGCGCCGCACGGTGTCCCGCGCGTGTTCGTACGCATCCGTCGCACGGCCCGCCAACGCATGCGCGGCGCGGTGAATGTTCGAGTTCTCGTGCGCATAGAAATACGCGAGACGGTCGATCACGGCTTGCGGCTTGTGCGTCGTCGCAGCGTTGTCGAACCAGACGAGCTGCTTGCCGTTCACGCGTTCCTGCAGGATCGGGAAATCGCGGCGGATCGCGTTCACGTCGAACGGCGGGTGCGCGCCGCGATGCAGATTGCCGTGCGGCGCTACCGCATGCGCATCGCCGATGAAATAGCGCGGGACGTCCTCACCCGTTGCACGCGCAACCGGTTCGTCGCGATGCACGGCCAGCAGCGCGCGCAGTGCGTCATCGCCCGGCAGCCCGAACGCTTCAGGCGACGCAAGGCCGTTCGACGGCACGACGAAGTCCTGCGGCGTCGCATGCCAGCTCTGCAGCGAGCCGTCGGTGAAGTAGTACGGCGACGCAGTCGGCGCGGTTTTCACCGCACCTTCCGACACCGCCGCATTCGCCTGCGGCACACCGAGCGCCGCGCCGCCCACCCGCGGTTCGAACGCGGGCGCGATCGACACCGCGTTGTCGGGCAATCCGTTCTGGGCGGACGCATGCGGCGCGAGCGCCGGCACGCGATTGCCGAGTGACAGCACGTGCGTCGGCGCCGACGGCGCGAGGTTCGCGCCGGGCGCCTTGCCTGGCGGCAATGCGAAGCCCGGCACGCCGGTGCCCGTCCCGCCCGGCCCCGCGAGCGGCGAGCCGGCCGGCGCCGGGTTGCTCGCCGACGCGAGGATCGGCACCGCGGCCGGCAGTGCCGACGGCACACCGCCGACCGCACCGCTGCCCGCCGACAGCCCGGGCGCGCTCGCCTGCCCGGGCGGCGCTGCGAAGAACTCGGACGCGAGCCGCGCGAGCGTCGCCGGGTCCGGCAGACCGGCCGGCAGCGGCGCGTGCGGCAACACGAGCGCGTCGCGGCCGGTCGAGCCGGGATTAACGGTAGGTGTCGGGGTAGTCATGGTACTTGGCGATTTCGACGTCATCGAGGACAGCCAGCGCATCCGGCGAGTGGACCGCGAGCGAGCAGTACAGCGAGATCAGGTACGACGCGATCGCCTGGTCGTTGATGCCCATGAAGCGCACCGACAGGCCCGGCCCCTGTTCGCCCGCGACGCCCGGCTGGTAGAGACCGACGACGCCCTGACGCTTGTCGCCGACGCGCAGCAACAGGATCTTGGTCTTGCCGTCCGCGACGGGCACCTTGTCCGACGGGATCAGCGGAATGCCGCGCCACGTGAGGAACTGCGAGCCGAACAGGCTCACCGTCGGCGGCGGTACGCCGCGCCGCGTGCATTCGCGGCCGAACGCGGCGATCGCGAGCGGGTGCGCGAGGAAGAACGCCGGCTCCTTCCACACCTTGGTCAGCAGTTCGTCGAGATCGTCCGGCGTCGGCGCGCCGGTCAGCGGGAAGATCCGCTGTTCGTCGGTCACGTTCGCGAGCAGCCCGTAGTCCGGGTTGTTGATCAGCTGGCTTTCCTGCAGCTCCTTGATCGTCTCGATCGTCAGGCGCAGCTGCTCCTTGATCTGGTCATGAGGACTGCTGTAGAGATCGGAGATCCGCGTATGCACGTCGAGCACCGTGCTCACCGCGTTCAGGAAATATTCGCGCGGCTGTTCCTCGTACGGCACGAAGGTTCGCGGCAGCACGCGTTCGTCCTCGAGCTGCGTGCACGCGGCGCGCACGGCTTCCGGGTTCTTCACCTGGTTCAGGCGATAGATGCCGGCCTCGACCGGCACCCACTGCAACAGATGGGTCAGCCAGCGCGGCGTGATCGTGGAAAGCTGCGGGACGGTCTTGGTAGCGTTCGCTAGTTGGCGGGCGGCGTGATCGCTCAGCGCGGCCGTGCCGCTTGCAACGGTCGACATGTGTGGCTCCGGGTTCTTAAGATGAAAAACGGGATTGCTTATGACGCTGGGTGATTATCGGAAGCTCGCACCTGCCGGCTCAACATGCTATAGCCGTCATACGGCACCACCGAACGGGAAAAGCAGCGATGCGTCAGGCGACGGACACGCCGGGCAGCAGTGTCGAGACGACACGTCGAACGCGCGCGCGATCTTGTCGGCGGTGACGATCGATGCGATCGCCTCGCCACGCTCGATCTCGCCGACGTACGAGCGGTTCAGCCCCGCGTGTTCGGCGAGCTGCTCCTGCGACCACGTGCGCGCTTCGCGCAGCTTACGCACGTTGGCGCCGAAGTGCTGGATCAGGTCGCTCATGGCGTCACCTGCGCGGCGGGTGCCGGCTCGGCCGACGGGGCGGAATCGGGCCGCGCGCGCGGCGCGTTCGCCTCGCTGCGCAGCACGGCCTGCGTGACGTTCGCGCCGGCCGGCACGTCCTGCGTGAGCCATACGTTGCCGCCGATCACCGCGCCGCGGCCGATCGTCACGCGGCCGAGTATGGTTGCGCCCGCATAGATCACGACGTCGTCCTCGACGATCGGATGGCGCGCCAGCCCCTTCTCAAGATGCCCGGCCGCATCGCGCGGGAAGCGCTTCGCGCCGAGCGTGACGGCCTGGTACACGCGCACGCGCTCGCCGATGATCGCGGTCTCGCCGATCACGACGCCGGTGCCGTGATCGATGAAGAAGCCGCCGCCGATGCGCGCGCCGGGATGAATGTCGATGCCGGTTTCCGCGTGCGCCTGCTCGGCGATGATGCGCGCGAGCAGCGGCAGCCCGAGCCGGTACAGCTCGTGCGCGAGCCGATGGTGAATCATCGCGAGGATGCCGGGATAGCACAGCAGCACTTCGTCGACGCTGCCTGCCGCCGGATCGCCATGGAACGCGGCCAGCACGTCGCTGTCGAGCAGCCGGCGAATGTCCGGCAAGCGCGCGGCGAACGCCTGCACGGCCGTGGACGCAATCTCGTCGATCTGCGCGTCGGCGTTGCGCTGCCGCGCCGCGTAGCGCAACTCCAGCGTCACCTGCGCGAGCAGCGCGTTCAGCGCCGCGTCGAGCGCGTGCGCGACATAGAAGTTCTCGCTCTCCTGCCGCAGGTCGGGCGGCCCAAGCCGCATCGGAAACAGCACGCCCTTCAGCGCGCCGACGATCTGTGCGAGCGCCTCGCGCGCCGGCAGGTCGCGCCCGCCCGGTTCGAGCGAGCGCCGCTGCTTCTCGCGCCACGCGCGGCGCACGGTCTGGAGCGACTGAACGATGTCGTCGATTTCGAATGCGGCCATGCTGACTTCTCCCCGTAACGGCCGTGCTTCAGTCCTGCGCCCACGGCAGGCCGCGATGGCGCCAGCCGTTGCGGCCGCCGCGATGCTGCTGTTCGTCGAGGTCGCCCTCGAACCCTTCGAGCACGTTGAATACCTGCGTGAAGCCGGCTTTCGCCGCCGCCTCGGCCGCCTGGGCAGAGCGGTTGCCGCTGCGGCAGAGCAGCAGCACCACCGCGTCCTTGCCGGTCTTCGCTTCCAGCTCGCGCACGAAGCGCGGGTTGCGCGTCAGGCTCGTGCCGGTCGCCCACGGCACGTGCAGCGACTCCGGCACGTGGCCGACGAATTTCCGTTCTTCCGCGGTGCGCACGTCCACCAGCAATGCGTCGCCGGCGGAAAACAGCGCCCATGCTGCTTCCGGCGCCACACCGCCCGCGTACGGCGTGCCCGCCGCCGCCGCGGCCGCGCGGGCGTCTTCGAGTGCCTGCTGGGCAGCGGTTCGTTCTTCCAATGCAAACGTCATCACGCTTCCTTGTTCTTGCAGATTCGTATGATCAAAACCACCGGGAATGCGGCCGGTGCAGCATGCGTGCTGTCTATAGCCGTCAGCCCCACTATGCGAGCGTGGCCGGGGAAGCAGAACCAATAAAAATTCATTTCCTAATCAGCGGAGCGCGAAATGCAATAGCAGAGACGCGCTATGCGTAAGGGCTTGGGCGGGATGTCGGGCAGCGACCGTTCGATGCCGCGCATCGAAGGATTTGAAAGGAATCGCAGCGGCGGAGCCGCGAACCGTGCAGCACGCTTCGCGCCGCACGATGTCATGGATCCCGAAATGGATTGACGCGCCGGTGGAGTCGCGCGCTTTGATGGAGCCGTGAAAAACGAACGACAACGGGCGGGCGCGCAGCATCACCAACGCGCCACGCCCGTCACCGCATCGGACGACCGGATTAAACGACCGGGTCGACGACCTCGATCGGCGCACCGCGCGCCTCGATATCGCGCCCGGCAAGCAGGCACAGATCCTCGCGATGATGCGCGGCGACCACCTGCACGCCGACCGGTACGCTGCCGACGATTCCCGTCGTCACCGCGAGCCCCGGCAAGCCCATCGCCGGCAGCGCACGCAGCGTCAGTTGCGCTTCCCACACGCGCGCGAAACCTTCCGGCCCTTGCCGGTCGAGATCGTCCGGGAACGGCAGCTCCGACGACACTGGCAGCAGCAACACCGCGTATTCGTCGAGGAACAGCCGCCACTGCCGCGTGAGCGTCGTGCGCCGTACGAGCGCGCGGCTGATCACGTCGGCCGGCAGATCGCGCACCTTGCCGCGCACCGAGGCGATCACCGCGGCCGCGCCCGGATCGCCGTCGCTGGCGACCGCGTTCGCCAGCGCATCGAATCCGTCGCCGAGCCACAGTTGCTCCTGCAGCAGCGCTGCTTCGCGCATCGGCGGCGTATCGTCGATTTCGTCGACGGTCCACCCGGCATCGGCGAGCCGGCGCGCGGCATCGCGCAACGCGGCCTCGACTTCGGGCACGACGTGCAGGCCGCCCGGACGCACGCACAGCGCCGCGCGCTTCGGCACCGCGCGTCCGTCGACCGGCACCGGCACGTACCACGGATCGCGCGGGTCCGGCGCGGCGAACGCGCGCAACGCCAGCGAGAGATCGTCGATCGTGCGGGCGATCGGCCCCGTCGTCGACATCAGTTGCGCGCCGATCGCACGCTCGGGCGACGACGCATTGAATGCCGGCACGCGTCCGAGCGACGGGCGAATCCCATGTACGCCGCACGCATAGGCCGGGTAACGCACCGAGCCGCCAATGTCCGTGCCGAGCGCGATCGCGCCGATCCCGACGGCTACGGCGGCGGCCGCGCCGCCGCTCGATCCGCCCGGCGTCAGCGACCGGTCGCGCGGATTGTACGTATGGCCGTGCACGAGATTCGACGTGAACCAGCGCAACGCGAACGTCGGCGAATTGCTGCGGCCGAGCAGCACCGCACCGGCCTTTCTGAGGTTCGAGACGGACGGGCTGTCGGCGTTCGCGATCAGGTGTTCCTGCAGCCGCGTGCCGTTGGTCGTCGCGAATTCCGCGACGTCGACGTTGATCTTCACGGTCACGGGCACACCGGCGAGCGGGCCGGGATCGTCGCCGCGTGCGATCGCGCGATCGACTTCGTCGGCCTGCCGCCGCACGTCGTCGGGGCGATGCTCGACGATCGCGTTGATCGCCGGATTCACCGCGTCGAGACGGGCCAGCGCCGCATCGGCCACTTCCCGCGCGGATACGTCGCGGTTGCGCACGCGCTTCGCGATTTCGGTCGCCGACAATTGCCACAGCTGCTGCGTCATGACTTCTCCTCGTGAAAGGACATCACAATCAGTCGCGGCTCCGCGCATCGCGCGCAGCGTGGCGCCGCCCTCGCTCACTGCGCATCGTGCTTCGCACGTTCCGCGGCCGCGATGATCGCGTCGGCCACGGCCTTCGGCTGGCTCAGCATCGCGACGTGGCTGCCGTTCACGCGCGTGACCGTCGCGCCGATCCGCTTCGCCATCGCGCCCTGCAGTTCGGGATCGATCATCCGGTCCTGCGTCGCGACGACGAACGACGACGGCTTCACGTGCCACGCTGCTTGCGCCACCTTCTCCGAAATGCACCCACCGTACCACGGCCCTTGCGTCGCCGCGACCACACGCTGCTGCGCGGGCGGCAGGTCCGGCGCGAAATCCTGTGCGATCGCCTTGTCCGACAGTGTCGTGAAGCCGCCGGCGTCCTTGCGCAGCTCGCCTGCCCACGCGGGTGCCGGCAGTCCCTGCGTGACGTCGGCGATCGACTGGCCGTTGTCCGGCGCGAACGCGGCGACGTACACGAGCGACTTCACCTTGTCGTCGTTGCCCGCGTCGCTGATGACGACGCCGGCCCACGAGTGGCCGACCAGCACGACGGGGCCCTTCTGCGCGTCGATGGCCCGCTTCGTCGCGGCCGTATCGTCGGCGAGCGAGCTCAGCGGATTCTGTACCGCGACCACATGCAGGCCGCGCGCTTCGAGCAGCGGAATCACGCGGTTCCAGCTCGAGCCGTCCGCGAACGCGCCGTGCACGAGCACGACGTTCGTGCCCTTCAGGTCTTCCTTCGGCGCCGCCTGCACCGCAACCGCACCGGACAGCCCGCCGAGCAGCGCCGCGGACACCAGAACCCGTTTCGTCAAACCAGCCATCGTCATGCTCCTGTCTGTCGTGTCGTTCATCATCTGAAGTGTTGGCGATCGCGCCGCGCGTGCGTGACGCAAGCGCGGCCGCGGATCACGAATGCGCGTACAGATCGTCGGCATCCGTGCGCGTGGTGCGTGCGCTGCGCACAGCGTGCGGATCGGTCGCGGCGAAGCGGACGGTCGGCGCCACGGCGGCGACGTTGTCGCCCTGCGACTTCGACGGGCCGTTCTGATCGGAACGCGCGACCTGCTCGGCAGCCTCGGCAGCGCGCTCCGCGGCGGCGATGTCGTCCGGGTAATGCGCTTCGCTGCCGGCCGGGTTGTAGCCGGCCTTCTCGAGCCGGATGAGATCGGCGCGCACGTCGGCACGCGTGAGGCCGTGGCCGGTATCGGCGAACGACAATGCGGGGATCACGGCGAGTACGGCAACTGCGAGGATTCGAGCGGCTTTCATGACAGTTCTCCTTGACGGAAAGTTGGGGTATCGATCATTCGGAATCCGGTGCGAATGTCCGGCACCGAACGTTTGCTGCATGTCGACAGTAGAACCCGCTCACGTATCCGGCATGTTTCCGGAACCGGGGTGCTGTGCAACCCGATGTTTCCGCAACGGCGCCGGATACAGTGCGATACACACCGGCCGCTCGCAGCACCGCCCGATAATCGGGATAGGGGCGGTCAGAGAGTCTGGCCGATCCCCTCCCACACCACCCGGCATGCGGGTCCGCACCGGGCGGTT
>NZ_CABVPL010000019.1 GCF_902499045.1 Burkholderia latens | reverse complement strand
GTGGCGCGGCTGGCAGGATTCGAACCCACGACCCCTTGGTTCGTAGCCAAGTACTCTATCCAACTGAGCTACAGCCGCACGCAAAGCGGTACTGCTTCAACTGTCGGAACCTTCTGCGATGGGAAGGCCCCCCAAAAAAAGTGGCGCGGCTGGCAGGATTCGAACCCACGACCCCTTGGTTCGTAGCCAAGTACTCTATCCAACTGAGCTACAGCCGCACGCAACAACAAACTGCTACTACTTTGAACTGAAAGGGCCTTCGGTTCGGAAGGCCCTCGAAAAAGGTGGCGCGGCTGGCAGGATTCGAACCCACGACCCCTTGGTTCGTAGCCAAGTACTCTATCCAACTGAGCTACAGCCGCACGCAGAAGCGGAAGTATAGCAGAGTTGTATAAAAAGGGAAGCCTTATTCGCGAAATATGTCGCACAATCTTGCGCGGCTACCTTCGTGTACCCTTGAAGCATCAGTCATCCATGTGTTGAATCTGCATCATGAACAAGGCGTTTGTCAAAGAGTCGGACGGAGACGACGACGATCTCGACGCGGGTCAGCCCGCGATTCCTGCGGGTACGAAAAACTACATCACCCCGGCCGGTCACAAGCGGCTCAGGGACGAACTGCTGAACCTGATCGACGTCGAGCGTCCGGAGGTCGTACGGCTCGTGTCGTGGGCCGCGTCGAACGGCGACCGGTCGGAGAATGGCGACTATATCTACGGGAAGCGGCGGCTGCGCGAGATCGACCGGCGCATCCGCTTCCTGACGAAGCGGCTCGATCTCGCGGAAGTCGTCGACGCGAGCCGGCAGGAGAACGTCGACCAGGTGTTCTTCGGCGCGACCGTCGATTACGCGACCGAGGACGGCGAGGATCATACCGTCACGATCGTCGGGATCGACGAGGTCGATCTCGATCGCGGTCACGTCAGCTGGATCTCGCCGATCGCGCGCGCGCTGATCAAGGCGAAAATCGGCGATACGGTCACGCTGATGACGCCGGCCGGGCCGCAGCCGATCGACGTGCTCGACGTCCGCTATCCGGCCCCGGGCGACGCGTGAATCCATCGCGGCGCAAGCGCGTCGCTGGAATGCAAAAGCGCCCCGGATGGGGCGCTTCTCCCTGGCCGCGTCTCGTGAATAAGCGCGCCGGGCGATCGCTCAGAAGCGGTGGCGCATGCCGGCCGTGACCGCGATCTGTTTGTTCGTCGACGACGCGGCGCCGAGCCCATTGATGTTCGCGCCGACCGCGAGGCCATCCGCATTGACCCGCTGATATTCGCCCTGCAGGTAGAGATCGGTGCGCTTCGACAGCGCATAGTCGGCCTGCAGGTTGAACTGGTGCCAGCTCGGCGTCTGGCCGTCGAGCCGGCCGTCCGTATACGTGTACGAGCCGGCCAGCGAGAACGCCGGCGTCAGCGCGTAGCGGCCGTTCACTTCGTAGTTGTTGAAGCGCGTGCCGCCGACGAGCGGGATGCCGCCCGATACGCCCGACTGTCCGGCACTGATGCGGGCCGAATCGGTCAGGCGCGTCTGCGTGAACACGAAGCCGGCCGTCGCGGGGCCGAACGCATAGTTGAGGCCGGCGCCCCACGTGCGCTGTCGGCTGGCCGCGAACGTCCAGTCGCCGGCTACCGCGCCGGGATCGGTGGCCGCGAGCGCGAGCCCGTTGATATTGTTGTTCAGCTGCATGTACGCGGCCGCGACGTTGAAGCCCATGTAGCTGTACGACGCGCCCACGCTGTACGCGCGGTTGTTCGAGAAATCGGTGGAGTTCGAGAAGCCGTACAGTGCGCCGAACTTCAGGCCGCCGTAGTTCGCACTCTGGTATTTGACCGAGTTGTTGATCCGGAACGAGTTGTTGAGGTTGTCGTTGTCGAACGGATGCGCGAACTGCGTGCCGCCGTACTGCGTGCCGGTGAGCGACAGCGGGCCGAGGTAATCGACGACGCTGTCGTACTGGCGGCCGAGTGTCAGCGAGCCGAAGCGGTTGTCCGCCAGCCCGACGAATGCCTGCCGGCCGAACTCGCGGCCGTTCTGCTTCAGCGAGCCGTTGTTGATGCCGAAGCCGTTTTCCAGCGTGAAGATCGCCTTCAGTCCGCCGCCGAGATCCTCGGTGCCGCGCAGGCCCCAGCGGCTGCCGTTGATCGAGCCGGTCGTCTGTTGCCACGCGCTATGACCGCCCTGGTTGTTGGTGTATGTGATGCCGGCGTCGATCAGCCCGTACAGCGTGACGCTGCTTTGCGCATGGGCGGCGGTGGCGGACACGCCGGCCAATGCCGCGACGATCAGGGTTTTTTTCATGATCTGTCTCCAAACTGGATGAGGTCGCTCGAACCTGCTGCGGGCATCGGCAGCGTCGCGGGGTGGCGACGCCGTGCGCGCGGGGCGCGGTACCCTCGTCGGAAATCCATTTGCAGTGTACGGATCGTGCCGCGTGCCGACGAAAACTGCTGACGGCATACTGTATTTTAGAACGCGCAAGAATGTGCGGCTGCGCGGCAAGCCGCGTCCATCAAGACTTCGCGGCGGCGCAGCACGCGCGGCGTGCGAACAGGGCGCCGGAAACGACGTTGCGCGATTGCGACAGGAGGACAACGCGCGGCGCACGTCGATGCAAGCCGATTATTGACACATCGGCAATAGAGGTTTGTGCGCAGCATGGATAATGAAAGGATGTTCTCTCGCTATACTGCGATCTCTGCTTTCCGAAGCAGACTTTTTCGTTGACGGAAAAGATCTCCAAACCTTTGTCGGCGCGACTTCCCAGTCGCGCTTTTTTTGCCTGTCGTTTCCGATCCTTCCCGATCCCTATTGCGGGTACGAGCGTCGCTTGCGTTTGACGGCCGGTTCCGTGTCGTCGGTTTCCGCCTGCGGCGGCGTATACGTCCAGTCTTCCATCACGTAGTGACGGGCGTCCAGCGGTGACGCCAGCAGGTTCTGCCAATGGTCGCCGTGCCACGTCGGATCGAACTCGGTGTCGCACGGCACTTCACGGGACTCGGCCAGCGCGCGGGACTTGCGGCGTACGCGCGCCAACCGGCTCGCGAAGCGCTTGATTCCGTCCAGCCACATGACCTTCTCCTTTCATCCACATGACTTCAGCATCGCAACGCGCTTCGGTTTGCGCAACCCGGAAAAAACCCGATGATTTTACCGACGGGATTCGTCCCCGGTAGCTTTTTCGTGATTTCGATTATCAGCGATCTGCCCCAGGTAACATTGACAGGTTTTTGATGCGGATCAATTAATAAAACGCGACGGTGTACCGATTCCATCGGCATTGGCGTTTCTTTGATAAACAACGCGCCAAAATTTCCTTGACGCGCCCGGATTGTCCAATTTATAAAGTGAGCACTCCGTCCCCGCGGGCGGAGCGCTGGGGGTGGGTATCGGCGCGCTGTTGCGGGATTTCGGGAGGCGGCTATAACGGTAGCTTTTTTGATCTAAACGAGTGGGGAACGAAGGTATGGATACCGGTATCGTAAAATGGTTTAACGATGCTAAAGGCTTTGGCTTTATTACGTCGGACAATGGCGGCGAGGATTTGTTTGCCCACTTTTCCGAAATCCGGATGGACGGCTTCAAAACGCTGAAGGAAAACCAGCGCGTTTCCTTCGACGTGAAAGTCGGGCCGAAAGGCAAGCAGGCAGCGAATATCCAGGCAGTCTGACGCGCCACGCAGTGCCGATCATGTCCGGCCCCCGCATTGCGGGGGCTTTTTGCATTCCGGGGTACGAACACCGCGCCCGGCGAACGGATGGCTGCCCGGACTGGCCGTGAGCGCGCGTGCCGGTGCATACTCACGAAAGCATCGTTTTCCTGTCTTTTCATGTCCGATTCCTGTCAGTCCGATCCCGCCTGCGCACAACCACTCGTCTTCGTCGACCTTGAAACCACCGGTGGCTCGTCCGCCGAGCACCGCATCACCGAAATCGGCGTGGTCGAAATCGGGCCGCTCGGCGTTTCGACGTGGACGACGCTCGTCAATCCGGGGCACGCGATCCCGCCGTTCATCCAGCAACTGACCGGTATTTCGGACGACATGGTGCGGGACGCGCCGTCGTTCGCGTCGCTTGCGCCCGCGCTGTTCGAGCGGCTCGACGGCAAACTGTTCGTCGCCCACAACGCGAGCTTCGACCGCGGCTTTCTGCGGGCCGAATTCGAGCGCGCCGGTATCGCGTTCAATCCGGACGTACTGTGCACGGTGCGGCTGTCGCGCGCACTGTTTCCGCGCGAGTCGCGGCATGGGCTCGATGCGTTGATCGAGCGGCATGGCCTCGTACCGGCGGCCCGCCACCGGGCGCTGGCCGATGCCGATCTGCTGTGGCAGTTCTGGCGGCAGCTTCACGAGATCGTGCCGCTCGAGCGGCTGCGCGACCAGATCGCGCGAACGACGCGCCACTTCCGTTTGGCGGGCGAACTCACCGAAGCGTGGCTCGACACCGCGCCGGCCGGATGCGGCGCGTATGCGCTGTTCGGGGAGGGCGACGAAGCCCTTTACGTCGGGCGCAGCGTGCGTGTGCGGCAGCGCTTGCGCGCGCTCTTGACCGGCGAACGCCGGTCGTCGAAGGAAATGCGGCTTGCGCAGCAGGTGCGGCGCGTCGAATGGCGGGAGACCGGCAACGAGCTCGGCGCGATGCTCGCGGAAGCGCAGTGGATTGCGCAACTGCGTCCGTCGTACAACCGGCGTCCCGCCGCGAGTGCCGCCCGCTCGGGTAGTGCGCCCTGGCCGTTCGACGGCGCGGTCGCGTTCGAAGCCAGCGGCGAGCGCCGGCTCTTTCACGTGATCGACGGCTGGCGCTACCTCGGTGTGGCCGAGTCGCTCGACGCGGCCATGCGGCTCGTGGCCGACGGCACGGAGGGCGCGTTCGAGCCCCATACCCATCGTCTGCTGCAGACCCATCTCGCACGCGGGCTGCAATTGATACCGCTCGCGGCCTTCGCGCCGGCCGGCTGAGCGCCGCGCGCGACCGCCTGCTATCGCCGCGTGCGCGGTCAGCCGATCGCGCTGGCGCCGCCGGCGGCGCAGACGTGCGACAGCGCGGTGCCGAGCGCCTGCGTCCGGGACGAATCGTAGCGGGTGAGCGTCTTCCAGTTCGCGATGCTGCGGGCGAGTCGCGCCTGACAGTCCGGTGCGTGGCGCACCGGTGCGACCTGCGCGAGGCCGGCCAGCATTTTCTGCGTGAGCTGGTCGAGCGCCGGCCGCGTGCTGGTCGCGAGGTCGGGCGGCGTGCCCTCCGGCGGGCGTGTCGCGCGCCACGTTGCAAAGAGCGCGTTCTGCACATCCTTGCTCGCGGCAATCTGATCCTCGAAGAACGTCCGCGCGAATGCCGGATCGACACCTGCCTGTGCCGCACGCTTTTCCACCGACGCGAGCAGCGCCGCTTCGCGCGGCCCGTCCTCGATGGCCTTGTGGTTCGTCCATTTCCATCGCGCGACGGGTTCGGCGAGCGCGAGCCGCTGCGACGCGAGCGCGACGATGTTGGTGAGCGCGGTGTCGTCGCCATCTGCGCGCGCGACTGGCGAGGACGAAAGGACGGCGACGCCGAGCGCGGCGACAGCGATGCTGGCACGAATGGCTTGCTTCATCGGAATGATCGGAACAGCCCGGCGGGCCGGAGAGGGAAAACCAGAAGGATAGACGAAGACAGTCGCGCGGCGGAACGTCGCGACAGAAGAATCAGCGGACGCGCTGACTCGGCACCGTCAGGCCATTGCAGCCCGGGTGCGATGCGATCTGCGCCGAAAACGCAGCGATGAACCGCACGATCTCGATCGACACGCGGCGGTTACAGAACGGAACGCAGGTTCACTTCGGCGAGTACAGCTTGTGCTGCTCGTCGAAGAATGCCCGGACATGCTCGGGCAATTCGGCGAGGAATTCCACGCCGACCGGTTCCGGATCCGGGCTCATTACTTGCTCGGGCGGGGGCATGCGGGTTGGTCTTTCGTCCATGGTCGTTTCTCCAACAGGTTCAATGATTATCAACCTCGTGCTTGGATTTATGCCAGTGGCGAATCGTTAGATTTTGTCTCTGTTGTATTAACGGCACATGCGCTGCCGCGCGCCATCTGATGCCGACAATTGCACGCTGCATGGTCGGCAACAATCGGGTCGCTTGCTATACTTGCGCGCACTTTTTTCGTGGACCGCGATGAAACGAACGACGCGATGGATCGGCCTCGTATGGCTGGCGCTGGTACTGAACGTACTGTCGCCCGTCGTCGGCTATGCGCGTCTTGCGTCGAGCGGCTCCGGCGAGCTCACGCTCGAATTGTGCAGTGCGGCAGGCGCCCGCCAGATCGTGCTCGCGCAGTCCGGCGACGATCGTGGCACGTCGTCGTTCGACCATGCCGGCGTCGCGCACTGCGTGTACTGCCCGGGCTTCGCGGCGAACGTGGCGCTGGGCGCAAGCCTGCCCGCGCTGCCCGGCTTCGTGCGCGCGTTCGCATACCGCGCCGCCGGCCCCGTCGTTCCCGAATTTCCCCGCAAGGGCATCCGTCTCGCGCAACCGCGCGGTCCACCCGAAAACGTCCCGGTCTGATTGATATCGTTCGCGCGCCGCGGTGGCGCGCGTGCCGCCCGCGGCCCGATCCGCGCGCCGCGCCACAGACGCGCGCTGCGTCGGCCCGTGCCCGGCGGCGTCCGGTCACGTTTTCAGGAATGCATCCATGTCGTTCATCTTCGCCGCGCGACCGTCGCGCGGTCGGCTCGCGCTCGCGTGCGCGGCCGCTTTTGCCTGGCCGGCCGCACAGGCGGCCTCCCTCGATCGCGCATCCGCCGGCTCCGCGGCGGCCGGCCCCGGTCACGCAGCCGCAAGCGGTGCCGAGGCGGTTGCGGCGGTCACGCCCGCGCCGGCCGGCGATACGCTGAGCGCGGTCAGCGTCACCGCGCAGCGTCAACCGATCGACCCCGATACGCCGGCGGTCGTCCAGTCGATCACGCGCGAGCAGATCGACGCGCACACCAACGTCACGACCGAAGACGCGCTGAAGTACGCGCCGAACCTGATGGTGCGCAAGCGCTACATCGGCGACCGCAACAGCGTGTTTGCCGGCCGCGACTTCAACGAACTGCAGAGCGCGCGCGGGCTCGTGTATGCCGACGGGCTGCTGCTGTCGAACCTGCTCGGCTCGAGCTACGCGTATCCGCCGCGCTGGTCGCTGATCGCGCCTGACGACATCGCGCGCGTCGACGTGCTGTACGGCCCTTTTTCCGCGCTGTACCCGGGCAACGCGATCGGCTCCACCGTGCTGCTGACGACGCGGCGCCCCGACAAGCTCGAGGCATCGCTGTCGACGCAGTTCTTCACGCAGCGGTATCGCGACGGCTACGGCGTGGCGGACAGCTTCGGCGGCAATCACCAGACCGCGCGGATCGCGAACCGCATCGGCAAGTTCTGGTTTTCGCTGTCGCTCGACCGGCTCGAGAACGACAGTCAGCCGATGCAGTATGCGAGCCCCAATTCCACGTACAACCCGAGGCTCGGCGCCCCGGTGCCGGTAACGGGCGCGGCGACCGACATCGGGCCCAACGGCAAGCCGCGCACGATCGTCGGCGCGCAGAACATCGAGCGGACCGAGCAGTTGAACGAGACGGTCCGGATGGGCTACGCGTTCACGGACCATGTCGACGCGACGCTGACGCTCGGCCACTGGGAAAACCATTACCGGCAGCACGGCGAAACGTTCCTGCGCGACGCGGCCGGCAATCCCGTCTACGGCGGCAACGTGTCGATCGGCGGCCGGAACGTGACGGTCGCGCCGAGCGCGTTCGCGCCGCAGCGCGGCGACCAGGAGAACTGGCTGTACGCGCTCGGGCTCAACGGCCGGCTGGACTCGGGCTGGCGGCTGTCGGGCGTGGTGTCCGCGTACGACGTGTCGCGCGACGTGCTGCGTTCCGCATCGACGGTGCAGGGCGGCGCCGGCACGCTGTTCCAGGGTGACGGCACCGGCTGGCGCACGCTCGATCTGAAGGCCGAGGCGCCGCAGGTGAAGGGCCACACGTTCACGTTCGGCTATCACTACGACAACTATTTCCTGCGCAACGTCACGTACAACACGGCCGACTGGCTGGCCGGCCCGACCACGTCGCTCGCGAGCGTCTATCGGGGCGACACGCGCACGCAGGCGCTGTTCGCGCAGGATGCGTGGCGTTTCGCGCCCGGCTGGCTCGCGACGCTCGGCCTGCGCTACGAGCGCTGGGATGCGTACGGCGGCGCGCTCGGCAATGCGGGCGGCACGCTCGGCTATGCGGATCGCGGCGCGAACGCGCTGTCGCCGAAAGTCGCGGTGCAATGGGATGCGACGGACGTCTGGCGTTTCCGTCTGTCGTTCGCGACCGGCACGCGTTTCCCGACGGTCGGCGAGTTGTTCCAGGGCACGATCTCGAACAATGCGATCGTCAACAACAACCCGAACCTGCGGCCGGAAAAGGCGATCGACTGGGACTTCACGGCCGAGCGCGACGTGGGCGTCGGCGTCGTGCGCGCGAGCGTGTTCCAGAGCGACCTGCGCGATTCGATCTACAGCCAGACGACGGTTGCGGGCGCATCGACCGTCACCAACATCTCGAACGTCGACCGCGTGCGCGTGCGCGGCGTCGAACTCGCATTCAGCGGCCAGAACGTCGGGCTGCGCGGGCTCGACATCGACGCGAACGTGTCGGCGAGCAATGCGCAGATCCTCTCGGACACCGCGAATCCCGCGTACGTCGGCTCGCGATTTCCGCGTATTCCGCGCATGCGCGCGAACCTGCTCGCGTCGTACCGCTTCGACGAGCACTGGCTCGCGAGCGTCGGCCTCCGCTATTCGGGCCGCCAGTTCAACACGCTCGACAACAGCGACGTGAATCCGGACGTGTACGGCGGCACGAGCACGTTCACCATCGTCGACCTGAAGGCGCGCTACCGGTTCGACCGTCACTGGAGCGCGTCGGTCGGCATCGACAATCTGACGGACCGCCGCTACTACGTGTTCCATCCGTATCCGGGCCGCACTTTCTTTGGAGAACTGAAATGGTCGCTGTGAAATCGTTCGCGGCGGGCTGCGCGCTGTGGCTCGCGGCGCTGTCGTCCGCCGGCGCGCATGATGCGCATGACGCGCCGAAAGCCGCCGATCCGCATGCCGCGCACATGAGCATGCAAGCCGCACCGGCGCAACAGAAGCAGCCGCTCGCGACCGGCGCCGCGTTCGGCGCGCGGCACCGGCTGTGGGTTGCGTGGGTCGAGGGCGCGCACGTCGTCGTCGCGCATTCGGACGACGCAGGCCGCACGCTGTCCGCGCCCGTCACCGTGAACGCGATGCCGGAGCCGATCTACACGAGCGCGGAGAATCGGCCGAAGGTCGCGACGAGCCCGGACGGCCGTGCGGTGTACGTATCGTGGTCGATGCCGCTCGATGCGCCGTACACCGGCATGGTGCGTTTCTCGCGTTCGCTCGACGGCGGCGCGACGTGGAGCGTGCCCGTCACCGTGCATCGCGACCGGCAGGCGATCACGCATCGCTTCGACATGATGGCCGTCGATCCGGCCGGCAACATCGCGATCGCATGGATCGACAAGCGCGATCTCGTCGCGGCGAAGGCGGCAGCGCACGCGTACGACGGCGCGGCCGTCTACTACGCGGTGTCGCGCGACGGCGGCGCGTCGTTCGAACCCGAGCGCAAGGTGATCGACCACACGTGCGAATGCTGCCGGATCGCGATGGCGATCGGCCCTGCAGGGCACATCGAAGCCGTATGGCGCAACGTGTTCCCCGGGCAGATCCGCGATCATGCGCTCGCGGTGCTGCCGGTATCGGCATCGGAGCCTGTCGTGCCGGTGCGTGCGACGTTCTCGAACTGGCATGTCGAGGCTTGCCCCGAGCACGGGCCGGCGCTGGCGATCACGCCGGACGGGACGCGCCATATCGCGTGGTTCGGCGTCGTCGACGGTCGCGCCGACGTGTTCTATTCGCGTATCGGCGCCGACGGCGAGCCGCGCGGCACGCCGTGGGCGTTCGGCGCGAATCCCGCGGTGCCGGCCGAGCAGGCGTCGCATGCGGCGCTGGCCGCGCGTGGCGACGTCGTGTGGCTGGCGTGGAAGGCGTTCGACGGCGACACGATGCAGATCAAGCTGCGCCGCTCGGACGATCGCGGCGAGCACTGGTCGGCGCCGAGCGTGATCGCGTCGACGTCGGGCGCGAGCGACAACCCGCAACTGCTGGACGATGCGGGCCGCGTCTATCTGTCGTGGCGCACGCGTAACGACGGCTACCGGCTGATCCCGGTGGAGGGCACGCGATGAAACGATGGATCGTATGGATCGGTGCGGCGCTCGCGAGCCTGCCGGCCTGGGCGGGTGAACTGCAGCCGCTGCGCGCGGCCGAGGTCTCGAAGCTGTATGCGACGACGCATGAGCGGCCGCTCGCGGTCGAAATCTGGTCGCTCGATTGCGGATACTGCCGAGAGAACGCCGCGCATCTCGTCGCGTGGCAGCGCCGGCATCCGGACGTGCAGCTCGCAATGATCGCGATGGACGCGTACGACGACAACGGCACGGCGATCGCACAGGCGCTCGCGCAAATGAACGTGCCGTCGCAGGTCGCGCAGTATGCGAACGCGGAGCCGATGCCCGAACGTATGCGGGCGGCGCTCGATGCGGGATGGCGTGGAGAAATGCCGCGGACCGTGTGGATCCGACGCGACGGCACGCGCGAAGCACGCAGCGGATTGCTGACGACCGACGTGCTCGACGGCTGGCTGCAGCGTGGCACGCGCCGCTGACGTGGAAGGCGGCGCGCGACGAGTGCCGCGCGCCGCTTCGATGCTGAAACGGAAGCGCGCCCGAAGGCGCGCGAGAAGATCGTCAGGCCGCGCGCCGGAATAGCCGGATCACGAACAGCAGGATCACGGCGCCGATGACGGCGACGATCACCGAACCGATGAAGCCGCTGCCGATGCTGATGCCGAGCAGCCCGGCCAGCCAGCCGCCGATCACCGCGCCGACGATGCCGACGATGATGTCGACGATCAGCCCGAACCCGCCGCCCTTGACGAGCAGGCCCGCCAGCCAGCCGGCGATCGCGCCGATGATGAGCCACATAATCAAGCCATGAGTCATGGTGATCTTCTCCTTGTGTTGAGTCGACATAACCGGACGCCGGCTGTTTCGCCGCAAGCTGCATGAAGGCGGCACTGCGACCCGCCGCGCCGCCTTCGCAATGTAACGCGATAGACGGGTCGGAATCGTTAAGTAATGTTATGCACCCTTAACGGGTTTTTCCAGGGGATTCGTCTGACTACGGCGCGCCGCGCACAGACATTCGGCGGCGAAATGAATTCGTAAGAAAGAATGGGATGCCGAATCATGTGCATGGTGCGCGGCGGTGCTGCGGCGCCTGTATCGGGCAGGCTTTCGGCGGCGTCGGCTAACAGCCGCGTGACGGTCGCGGCATCGCCGGTCGCGTCGATCGCCATCGACGCGAAGCGGGCAGGAAAGGGCGACGCGTCGATTTCGTCGATGCGGGTCATCCGCGGCGCAGACCGGTGTAGGCGATGTCGCGTTCGGTAGCGGCCGTCATGCGTTCTCCTGAAGATCCGCTGACGGGTGCGGATGAAGCGCGCGTTCGAGTGCGCCCGGCAGCCAGGTGCGCATGGTGCTTGCGACAGAGCCGGGTGGTCCGGCGATGGTTGTGAGCGGCGGCCCCCGGCGCGGGAGTCGGGCGGGCTGCCTGCAAGCGAAAGCGGCGGTGAGGGCGGAAGAGGGGGCGCACGATCCGCGTATCGGAAACGCGGCCGGAAAAGAGAAAAGGCCTGACAAGCATCACTTGTCAGGCCTTTATATCTTGGTGCCGGAGATAGGAGTCGAACCTACGACCTTCGCATTACGAATGCGCTGCTCTACCAACTGAGCTACACCGGCAGCAGAGAAGTGAAATTATATGGTGATATCCGAGATCTTGGCAATAGGTTTTGCGAAAATTTTTTCAGCTTGCTGCCGCTGCTTCGCGAAACCTTCGATCCGGCGGACTTCCCGCTTTCACTTCACTGCGATGCAGCCTGTCAGGGCCACATCGCGAAGGCGCGATTGTACTGACGTCTCGCGCCTCCGTCCAGTGCTGCAGTGCAAATTTATTTACCTTCGTTGTGATAGGCGGTCACGCGCTCGACTTCGTTCTTCGATCCGAGGAACACCGGCACGCGCTGGTGCAGGCCGGTCGGCTGCACTTCCATGATGCGCTGCGTGCCGGTCGTCGCGGCGCCGCCCGCCTGCTCGACGATGAACGACATCGGGTTCGCTTCGTACATCAGGCGCAGCTTGCCCGGACGATCGGGCGTGCGCTTGTCGGCCGGGTACATGAAGATGCCGCCGCGGTTCAGGATCCGGTGCACGTCGGCGACCATCGATGCGATCCAGCGCATGTTGAAATTGTCGCCGCGCGGGCCGTCCTTGCCGGCATTCAGTTCGTTCACGTAGCGCTGCACCGGCTCGTACCAGTGGCGTGCGTTCGATGCGTTGATCGCGTATTCGCGCGTGTCGGCCGGGATCTGCATGTTGCTTTGCGTGAGCACCCACGAGCCGACTTCACGGTCGAGCGTGAAGCAGTTCACGCCGTTGCCGGTCGTCAGCACGAACACCGTTTGCGGGCCATACACGGCGTACCCGGCCGCAACCTGCTGCGTGCCCGGCTGCAGGAACGATTCCTCGGTGGCCTGCTTGCCGTCCGGGCAGCGCAGCACCGAGAAGATCGTGCCGATCGACACGTTCACGTCGATGTTCGACGAGCCGTCGAGCGGATCGAACACGAGCAGGTATTCGCCGCGCGGATAGTTCGCGGGGATCGGGAAGAACGTTTCCATTTCCTCCGACGCCATCGCGGCGAGGTTGCCGCCCCATTCGTTCGCGTCGAGCAGGATCTCGTTCGACAGGATATCGAGCTTCTTCTGCACTTCGCCCTGGACGTTCTCGCTGCCGGCGGTACCGAGCGCATCGCCGAGCGCGCCCTTCGACACGTTGTAGCTGATCGCCTTGCATGCGCGTGCGACGACTTCGATCAGCAGGCGGAGGTCGGCGGGGAGGTTGTTGGTCTCACGCTGCTGCTCGATCAGAAACTTGGACAGCGTGGTGCGGCGGGCAATGGACATGACAGACTCCGAGAGGCCAAAGAATCCTTGAATTGCCGCAATTTTACCCGCCGCGCCTCCCGGCCCGCCGCCTTTTTTCGTCCGGTTACATGACGCGACGGCCGATTCCGGGCGGGTTCAGGCGTGCGCGGCGCCGCCGAGCCAGCCTGGCGGCGCCGACGCAGCGGCGCGCTCGGGCCAGCGTCCGGCTCCGGCCCCGCGCATTCGGCCGACAAAAAAGCCGGTGCCGCAATGAGGCGGCACCGGCTTCATCGCACACGGCGATCGTCGGCGTCGGCCGGTTACGCGAGCGCCTTCTCGACGATCTCCCGCACGTCGCGCGATTTCGCGCCGGCCGCGACCTGCTCGAGCGCTTCGCGCATGCGATCGCGCAGCGCCGGCGTGAAGCGGCGCCACAGCTCGAGCGCGCGCGCGAGGCGCGCGGCGACCTGCGGGTTGATCGCGTCGAGCGCGAGCACCTGTTCGGCCCAGAACGCGTAGCCCGAGCCGTCGGCCGCGTGGAATTGCGCGGGGTTCGCCGAGCAGAAGCTGAAGATCAGCGAGCGTGCGCGGTTCGGGTTCTTCAGGTTGAACGCCGGGTGGGCCATCAGCTTGCGGACCTTCGCGAGCGTCGGCCGGGCCGGCGTGCCGCGCTGCGCGGCCTGCATCGCGAACCACTTGTCGATCACGAGCGCTTCCTTCTCGAAGCGACGGTAGAAGTCGTCGAGCGCACGCGCGGCCGCGTCGTCGGCGCCGGCCGCCGCCGCGGACAGCAGCGCGCCGAGCGCCGCGGCGCGATCGGTCATGTTGTTCGCCGCGTCGTACTGTGCGGTCGCGATGCGCACCGCGTCGGCCGGATCCTCGAGTTCGGCGAGATACGCGAGCGCGAGGTTCTTCAGCGCGCGGCGGCCGGAGGCTTCCGGCGTCGGCTCGTACGCGCCCGGCGTCTGGTGCTGGTCGTACGCGGCGAGCCAGTCGGCGCGCAGCGCGGTCGCGAGCTGGCGGCGCACGAATTGGCGCGCGCGATGCACGGCGGCAGGATCGGCCTCGACCATCTGGTCGGCGAGATAGGTTTCCGAAGGCAGCGTCAGCGCGAGTTCGCGGAACGCCGGCGACAGGCTTTCATCCGTCAGCACGCGGCGGAACGCGGCGACGAAGTTCTCGCCGAGCGCGAGCGGCTCGTTCGCGGCGGCGCGCGACGCGAGCGTCAGCAGTGCGCGCGTCGCGAGGCGCTGGCCGGCTTCCCAGCGGTTGAACGGGTCGCTGTCGTGCGCGAGCAGGAACGCGAGGTCGTCGTCGCTGTAGTCGTACTCGACGATCACCGGCGCGGAGAAATTGCGCAGCAGCGACGGCAGCGGCTGTTCGGGCACGTCGACGAACGTGAAGGTCTGCTCGGTGTCGGTGAACTCGAGCACGCGCGTCGTGCCCGCTGCAGCGGCTTCGCCGTCGAGACGCAACGGCAGGTCGCGGCCGTCGCGGCCGATCAGGCCGATCGCGAACGGGATCAGCAGCGGGCCTTGCTGCGTCTCGCGCGCGGCCGGCGACGCGTCGCCGTAGCCCTGCAGCAGCGTGACCGTGTAGCGGCGCGTGGCCGCGTCATACGCGGTGCGCACCGACACGCGCGGCGTGCCGGCCTGGCTGTACCAGCGCTCGAACTGCGCGAGATCGCGCCCGTTCGCGTCGGCCATCGCGTGACGGAAGTCGTCGCAGGTGACCGCGTGACCGTCGTGGCGCTTGAAGTACAGGTCCATTCCCTTGCGGAAGCCGTCGCGGCCGAACAGCGTCTGGTACATCCGCACGACCTCCGAGCCTTTCTCGTAGACGGTCATCGTGTAGAAGTTGTTGATCTCGACGTAGCTCTCTGGGCGCACCGGGTGCGCCATCGGGCCCGCGTCCTCGGCAAACTGCAGCTGGCGCAGCACGCGCACGTCCTCGATGCGCTTGACCGCGCGCGCCGCGGACGCGACGTCGTCGCCCGCGGCCATGTCGGCCGAGAATTCCTGGTCGCGGAACACCGTCAGCCCTTCCTTCAGGCTCAGCTGGAACCAGTCGCGGCACGTCACGCGGTTGCCGGTCCAGTTGTGGAAGTACTCGTGGCCCACCACCGATTCGATGTTCGAGAAGTCGGTGTCGGTCGCGGTCTCGGGGTTCGCGAGCACGTACTTCGTGTTGAAGATGTTGAGCCCCTTGTTCTCCATCGCGCCCATGTTGAAGTCGCCGACCGCGACGATCATGAAGCGGTCGAGATCGAGCTCGAGACCGAAGCGCTTCTCGTCCCAGCGGATCGAGTGGATCAGCGAATCCATCGCGTGGCGGGTCTTGTCGAGATCGGCCGGTTCGACCCACACCTGCAGCAGCTTTTCCTTGCCGGAGCCGGTGGTGATCTTTTCCTCGATCGCGACGAGCTTGCCCGCGACCAGCGCGAACAGGTAGCTCGGCTTGCGGAACGGGTCTTCCCATTTCGCGAAGTGGCGGCCGTCGGCCAGCTCGCCCGAGTCGACGAGGTTGCCGTTCGACAGCAGCACCGGATACGCGGCCTTGTCGGCGCGCAGCGTGACGGTGTACGACGCCATCACGTCGGGACGATCGAGGAAGTAGGTGATGCGGCGAAAGCCTTCGGCTTCGCATTGCGTGAAGAAGTTGCCGCTCGACACGTACAGGCCCGACAGCGTCGTGTTCTGGTCCGGCGCGCACGCGCTGTCGAGCGTGAGCTCGAACGCGTCCGGCACGTTTTCGATGGTGAGCCCGTGCTCGTGCGCGCGCACCGCGCCGTACGGCGCGCCGTCGAGTTGCGCGCCGAGGAATTCGAGCGCTTCGCCCATCAGCTCCAGATGCGGGTTGGGTGCGGCGTCCGGATTGCGGCGCACGCGCATCGTATTCCTGACGATCGTGCGGGCCGGTGCGAGATCGAATTCGAGTGCGACGGAATCGATGAGAAAGGCCGGCGGCGTGTAGTCGGCGCGGCGGATCACGGTGGAAGAGGCGTTGTCGGACATGGTCGTCGAGGTCGGTGGAGTGGGGATCGGGCCCGCGACGCGGGCCGGGCGAACCGGGCCATTGTACAAAGGCTTGCGGCCGCGTGCCGCTGCGAACTTTTTACCGGTTCCCGGAGTCCGCGTATTATCGGCATCCCGTGCGCTTCGCGCGGTGCGACGAACGGGTGACGGATCGACGAGGATCGACATGAAACGCGAATGGATACAACGCGGTGCGGGCTGGATGGCGGTGCTGTGCGTGGCGCTGCTGGCGGGCTGCACGAGCTATGTGACGACACAGGTCACGGCCTTCTCCGACTGGAGCGGCAGCGACGCGACACGCACTTACGCCTTCACGCGCACCGACGCGCAGAAGCACAGCATCGAGCAGTCGACGTACGAGCCGATCGTCGCGAACGAATTGTCTGCGTACGCGTTCCGCCAGGTGCCGGCCGTGCAGGCGCGTTACCTCGTCGGGCTGACGTACGGAGTCGGCAGCGATCTGGTGACGGTGCCGCAGCCGGTCTACTACGACCCGTGGTTCATGGGGCCCGGGCCGTACTGGCGGGGCGGGCCGTGGGGCCCGTGGGGGCCGTGGGGCGGGATGCCGGCCGGCTACGTCGCGCAGACCTACCAGGTGTTCGACTACACGCTCGGGATCCGGATCACCGAGCGCGCGACCGGCAAGGAAGTCTATAACGTGACCGCGCGCACCACCGGCGACAACGGCGCACTGCTGTACGCGATGCCGTTCCTCGCGCGCAGCGCGCTCGCCGATTTCCCGCTGTCGAACGGCGCGATCCGCACCGTGCGGCTGCCGGTCGACAAGCGCGGCGGGCCGGCCGCGCCGGCCGCGAACGAGCGCGCGGTGCCGGCAGCCCCGGCATCGGGCGCGGCGCTCGCGAAGTAACGCGATCGCGATACGGGCGCGGCCGTGCGAGCCGCGCCGCTTGCCGGCGCGCATCGAACCTGCGTCAAACCCCGACGCCCAGCAGTGCAAGGGCGCCCAGCACGATGAACAGCACGGCCGCGATGCCGTGCACGAGCTTCGTCGGCAGGCGGTGCGCGAAACGGTCGCCGAGCACGATCGCCGGCACGTTCGCGAGCATCATCCCGAACGTCGTGCCGGCCACCACGCCGATGTAATCCTGGAAGCGCGCGGCCAGCGCGACGGTCGCGATCTGCGTCTTGTCGCCCATTTCCGCGAGGAAGAACGCCACCAGCGTCGCGCCGAACACGCCGAGCCGCGAGCGCGCCGTATTCGCTTCGTCCTCGTCGAGCTTGTCCGGCACGAGGATCCACAACCCCATCGCGATGAACGAGAACGCGAGCGCCCAGCGCATGATCGACGGCGTGACGAGCACGCCCAGCCATTCGCCTAACGCGCCGGCGAACCCGTGATTCACGAGCGTCGCGACGAGCACGCCGAGAATGATCGGCACGGGCTTGCGATAGCGCGCGGCCAGCACGAGGGACAGCAGTTGGGTCTTGTCGCCGATTTCAGCGAGAGCGACGGCGCCGGTGGAGATCAGGAAGGCTTGAGACACGTACGGGTTCCACGGGCCGATGTTGTGCGTGCGAGCGACGATCCGCCGCGCGCCGGGCCCTGATGCGGCGCGCAGTGAACCATCGGTCTCGCCAGGCCTTGGTGGCTGCGTCCGCCATGGCCGAACGGCCAAGTCTGTTGACGGACGCCTCCGTCACGATGCGCGCCGGGAGCGCGGGACATCGAGCGGAGCGGCTACTCCCCAATGAGCGCCGGATTCTAGCACGACGCGTGCTTTGCGCGGCGCGAATCCGGCGGCTCCGGCATGCGCCGGGGCGGGGCGGCGCGAACCCGCGCGCGTTACGCGGCGGCAGCGCGGCGCGTGACGCCTCGCTCGTGCACGAGCCGGCCGGCCGCATACGTGCGGTACACGGCACGGTCGTCGCCGAGCAGCGCGAACGCGAACAGCAGTTCCTCGAGCGAATCCGCACGTCTCGTGCGGCGCGCGAGCAGCGGCGTGGCCTGCGGGTCGAGCACGACGAAGTCGGCTTCGGTCTGCGGCGCAAGCGTGCCGACCGTATCGGCGAGATCGAGCGCGTGCGCGGCGCCGGCCGTCGCGAGCCAGAACATCCGCGTGGCGGTCAGGTGGTGGCCCGACAGCCGCGCGACCTTGTGCGCCTCGTTCATCGTCTGCAGCATCGAGAACGACGTGCCGCCGCCGACGTCGGTCGCGAGCGTGACGGGCACGCCGAATTCGCCGGCCTTGTCGAAGTCGAACAGCCCGCTGCCGAGGAAGAAGTTCGACGTCGGGCAGTGCGCGACGACGGTGCGCGTCTCGGCCATCCGGCGGCGGTCCTCGTCGTCGAGGTGGATGCAGTGGCCGTACACCGCGCGCGGCCGCAGCAGCCCGTAGCGATCGTAGATGTCGAGATAGCTGCGGTGGCCGGGGAACAGCTCGGCGACCCATTTCACTTCGTCGACGTTCTCGGCGACGTGGCTTTGCACGAACACGTCCGGATGGCGGCGCGCGAGTTCGCCGCACGCCTCGAGCTGCGCCTCGGTCGACGTCGGCGCGAAGCGCGGCGTGAGCGCGTACAACTGCCGGCCGTTGCCGTGCCAGCGGCCGATCAGCTCGGCGCTGTCGTCGTAGCCCGATTGTGCGGTGTCGCGCAGGAACGCGGGGCAGTTGCGATCCATCAGCACCTTGCCGGCGATCATCCGCACGTTGCGTGCGTCGCTCGCCGCGAACAGCGCGTCGGCCGACTGCTTGTGCACGGTGCAGTAGACGAGCGCGCTCGTCGTGCCGCACGCGAGCAGTTCGTCGACGAAGAAGTCGGCGACTTCGCGCGCATGGTCGGGATCGCCGAACCGACGCTCGGTCGGGAACGTGTACTTGTCGAGCCACGGCAGCAGGCCGGGCGCCGGCGACGCGATCATGTCCGTTTGAGGATAGTGGATGTGCGTGTCGATGAAGCCGGGCACGATCAGCTTGTCGCGCAGGTCGTGGACGATCGCGTCGTGCGCGAGCGTCGCGGCGAGGCGCGAATACGGGCCGGCTGCGACGACCTTGCCGTCGTCGACGATCAGCAGACCGTCGGTCTCGTGATTCGCGGCCTGGCTCGACTGCGCCGGGTCGCCGTTGAAGGTCAGCAGCTGGGAACGGAAAGCGGTTTGCGTCATGACGAATGGTCCTGCATCAAGGTAAGGCGAACAGAAGAAACGGTGGGCGGCGTGCGCTCGCCGGCATCGAAAGCGGTGGCCGAAACTGCGCGTTGCGGCGATGCGCGACGGCGGGGCCGCCGCGCACGGCGGTCGCGCACGCGAGCGTGGCGGCGAGCGCTGCCGGCAGCGGGGCGTCGGCGAACATCGCCGTGACCGTGACCGCGAGCATTAGCGAAATCGCGGGCGGCGCGACAGCGCGCGGCATGGTGAACTGCAAAGAGCAGCTTCGGCGCGCCACCGCGACCAGCGGCATCCACGCAATCAACGCCCTCGCGGCGCGTGCCGCGGCCGTGATATCGGCGTGCGTGCGCGGTGCACGCACGAGGCCGGCGCGGCCCGGCGCCGAACTGGTGCTCGCGAAGCGGATCGCGTGGCGGCGTTTCATCTGTCTAGCGAACCTCGACGCCGGCCGTCACGCCGTCTGCCAGTACGAATCGAGACGCGCGATCAGCGCATCGCGCTGCGCGGCATCGATGAACGACGCGTCGAAGCCGTTGCGGATCACCGCGTACACTTGCGCGTCCGTCAACTGGAGCCCGTCGACCGTCGCGAAGTAGTTGTCGTTGACGTAGCCGCCGAAATAGGCCGGATCGTCGGAATTGATCGTTACCGCGACGCCGCGATCGAGCAGCGCCTTCAGCGTGTGCTGCGTCATGTCGTCGAACACGCACAGCTTCAGGTTCGACAGCGGGCACACGGTCAGCGCCGTGCGCGTGCGCGCGAGGCGTTCGACGAGCGCCGCATCCTCGATGCTGCGCACGCCGTGATCGATCCGGTCGACTTTCAGCACGTCGAGCGCTTCGTAGATATACGCGGGCGGACCTTCCTCACCCGCGTGCGCGACGAGCTTGAGCCCCAGTGCGCGCGCCTTCTCGAACACGCGCGCGAATTTGGTCGGCGGATGGCCGAGTTCGGACGAATCGAGGCCGACGCCGATCAGCCGGTGGCGATAGCGCTCGAACAGCGGCAACGCGGATTCGAACGTCGCGAGCGCGTCTTCTTCGGACAAGTGACGCAGGAAGCACAGGATCAGCTTGCTCGACAGCCCGCGCTGCTCGGCGTCCGCGAGCGCGCGATCGATGCCGGCCACGACCGTCTCGATCGGCACGCCGCGTTCGGTGTGCGTCTGCGGGTCGAAGAACAGCTCCGTGTGGACGACGTTGTCGGCGAGCGCGCGTTCGCAGTACGCGGCCGTCATGTCGTAGAAATCCTGCTCGGTCAGCAGCACGCTCGCGCCGGCGTAATAGATGTCGAGAAACGACTGCAGGTCGGTGAACGCGTACGCGGCGCGCAGCGCGTCGATCGATTCGTACGCGAGCTTCACGCCGTTGCGCTGCGCGAGCGCGAAGATCAGTTCGGGCTCGAGCGAGCCTTCGATATGGATATGGAGCTCCGCTTTCGGGGCACGGGCGATCTTGTTCTTGAATGTCGGGGTCATGGCGTCGTTCTTGGTCGGTCAGAAAGGTGAGGAAGCCTGCGCGGATGCGTTCGCCTCGACGGCCTGCAGCAACTGCGCGGCCACCGAGATCGCAATCACTTCGGGCGCCTTGTCGACGATGCCGTCGACGCCGATCGGGCAGTGCATCCGCGCGACCTGCGCCGGGTCGATGCCGATTGCTGCCAGCCGGTGATCGAACTGCACGCGCTTCGTGCGCGAGCCGGTCATCCCGAAGTACGCATAGTCGCCGCGCCGCAGGATGCGCTCGGCCAGCATGAAATCGAGTGCGTGGTCGTGCGTCATCACGACGAAGTATGCGTGCGGCGGCGCCGCGTCGACGGCATCGGCCGGGCTGGCGAGCGCGTCGATCGCGAGATTGCCGATTCCGGCGAGCGCGTCGGCCGGCGGGAGCGCCGCATCGGGCCGGTCGATCCAGCGCACGTGGCAGGGCAGCGTCCCGAGCACCTTCACGAGCGCGGTGCCGATGTGCCCGGCGCCGAACAGCACGACGGGGAACGCATACGGCGCGATCGTCTCGGTCATCAGCGACACGCCGCCCGTTTCCCACAGCAGGCAATCGGCGCGTGCGGCTGGCGATTCCGGCTCGCTCAGCAGCGGCGCACCCGGCGAGGGGCCGAATGATACGCTACGCACGGTCGCGGCGCCGGCCGCGACGCGCTTCGCGAGCGACATGATCCAGCCGAGGTCGCCGACGTCGAGCCGCTCGAACGCGAGCACCACGGCGCCGCCGCAGCATTGGCCGAGGCTCGGGCCGAGCGCGAGCCGTTCGAGCCGGCGTGCGTGCGGCACGTGCGCGCCGTCCTTCAGCAGATGCCGTGCGATCTCGATCGCCTTCCATTCCAGATGACCGCCGCCGATCGTGTGGCGGGCCGTGTCGCGCGTGACGAGCATTTTGGTGCCGGCCTCGCGCGGCGCGGAGCCGTCGGTATGTGCGACCGTCACGAGCACGGCCGCTTCGCCGTGCGCGAGCAGTTGCTGCAGATCGCCGAGCCACGCTTCCATCAGCACGCTCCGTTCGGGACGACGCGGCACGGCGCGCGGCGCGGGCTGGCGGGCGCGGCGGCGGCGACGGCGACGGCAGGCGGGAGCGGGGCGGTCCGGCTGCACGACGGAGCCGGTGCGGCGGCCGCGCGCCGAACGCGCGTGCGGACGACGCCGCGGGACGCGCGGACGCCATGAGGGTGACGGATGCGGATGGTTTGCGTTGTCATGATGAATCCAGTCGACATTGCGGATCGGGCGCGCGTTACGCAGGAGGAGAGACCGCCCGGCCTCGCGCACGTAGATCGCCATCCAGTCGCGAAGATAGCACCGTCGGGCGGCGCGAACATGGCCGGGCGGTGATCCGGGCTATCAGGCGGCGATCATGTCGATCATAGGCCCGCTGCACGGGATCGTGGCGGCGATGCGCGGGCATCGGGCCGAAACGCCCGTGCGGCGCGGCATGCGCGTGGAGGGCATGCGACGCGCGTATGCCCGGCAAGCCGGGCGGCGGCGACGGTAGGTGTTTACGCGCGGCCGGCAAAAGGCGGCCGCGGGCGCGTTCCAGGGGTTTTCCGGCCGAGCCGGCACGGGCTGCGGCTGCACGGCGACGGCGCGGCGGCCGGACCGCTGGACCGTCACGCGCGACTGTTCAGCCTGCGAGCTTGCGGCGATGACGCCAGACGCTCGACGCGACGGCCACGAGGATCACGGCGAACGCGATCAGCGCCCAGCCGGGCAGCAGGATCCCGAAGATCGGCGGGTAGACCGTCTCGCACAGGCCGGCGACCTTGAACATGCCGGGGAACCATTGCGCGGGCGGCAGGCTGTCGATGATGGGCTGCAGCGTGTCAAAGCCGCAGCTGAAGCCCGGATTCATCTGGATCGACAGATGGCGCGCGGCGGTGCCGACGCCGCCGGCCGCCGCGATCGCGATCAGCAGTTCGAGCACCCAGATGCCGCGCCAGTTGCGCATCCCGGCCGCCAGGAACGCGAAGATGCCGATCGCCGCGAAGAAGTAGCGCTGGATGATGCACAGCGGGCACGGATCCTCGTTCTTCACGTACTGGAGATAGAGCGCGCCCGCCAGCAGGGCGATGCACACCCAGCCGAGCAGCATCAGCAGGCGGCGTTCACGGCGGAGTGCGAGCGTGGAGTCGTTCATGTCGGCGGGATTCCTGTCGTTGGTCGGTCCGATAAACAATCGCGCGATTTTAGCGCGAACGATCTGGCACGAAACTGACTGCCCGGGTGCGGCAACCCGCCGCACGCCGCTCCGCGCGTCCCTTCGCCGCCGTCACTGCGCGCGCGATCACCGGATCGTATTCAGCACCGCCTCGACCGCCTGGCCGATCGCGAGCAGCGCGTCGTCGCGATGCGGCGCGGCCGCGAGCATCAGGCCGACGGGTGCCGCGTCGCGCGGATGGCACGGCAGCGACAGCGCGCACGCGTCGAGGAAGTTGAACGCGCTCGGATTGCGCAGGATCAGCGCATTGGCGCGCGTGAATGCGGCGTCGTCGGCTTCGAGTTCGGCGATGCGCGGCGGCACGACCGGCACCGTCGGTGCGACGAGTGCGTCGAAGCGCGCCCAGACCGTGTGCGCCGCTTCGTCCAGCATCGCGTGGCGGGCGGCGAGCAGGTCCAGATAGTCGGCGGCGCTCGCCGGTTCGCCCTTCAGGATGCGCGACAGCACGCGCGGATCGTAGCGATCGCGGTGCTGCGCGAGCAGCGGGCGATGCCACGCATACGCCTCGATCGGCGAGAAGCCGAAGCGGTTGATGTCCGGCAACCGGTCGAGCGCCGAAAAGCGCACTTCCGTGACGATCGCGCCGGCTGCTTCGAGATGCTTCAGCGACGCGTCGAGCGCGGCGGCGACGTCCGCGTCGACACCGTCCGTCACGTAGTTGGTGAGCACGCCGAGCCGCACGCCCTCGAGCGGCCGCGCGGCCGGCACGTGCGGCTCGAGGCCCGCGAGCATCCGGTCGACGAGCGCGCAGCACGCGACCGTCAGGCCGATCGGGCCGAACGAGTCGAGCGTCGTCGACAGCGGCACGCCGCCTTGCGTCGGAATCCGGCTCGCGGTCGGCTTGAAGCCGGTCAGCCCGCACAACGCGGCCGGAATGCGGATCGAGCCGCCGGTGTCGGTGCCGAGCGCGACGGCCGCCATCCCGTCGGCGACGGACGCGGCAGCGCCGGACGACGAGCCGCCGGCAATCCGCGCATCGCCCGGCACGTCGCGGCGGTACGGCGAGCGCGGCGTGCCGAAATGCGGATTCAGGCCGAGCCCCGAGAACGCGAATTCACTCATGTTCGTGCGGCCCACCAGCACCGCGCCCGCCCGCTTCAGGCGAGCGACGGCGACCGCGTCGGCCTGCGCCGGCGGCGCGCCGTCGAGCACGCGCGAACCGGCGCGCGTCACCTGGCCCGCGACGTCGAACAGGTCCTTCACCGACACGGGGATACCCGCGAGCGGCGACAGCACGGTGCCCGCGGCACGCAGGCGATCGTGCGCGTCGGCGGCCGCGCGCGCATTGTCGGCGTCGACTTCGGTGAAGACGATCGCGCCCTGGCCCGACGGATCGGCGATCCGCTCGAGCGCGACGTCGACGAGCGCGCGGCTCGTGGTCCGGCCGGCGGCGAGGTCGGCGGCGAGCTGGGCGAGCGGGGGGAAGGGCGTGAAGGTGGTCATGGGCGGGTCAAGGGCGAAGATGTTGGACAAGGGTGGCGCGAAACGAATCGATATGGCGTTCGACGGCCGCGCGCGCGCCCGCGGCGTCGCGCGCGGACAGCCGCTCGAACAGTTCGCGGTGTTCACGCTGGACGTCGGACAGGTGGTGCGGCTCGGACAGCGTGACGAACCAGAAGCGCAGCGAGCGCTCATGCAGCGCGCGCAGGATTTCCGCGAGCACCGGGTTGCGCGCGGCCGCGGCGATTGCCTGATGAAACGCGCGGTCGAGTTCCATCATTCCTTCGACGTCGTGCGTGCCGGCGCAGACCTGCCCATCGTCGAGCAGCGCGGCGAGGCGCGCGAGATCGTCGGGCGTCGCATGGCGCGCGGCCAGTTCGACGCAATGGGCTTCGTTGATGCGCCGCACGTCGATCACGGCGACGATGTCGTCGAGCGACAGCGGCTGCACCATCAGCCCCTTGCGCGGCATCACGGACAACAGTCCTTCGAGCACCAGCCGGTGCACGGCCTGATGGACCGGCGTGCGGCCGATGCCGGTGCGCGCGACGAGATCGGCTTCGTTCAGCGCGGCGCCCGGCTTCAGGCGCATCGTGACGATGTCGCGCTGGATCAGCGCGTATGCACGGTCCGCGAGGCTGCGCGCCGACGCGGCGGCGCGGCCGGGAAGGTCGTCGGTCGGGGCGTTCATGCGGGCGGCGGCGCGGTGGCCGGGCAGGGCGCGATCATGGCGCGGGCGAGCGGATAGCGTGGAGGATCCGTGAATATTATTGTGATATATCACTGATGTCCAGTGCACCGGCGACAAGTTCGATCCGGGAGCGCGCGACGGTGGCACCGCGGACGCCACATGCGACGACTTGCAACAATTATCGACAGGATGTTGCCGGTTTACCGCGCGATCGTGCGCTGACGCATAATGAATCTTCGTCAATCCAATACGCGCGAGCGACGTATCAGACCATCGTCATGAGCGAAACCACGCCTTCCCCGGCCGGTCTGCCCGGCACCTCCTCCGCTTCTTCCGATTCCCCCCGTCCCGATCCGGCGAAAACGCCCGACTCGCCGGCTGCGCAGGCCGCCGCGCACGACGTTGCCGACGATGGCGCATCGCCCGTCACGGCGGCATCCGAGCCGGGCGCTGCCGGTACGACAGGCGCTGCCGCGGAAGCCGGTGCGGCCGCGCCGAAGCCCGGCGCGGCGCCGCCCGGTTTCGGCGCGCAGCCCGATTTCGACACGCCGCGGCCGCCGCCCGCGAACGCGCCGACTGCGCCGCCCGCCTATCTGAAACAGAGCGACACGCCGTGGTCGGTATTCGGCCGGATCGTCGCCGCGCGTGCGCGCCGGTTGTTCGACCGCGCCGGCCAGCGAATCACGCAGCGCACGCTGCGCATCGGCGTGTCGGCGCGGATCTTCCATCCCGAACCCGGTGCGAAGGGGCTGCGCGGCAAGACGCTGCAGTACCTGGAAGAGTCGATCGCTCACTGGGTCATGTCGCGCGACGTGCTCGTGTTCATGATCCCGACCGTCGGCCACCAGGGCATGCTGCATCCGAGCAACATCCGCCTGCGCGACTACGCAAAGCATCTCGACGGCCTGCTGCTGCAAGGCGGCGCCGACGTGTCGCCGCAAACCTACGCGGCGTCGGATGCGCGGCCCGAATGGCCGGGCGACCGCGTGCGCGACATGTACGAGCTCGAGCTGTTTCACGAATTCGTCGAGTCGGGCAAGCCGGTGCTCGGCGTGTGCCGCGGCTGCCAGTTGATCAACGTCGCGTTCGGCGGGTCGCTGTACCAGGACATCGCGACCGACGTGCCGACCGCGAACGCGCACGTGAGCGAGCATTACGACCAGCATCGCCACGCGATCCGCTTTCCCGATACGTCGACACTCGCGAGCATGTTCCCCGGCCGCAGCGAAGCGATCGTCAACTCGATCCACCATCAGGCGATCCGCGACCTCGGCCGTGATCTGAACATCGAGGCCGTGTCGGCCGGCGACGGGATCATCGAAGGGATTCGCTACCGGCGCGCGCCGTTCGTCGTCGGCGTGCAGTGGCATCCGGAGTTTCACCGCGCGGGCGGCGCCGAGCTGCTCGACTGCACGCCGCTGCTCGATGCATTCCTGCGCGCGGCGCGCGAGACGCGTCTGTAGCCGGCATTCGTGTCACATCGTAGCAGGGCGGCCGCATCCCGTTAAATTCGAGATGCGGCCGTTTCGTTTTGAACGATAATCGCGAGTTCCGATTCGTTCGCCGGAGTCTGACGTTGGTCTTCCGAAACTTTTCCCCTGCACGATGCGCAACGTGGATCGTTGCGATGGCCGCCTGCGCGCACGCAGGCGCGACGTGGTCCGCCGACGCGACCGCGCCGGTCGCGGGCACCCGCCCTGCGGTCACGAGCCTGAGCGGCGATGGAGCGCCGGCATCGGCGTCGGCCGCGAGCGCGACGGATGCCGTTGCGCAAGGCAACGTCGCCGAACTGTCGCAGATGCTGCACGACGGGCGAATCGTCGAGATGCGCACGACCTACAACGGCAGCTACGGCGCGAGCCTGATGTTCGATCCGCGCGAGATGACGTACTACGTCGCGCTGTTCCAGGACAAGCATCTGTGGCGCGTGATCAAGTCGCAGGAGAAGACCCGCGCGGAGATGATCTACGCGAACTTCGTCCAGCAGACGGTCCAGTTGGCGGACGTCGAGATCCGCCGTACCGAACTGCAGGCGCAGAAGACGTTTCTCGAGCGCGTGATCGCGCTGCAGGCGAATCGCGCGCAGCAGTTGCAGGCCGATCTCAGCGTCGCGCGCAGCCAGCAGGTCGAGGTCGCGCAGCGGCAGAAGTCGGCGCAGGAGCAGACGCAGGCGCTGCAGGTGGAGAAGCGGGCGGCGCAGATGCAACTGCGCGATCTGCAGGAGCAGGTGCGGCAGCTCGAGCGGCAGGCCGAAACGGGATTGCCCGCGCACAAGTAACGACCGGCCGTCCGACGGATCGACGGACGAACGAAACCCGGCGAAGCAGGCTTCGCCGGGTTTTTTGTTGCGCGTACGTCAGCGGGCGGGCGTGCCGCGGGTGTCGCTCAGGCGACGATGCGACAGTTGCGCGGTCCAGTCGAAGTCTGCTGCGGGCGAATGGGCTGGCTGCGCGGGGCGAGCGGCGTCCAGCGCGTGCGCCATCGCGATCAGCGTGAGCGGATCGTCGAGCGACTGCGGCGGCGCGTGCGGCCGCGATGGCGGCGCGAGGTGATCGCGCGATGGCGCACGGGATGCGTACTGTGTGGTAGATGGTTCCGCGGCGCGCCGTAGGGTCATGCGCTGGCCGGCGCGCAGGTGCGGCGACGACGGCTGCGACAGCGGCGACAGCTGCGGCGGCGATGCAGCCGCGACGCGCCGTACTTCCGATCGCGCGTCGGCACGACGAGGTGCCGTCTTCGGCAGCGCGCCGCTTGCGCGCGGCGCGGGCCCGGACGATTCCGCGACGGGGCGCGCCGCGGTTTGCTGCGTTGGTGCACTCGCCGGCTTCGTACGCGGGACGGTGGCGGCGCGCATCGTTTCCGCGGATTGCGCGATGTGCTCCGGCACGGTGGCGGCGGCCTGCATGGCGGGCGCGGGGGCGAAAGCCGGGAATGGTTCGTGCGCGGCAACCAGCCATCCGATGATGCCGAGCGCGCCGACGCTCCAGCACGCGACACGCAGGGCACGCCGGTCTTGTGCGCGGCCGCCCGCCCGCTGGATGTTCCGACGCGTCGCCCCGGGTGCGATGGCCGGCACGCCGCCCGACGGCGACGTCGCGGGCAACGGTTGCCAGCGACACGCCCGATGCGGCGCATCGATGTCGATGCACGAGGTCGTCAGCGTCGCGAGACAGCCGTTGCCGGATCGCGCGCCGGACAACCCGCGGAACGTCCACTCGCGGCCGAACGGCGGCACGCCGTCGAGCGGGGTGGCGCGAGGGCGGGCAAGCGTGCCTTCGACGGGAACAAGCGGCAATGAATTCATGACGGCGGTAGCCGAGCGACGCGGGCCATCGTGCGGGCCGCAGCGCGGTGGCGTTGCAAATCGTGACATTGTGGTTACGCGATCGCGATCGGTCGATCGGATTGATCTGATTTTGATGTGCCGTTCGAAACGATTCGTACGAGTGGCATGCCGCGACGCCGACGCAGCCGCGGCACGACGCGCTCCAAGGCAATCGTCGGCTTCGCGTGGCATCATTTGCCGATCATGCCGGTGTGCGCATCGCGGCGCGACGCGCTGCCGGCTCACGGCGATGTCCGTGTGCGCCGCCCCGGCGCGGCACGCATCGCCGGATTCACACGGCGCGGCGTTCGCGCCATCCAAGTCGAGAGAATGACATGTCCACAGCAACGCAAGCCGTCGTACAGGAATCGAAAGTCCGCACCGTGTTCCGAGTCGTCAGCGGCAACTTTCTCGAAATGTACGACTTCATGGTCTACGGGTATTACGCGTCGGCCATCGCGAAAACCTATTTTCCGAGCGGCAACGCGTTCGCGTCGTTGATGCTGTCGCTGTCGGTGTTCGGCGCAGGCTTCCTGATGCGGCCGGTCGGCGCGATCGTGCTCGGCGCGTACATCGACCATCACGGCCGCCGCAAGGGGCTGATCCTGACGCTGGGGCTGATGGCGCTCGGCACGCTCGCGGTGGCCGCGATTCCGGGCTACGCGACGATCGGCGTGCTCGCGCCGGTGCTCGTGCTGCTCGGCCGGCTGCTGCAGGGCTTTTCCGCGGGCGTCGAGCTCGGCGGCGTGTCGGTCTATCTGTCCGAGATCGCGACGAAGGGCCACAAGGGCTTCTACACATCGTGGCAATCGGGCAGCCAGCAGGTGGCTGTCGTGTTCGCCGCGTTCGTCGGCGTGCTGCTGAACCGCGCGCTGCCGGCCGACGAGATGACCGCATGGGGCTGGCGCATTCCGTTCCTGATCGGCTGCCTGATCGTGCCGTTCCTGTTCCTGATCCGCCGGTCGCTGAAGGAAACCGACGAATTCCTCGCCAAGCGTCACCGTCCGACGATGGGCGAGATCATGCGTTCGATGCTCGCGAACTGGGGCGTCGTGATCGCAGGGATGGGGATGGTGATCATGACGACGGTGTCGTTCTACATGATCACCGCGTACACGCCGACGTTCGGCAAGGAAGTGCTGCACCTGTCGTCGCTCGATGCGCTGATCGTGACGGTCTGCGTCGGCCTGTCCAACCTCGTCTGGCTGCCGTTGTCCGGCGCGCTGTCGGACCGCGTCGGCCGCCGCCCGGTGCTGATCGCATTCACGGTGCTCACGCTGTTGTCGGCCTATCCGGCCGTGCTGTGGCTCGTCGCGCAGCCGTCGTTCCTGCGGCTGCTCGCGGTGGAACTGTGGCTGTCGTTCCTGTACGGGTCGTACAACGGCGCGATGGTCGTCGCGCTGACCGAAGTGATGCCGGCCGACGTGCGTACCGCCGGCTTCTCGCTCGCGTACAGCCTCGCGACGACGATCGGCGGATTCACGCCCGCGATCTCGACGCTGCTGATCCACCAGACCGGCAACAAGGCGGCACCGGGCCTGTGGCTCAGCGTCGCGGCGCTCTGCGGGCTGATCGCCACGCTCGTGCTGTATCGGACGCCCGGCGCGCGCAACCAGTACAAGTCGGCGTGATGCACGCTGTGTTGGATCGCATCGGATGAAGAAAGGGAGCGCGACGCGCTCCCTTTGTCGTTGGCGTTCAGGCGTTCAGGCGTCGCGCAGCGCGGCGGCCACCTTCGCCGTCACGTCGAGCCATTGCCCCGGCGCGCGCTGGCGGACGAGCGTCGCGTGCGGATACCACGGGCAGTCGTCGCCGGTGAACCAACGCCAGTCCGGCGCGAACGGCAGCATGATCCACAGCGGCTTGCCGAGCGCGCCCGCGAGGTGCGCGACCGCCGTATCGATCGTGACGACGCCGTCGAGCCGCTCGATCAGCGCAGCCGTATCGGCGAAGTCGTTCAGCCGGCCGTCGAGGCGATGCACGCGCGGGTGCGCGTCGACGCGTGCGCGTTCGTCGTCGTCGAGCGCCGGCTGCAGCACGATCCAGTCGATGTCCGGCAGTTCGAGCAGCGGCGCGAGCGCGTCGAACGGCATCGAGCGGTTCTCCTGCGCCTGCCGGCGCCCCGACCACGCGAGCCCGAACTTGCGTTTCGACTGGCCGCCGAGCGAGCCGCGAAAGCGCCGGCGTGCGCTGTCCGGCGCATCGAGATAGCGCGTGCGCGCGACGATGTCGTCCGGCTGCAGGCCGAGCAGGAACGGCAGACTCATCAGCGTGCACGCGACGTCCGCCACGGGCGGCTTCGCGGCGCCCTGCGCGACGAGCGTCACGCGCCAGCGCGTCGCCACCGGCGCGAGCAGCGCGACGAGTTCCGGCTGCACCTCGAGCACGACACGCGCGCAACGCGCGCGCGCCAACGGCACGAAGCGGACGAACTGCAGCGTGTCGCCGAAACCTTGTTCCGCGCGGATCAGCAACGTGCGCGCCACAATCGGCTCGCCTTGCCAGCGCGGCAACGTGCCGAGCGGCGTCGCGCCCGGCGTGTCGTGGCGCGCTTCATAGGCAGGCAGGCCGCGCGTGAAGTCGCGCAGCGTAAGCAGCGTGACGGCGCGGTGCAGTTGCGCGAGCTTCAGGTCGGGCGCGACGCGCAGCGCCTGGTCGAACGCGCGCAGCGCCATCTCGTGCGCGCCGAGCGCGTGGTGCGCGTTGCCGAGGTTCAGCCACGCGAGGCCGAACGACGGATCCAGGCCGACCGCCCGTTCGTAATAGGGCAGCGCTTCGCGGTGCCGTGCCTGCGCGCACAGCGCGTTCGCGAGCCCGAACAGCGCGAGCGGAAACGGCGGGTGCAGCGCGAGCGCGGCTTCGAACGCGGCGGCGGCCTCCGCATGACGGCCGACCGCCTCCAGCGTATTGCCGAGATTGAAATGCGCGGCGACGAAGCGCGGCTGCGCGGCGATCGCGGCCTGGAAGTGCGCGATCGCGTCGTCCGTGCGACCCATCGCGTTCAGCGCCATCGCGAGATTGTTGTGCGCGCCGGCATGGCCGGGCCGCAGCTCGAGTGCGCGGCGGAATGCGGCGAGTGCGTCGTCGTGGCGGCCGAGCGCATTCAGCGCGTTGCCGAGATTGTTGTGGATCGAAGCGTCGTCGGGCGTGAGCCGCAGCGCGCGGGCAAATGCATCGACCGCATCCTCGTGACGCTGCAGCGCCGCATACGCGTTGCCGAGGTTGTAGTGCGCGAGCGGAAATTCGGGCGCGAGCGTCAGCGCGTTGCGAAAGCGCTCGATCGCATCGTCGAGCCGGCCGAGCGCCTTCAGCGCGTTGCCGAGATTGAGCTGGAGCGCGGCATCGCGCGGGCGCAGTTCGACCGCGCGCCCGACGAGATCGGCCGCCTCGGCATGCTGGCCCTGCTGATGCCGCAGCACGCCGAACAGATGCAGCGCGTCGGCGTCGGCGGGATTGGTGGCGAGCGCGGCGCGATAGCCGTGCTCGGCCTCGGCGAGGCGGCCCGCGCGATGCGCGGCATACGCTCGGTCGAATGCGGAATCCATGACGCGAAAACTGACGGAAAGCGCGTATTTTCCCACACTGCGCGCTCAGGCCCGGATCGGCCGTTCGGCATATGGCCCCGTCACGTGGAGCGGCGTAGACTGGCGGAATCGCGTGTCATCGAGGTTCTCATGGCTGACACATTGCTCGACATCCCGCCCGTGCTGATCGTCGGCGCAGGCCCGACCGGCCTTGCTGCCGCGATGAGTCTCGCGCGGGCCCGCGTGCCGGTGCGCATCGTCGACCGGCTCGCCACGCCGGCGCCGTATTCGCGTGCGATCGGCATCCAGGCGCGCACGCTCGAACTGCTCGAGCAGCATCGCGCGGTCGAACCGTTCCTCGCGCTCGGCCATCGTGTGCATGCGGCGGCGCTGCATGCCGACGGCCGCGTGATCGCGCAACTCGATTTCGATCCGCTGCAAACGCGTTATCCGTACCTGCTGCTACTCGACCAGAGCGTCACCGAGCGATTGCTGACCGAACATCTGGCCGGGTTCGGCGTGACGATCGAACGCGGCGTCACGCTGGTCGCGTGCGACGCCGGCGGCCCGTCGCTCGACGTGACGCTGCGCGGCGCCGACGGCCGCGACGAACGCTGCGCGCCGTCGTACCTGATCGCCGCCGACGGCGCGCACAGTACGGTGCGGCATCTGCTCGGCGTCGGCTTCGCGGGCCGCGCGTTCGAACAAACTTTCCTGCTCGCCGACTTCGCGGCGATACCCGGCTGGCCCGACGAGGAAATCCATCTGTTCACGACGCCCGACGGCATCGCCGGCCTGTTCCCGATGGGAAGCGGCCGCTACCGGCTCGTCGCCGACCGTCCCCCCGGCGGCGGCCCGTCGCCGGACGCGCCGCCGCCGTCGCTGGACGAGTGCGATGCAATCGTGCGCGCCCGCATGGGCGCATCGATTGCGCCGAGCGATCTCGCATGGTCGTCGTATTTCCGTGTGAACAGCCGGATGGTCGACCGGCTGCGCTACGGCCGCGTGTTTTTCGCCGGCGACGCCGCGCACATCCACAGCCCGGCCGGTGCACAGGGCATGAACACCGGGATCCAGGAAGCGTTCAATCTCGGCTGGAAGCTCGCGCGCGTGCTCGGGGCGGGTACGTCCGAGCGGCTGCTCGACACGTATCACGCCGAGCGCCACCCGATCGAGCGCGACGTGTTGCGGCAGACGAGTGTCGTCACGCAGATCGTCGAAGCCGACCACGGCGCGGTCAAGCTGCTGCGCGATCATGTGGTGCCGCTGCTGTCGTCGCTGGGCCCGGTGCGCGACGCGGTGCGGCGCACGTTCAGCGAGCTCGGCGTGCAGTACCGGAAGAGTCCACTCACGCTCGAGCGCGTGCTCGACGGCGGGCCGCGCGCGGGCGAGCGTGCGCCCGACGCGCTGGTGCACGTGGTCGACGGGCCGCTCGGTCCGGCGCCGGGAACGGCGCGGCTATACGACCTGCACGATCCGGCGAGCTTCACGCTGCTGCTGCTCGAAGAGCCGGCGAGCGCCGATGGCGAAGACGCGGCCGACGTGCCGCCGATCTACGTGCCGCCGATGTCCGCGGATGCGCAGGCGCTCGTGCAAGGGGTGGAGCGGATCATGCCGGGCGCCGTGCGGACATGGCGCGTGTCCGATGCCGAAGGTAACGGCGCGGAGGGGCTCGCGCAGGCATATGGCCGCTCGAGGCCATCGTTCTACCTGCTGCGGCCGGATGGCTACATCGCCGCGCGCGGCCGTACCGCCACCGACGCGAACGCGCTGCTGCGACATTGCGAAAGCTGGTTCGCGGGCATGCCGCTGCCCGCGTAGCGGGGCGGTGTTCAGGCCGGAGCCGCGGCCGGCACGAGCGACGCGCGGTGCGCGGCGATCGCGTGTCGCACGATCGGCGTCGCGCGTTGCCCGGCTTCGCTCGAAGGGTCGTCGAGTGCGGCAAGAAGCGCGCGCCGCATCCGCGGCTCCCAGAAGCGCCGGATATGATCGGCGATCCCGGTCAGCGCTTCTTCGCGATCGGGCATCGATTCGAAGAAAGCGCCGATCTGGTTGGCCATGTCGATCAGGTGTGCGTTGTCCATTGCGTCCTCACTTGCCCGACGTCACGGCGGCAGGCGCGGCGGCGCGGCGCTCGAGCAGGTCGAGTTGCTCCGAGTTGAAGCGCGCATACGCGCGCTGCCAGTCGGACGGCTGCGCGACCGGCAGCACCTGCACGGCCGTGACCTTGTACTCGGGGCAGTTGGTCGCCCAGTCGGAGCTCTCCGTCGTGATCACGTTCGCGCCCGATTCGGGGAAGTGGAACGTCGTGTACACGACACCCGGCTGCATGCGGTCGGATACGAGCGCGCGCAGCACCGTCTGGCCCGCCCGCGACTCGATCCCGACCCAGTCGCCGGTGCGGATCCCGCGATCCTCCGCGTCGTGCGGATGGATCTCGAGGCGGTCCTCTTCGTGCCACCGCACGTTCTCGGTCCGGCGCGTCTGCGCACCGACGTTGTATTGCGACAGGATGCGGCCCGTGGTCAGGATCAGCGGATAGCGCTGCGTGACCTTTTCCTGCGTCGGGATGAACTGCGTGATCACGAACCTGCCCTTGCCGCGCACGAATTCGTCGATGTGCATCGTCGGCGTGCCGTCCGGCGCGTGTTCGTTGCACGGCCACTGGATGCTGCCGAGCGCGTCGAGCTTCTCGTACGACACGCCTGCGAAGGTCGGCGTGAGCCGAGCGATCTCGTCCATGATTTCCGACGGATGCGAGTAGTGCATGTCGTAGCCGAGCGCCTGCGACAGCAGCAGCGTCACTTCCCAGTCCGCGTAGCCGGCGAGCGGCGGCATCACCTTGCGCACGCGCGAGATCCGGCGCTCCGCGTTCGTGAACGTGCCGTCCTTCTCGAGGAACGTCGAGCCCGGCAGCAGCACGTGCGCGTATTTGGCCGTCTCGTTCAGGAAGATGTCCTGCACGACGATGCATTCCATCGCCGACAGCGCGGCCGCGACGTGCTGCGTGTTCGGATCCGACTGGACGATGTCCTCGCCCTGGCAGTAGAGCCCCTTGAAGCTGCCGTCGAGCGCCGCGTCGAACATGTTCGGGATGCGCAGCCCCGGTTCCGGTTGCAGCGTGGCCGACCACGCTCGTTCGAACTGTGCGCGCACGGTTGCGTCGCCGATGTGCCGGTAGCCGGGCAGTTCGTGCGGGAACGAGCCCATGTCGCACGAGCCTTGCACGTTGTTCTGGCCGCGCAGCGGATTGACGCCGACGCCTTCGCGGCCGATGTTGCCCGTAGCCATCGCGAGGTTCGCGATGCCCATCACCGTCGTCGAGCCCTGCGCGTGCTCGGTCACGCCGAGGCCGTAGTAGATCGCGGCGTTGCCGCCCGTCGCATACAGGCGCGCGGCTTCGCGCACCCGCTCGGCCGGCACGCCCGTCACGTCCGCGGTCGCTTCCGGCGAGTTCTCGGCACGCGACACGAATTCGCGCCATTGCTCGAACGCACGCGCGTCGCAGCGCTCGGCGACGAACGCATCGGCGACGAGCCCTTCGGTGACGATCACGTGCGCGAGCGCATTGACCATCGCGACGTTGGTGCCGGGACGCAGTTGCAGGTGATGGGTGGCCTTCACGTGCGGACCGTCGACGATGTCGATACGGCGCGGGTCGATCACGATCAGCTTCGCGCCTTCGCGGATGCGCCGCTTCAGGCGCGAGCCGAACACCGGGTGCCCGTCGGTCGGGTTCGCGCCCATCACGACGATCACGTCGGCCTCGCCGACCGATGCGAAGGTCTGCGTGCCGGCCGATTCGCCGAGCGTCGTCTTCAGCCCATAGCCGGTCGGGGAATGGCACACGCGCGCGCAGGTGTCGACGTTGTTGTTGCCGAATGCGGCGCGCACGAGCTTCTGCACGAGGTAGGTTTCCTCGTTCGTGCAGCGCGACGACGTGATGCCGCCGATCGAATCGCGGCCGTACTTCTGCTGCAATTTGCGGAATTGCGTCGCTGCGTAGGTGAGCGCCTCTTCCCAACTGACTTCGCGCCACGGGTCGGTGATCTTTTCGCGGATCATCGGCTTCGTGATGCGGTCCTTGTGCGTTGCATAGCCCCACGCGAAGCGTCCCTTCACGCATGCGTGGCCTTCGTTCGCGAGGCCGTTCTTGTGCGGCGTCATCCGCACGACCTGCGTGCCCTTCATCTCGGCCTTGAACGAGCAGCCGACACCGCAGTACGCGCAGGTCGTGACGACCGAGTGTTCGGCCTGGCCGAGCTGGACGACGGTCTTTTCCTGCAGCGTCGCGGTCGGGCACGCGGCGACGCAGGCGCCGCACGACACGCATTCCGATGCCATGAACGATTCGCTTTCGCCGGCGGCGACGCGCGATTCGAAACCGCGCGCGGCGATCGTCAGCGCGAACGTGCCCTGCGTTTCCTCGCACGCGCGCACGCAGCGGTTGCAGACGATGCACTTCGACGGATCGTACGTGAAGTACGGGTTCGACTCGTCCTTCGCGTCCTTCAGGTGGTTTGCGCAGTCGTTGCCGTAGCGCACTTCGCGCAGCCCGACGACCCCCGCCATGTCCTGCAGCTCGCAGTCGCCGTTGGCCGGGCAGGTGAGGCAGTCGAGCGGGTGATCGGAGATGTACAGCTCCATCACGTTGCGCCGCAGCGACTGCAGCCGGTCCGATTGCGTGCGCACCTTCATCCCGGCTTCGGCGGGCGTCGTGCACGATGCCGGATAGCCGCGCCGGCCCTCGATTTCGACGAGGCACAGGCGGCACGAACCGAACGGTTCGAGCGAATCGGTCGCGCACAGCTTCGGCACGTTGATGCCGGCTTCGATCGCCGCGCGCATCACCGACGTGCCGGCCGGCACCGTCACCGGCTGGCCGTCGATTTCGAGCGTGACGTCGATATCGGCATGCCGCTGGGGCGTGCCGTAATCGGTATCGTCGAACGGATCGCGCATGCGCGCCTGGGCGGCGCTCTTGCACGCGCATTGGCCCGAGCCGCAGCCGCCTTGGCGGACGTTGTTCGTGTCGAGGGACATGCAGGGCTCCTTCTGGGTCAGGCCGCAGCCTTGACCGGACCCGACGCGGCTTGCTTGCCGGCGGCGAGCCCGAAATCTTCGGGGAAATGGTCGAGCGCGGACAGCACCGGGTACGGCGTCATCCCGCCCATCGCGCACAGCGAGCCAGCGAGCATCGTGTCGCACAGGTCGCGCAGCAGCGTGATCTGCCGCTCGGACGTATCGCCTTCGCGAATGCGTGCGATCGTTTCGACGCCGCGCGTCGAGCCGATCCGGCACGGCGTGCACTTGCCGCACGATTCGATCGCGCAGAATTTCATCGCGTATTCGGCAAGTTCCGCGAGGTTCGACGTGTCGTCGTGCAGCACGATCCCGCCGTGACCGACCACCGCGCCGATGGCCGTGTACGCCTCGTAATCGAGCGGCACGTCCCACTGGTGTTCGGGCAGATAGGTGCCGAGCGGGCCGCCGACCTGCGCCGCGCGTGCGGGCCGGCCGCTGGCGGTGCCGCCGCCGTAGTCGAACAGCAGCTCGCGCAGCGTGACGCCGAACGCGAGTTCGACGAGGCCGCCGTGGCGGATGTTGCCCGCGAGCTGGAACGGCAGCGTGCCGCGCGAGCGGCCCATCCCGTAGTCGCGATAGAACGCGGCGCCGCGCGCGAAGATGATCGGCGCGGTCGCGAGCGTGATCACGTTGTTGATCACCGTCGGCTGGCCGAACAGGCCGGCGAGCGCGGGCAGCGGCGGCTTCGCGCGCACGACGCCGCGTTTGCCTTCGAGCGATTCGAGCAGCGCCGTTTCCTCTCCGCACACGTACGAGCCGGCGCCCTTCGCGACGTGCAGGTCGAACGCATGGGCGGAGCCCAGCACGTGTTCGCCGAGCCAGCCGGCTTCGCGCGCGCGCTCGATCGCGGTTTCGAGCGCCGCGATCGCGTGCGGATATTCGCTGCGCACGTAGATGTAGCCGAGCGTCGCGCCCGTCGCGATGCCCGCGATGATCATCCCTTCGATCAGGCAGTACGGGTCGCTTTCCATGATCAGGCGATCGGAGAACGTGCCCGAATCGCCTTCGTCCGCGTTGCAGACGATGTACTTCTGCGTCGCGCTGGCCTGCCGGACGGTGCGCCACTTGATGCCGGCCGGGAACGCCGCGCCGCCGCGGCCGCGCAGCCCCGATTCGATCAGCGTCTCGCACGCGGCGTCGCCGTCGAGCGCGAGTGCGTTCTTCAGGCCCGTGAGGCCGTCGTGCTTCAGGTAGTCGTCGATCGACAGCGGGTCGGTCAGGCCGATCCGCGCGAACGTCAGGCGCTGCTGGCGCGCGAGATACGGCAGCGCATCGACGAGGCCGACGCCGCTCGGATGCGCGCCGCCGTCGAGCCAGTTCGCGTCGAAGAGGGCGGGCACGTCGGCGGCCGACAGGTTCGCATAGCCGACGCGTCCGGCGGCCGTGCCGACCTCGACGAGCGGTTCGAGCCACAGCAGCCCGCGCGAGCCGTTGCGCACGAGTTCGATCGCGACGCCGCGCCGCTCGGCTTCCGCGACGATCGCGGCGGCAAGGGCATCGGCGCCGAGCGCCAGCGCCGACGAATCGCGCGGAACGTAGATGCGGGTCGTCATGCGGCCTCCGGCGTGTGGGCGGCGGCTTGCGCGAGGAGCGCGTCGAACTTTTCCGGCGTGACCTTCGCATGCAGCACGCCATTGATCGTCATCGACGGCGATTGCGCGCACAGTCCGAGGCAGTAGACCGATTCGAGCGCGACGTCGCCGGGCGCATGCGCGTCGGCACCGTCGCCGTGCGACGCGTCGAACCGGCAACCCGTGCGCGCTTGCGCGTGGGCGGCGAGCGTTTCGCAGCCCATGCTGCGGCACGCCTCGGCGCGACACATCTGGATCGTCACGCGCGCCGGTGGCGCGGTGCGGAAGTGGTGATAGTACGTGAGCACGCCGTGCACTTCCGCGCGCGACAGATTCAGCGCTTTCGCGAGCGGCGCGACGCAGCCCGCCGGCACGTAGCCCGCATCGTCCTGGATCGCGTGCAGGATCGCGACGAGCGAGCGGCCGGCGCGCGCGTGGCGCTCGACGAGCGCGTCCGGCGCAGGGGAATTCGGGGACATCGGTTATGCTCCTCCAAAGTCTCATATGCGCTATGAGTGCATATAGTGCGCAAAGAGGCTCCGTTCTGATTGATTTTGGTCAACGATAAGCGGAAGATTTCGCGGTCGCAATAGGAAATCGGAGTGCATAATTGATTCGAATCGAATGCGACGCGTATCTAACCGTACGCGACACGGAGGGCCGCGCCGCGAGCCTGTCGGACGTGGCGCCGTTGCTGGAACTCGTGGCCGAGACGGGCAGCATCGCGCAGGCCGCGCAGGCGAAGGGGCTGTCGTATCGGCATGCATGGGGCATGCTGCGTGCGCTGGAGGCGTGCGTCGGCGGCGCGTTGATCGAGACCGCGCGCGGCAAGGGTTCGACGCTGTCGGAACTGGGGCAGGCGATCGTCGACGCGCAGCGTCTTGCGCGCAGCCGTCTCGACGGGAACCTGCGCGCGCTCGCGGCCGAAGTGGCGAGTGACCTGAACCGGCGGCTCGCGCAACGCGACGGCGCCGTGCGCATCCATGCGTCGCATGGTTATGCGGTCGCGGCGCTGGTTTCCGCGCTCGTCGATGCGCAGGCGGCCGTCGACATCAAATATCGCGAGAGCATCGAAGCCGTGCAGGCGCTCGTGCGCGGCGAATGCGAACTGGCCGGTTTTCATCTGCCGCGCGGCCCGTTTCGCGGGGAGTGCGCGCAGATCTACCGGCCGTGGCTCGACGACACGCGCCACGTGCTGATTCATCTGACACGCCGCCAGCAGGGGCTGTTCGTGCCGAAGGGCAACCCGAAGCAGGTCCGCGGGCTCGCCGATCTCGCGCGTCACGACATCCGCTTCGTCAACCGGCAGCCGGGGTCGGGCACGCGCATGCTGCTCGATCTCGCGTTGCGCGCGATCGGCATCGATCCGGAGCGGATCGACGGCTATGCGTCGGCCGAACTCACGCACTCCGCGATCGCCGCGTTCGTCGCGAGCGGGATGGCCGATCTCGGCTTCGGCGTCGAGCCGGCCGCCCGTCACTTCGGGCTCGATTTCATTCCGGTCGTCGACGAGGACTATTACTTCGCATGCGAACGTGCGCGGCTCGACTCCGGGCCGCTCGCCGGCGTGCTGGCGCTGCTGCGCGACGCGCGCTTCATCGAGCGCGTCGCGCATCTCGACGGCTACGATCCGGCCGCGTGCGGAACGCTGACCGGCATCGCGGCAGGGCTAGCCGGCAGCGATGCGGCGGCGGCGCCGGACCGCAACGCACGGTAACGCGAGCGCACGCGAACCGCGCTGCAGCAGCGGGGGTTTTGCGCTACGCTTGCCGCTTGATCAACGTTCCAACAAGCACGCCGTTCAGGCGTCATCCCGCCATGAAACTTTCCGTTCCCCTCTCCGCGGCAGCGTTGACCGCGGGGCTTCTGATCGCTGCTTCGCCGTTCGCGTTGGCGCAGAATTCTCCGGGCGTGCCCGGCGGAATCCTGAGTGACCAGTTTCGCCTGAACGAGCATCCGCAGATGCCGTTCGCGGCGTCCGCGCCGTCGCAGAAATACCAGAGCGGCAAGAAGTCGGCGCTGCGGCGCAAGGGCGACATGGGCGACCCGAACGGCTGCAACCTGAAGTGCCCGATGGACACGCAGTGACGGCACGCGCAGGCGCGCCGGGCCATTGCCGGCAAGCGCCTGACCGATGGCCGTGCGCACCGCGTGCGGCCGTCGCCGAGCCCCGCGAAGCTTGCCGCTTCGCGGGGCTCGTGCTTTATGACGCGCATCGCTCGGCGCGGTGACGAAGCGGTGAGCGCGAATATAGGGTTAACCCTCGATTCAGGAAGAATGTCTTCCAGAAACCTGCCTTATTCTTAAGCACTCGCCTACATAAACTTCGGTTTGTCAGCGATGAACGGGTGTTCACCGCGAAATCAGACAAATCTGGAGGTAGGTCATCATGAAGTCGCTCGTTCAAGCCGTTGTCGTTGCTGCCGCTCTCGTTGCTCCGGTCGCGTCGTTCGCGCAGCCGGGCTCGGCACTCACCCGTGCGCAGGTTCGCGCCGAACTGGTCCAGCTGCAGCAGGCCGGTTACAACACCGCTCGCGGTGAGGATCCGCATTACCCGGAAGCGATCCAGGCAGCCACCGCGCGCGTGGCGGAGCAGCAGCGCCCCGCGTTCGCGCAGGCACAGGGCGTCGATGCGAGCGGCTACGGCGCGCAAGCGCAGGGCGCATCGGCATCGGGCTCGCGCGCGATCGGCGTGCGCCCGGCCAGCGCCGAAGAAATGAAGTCGCTGTATCGCGGCAGCTGAGCCGCACATGGCGTGCCGCATGCCGGGTTCGGGTGCGACGACGCGTCGTGCCCCCGGCTGCGGGGCCGGGCAGCGTGCGGTTCGGTGGGTGGATTCACCGCGCGGGCAGCGCCGGCCATCCGTCACCTCCTGCCGTTGGAATACCGGCGGCATTCCGCCCGGCCCATCCGGGGCTGGGCGCTTTTTCGGCAGGGCGGCCCATACGGTCTCACCGGCAACAAAAAACCCCGCAGACTCGCGTCGTGCGGGGTTCGTGCGTCAAGCGCGGAATTTGGTGGGGCGGCGTCACTCGAATTGTGGCGTGAAAGGTTCGATAGAAAATGGTTGTGGTGTTTCGGTTACGAAATGTACCCCCAGAAATACCCCCGGGCGCTCGACGCTACCCCTCAATCGCCATGGTTGGCGCTCGGTCGTCGGGCCTGCATCGATGCTCTCGAACAGCGGATCCGGGGCGACGCGGCCGTGCCCGAAGCACTCGCGCGCGCCAGCGTGATCTTTGGTGATGCATCGTCCTCGCTGGCGTCACACGATCTGAACAGCACCGCAAACTGGCCGATGGCCGGATCGCGGTTGCTGTTTCGAGGATCAACCGTTCTCGACGCCCCATTGGGACAACCTTTGTGAGTAAGATGGCGATTGCCTGTAACAATCAAGCCGGCGAGTCGGTATATGCCTCTGAAGCACGTAAAACTCAAAAGGAGACCACGTTGAACGATGCTCAGAATGAGGAAGTGCATTCCTCAAACAATGTCGAAGAGCTGGTAAGCAGCAAATACGTCGCGTTCTGCGACATTCTCGGCTTCTCGGCCAAGCTCGCAAACAACTTCGACGCCACACTGGACGTTTATCGTAGATTTGGCGAGAGACTTGACCCCGAACTGTTCGAACACGGCGTCAAGATGACGATGTATTCTGACGCCATTTTGCTAACGAGCGACGAATTAGCCCCTGTATTGTCGGCAGTGCAGGTTCTCTGGTTCCTGGCTCTCACCGAAGATCTGATGATTCGCGGAGGAGTTGCGTACGGCCGCTACTGGGAGAGACGCAACGGCGATCACCTGATGGTCGTAAGCGACGCGCTCGCAGCAGCGGTCAAGATTGAAAGCATGGTCAGTGTGCCTGCGGTCGCCCTGTCCGATGACATTGAAATCCCGCTCGAATTTTGGGCTGCGCGGTATGCTGAAGGCCCGTACGCCGTTCCGCTTTTGCATTTCAGGGACCGCAATATCGTGAACCCATTCAGCCCGATCTGGGGGGTGTCGGCGGCACATCGCTGTCGTGAGCTCATGAAAGCCAGTCCCGCACACAAGCAAAAGTACCTCTGGTTCCTCGCCCTCTACGACGCAGTGAGTTCCGATTCGCAACTTGTCCCCGACAGCGCGTTCCGGGAGCTGCTCGAGAAGGAAATCATCAAGTGGGTACCGCCTAGGGCCACGCTGCAGTTGTCTGATGCCGGCACCGGAGGCGGTTGAATCCAAACTTTCCCAACAAAAAGCCCGCTGGCTTCCGCTCAGCGGGCTCAACATGTCTGGTGCCAGCAGGGCGGCGGAAACCCGTCTGCATCTTTCGGCGCGCTGGCAGACCACCTTGCTGCGTTTTCTCCGCCGACGCAGCTAAGGCCAGGGGAAGTATAGAGCAGTGACACGATGCTTTGATCTGTCATACGAATGATTTAGCATCGCGCAATGCACTCCAGATCGAATACCGGGCGCCGCGCCTGGCTATCGCTGCCGAGGAATTTCTGTGCTACCCATACAGTAGCGGATAAGGCGTCTCCGGCTGACTGGGAGAGCCGTTGAATAAAGCGTTCGCATTCTTCCAGCGTGTCATCGGCCTGATTCGCAAGCAACTCGAGCGGATCGCTGGATCGTCCCAGGGCGATCATTCCGTGGAGGACCTGACGAACGAGGCTTGGCTGATCGTTGACGAACTGCACGTCGAGCCGGATGCGAACCCGGACCCTGAAGACGAAAGTGTGCGTGAGCTGATCGTCACGCGTCTGCAGCGAGAGTTCGGCAGGTTCGTCAACCGTCAGGAGCGCTTCGCCACACGTATCGACCGAGATGATGTCGACGACGACGGCGACTTCATGCCAAACGCCATTGCAGCCCGGCTCTCGGCTCCCGAGAAATACGAACCGTTGGCATCGATCGAAATGCGCGAGGAAGCGGCCGCGGCGGCGCGCATAATCGGAGACCGGTTTTCGGAAGCCGTCGCGTATCTGCGGACATTCGAGCGATTTGACGGCGACAAGATCGGTGTGGCACGGCATCTTGCAATTGGCCCGCGGGCGCTTGACCGCCGCGTCGCTCGAGCATCGCATGTCGAATGGACGCAGCCATCAATGTTCGATGGAGTCGAGCAGATCCCGGTGGACTTCATGCCGCAGCCAGGACGATGGAAAGTGCGGCCTGGCACACAACGATATCGAGGTGCTTGCGCCATCGCGTGGCCGGTCCAACTGCAGTTGTTCATGCGTTCGTGCAAGCTCTTTTTCTGCCGGAAACCGTGCGGTCGATGATAACCGGGGCCGATTGCGCGGCGCATCAGCGGAACAAGCCGCTATGATCTTGTGGCGAGCAGCCTGTCCACCTCTTCGGTCGAAACGAGTCCGCAGCGGTTCAGTCTCAGCGTTCCGAAACTGATCATGTTGTGCACGGTGCGCGCGCTTACACCGAGCATTTCTGCCGCCTGCTTCTGGTTGACCTGCGGAGGGCGAGGATGGCGGTTCGCATAGAGTTCGACCGCTCGAAGAGCGACGCGTAGTTCGCGGTCCTCGTCGATGTCGTGGGCGGCTGATTTATCACCACCCCTGCTGACGATGGTGCTGATCCTTGATCGCAGCCACTCGTCGAAGTTGATCGACAGATCTTCGCGTAGGTTCCGTTGCATCGTAACCTCCTTGTGCCGTTTCATCCTCTATACCGTCCGACCATTCGTCGAACTCGAATCTCTGTAGTGTCGATGAACTCGGCTTCGCGGCGCGCGAAATACTTCAGACCTACCTTCTGTGGCCGAGGGGAGATATGCCCTTGTTTAACCCATCGCCGAAGGGTGGCAAGGGAGGGTGCGTATTCGCCGAACGTTATCTCAGCCCAGACCTCGAGAGGAATCATTCGAGGAAGTTCCTTTGATTCAGTCGGAGCAAGAGGAGGGGATGCTGGTGCCGGGGCGGTGGCTTCCTGCTCTGCAGATGGTTGCAGACTCTTGATCAAGTCGGCATACCGCTCTTGGTCAAGTTCCGCAAGATTCAGCCGCTCGATCAGAGGAAGGCCACGGCGACGCTTTTCCTCACCGCACCAGTTGAGATAGGCAGGAATGTTGATCTCAAAGTCACCGTCTCGAGGTTTGCGGAAGTGCACATGACGTTGGATGCTGCCATTCCACATCTGCTGACGGATCTTATGGGCGCTCTTCTTCATTACCTTTGCCGCGACTTCCAAGGGTACCCAATGCTCTTCGCTAGGCTTTGGCATCGACAGTTCCTCATCTGTTGACCGTACGTTCGCAAAGCGGCGAACAGTTTACAAAATTCCGCTTGACGACTAGACGGCTCGGACCTAATCTCGAACTGCGCTTGAGACAACAAGCGTCGGGTTTGGCGACCTGATTCCATAGGCGGACAACCGCCCCAGTGCGGTTTTTTTACGTCCGTATGCCTCTGCGCGTCTGTACATTCTACGGGCGGGTGATGGCAGGGATACCTTCGGGTATGCCGGTTTCCTATGGGCCGGTTCGCCAACCTTGTCATTCACCCGCCCACCCCATTTGGCGATGGGGCGCGGGTCTCCACATCCATAGGAGGCCTTCATGTCTTGCCGTCTCGAAGCCGAAGTCTCGGCCGTCGATCAAGAAAACTTCCTCAATCAGACCTTCGATCGCGTCAGCACGCGTGGCTTAACCGTTGACGGCGCCTGCGACACGTTGAATGACGTGTATCGGGCGCTTCAAGGGATCAATGCGATTGGCCGTATCGTGCTTGCGAACGGTGTAGCCGAAGATTGCTGTGTTCCTGCGCTCAACGGCAATCTCATCGGTGGTCTGATGGAAGGGCTCAACGCGCTCTCGCACATGGCGATCAATAAGATCGAATGCTTGGCCGGCCGTACGGGCCCGTCCGATTCCGAGACGGAGGCGCGTCATGGCTAAGCGTCGACTTTCACCGGCTTACCGGTGCGGTGCGATCGCGTTTGCTGCGGTGTGCCGAGAGCTGGCGGCCGATATGCCTAGCGACTGGCAGACCGTAGCAGGGCAAATTCGAGACACAGTTGGAAAAATGAGCGGTGACCAACGCGAAGGGTTCGAGGACGCGATTGCGTTGCTAGTTCATCGGTCTGTCTGCGACGGGGATGTACCGATAGTTGACACGTGGGATCCGATCAAGGAGCTTGAGGATCCCGGCTACTGGCTCGCTATGTAACGCTGCGGGTCGCAACATGCCTTATGGATCCCTTGCGGCATAATCGTTCACACCGCGCCTAGCTCGACGGGGCGAAAAGCCGGTTACCTTCACCGGCCTGGCGCGGTGTTCAACTGAAGGTTGGCGCACGAAGGTAGCGCGATGGCAAGGTCGAAACCGTTCTCTCGAGCAGAACAAAAGGCGGCGCTTTTGCCAAAAAAGCTGGCAGCTCATGACATGAGCGCGGTTTTGGCATGTCTGAAGCATGGCCCCGCGATTTCGCAGCAGCAGGCCGTGGTCGAAATAGAGAAGGCACTTGAGCTGTATGAGGCAGAGGCGGCTTTCGACAAGAGCGCGGCAGGGCAGAGCAGTGCGTCGCGGAAAGTGGCAACGCTGGAGCCTCTTCTCGAGACTGCAGCCAAACTGCGCGATGGTCTGATGAACGTTCCGGCACAACTCCGCATGGAATTGATGAAAGCAGACGGATCACTGATCTCTGACACTGAAGTGATGCATATTTGCGATGCGCTTCAAATCGCCATTAATCGTTACAAAGGCGCAGTCGGCACGGGGCGCCATCCGGTGAGCAGCGCCCTGCAGCGAACCGTATTCGCGTTGCTGTGCATCTTTACTGACCGCTACGCGGGGCTAGCCGACGAGCGGGAAGCGGACGAGCGCGATTTCGTCCACCGCGCGCTTGCAGCAGCCGGAATACCGCATGTTGATCCAGATACCCACTCTGCAGATTTTAGCGACCTGTTGAAGATGGCCCGCAATAGCTGAAAGACGGTCTGCCGGCCACCGCCGAATGGTACGGAAACACGTACCGTTAGCTGATACCTTCGCGCAGTTTTTGGGCTGATTCTTGTACCCATGTCCCATCGACCACAAGGTTATGAGCATGGCAACCAAGGACCACAAGTCAGCCTCCCGTGATTGCGTCCAGGCTACTACCCCTCAGTCGCTACCATTTGATGGCTTCACGCGCTGGAGCAGTCTGAAGTATTTCATTCCGTTGAGTCGCGAAGCCGTGCGCCTCCGCGAGCTTGCAGGGAGATTTCCGGAGCGCGTGCAGCTCGGATCGCCGCGCTGCGTCGCATGGCCCAATCGAGAGATTCACCGTTGGTTGGCCGACCCGGCCGGCTATCGTGCTCTCGAAAGTGCTTGAGGTGCGCAATGACGCGCCCATCATTTCAGTTCTATCCAGGCGACTGGCAGGCGAATAGCAACCTGCGGCGTTGTACTCATGCCGAGAAAGGTGTCTGGATCGACGTGATGTGCCTGCTGCACCACTCCGAGGAATACGGCGTCCTGCGCTGGCCGCTCAAGGAGATCGCCCAGGCGATCGGCGCGCCGCTCGCGACGCTCCGAGCCATCGTCCACAAGGGCGTGTTGAAGGGCGCCGACAACGGGCAGCCGTGCGCCGCGTGCATCTACGTGCCGCGCTCCGGCCGCCGTGATGGCGAGCCGGTGACGCTGGTTGCCGAGCAGGAAGGGCCGCTCTGGTACTCGTCGCGGATGGTCAAGGACGAGTACGTGCGTTCAGTTCGTGGCGAGTCGTCGCGATTCCAGGCCGGCGACGACGGCGCATCGAAGGGCGCACCAAAGCCCCCCATAGGTGATAGCACCAAAGCTTCACCAAAGCCCCCCATAGGTGACGGCTCTTCATCTTCATCTTCATCTTCGTCTTCAAAGAAACAAACACAGCGCGCTCCGCGCTTCGATGCGCAGGCGCATCTCGAGTCTTTCGGAGTTCCCTCAGACCTTGCCAAGGACTGGCTCGCGGTGCGTAGAGCCAAGAGATTGGCGCCAACTGCTACGGCATTCGATGACACCAAGGCCGAAGCAGACAAGGCCGGGATCTCGATGACCGAGGTGGTGCGGATCTGCGTTGTCCGGGGGTGGGGTGGCTTCAATGCTGCATGGCTGACCGAGGCGCCGCAGCGAATGAACGGCCACGCTTCCGACAACCCGTTCGTTTGACCGCTATGAGACTTCGCTATCCAGCCAACGGTGCCGCGCTCGCGTCAATGCGTCGAGCCCGTCGTGTGCCTGAACTGCCAGTGCTTGTGACTCTCGTTGGACCACTGCGTTTCGAAAACGTAACGCTCACGGCTGTTGCCGGCCAGCTCTACGACTGGCGCCCGATTGCTGCGCTCGACGTTGAGGTGTTTGCGTCTTCCGACGTGCCGTGGAGCGGTCTGCTTCGCACACTCGGCGACATCTCAGCTGCGGCTCCCGACACGCTGGTACTCGCGTTCCGCGAAGGTCCGCGCGTGCACTGCGGTGAGCGTCGCACGGTCCCCGGCGAGGACTTCGCGCTCTTCGACTGGTTTCCAATTCCGATTGCGCCGATGTGCTGGTCGGCATCGGACACGCTGGCGCGCCGCCTGTTCGACGCCCTGGGCGACACGTTACCGAATCCCTATGACCGCGCGTGCAAGCTCATCGAGCAGCTTGCTGCCGAACGAAACGAAAGCGCCAAGGAGGTGGACTGATGGCCCGAACGATTCCCGATTCGATCGACTGGGAGGCATATGCCAGAGGCGACGATGACGGCCGTGCGGACGTGCGCCGCGCCAGCGAATTCATCGAGGATCTGGTCGAGCATCTGCATAGCCCGAAGGAGGTCGCGCCCGGTACTGAGTCACCCTGGGCCAGCGTCGGGGATTCGCTTCGCTTCCGCGAGGGCGAGGTGACGCTTTGGGGTGGTGTGAACGGGCACGGCAAGTCCGCCGTCCTCGGCGAGGTGATGCTACACGCGATGTCGGCCGGGAACCGCGTATGCATTGCATCGATGGAGATGCGGCCGATTGCAACCATGGAGCGTCTCGCGCGGCAGGCTGGGGACACGGATAAGCCTGCGCCCGAGTTCATCCGTGCCTTCGGCCGCTGGACGGACGATCGGCTATGGCTGTACGCCCACGTCGGTACGGTCGAGCGCACACGCATGCTCGCAGTCGCTCGGTACTGCCGTAAGGAGCTCGGCGTGCACCACGTCGTAATCGACAGCCTGCTCAAGTGCGGTATCGCCCCGGACGACTATGCCGGCCAGAAGGCCTTCGTCGACGCGCTGTGTGCGCTAGCCCGAGACACCGGCGTGCACATCCACCTCGTGCATCACGCGCGCAAGGGCGAAAAGGAATCCGTCGTACCGGACAAGTTCGACATGAAGGGCGCCGGCGAGATCACCGACCTTGTCGACAACGTGTTGATCGTGCATCGGAACAAGACTAAAGAGGCACTGCTGCGCAAGGAGACGATCTCCGACGAACAGCGCAATGAAGCTGAACTCCAGGCAGACACGGTCTTGATCTGCGCCAAGCAACGGCACCACACGTGGGAGGGCACCGTGCGCCTCTGGTTCGACGCCGAAAGCATGCAGTTTCGGGACGATCGGACAGGCGGCGGCCGGCACCTCGACTTGACCACGGGCGTCTGGCGAGGCGCATGGCGATCCTCGTGACCTCAACGATCGCATCGGGAGAGCACATGGCAACCGCAGACGAACGCCTGAAATCCTGGGGTGGCTTCATGCGCGCCGTTCACGAAGGCAAGCGGGGCAACTACGAGCCGGCCAAGGCGATCGTTGACAAGGTTCGAGCGAAGCTCGGTGACTACGCGGCAGAAGCACAACGGCGTGAGCTATGGCGCCTGATCCAGGCAGGGAGGCCGAAATGAACCATACGCGACTTCCGAGCAAGAAAACGGGATTCGAGACTCCACACGCACGCGCATCACGCGCGCACGCGTATACACGCGCGTATACGCACGCGCGCGGAAAGGCTCGGCGGGGAACCCGGGAAGAGGTGGCGCAGACAGGTGTTCAGCGTGAGCGGAAAATATTCGCCGCCCTCGGGCGTGGCGACCGGTCGCGCGAGGGAAAGGCGTGATCTCGCTCCGCAACCTCTCCAATCCCAACCTCATCGGCCGGCGCATCTGCGAACTGCTCGATGAGGAAGGGATGCTAACCCAGGCCCATCTCAGCCTGAGATTTGGAGTCCCGCGCGGAACGGTCTCAAAGTACCTGAAAGCGCTCACCGAAGAGAAGTACGTCTACGTCGCCAGTACGATCTCGTATTCGAAGCAGACGCCGTCAAAGGGCATGAGGAGGGGCGAGATCCAGCTGTATGCGCGGACCGACAAGCCGCTTCCGGTCGATCAAGTCGAACGACGCGAACTCGATGCAACAGAACTCCACGCGATCATGGCGTCGCTCGTACAGCGGGGGAAATAGCGCCAGCCCGGGCATTGGACCAACGGCGGGTCGATCTGGCGGGCGTACGCAAACGTTCGTATTCGTACTCAATCGAAGGGCATGCTTTATCGAGGTACGAAAAATACCTTTCCGATATTCCGGACGCGTACTAAAATAGATATACGTTTTCGTACCCATTCGCCCGGAGTCCTCCATGTCCCGCACCTTCGTGTATGCCCGCGTCTCGACGGTCGACCAGCACACTGCCAACCAACTGCAGGAGATCCAGGCCGCCGGCTTCAATGTCGACAAGCGGCGTGTGATTGAAGAAGCAATCAGCGGCAGCACGCCCGCGGCGGAGCGGCCCGGGTTCCAGAAGTTGCTCGAGCGGATGGAAGAGGGCGACGTTCTCGTCGTGACGAAGCTCGACCGCCTCGGCCGCAATGCGATGGACGTGCAGAGCACCGTGCAGAAGCTGGTCGGCGCCGGGATCCGGGTTCATTGCCTCGCGCTGGGTGGCGTCGATCTCACGTCCGCGGCGGGCCGGATGACGATGGGCGTGCTGACGGCCGTCGCGCAGTTCGAACGCGATCTGCTGATCGAGCGGACACAGGCCGGGCTGGTGCGCACGAAGGCAGCCGGCACGCGCCTTGGTCGTCCCTCGGTGCTGTCCGATGCGCAACAGGAAGAGGTGAGCCAACGGCTGGCCGCCGGCGAGACGGTGTACGGGATTGCCAAGGCCCTCGGCACGTCGCGCCAAGTCGTGATGCGAGTGCGGGATAGGCTCAACGCCTGAACGCGAAGTGGCCCGGGGCGAGCCCATACCTCCCGCGCTGTCCCGGCGCCGTGTGCAAACCTAACTTTGGGACCACCCAGGCCCCCACGGACGGGGGTGACGAAATTTCGCAGACGTCCTTTCCGATTCGCGCATCAAAAAAACATCCAGAAACCGCGGCCGGCACGACGAATTGTCGTGGACGCAAAACGGGAAACTGAACGAAATTCCTACGTAGAGCACGCCACTCCGGCGTTTTCCACGTAGGTGTAGACATGTCAGCCAGCGAATTGCCAGCTTCTCGCGCTCAGGCCGGATTCTCGATTCGAGAGTGGTGTTCCCTCATCGGTCTTGGAGTGAGCACGTTGTACACCCTACCGACGAACGAGCGTCCGCATACGGTCAAACTTCGCGGTCGAGTAATCGTGATCGAAGCACCGGCGGACTACCTGTCGCGCATTTCTGCGCAACAGAGCGTCGCGTGAAGGGGGCAGCGTGAAACAATCCGCCATCAGCGCAGCCTTTACCGTGACGTTTCCGATGCTCGACGTGGAAGGTGATCTGAGCATCCTGCACGGACCGTGCATGCTCGAAGTGAAAGCGGGGCACGCGCACCGCATTACCGCGCTGACGGATTTGACGTGGCTCTGCATCCATGCAGAAAGCGTGGCTGATCCTGAAACCTTGATGAAGGGGTGAATCATGCCATTCGCAGCAGCCGTTGGAGCTGTCGGTAGCGTTGTAGGGGGTCTCGTCTCCGGAGGTTCCTCGCCTAGCGTATCCGGTGGGGGTCCTTCGTACTACACGCCCACCGGACTCGGCACGGCGGATACGACGTGGCAGAACCTCATGACGGGGCTCAACGACGCCTACAACGGGAATTCTGGCCCGCTGACGTCGCTCGGTCGGGAATCTCTGAATCGAGGCCTGTTCGCGAACGATGTGTACGGGTGGGGATACCAGCACGCCGGTGAAGCCGCAGGGAACCAATACACCAATCTCGGACTGCTCCTGAACGGGCAAGGTGTACAGAATTTCGGCACGCAGCAGCAACTGCTCAATGCCGGGCAGAACGTCTACAACCTGGGACTGGATCCGCAGAATGCACTCTATGATCGCACGCTGAACCAGCTCACACAGCAGACTGGCGCGACGAATTCGATGTACGGACTCGGCTCGTCGGCCGCGGGCGCCGGCGTGCAGAACCAGGCGCTGTCGAACTTCAACATCGACTGGCAGAACAATCAGCTGTCGCGTGCTCTGCAAGGTCTGCAAGGATATACGGGCGCAGCCAATACGGCTGGTCGGTTCGGTGAGCTTGGTACTTCTCAGGTCAGCTCCGCGCCGGGTTACACGCTTCTCGGCGGCTCGACGCCATATACCGTGGGTCAGTCCATCGCTGCCACGCCGGGTTCGCTCGGGAGCACTTATGGATCGCTCCTGAACTCGAACATCTACGGTCCGGCAGAAGGAATCATGGGACAGATCATCCCGTACATGAACTACGGCGCCGGCGCGCAGGCTGTGCCGTTCCAGAGCCAGGCTCAGGGCGCTGGCGCAGCGGGGAGTCTAGTTTCGCGAGGTATCCAAGGGCTGTTCGGCAATCAGCCGAGCTACGCAGGAGACTTCTCGATGTCGTCGCCGTTTTCGTCGAGCGGATTTTACGATCCAACGTTGTTTGGGCCGTCGGGATATGGCGGCGGCTATAGCTACGGCGGCGGCAACTCGTACGGTTTCACGATGGGGTAAGCCATGCCGAACGATACGAAGCAGCCGGACGCTCCACTCCGTTACGTCGACATCACGCTTAGCCTGACCGGGGACGAGAACAGACTCATCTGTGCGGCCATCTACCGTGCAAATGAGTCAGGCATGCTGCGCGATTTTGCCGAGCATGCCGGCCCTGGAATCTTCGCTAGCATCTTCAACAAGATTGCAGCGGCCTCAGCCGACCAAGGTGACCCGTTCGCGCGGGCCTACTGTTTGCGTGCAGGCATTCCGTTCGGCGGCGGGACCGACACCCGGCAGTAGTTGCCTCGCCGTTCCCGCAAACGATGCCACGTCGTGCGGCTCAGTTGCAGCCGTAGGCAGTGCAGTAGTGACTGAACGAATTCCCGTTGGAATCGACGCCGGACATCGACCGGTTGCCGTTTCCGAAATTCTGGATGGTTTCGTTCCAGCTTTGACCATTCGCGGCGGTGCCGTTGATCGTCGTGGTATTGCCGAGGGTGTTGGCTGTTTCACTCCAAGAACTGCCGGTCTGAGAGTTGTAACCGTTCACGGTCGTCATGTTGCCCAAGCGGTTGACGCTGTATGTGTTTCCGCTTTGATCCGTGCACGTCTGGAAACCTGAGCTACCGATACAGTTGGCATACGCCGCGCCTGACGCCAGCACGGCACCGAGGATTGCAACACTAAGTGTCATTTTCATGGTGGTCTCCCCATAGATGGGTATCGGAAACATAGCAGCAGTCGGCAGGAAAACCCAGTAGGCGTATGCTGGGCCCCCTTGTCGACGAAGTCGAGGCGAGGTTTAGGAGCGGTTTCGACTTCGCTTAGTAGCTCGCCTCGTGACCGCAGTGGCTGGCTGACACCCAGACCGCCGCTTTGGCCATTTATGCCGACGGTGGCTGGTAGGATTGGTCGACCTCGAATAAGTTGAAGCGCGCGCATTCAAGATCTCTCTTGTTGAATAGAGACTCGAAACGCGGCTCGAGCACGATGCTTTCAAACGACAGGCGCAGCGCGCTGTGCTTCGCAAGGCTTCTCAGGCCGCCCTTGATGCCATGGCCTGGCTTCACCAGTCGCTTGGCCAGGGTGACGGGCTCATACGTCGCCATCAGGCCCTCGATCACCCCTGCCTTTACGTATTTTTCTCGGATCGAAATGTCCATCGCCTTTCTGATACGTGCGCCGAATTCACGGGCCAGTGCGTCGAGTGAAATGGAGGTTGTGTCGGGTTTCTCGCCGGCTGCGTGCGTGTGGGTGGCGGCATCCGCCGCTTCCCGAGCGAACTTGTTCAACGCTTGAAGGAACTCGGGCAGGCGCGGTAGCGTGCGGTCGACCGACCAAGTTTCTTGATCGTAAAGAAATTCTGGAAATTCGCCTGAGTTCAGCACGGCATACAGTGCATGTACTGCGGCGTCGGTCAGCTCGAACGGTGGCGGTAACTCGGCTCGACCAATTCGCTCAACTGCAGCTTTCGTATAGGGCGCCTCATGCGCTCCTCCCTCGATCACCTCGTCGATATGTTGCCAGTACGGACGGCAGCGCTCATCTGGGTGTCCATCAACGCGCGGTACCCAACAGAGAATCCAGCGGTCGGGTTGGACCGTGTCGGACTCGAGAAACGACACTGTGCTGTTGACCGTCCCGTGCGAGACGATCTGATCGGTATAGGTGATTCGGCCGGATACCCAGCACACATAGATTTCATCGGTGGACACAGGTCGGTAGGCGTCCAACGTCGTGACTTTCGCATCATTGCGAATTACGTCCTGCTTGATCGCGCGATCCCACTTCGCACGTAGCTCGGCTAGGCGTGCGAGTTTGGCCTCGGTGGTCGGATAGGCCATGTCGGCCTGTTGGCGGTAGTCGTCCAGTCGCGCGCGCAATTCGGCCAGCGCCGGCGCATCGTCGACAATGAATCCCGCTTCTTGCAAGCCTTCAGCACTGAGGCCGTTGGCCGTCAGGTTGAAGCTGCCGACCGCCGCGCCGCGCTCGCCGAGGTAAATCTTGGCGTGCAGGTTGTCGAGGAAATGGACTTGCTCCCAGCCAACTACCTCGGCGATCTCGACGATCGCGGCAGGGTTCGTACCGACCGTCGGCGACAGCACGATGTCCTTGAGATTCTCGGGAGCGACATAGGTTTTCCAGTCGATGCCGACATAGGCGACTGCGATATGACTTGGAGAAATCTCGCGCAGCCCGCGTTGAATGTCGGTGCCGTGAATGAACTTCATGATGAGTAACCCCGTATGGCTCGAATTGTTGTAGTGGCCTAGATGGACCTGTCGTCGATCGTCATGACGACGGGCTGCCGGTGTGCCGTGGCTAATGGGACCGACGCGATACGTTACTACCGCTTGTGTCGAAACTACAACGTGCTGTCTTGTCGTCGACCGTGGCGTCACTTTGCGAATCGGTGGGTAAAGCGACGCCCATCCGAAATCGTTGCGTGCGTCACTCTGTAGACGTGACAGCCATTCTCCAGTGCGAGACGGGGATCATCGAAAAACTGTTGCCAAGCGGTGCAGGCGTCGCTAATCTTGCTTCACACCTAGCCCGGGTTAAAGGGCATCGACTGCAACACCTAGCTGTTGAACAGCCATATGTAAGCCCGCTCTGCGGGCACGGTGACTTGATCACCGAATTAACTGAGTAGGGCCCACGCCCAAAATCCGTCCATCGTTTCCTGATGGGCTCGTGACTGCTTCGCCGATAGGTGAAGCCCCCCATCGCCTTTTGCTTCATGCGAAGGGCGCGATGTGCAATCCCCGTATGCCGCTCCCGCGGCAATCAATCCGTGACGTGCGCTCCCCAGCGCTAACGCCATGCCTTGCTGCGTCCGTCTCAATCGTCCTCGTGACGACTGGCGGCGCGCTCGGCCTCGGCGTCTGGAATCTCGTGTCGACTCGCCGGCACGCATCAATTCGCGCGATCGGGGCATTGGCGCCCCCGATCGGTCGCAAAGCCAAAACACGGATCAAACGGGGGAAGCGTCCCCCCGCCGCGTGCCGACCCTCATCGGGTTGATGCGCGCCGGGCTGCGCCAGCTTGCTGGCGTAGAACGCTCCCAATCTCACCAGGCCGAGGCTCGTGCCCCCGTTTGTTGTCTCCCGGCTGCTTTCTCGCCGCCCCGTCCAGCGGACAGGGAGACAACCGGGGGTCGAGCCTCACGTCATGGATACGGGTACGCATGTCGCACAAATCTCTCACGGCCGACCTGTGCCGTGCTGCGCGCGGGGCGCGTGGCAAACAGGCAAACTCGACCTCCAACGGTCGGGAGAAGTCGTTCGCGCGTTTCGCTCGGTTTCTGTGGGACCTGGGCTTTCAGGTTCACACAACCGGCCAACTCAAGGAGAAGCATCTGTTCGCATGGTCGGGCGACATGTTGGCGCGCGGGCGTTCGAAGCGGACGGCAATCAACAACATGACGCACATCCGAACGGCGCTCGAAGGGATCGGGCGCCGGCCGTTTGCCGACAAGATGAGCAATGCGGCGCTCGGCCTATCCGGCGCAAGCCGCGCCGGCACGAAGCGGCCGATGACGCGTGACGAGCTGGAGCCGTATCGTGCTGCTGTTGCTGCGATCGATCCCGGTATCGCGATTGTGCTCGAGCTGCAGCTCGAACTTGGGTTGCGGGGCAGGGAGGCGGTTCAATGCATCAAGTCGCTGGCCGAATGGCGGCGCGCGCTTTCGAGCTCGATCGGGGATGGCTTCGTGACCGTCATTCACGGGACGAAGGGAGGCAAGACGCGTCGCAGCCCGCCATTGGATCGGCAGCGCGCCGCCGAGCTGGTAGAGCGGGCGATTGGACTGTCGGGCGAGTACGGTGGGAAGCTGGTACGCAAGCCGGATCTGAAACGGGCGATGGATCGCTATCACTATGTCGTTCGCAAGGTCGGTATGACCGATGAGCGCGCGCCGCATAGCCTTCGGTACGCATATGCGACCGAACACCTGGAGCGGCAGAAGGCAGCCGGCGTATCGCGCCGTGAGGCGGCTGCTGGGGTGTCGACATGGCTCGGCCATGGGGACGGGCGCGGGACGTGGGTGGAGCGCGTCTATGGGCGTGAGGCGTTGGTTGAAGCGGAGGCACGTCATGCATAAGCACGTGGCCACGTTGCCGCTCAATGGCATCTCGCGATGGAGTCAGATTGCTCCGTTCGTTGGGGTATCACGGGAGACATGGAGGAAGCGCTATCTCGAAGGCCGCGCGCCGCAGCCGATTCAGCTGACCCAACGCTGCACCGTCTGGCGGAATGAGGAGGTGCATCGCTGGTTGGCGGATCCGCTTGGCTATCGAGCGTGATGAGCGAACTGACTCCAATGACTGCGAGCCCGCGTAGACGATAAAACATCTATCTACGCGATCGCTGGCCGTCATTGCTACGAGGAGCCAGACGCCGTCGAGGACGCCGACGCCTGATCGCGTTCTGCGCGAGCCGCTTCGAGCTCGGTACGGCGACGTTCGTCAATAGCTTGGAATATGGGCGCGAACTTAGTTGATTGCTCGAGATACTGGGTGAGCCCGATGTTGCCTTGTCGAATGTCGTGACTGTTCACGATGCCGGCAAAGTCGGCTTTGTTCAGGATGTCGTCCTTATCGTCAGGCCATGAGGCGAATCCATATACGACGATTAGGGATCCGACGTCGAGCCCCGATGCCTTCGGAACTTGCTTTTCCGCGTAGTAGCCGACGTCGTGAACACGATACATATCCAGCGCGACGTAGAAGCGATGGCGCCAGTATTCCTCGGTGTCTTCAATCATGGCTTTGTGCGAGCGCTCGGTCACGCCTTGCTTCAACACCTTGTACGACTCGATATGGCGCGCGGCCGTCAGCCAGTTGAGCCGGTTGGATTCGACAGGGGTAATTGATCGTCCATCGTTGGTCAGAGCTTCGTAAGCGTTCTCCAGCGCGAGAACCGCCTGCTCCATATGGTTCTTGCTTTCGCGATCTTTTCGGTTGACGTTGATCGCCGTCCACGCGAAATAGGCGGAGACACACATCGCAACGATGGAGACGGAAGGCGCTAGGAAAGGAGCGATGTTGAAATCAGCCATTGAGCACTACCGATCGAAGGTCAGGGGATCGTCCTTCCGTGGTGCCGCCTTCTAATGTGGGCGGGCTGCCCGTCGGACGCTGAGGCGCGCGACTGTCTACGGAGCGCGGTCACTAACGACGTTGCGTTAGGCGCTCTTAATCTGCTCGTCGAGCAATTGACCGATGAGGCTTGCAAGAGGGCCAACGTCGGGGCGAGCCTTCTTGAGCTGCGTGCGATCTGCCACCTTTAGTGCAGCTACGTACTCGTCCCTGTTGTCGCATAGCAACTCAGGAAGTGTCTTCTTGCCTGGCAAGGCTCCACCGAGCTTCAAACAGGCCACGAAGTAAGCGGCGGCGCGCGCAGTTCGACCGTTTCCATTTACGAACGGGTGAATGTGGTTAAGGCGCCACAGAACAAAGGCAGCCAGCTTGGGTGCATCGAATTCGGTCCACTTTGAGTTGATATAGTGGACGAAATGCTCCATCTGCGCCGGCACCGAATGAGGCATCGGAGGCCGATGGTCGTCTTCATCCTTCCCCAATTCGACGAGGCATGGCCTGTACTCCCCTGCATAGTCATGCAGGCAGGCGATAGCATGGTAGTTCAGCGCCTTGATGACTCTTTCGGAGAGCCATTCCTGTCGCGTGGCTGTCGCCACCTCTATCAGAGATAGCAGGAAGGAGAATTGGCGGGCGGTGTTGGCAACTTCTAGCTGCGTGTACTGCTTGTTCCTCTCGTTCTGAGCCAGTTCCCAGAGGATCATATTTTCAGACGGCAGCGTTCTGCTTCAGCAAATTCTCAACCTTTGCGCGAGTCATACCTTCGCGCTGCCCCATGACGCTGTAGACGAAAGACACACGCTGCTGTTCGATGTCCGCCTGGGTCAATGGCTTCTTTGCGGCTGCAGCAAGTCGAGCGAGCAGCTTGCCATCTGTTTTGCTGGCAACAACCTTCATAGTTCGTTCCTCGGCACGATCGCGCCTGTGGATAACTTGCTTGAGAAGCAGTGCGGCGGCGCGAACGGCAAAATTTGGACGTGAAAAAAACTGCCGAAGGCAGTTATCCACAGGTGATATCCGCGCCTCGAAAAATTCAGCAGAAAGGTCCGCTTGACCAGCGCAGTGATCGAACTATAGCAAATTGCTACACTCAAGATCGAAAAATCGAACCCAATTTTGCCGCAGCGAATCACGACGCTTGTTTGCGGAGAGCGAAATCTTGCGCGGATAGTTCGATGCTACGCGCGGGCTGAATTGATCGCGACGACATCTGCTCCTGCCTTGAGGCGGTCAAGGTAGTCGGCCCACTGCTGCATCATCTCCCGACGTTGCGGCAGGTGCGCGGTGCGGTTGTATGCGCGCCCGAGTGGGTCTTTCACGGCGTGCGCGAGCTGCGCCTCGATGATTGCCGCCGGTAAGCCCAGCACTTCATCCAGGATCGTGCGGGCCATCGCGCGGAAGCCATGCCCAGTCATTGTGTCACCGTCGTATCCCAATCGGCGCAACGCGCCGTTGATCGTGTTGTCCGACATGGGGCGATCCTTCGTCCGAACACTTGGAAACAGGAAGCGACCATTTCCTGTCAGAGCGTGCAATTCGCGGAGCACCGTGACCGCTTGCGACGACAGCGGCACGATGTGGGCGCCACCTGAGGCCTTGCCTTGCTTGGTGCGCTTCATGCGATCGCTTGGGATCTCCCAGATCCCGGCGTCGAGATCGATCTCGGCCCACTGGGCGGCGCGCAGTTCGCCAGGCCGTTGGAAGAGTAGCGGGGCGAGGCGGAGGGCGCAAATCACTGGGAAGGTGCCTTGGTAGCTATCGATCGCGCGCAGCAACTCGGCGACCTGCTTCGGATCGGTCAGCGCGGCCATGTGCTCTTGCTGCACCGGCGGCAGCGCGCCGCGGAGGTCAGCCGTTACGTCACGCTGCGCTCGTCCGGTCGCCACGGCATACCGGCACACCTGACTGATATTGGCATGGAGGCGGTGAGCCGTCTCGAGCGCGCCGCGCTTTTCAACTCGGCGCAGCGCATCAAGCACGTCTGGCGGCGCGAGCTCCGCGATGGGCTTGCCGCCGATCCATGGGAAAGCGTCGACCTCTAGGCGACGCAGGATACGGCTAGCGTGGTTTTCCGACCATGTGGGTGCGTACTTGGCGTGCCATTCGCGTGCCACCGCCTCGAACGAGTTTTCGGCGTTCAGGCGCACTGTCCGTTTCTCCGCCTTCTTCGCCTCGCTCGGATCGATACCGGCAGCCAGTCTTTCTCGAGCCTCGTCGCGCTTCCGGCGCGCAGCTGCGAGCGTAACCTCGGGGTAGACGCCAAGTGCCAGCAACTTCTCTTTGCCGGAGGCGCGGTACTTGAGGCGCCAGTAGCGCTGGCCGGCCGGCGTGACGAGCAGAAACAGGCCCCCGCCGTCGAATAGCTTGATGGGCTTCTCAGCAGGCTTCGTGTTACGGATGGTCGTGTCGGTAAGCGGCATGGGGGTATCTGCGCGTGGGGGTATGTCCGATACCCCTGAAAATACCCCCAAGTACCCCTTGCTGTCGATTGGCAAACTTTGGAAACGCTGGAAGTAAAAAACCCCGCGAAGCTAGGCTTGGCGGGGTTCTGTGGTCAAACGTCGGAGACGTTTGGCGGGTATTTGGTGGAGGCGGCGGGAATCGAACCCGCGTCCAGAAGCGCTCCACGACTAGTTCTACATGTTTAGTTCAGTCATTTGATTTAACCGCAGCGACGCGGACGAACACGCTGCACTACGGCGATTCGCTGGATTTTCGACCCTGGCGTCGCGACGCCGACAGAGCTTAACTGACGTAAATGACCTCTGGCGGTATTGCTACCGGTCTTGCGACACTAGCCCGTCAGTGAACTAGGCAGAGGACGGCGGCCCTTAGGCTGCCAGTGCGAACGTATCGTCGTTTGCAGTTACGATTTTCCCATTGATTAACGAGGTGACGGGTCCTCGACATGCCCTAGCCGCTTCACAACCCCTGTCGAAACCAGGTCGCCCCCGCGGATAAGATCAACCATTATAGCCCAACATCGCGCAGCAGTTCGCGCAGTTCCTGCGTCGAGCCGACGAGATGCTGAGCCTGCCAGTCGGCCGGCGCGGCGCCGTCGCCGCAGTAGCCGTACGCGGCGGCGACCGTCGCCATCCCGGCGGCGCTCCCGGCCTGAATGTCGCGAAGGTCGTCGCCGACGTAGACGATTCGCTCGGGCGCGAGCGTCATCTGCGCGGCCGCATGCAGCAGCGGGGCCGGATGCGGCTTCGAGTGCGGCGTTGTGTCGCCCCCGACGATACAGGCGGCGCGCGACGACAGGCCGAGCAGGTCGGCGAGCGGCGCGGTGAGGCGCATCGCCTTGTTCGTGACGATGCCCCAGCGCACGCCGCGCGCATCGAGTTCGTCGAGCACGTCGCCGATGCCGGGGAACAGCGTCGTGTGCACGCAGATGTCGGTCGCGTAATTGATCAGGAACTCGTCACGCATCGCGTCGTAGCCGGGCGATTGCGGATCGATGCCGAATGCGCCGCCGAGCAAGCCGCGCGCACCGGCCGATGCGAGCGGCCGCAGCACGTCGAGCGGCGTTTCGGGCAGGCCGCGCACGCGCTGCATCTTGTTGACGGCGGCGGCGAGATCGGGCGCCGTGTCGGCGAGTGTGCCGTCGAGGTCGAACAGCACCGCATCGCAGTTCAGCAGGCGCGGCTCGTCGAATGCGGCCCGCTCGGTCGAAAGGGGAGTCGTCATGCCGGTCGGAAGGTCACGCGCCGCGGCGGCACGCGACGAGATAGTTGATGTCGGTGTCGTTCGACAGCGCGAAGCGCTTGCCGATCGGGTGATAGGTAATGCCCTTGATCTCGACGATGTGCAGACCGGTCCCGCGCACGAAGCTCGCCAATTCCGACGGGCGGATGAAACGCGCGTAGTCGTGCGTGCCCTTCGGCAGCATCTGCGCGATGTATTCGGCGCCGATTACCGCGAACAGGTAGGACTTCAGGTTGCGGTTCAGCGTCGAGAAGAACACCCAGCCGCCCGGCTTCACGAGCGTCGCGCACGCGGCCACGATGCCGGCCGGCGACGGCACGTGCTCGAGCATCTCCATGCAGGTGACGACGTCGTAGGTGCCCGGCTCGCGTTCGGCAATCGCTTCGGCCGCGATCGCCTCGTAGTCGACGGTGATCCCGCTTTCGAGGCTGTGCAGGTCGGCCACGCCGAGCGCTTCGGTCGACAGGTCGATGCCTTTCACCTGCGCGCCGAGGCCGGCCATCGATTCGGACAGGATGCCGCCGCCGCAGCCGACGTCGAGCGCGCGCTTGCCGGCGAGGTGCGCATGCGAGTCGATCCAGCCGAGCCGGACCGGGTTCAGGTCGTGCAGCGGTTTGAATTCGGCATTCGGGTCCCACCACCGATGGGCGAGGTCGCTGAATTTCTGGAGTTCGTGCGGATCGGCGTTGGTCATGTCGGCAAACGGGCTACGGAAGGAGGGCGGTGCATCGATACGTCAGCCCCGAGTATATAAGCGGGCGGACGACGAGGCCAGCGAGCGCCCGGACGGGCATCAAAGAAAAAGCCCCGCCGGAGCGGGGCTTTGAAGCAGTCGAAAACCGCGGCTTACTGTGCCGGAACGGTCGTCTTCTGAACTTCTTGCGTACCGACCACTTCGACTTCCACGCGGCGATCCGGTGCGAGGCAGGCGATCAGTTGCTTGCGGTTCTTCTGGTTGCAGCCCGTCGTGACCGGGTTGCGCTTGCCCTTGCCTTCCGTGTAGATCTTGTTGGCCGGGACACCCTTGCTGACCAGATACGACTTGACTGCTTGCGCACGGCGCAGCGACAGACGGTCGTTGTACTTGTCCGAACCGATGCGGTCCGTGTAGCCCGTTGCGACGACCACTTCCGTGTTCATGCCCTGGATCTTCGAAGCCAGTTCGTCCAGCTTCTGCTTGCCCAGCGGCTTGAGCGTTGCCTTGTCGAAGTCGAACAGCGCGTCGGCTTGGTACGTGATCTTCTGGCTGCTGATGGCCGGAGCAACCGGAGCGACCGGCGGCTGCGGTGCCTGGGCGACCAGTGCGCCATCGCACTTCGCGTTGGCGGTGGCCGGCGTCCAGAACGCATCGCGCCAGCAGAGCTCGTTCGTGCCGTTCATCCACACCCATTCGCCCGTGCCGTTCACCCAGTTGTCATTGACGGCTTGACGCGACGCCGGCACCGACTGTGCCGAAGCGGATGCAGCCATAACTGCGGTAGCTGCAATGAACGCGAGCTTTGAAAGTTTATTCATATTTCTCCTCTCGAAATTGAGATTACCGCAGGTTTACTGCGAGCCTGTTGACGGTGACAAGTCATACATTGCTCGAAGTATAACATTGGTGCGGCACAAAAAACGCGGCACCGCTCTGTGTAGACTTCGAGCAGCGTCTAACTTTCAGTGCGTTGGCATTTTGCCATATCGTTCCCTTCCTACGAAAAAAAATCCTCCCCACCCCAAGATCGCTTCAACTTTGTGGTGCATGCGCAACACCGGCCTGCCGCAACTTTTAGAGATTGTCAAGAGTGTGTCCGCGAAATTGCGGCAAAGGCCGCAAATGTTTACGCGTGTGTGTGCACCGGATTCGTGCGGGCGTCGGCGCCGCCTCGGAGGGCGCGATCGCGATCGATTCGGGGGCCGCCGCGGCGGCCACGGTTTTTGCTGTTTACATATAGAGGGGGCGGCGAATTGGCGGCTGATGGGCGCATGTTAGAATCTCGCGTTGCGTTGCGCATGCAGCGCCCACGCGAAAGGCGTTCGCCGTCTTCGCTCCGAAACGATACGGATACATGGATCAATTCGCCAAAGAGACCCTGCCCACCTCCCTAGAGGAGGAAATGCGCCGTTCGTATCTCGATTACGCGATGAGCGTGATCGTCGGACGTGCCCTTCCGGATGTCCGCGATGGCCTGAAGCCCGTGCACCGGCGCGTACTGTTCGCGATGCACGAACTGAACAACGACTGGAACCGCGCATACAAGAAGTCGGCGCGTATCGTCGGTGACGTGATCGGTAAGTACCACCCTCACGGCGACACAGCGGTGTACGACACGATCGTGCGGATGGCGCAGGACTTCTCGCTGCGCTACATGCTGATCGACGGGCAGGGCAACTTCGGCTCGATCGACGGCGACAATGCCGCGGCGATGCGTTACACCGAAATTCGCATGGCGAAGATCGGTCATGAACTGCTCGCCGACATCGACAAGGAAACGGTCGACTTCGAGCCGAACTACGACGGCAACGAAACGCAGCCGTCGGTTCTGCCGTCGCGCATCCCGAACCTGCTGATCAACGGCTCGTCGGGCATCGCGGTCGGCATGGCGACCAACATCCCGCCCCACAACCTGAACGAAGTCGTCGACGCGTGCCAGCACCTGCTGAGCAACCCGGAAGCGACGATCGACGAGCTGATCGAGATCATCCCGGCGCCGGACTTCCCGACGGCCGGCATCATCTACGGCGTCGCCGGCGTGCGCGACGGCTACCGCACCGGGCGCGGCCGCGTCGTGATGCGCGCGGCCACGCACTTCGAGGAGATCGACCGCGGCCAGCGGATGGCGATCATCGTCGACGAGCTGCCGTACCAGGTGAACAAGCGCTCGCTGCTCGAGCGCATCGCCGAGCTCGTCAACGAGAAGAAGCTCGAGGGCATCTCCGACATCCGCGACGAGTCCGACAAGAGCGGCATGCGCGTCGTGATCGAGCTGAAGCGCGGCGAAGTGCCCGAGGTCGTGCTGAACAACCTGTACAAGGCCACGCAGCTGCAGGACACGTTCGGCATGAACATGGTCGCGCTCGTCGACGGCCAGCCGAAGCTGCTGAACCTGAAGGAAATCCTGCAGTGCTTCCTGTCGCACCGGCGCGAAGTGCTGACGCGCCGCACGATCTACGAACTGCGCAAGGCCCGCGAACGCGGCCACGTGCTCGAAGGGCTTGCGGTCGCGCTCGCGAACATCGACGAGTTCATCGCGATCATCAAGGCCGCGCCGACGCCGCCGATCGCGAAGCAGGAACTGATGGCGAAGCCGTGGGATTCGTCGCTCGTGCGCGAGATGCTGACGCGCGCGGAAACCGACAACGCCGCCGCGGGCGGCCGCTCGGCCTATCGCCCGGAAGGCCTGAACCCGGCATTCGGGATGCAGGGCGACGGGCTGTACAAGCTGTCCGACACGCAGGCGCAGGAAATCCTGCAGATGCGCCTGCAGCGCCTGACCGGCCTCGAGCAGGACAAGATCATCGGCGAGTACCGCGAAGTAATGGCGCAGATCGCCGACCTGCTCGACATCCTCGCGCGCCCGGAGCGGATCACGACGATGATCGGCGAAGAGCTGACGACGGTGAAGGCCGAGTTCGGCGATGCGCGCCGCTCGAAGATCGAACTGAACGCGACCGAGCTGAACACCGAAGATCTGATCACGCCGCAGGACATGGTCGTCACGATGTCGCACGCGGGCTACGTGAAGTCGCAGCCGCTGTCCGAGTATCGCGCGCAGAAGCGCGGCGGCCGCGGCAAGCAGGCGACGCAGATGAAGGAAGACGACTGGATCGAGACGCTGTTCATCGCGAACACGCACGATTACATCTTGTGCTTCTCGAACCGCGGCCGCGTGTACTGGGTCAAGGTCTATGAAGTGCCGCAGGGCTCGCGCAACTCGCGCGGCCGCCCGATCGTCAACATGTTCCCGCTGCAGGACGGCGAGAAGATCAACGTCGTGCTGCCGGTCAAGGAATTCTCGGCCGACAAGTTCGTGTTCATGGCGACGTCGCTCGGCACCGTGAAGAAGACGCCGCTCGAGGCATTCAGCCGTCCGATGAAGAAGGGCATCATCGCGGTCGGCCTCGACGACGGCGACTACCTGATCGGCGCATCGATCACCGACGGCGCGCACGACGTGATGCTGTTCTCCGACGCCGGCAAGGCCGTGCGCTTCGACGAGAACGACGTGCGCCCGATGGGCCGCGAAGCGCGCGGCGTGCGCGGGATGCAGCTCGAGGACGGCCAGCAGGTCATCGCGCTGCTGGTCGCGGGCAGCGAGGAGCAGACCGTGCTCACCGCGACCGAGAACGGCTACGGCAAGCGCACGCCGATCACCGAGTACACGCGCCACGGCCGCGGCACGAAGGGGATGATCGCGATCCAGACGTCCGAGCGCAACGGCAAGGTGGTGGCTGCGACGCTCGTCGACGCCGAGGATCAGATCATGCTGATCACGACTGCGGGCGTGCTGATTCGTACGCGCGTGTCCGAGATTCGCGAGATGGGCCGCGCGACGCAAGGTGTTACACTCATCAGTCTCGATGAGGGTACCAAGCTCTCCGGCCTGCAGCAGATCGCGGAAGCCGAAGAGGGCGACGGCGAAGCCGACGAGGCGTCGGACGGCGAAGCCTGAGAACGGATGAGACTCGAGCCGCCGCGGGCGTAAAGCGCCGCGGTCGGCGAGCAACCATTCATATTTCCAAGAGGGAGTGATGATGCAAAAGCAATTCAAGCAACTGGTTCTGCTGGCTGCACTGGTGCCGACGTTCGCGATGGCGCAAGCGCTGTCGAATTCCGCACCGGCCGCAACGGCAGCAGCTGCGCCGATCGACGCCGACAAGAAGGCGGCGATCAAGGATCTGCTCGACGCGATCGACGCGCCGAAGCTCGTGTCGGCGATCGGCAACAGCGCCGAGATGCAGGCAAAGCAGCTCGTGCCGGCAATCCTGTCGGACGCGCTGTCGGAAAACAAGTCGCTGAACGACAAGCAGAAGCAGGCTGCGGTGCCGACGCTGCAGAAGAACGCGGTGCCGAAGCTGGTCGACGGCGCGGGCAAGGTGTTCGGCACGCAGCAGTTCCAGAACGACGCGATGTCGGCTCAGTACGACGCGTACGCGAAGTACTACAGCACGTCGGAGATCAAGGATCTGACGACGTTCTACAAGAGCCCGACGGGCCGCAAGTTCATCCAGGTTCAGGATCAGGTCGGCCGCGACGTGGTCAACGGCCTGATGCAGAAGTACATGCCGCAAGCGATCCAGGCAACGCGCGCGCAGGCTGACAAGGAAGTCGCGGCAGTCAAGCCGGGCAAGTAAGCCGTCCGGGCACGCCGCCCGGCCGTTCGGCCGGGTTTGGCGGGAGCCTGATGACAGTGCGATAATGGCCGTTTGCGCGCGAGCGCAAGCGGCCATTCCTTTTCTGGCGCGGTTCTTTCTGCCGGCGGCAAGCCGGCCGCGTCCCTCCCGAGGTTTTTCACGATGCGCGTCTTTAATTTCTCCGCCGGCCCGGCGGCGCTCCCCGAGGAAGTGCTGCGGCAGGCCGCTGACGAAATGCTCGACTGGCACGGCAGCGGCATGAGCGTGATGGAGATGAGCCATCGCGGCAAGGAATTCATGTCGATCCACGAGGCGGCGCTGGCCGACCTGCGCGAACTGCTCGACGTGCCGGCCAGCCACCGGATCCTGTTCCTGCAGGGCGGCGGCATCGCCGAAAACGCGATCGTGCCGATGAACCTGCTCGGTGCGCGCAAGACCGCCGATTTCGTCGTGACGGGCTCGTGGTCGCAGAAGTCGTTCAACGAAGCGAAGAAGTACGGCACGCCGCATCTGGCCGCGTCCGGCAAAACGGCCGACGGCTTCACGCGCGCGCCGGCCCGTGAAGAATGGCAACTGTCGGACGATCCGGCCTACGTGCATCTGTGCACGAACGAGACGATCGACGGCGTCGAGACGTTCGAGATTCCCGACCTCGGCGACGTGCCGCTGGTCGCGGATGTCTCGTCGCACATCCTGTCGCGCCCGATGGACGTCGCGAAGTACGGCGTGCTGTTCGGCGGCGCGCAGAAGAACATCGGGATGGCCGGTGTGACGGTCGTGATCGTGCGCGAGGATCTGCTCGATCGCGCGCTGTCGATCTGCCCGTCCGCGTTCGAATGGAAAACCGTTGCCGAGAACAACTCGCTGTACAACACGCCGCCCACCTACGCGATCTACATCGCCGGCCTCGTGTTCCAGTGGCTGAAGCGGCAGGGCGGTCTCGACGCGATCGAGGCGCGCAATATCGAAAAGGCGAAGCTGCTCTACGACACGATCGATGCGAGCAGCTTCTATCTGAACAAGGTCGAGCCCGCGGTGCGTTCGCGCATGAACGTGCCGTTTTTCCTGGCCGACGAAACGCGCAATGAAGACTTCCTTGCCGGCGCAAAGGCGCGCGGGCTGCTGCAGCTGAAGGGCCACAAGTCCGTCGGCGGCATGCGGGCGTCGATCTACAACGCGGTGCCGCTCGAGGGCGTGCAAGCGCTCGTCGAGTACATGAAGGACTTCGAGCGGCGCGACGCCTGACGGCGGCGCTGTTCACACAGCACGGCAAAACGCATGGACGACGAACTGAATTCCCGCCTGAAACCGCTGCGCGACCGCATCGATGCGATCGACGCACAGCTGATCGCGCTCCTGAACCAGCGCGCCGCGGTCGCGCTCGAGGTAGGCGAGGTCAAGAAGCATTTCAACGCGCCGGTGTTCCGGCCGGAGCGCGAGCTGCAGGTGATCGCGCGGCTGCAGGACATGAGCGCGGGGCCGCTCGCGGGCGAGCACATCAGCGCGATCTGGCGCGAGATCATGGCCGCGAGCCGCGCGCTTGAGCAGACGATTCACGTCGCGTTCCTCGGGCCGGTCGGCACGTACAGCGAACAGGCGATGTTCGAGTATTTCGGCCAGTCGATCGAAGGGCTGCCGTGCCCGTCGATCGACGAGGTGTTCCGCTCCGTCGAGGCAGGCGCGGCCGCATTCGGCATCGCGCCGGTCGAGAATTCGACCGAAGGCGCGGTGTCGCGCACGCTCGACCTGCTGCTGCAGACCCAGCTGCTGATCAGCGGCGAGCTTGCGTTGCCCATCCATCACAACCTGCTCACGCAGAGCGGCACGCTCGACGGCGTGACGCGTGTCTGCGCGCATGCGCAGGCGCTCGCGCAATGCCAGCAGTGGCTCGCCGCGAACGCGCCGCAGCTCGAGCGGCAGGCGGTGGCGAGCAATGCCGAGGCTGCGCGCCTCGCGGCGGCGGATCCGACCGTGGCCGCGATCGCCGGCGATCGAGCGGCCGCGCATTACGGGCTGCAGATCGCGTTCTCGCTGATCCAGGACGATCCGCACAACCGCACGCGCTTCGTGATCATCGGCAAGCATCCGGCCGGGCAAAGCGGTCACGACCAGACGTCGCTGATCGTGTCGGTGAAGAACGAGCCGGGTGCCGTGTTCAAGCTGCTCGAGCCGCTCGCGCGGCACGGCGTGTCGATGACGCGCTTCGAGTCGCGCCCGGCGCGGGTCGGCACGTGGGAGTATTACTTCTACATCGACATCGAAGGGCATCGGGACGAGCCGGCCGTAGCCGCCGCGCTCGCGGAACTCGGTCAGAAGGCCGCGTTCCTGAAGATCCTCGGATCGTATCCGCGCGCGCGCTGACGCGCGGCGACCCATCGCCCGCCGCGCGTACGCGCCGCGGCGAAGCGGGCAGGGCAGGCCGGGCGGCACTGCCGAAGGCGGGTTCGGGCGGTAGCCGGCGCGGGTGCGCACCGGGTGCGCGCCCGTTACCCGGAATCTGGACTTCCGTGCGCGGGGCACCGTTCCGCGCGCGTCACTTGGCTCATGTCGTGTCAGGCTTTGCATTCAACAAACTGGTCATTTTCGGCGTCGGCCTGATCGGCGGATCGCTGGCGCGCGCACTGCGCGAACGGGCACCCGGCGGCGCGGGTGAAGTCGTCGGCGTCGGCCGTTCGCGGGCGTCGGTCGAGCGAGCGCTTGCGCTCGGCGTGATCGATCGCGCGGCGTCGCTCGACGACGACGCGCAACTGCGCGACGCGCTGGCCGGCGCCGACCTCGTGCTGCTGGCCGCGCCCGTCGCGCAGACGCGCCCGCTGCTCGCGCGCATCGCGCCGTGGCTCGACGCGGCGACGATCGTCACCGACGCGGGCAGCACCAAGTCCGACGTCGTCGAAGCCGCGCGCGATGCGCTCGGTGCGCGGATCGCGCAGTTCGTGCCGGGGCATCCGATCGCCGGACGCGAGTCGAGCGGCGTCGAAGCCGCGCTGCCGGATCTGTACGTCGGCCGTAACGTCGTGCTGTGTCCGCTGCCGGAGAACGCGCCTGACGCCATCGCGCGGATCGATGCGATGTGGCGTGCGACCGGCGCCGACGTGCGCACGATGAGCACGTCGCAGCACGACCGCGTGTTCGCGTCGATCAGCCATTTGCCGCACGTGCTGTCGTTCGCGCTCGTCGAGCAGATCCTCGGCGAGGCGGATGCCGAACTGAAATTCTCGTATGCGGCGGGCGGCTTCCGCGACTTCACGCGCATTGCTGCGTCGAGCCCGGAAATGTGGCGCGACGTGTGCGTCGCGAATCGCGCGGCGCTGCTCGACGAACTCGACGGTTACACGCGCGTGCTCGCACGGCTGCGTGCGGCGATCGACGCCGGCGACGGCGCGGCGCTCGAAGCCGTGTTCACGCGCTCGCGCGCGGCACGCAAGGCATGGCAGGAGCGCGGCGCGCAGCCCGCTGCCGAACCGGTCAAGAAATAACAGGACGACTCCCATGGACTATCTCGATCTCGGCCCGTATTCCAGCGCATCGGGCACCGTGCGCCTGCCCGGCTCGAAGAGCATCTCGAACCGCGTGCTGCTGCTCGCGGCGCTCGCCGAAGGCGAAACCACGATCACGAACCTGCTCGATTCCGACGACACGCGCGTGATGCTCGACGCGCTCGGCAAGCTCGGCGTGAAGCTCGCGCGCGACGGCGACACCTGCGTCGTCACCGGCACGCGCGGCGCGTTCACCGCGAAGACGGCCGATCTGTTCCTCGGCAATGCGGGCACCGCGGTGCGCCCGCTGACGGCAGCGCTCGCCGTGAACGGCGGCGACTATCGCGTGCACGGCGTGCCGCGCATGCACGAGCGGCCGATCGGTGACCTCGTCGACGGCCTGCGGCAGATCGGCGCGCAGATCGACTACGAGCAGAACGAAGGTTTCCCGCCGCTGCGGATCAAGCCGGCGGCGATCACGGTCGATGCGCCGATTCGCGTGCGCGGCGACGTGTCGAGCCAGTTCCTCACCGCGCTGCTGATGACGCTGCCGCTCGTGAAGGCGAAGGACGGGAGGATAGTCGTCGAAGTCGACGGCGAGCTGATCTCGAAGCCGTACATCGACATCACGATCCGGCTGATGGAACGCTTCGGCGTGACCGTCGAGCGAGACGGCTGGCAGCGCTTCGTCGTGCCGGCCGGCGTCCGCTATCGTTCGCCGGGCCGGATCATGGTCGAAGGCGATGCGTCGTCGGCCTCGTACTTCCTCGCGGCCGGCGCGCTCGGCGGCGGCCCGCTGCGCGTCGAGGGCGTGGGGCGCGCGAGCATCCAGGGCGACGTCGGTTTCGCGAACGCGCTGATGCAGATGGGCGCGAACGTGACGATGGGCGACGACTGGATCGAAGTGCGCGGCATCGGCCACGACCACGGCAAGCTCGAGCCCATCGACATGGACTTCAACCTGATTCCGGACGCGGCGATGACGATCGCGGTCGCCGCGCTGTTCGCGAGCGGCACGAGCACGCTGCGCAACATCGCGAGCTGGCGCGTGAAGGAAACCGACCGCATCGCCGCGATGGCGACCGAGCTGCGCAAGGTCGGCGCGATCGTCGAAGAAGGGCCCGACTACCTGGTCGTCACGCCGCCGCAACGGCTCACGCCGAGCGCGGCGATCGACACGTACGACGATCACCGGATGGCGATGTGCTTCTCGCTCGTCAGCCTGGGCGGCGTGCCCGTGCGGATCAACGATCCGAAGTGCGTCGGCAAGACGTTCCCCGACTATTTCGACCGCTTCGCCGCGCTCGCCAAAGCCTGACCGACCGTACCCGATGAAATCGACCCGACCCTTTCACCCGACTCCCGTCATCACGATCGACGGTCCGACCGCCTCCGGCAAGGGCACCGTCGCGGCGCTCGTCGCCGCGCATCTTGGCTTCCACCTGCTCGACAGCGGCGCGCTGTACCGGCTCGCGGCGCTCGCGAGCGTGCGCTACGGCATCGCGGCCGAGGACATCGACGCGCTCGTGAAGCTGATCGACGATCTTCACATTACCTTCCGCGAGGGTTGCGCGCAGCTGGACGGCGTCGACGTGTCGAACGACATCCGTGCCGAAGCGGTCGGCAACCGCGCGTCGGCGATTGCCGTGCACGGGCCGGTGCGGGCCGCGCTGGTGGCGCGCCAGCGCGCGTTCCGCAAGACGCCGGGCCTCGTCGCGGACGGCCGCGACATGGGTACGGTGATCTTCCCGGATGCCGTGCTGAAGGTGTTCCTGACGGCCAGCGCCGAGGCGCGCGCGGCCAGACGGCATAAGCAATTGATGCAAAAAGGTTTTTCTGCTAATATGGATGACTTGCTCCGGGATCTCCGTGAACGTGACGCGCGCGACAGCAATCGCGCAGCCGCGCCGCTGAAGCCCGCGGCAGATGCCCAGCTGCTCGATACGTCGGCGCTGTCGGTCGATGAAGCCGTCGACCAGGTGCTGCAGTGGTACCGCGCGCTGGGCCAGCCAGCCTGAGAAGGCGGGCGGCAGTAGGTGCTCCGCGCGTGAGCGCGAAGCGTGTTTGAAACCCTTAACCCCGTGTGGCTTCGATCTGGCCCTTTCAGCCTGCCATTCCGGCCGGCGTGGCACAGCGATCCATGCACAATCAGATTTTTATGTCCGACCTGCAAACCTCCACCCCGAATACCGAATCCTTTGCGGCTCTGTTCGAAGAGTCGCTGACCCGCCAAGACATGCGCGCCGGCGAAGTGATCTCCGCCGAAGTCGTGCGCGTCGACCACAACTTCGTGGTCGTCAATGCAGGCCTGAAGTCCGAGGCTTACATTCCGATCGAGGAATTCCTGAACGATCAGGGCGAGGTTGAGGTGCAGGCGGGCGATTTCGTGTCCGTCGCGATCGACGCACTCGAAAACGGCTACGGCGACACGATCCTGTCGCGCGACAAGGCGAAGCGCCTCGCATCGTGGCTGTCGCTGGAAAAGGCCCTCGACAACAACGAACTCGTCACCGGCACGATCACCGGCAAGGTGAAGGGCGGCATGACCGTGATGGTCAACGGCATCCGCGCGTTCCTGCCGGGTTCGCTGGTCGACACGCGTCCGGTCAAGGACACGACGCCGTACGAAGGCAAGACGCTCGAGTTCCGCGTGATCAAGCTCGATCGCAAGCGTAACAACGTCGTGCTGTCGCGTCGTGCAGTCATCGAGGCAACGCAAGGCGAAGAGCGCGCGAAGCTGCTCGAGACGCTGAAGGAAGGCGCGATCGTCAACGGCGTGGTCAAGAACATCACCGATTACGGTGCGTTCGTCGACCTCGGCGGCATCGACGGCCTGCTGCACATCACCGACATCGCATGGCGTCGTGTGCGTCACCCGAGCGAAGTCCTGTCGGTTGGCCAGGAAGTCACCGCGAAGATCCTCAAGTTCGACCAAGAGAAGAACCGCGTGTCGCTGGGCATCAAGCAACTGGGCGACGATCCGTGGGAAGGCATCTCGCGCCGTTACCCGTCGGGCACGCGCCTGTTCGGCAAGGTCACGAACATCACCGACTACGGCGCATTCGTCGAAGTGGAATCGGGCATCGAAGGCCTCGTCCACGTGTCGGAAATGGACTGGACCAACAAGAACGTTGCGCCGTCGAAGGTTGTCCAGCTGGGCGACGAAGTCGAAGTCATGGTCCTCGAGATCGACGAAGACCGCCGTCGTATCAGCCTCGGCATGAAGCAGTGCAAGCCGAATCCGTGGGATGACTTCAGCCGCAACTTCAAGAAGGGCGACAAGATCACGGGCGCAATCAAGTCGATCACCGACTTCGGCGTGTTCATCGGTCTGCCGGGCGGCATCGACGGCCTGGTCCACCTGTCGGACCTGTCGTGGAGCGAAGCCGGTGAAGAAGCCGTTCGCAAGTACAAGAAGGGCGACGAAGTCGAAGCGATCGTGCTCGGCATCGACGTCGAGAAGGAGCGCATTTCGCTCGGCATCAAGCAGCTCGAAGGCGACCCGTTCAGCAACTACGTTGCAATGAACGACAAGGGTTCGATCGTCGACGGCGTGGTGAAGTCGGTCGATGCGAAGGGCGCCGTCATTACGCTGACGGGCGACGTCGAAGGCTACCTGCGCGCATCGGAAATCTCGCAGGATCGCGTCGAAGACGCACGCAACGTGCTGAAGGAAGGCGACAAGGTCAACGCGATGGTGATCAACATCGATCGCAAGTCGCGTGGCATCAACCTGTCGATCAAGGCGAAGGATTCGGCTGAACAACAGGAAGCGATCCGCGGCCTGCAGTCGGACACCAGCGCTGCTGCGACCGGTACGACCAACCTCGGCGCGCTGCTGAAGGCGAAGCTCGACGGCCAGAACCAGTAAGCCTCACGAGGTCTGCTGAAGTATGACCAAATCCGAGTTGGTCGCGCAGCTGGCACTGCGATTTCCGCAACTTGTCCTCAAGGATGCGGATTTCGCAGTGAAAACGATGCTCGATGCGATGTCCGACGCCCTGTCGAAAGGGCACCGCATCGAAATTCGCGGTTTCGGCAGTTTCGGCCTCAACCGTCGCCCGGCGCGCGTCGGACGCAACCCGAAGTCGGGTGAGAAAGTGCAAGTGCCCGAGAAGTTCGTGCCGCACTTCAAGCCCGGCAAGGAATTGCGTGAACGCGTCGACGGCCGCGCCGGCGAGCCGCTGAAAGCTGATGATCCGGACGACGAGCGTTGAACGCCGTTCGGTGTGCCCGGAATCTGTCCGGCGAAGGCTGAAGAAAGAAGCGCCCCTTGCGGGCGCTTTTTTCATTTCCGGCGGACGTGTGGCCGCCGTGCGCCGGCAGGATGTGCGCTGACGCGGAAACGCTTCCTTTACAATACGGGTCGATTCGGCGCTGCGAAGGGGAGTCGCGCGCCTCGGCAAACCTCAACAACGAGAGGGCTACATGAAGTTTATCGTCTGGCTGATCCGGGTATTGGTGTTCGTGCTGCTGCTGGTGCTCGCGCTGGCCAATACGCAAACCGCGACGCTGAATTTCCTTGCCGGCTATGCATGGCAAGCGCCGCTGATCCTGATCGGCCTCGCGTTCTTCGTGGTCGGGCTGCTGGCCGGCCTGCTGTCCGCGCTGTCGGCGATCTTCCGCATGCGTCTCGAGAACGGGCGCCTGAAGCGTGATCTGCGCGCGGCCCGCGAAACCCCGGCCATCGTCGACCAGCCGCCGATGCCGCCCGTCATTTAACTCGGACGCCGCGCGATCTTCGCGCGGTTTTCGTCTCTGCTTCGATATTTCGCATGGATCTGGATTTCTGGTGGTTGCTCGCGATACCGGTGGCGTTCGCGCTCGGCTGGGCGGCGTCACGTTATGACCTGAAGAACCTCCTGTCGGAGAGCGCCAACCTGCCGCGATCGTATTTCCGCGGCCTGAATTTTCTGTTGAACGAACAACCGGACAAGGCGATCGACGCGTTCATCGAAGTCGCGAAGCTCGACCCGGAGACGGTCGAGTTGCACTTCGCGCTCGGCAACCTGTTCCGCCGCCGCGGCGAAACCGACCGCGCGATCCGCGTCCACCAGAACCTGCTGAGCCGCACGGACCTGCCGGTCAACGAGCGCGATCACGCGCTGTACGAGCTCGGCCAGGACTTCCTGAAGGCCGGCCTGCTGGATCGTGCCGAGGAGGCGTTCCACCGGCTCGCCGATGGCGACTACGCGCTCGGCGCGCAGCGGGCGCTGCTGACGATCTACGAGATCGAGAAAGACTGGAACAAGTCGATCGATACGGCGAAGCGCATCGAGTCGATGAGCGACAAGCCGCTCGGCATCGAAATCGCGCAGTTTCACTGCGAACTCGCGCAGGACGCGCTGCAGCGCAAGAACGCAGCGGCCGCGGCCGACCAGTTGAAGCTCGCGCTCGCGGCGAATCCGCAGAACGTCCGCGCGACGATCCTGTCCGGCGACGCCGCGCAAGCCGCGGGCGATCATGCGGCCGCGGTCGAGCACTGGAAGCGCGTCGAAGCGCAGAATCCGGCGTATCTGCCGCTCGTCGCCGACAAGCTGATGAAGGCCTATGTCGCGCTCGGCAAGCCGGTCGAGGGCGCCGAGCTGCTGATGGGCTACGTCGATCGCTATCCGTCTAACGACCTGCTCGACATCGCGTACCAGCACATCGCCGGATTGCGCGGTCAGGAAGCTGCGCATACGCTCGCGCGCACGCAGATGGAAAAGTCGCCGAACCTGTCGGGCATGCTGCATCTGCTCGACGCGCAGATCGCGGCCGCCGACGAGCCGCGCCGTAAGGAACTTGAAATGATGCGGGCGCTGATCAAGCAGCGCACCAAGAATCTGCCACGGTATACGTGCCAGAATTGCGGTTTCCGGGCACGGCTCTTCTATTGGCAGTGCCCCGGCTGCAGCGGCTGGGAAACCTATGCGCCGCGTCGCATCGAACCCGCGATGCCCGGCTGATCCCGGCGCGCGGCAGCGACACGCGGCGGTCGCCGCCGGGCCCGGCCTGGCGGCCAAGTTAGTCAATCACCGGGAAGTACCGGAACATCTATGAAAATCACCATCATCGGCACCGGCTACGTCGGTCTCGTCACGGGCTCCTGTCTCGCCGAGATCGGCCACGACGTTTTCTGTCTCGACGTCGATCCGCGCAAGATCGACATCCTGAACAACGGCGGGATGCCGATTCACGAACCGGGGCTGCTGGACATCATCGCGCGTAACCGCGCGGCCGGCCGCCTGCGTTTCTCGACCGACATCGAGGCGAGCGTCGCGCACGGCGAGATCCAGTTCATCGCGGTCGGCACGCCGCCCGACGAGGACGGCTCGGCCGACCTGCAATACGTGCTCGAGGCCGCGCGCAACATCGGCCGTCACATGACCGGGTTCAAGGTGATCGTCGACAAGTCGACGGTGCCGGTCGGCACCGCGCAGCGCGTGCGCGGCGTGGTCGACGAGGCGCTCGGCGCGCGCGGGCTCGCGGGCAGCGTCGCGCACCGCTTCTCGGTCGTTTCGAATCCCGAGTTCCTCAAGGAAGGCGCGGCCGTCGAGGATTTCATGCGTCCGGACCGCATCATCATCGGCGTCGACGACGACGAGACGGGCACGATCGCGCGCGAGAAGATGAAGAAGCTGTACGCGCCGTTCAACCGCAACCACGAACGCACGATCTACATGGACGTGCGGTCGGCGGAATTCTCGAAATATGCGGCGAATGCGATGCTCGCGACGCGCATCTCGTTCATGAACGAAATGTCGAATCTCGCGGACAAGGTCGGCGCCGACATTGAAGCCGTGCGCCGCGGGATCGGCTCCGATCCGCGCATCGGCTATCACTTCCTGTACGCGGGCGTCGGTTACGGCGGCTCGTGCTTTCCGAAGGACGTGCAGGCGCTGATCCGCACGGCCGGCGAGAACGGCCAGCCGCTGCGGATTCTGGAGGCCGTCGAAGCGGCCAACTCCGCGCAGAAGGACGTGCTGATCGGCAAGATCGAGCAGCGTTTCGGCGCGGACCTGACCGGCCGCGAATTCGCGGTCTGGGGCCTCGCGTTCAAGCCCAATACGGACGACATGCGCGAGGCGCCGAGCCGCCGGCTGATCGGCGCGCTGCTCGAGCGCGGCGCGACCGTGCGCGCGTACGACCCGGTCGCGATCGACGAAGCGCGCCGCGTGTTCGCGCTCGATCTCGGCGACGGCTCCGACGCGCTCGCGCGCCTGAACTTCGTCGATACGCAGGACGCGGCCGTGACGGCCGCGGACGCGCTCGTGATCGTCACCGAGTGGAAGGAGTTCCGCAGCCCGGATTTCACGCGGCTGAAGGCGGAACTGAAGGCGCCGGTGATCTTCGACGGGCGCAACCTGTACGAGCCGGACGCCATGGCCGAGCTCGGCATCGACTACCACGCGATCGGCCGTCCGCATGTCGATCCCCAGTCCCTTTCCCGTGGATGAGCGAACGATGACTACCCTTCGCGAAGTGGTGCCGGTACCGCGCGCGCAGCTCGCGCGCTCGCGCGTGCTCGTCGTCGGCGACGTGATGCTCGACCGTTACTGGTTCGGCAACGTCGACCGTATTTCACCGGAAGCACCGGTGCCCGTCGTTCACGTGCAGCGTCAGGAAGAGCGGCTCGGCGGCGCGGCCAACGTCGCGCGCAACGCGGTGACGCTCGGCGGCCAGGCCGGCCTGCTGTGCGTGGTCGGTTGCGACGAACCGGGCGAGCGGATCGTCGAGCTGCTCGACAGCAGCGGCGTGACGCCCTATCTCGAACGCGACGCGGCGCTGCCGACCACCATCAAGCTGCGCGTGCTCGCGCGCCAGCAGCAACTGCTGCGCGTCGACTTCGAGGCGATGCCGACGCACGAGGTGCTGCTGGCGGGGCTCGCGCGGTTCGACGTGCTGCTACCGGAGCACGACGTCGTGCTGATGTCGGATTACGCGAAAGGCGGCCTCACGCACGTGACGACGATGATCGAGAAGGCGCGCGCGGCCGGCAAGGCCGTGCTCGTCGATCCGAAGGGCGGGGACTGGGAGCGCTATCGCGGTGCATCGCTGATCACGCCGAATCGCTCCGAACTACGCGAAGTGATCGGTCATTGGCATTCGGAAGACGACTTGCGCGCACGCGTCGCGAAGCTGCGCGCGGACCTCGACCTCGATGCGCTGCTGCTCACGCGTTCGGAAGAGGGGATGACGCTCTTCTCCGCGAACGGCGAACTGCATGCGCCGGCACTGGCGCGCGAGGTGTACGACGTGTCGGGCGCGGGCGATACCGTGATCGCGACCGTCGCGACGATGCTCGGCGCCGGCGTGCCGCTCGTCGACGCCGTCGTGCTGGCGAACCGCGCCGCGGGCATCGTCGTCGGCAAGCTCGGCACGGCCACGGTAGACTACGACGAACTTTTTCACTGAGTGCATTTCGCGGCGCACCGGGCGCGTCGCGCATGTGTGTTGTCATTTTTCAGGCAGAACGACCATGACCATCATCGTCACCGGCGCAGCCGGTTTTATCGGCGCGAACATCGTCAAGGCGCTCAACGAGCGCGGCGAGTCGCGCATCATCGCGGTCGACAATCTGACGCGCGCGGACAAGTTCCGGAACCTGGTCGATTGCGAGATCGACGACTATCTCGACAAGACCGAATTCGTCGAACGCTTCACGCGCGGCGACTTCGGCAAGGTACGCGCGGTGTTCCACGAAGGCGCCTGTTCGGACACGATGGAGACCGACGGCCGCTACATGATGGACAACAACTTCCGCTACAGCCGCGCGGTGCTCGATGCGTGCCTCGCGCAGGGCGCGCAGTTCCTGTACGCGTCGTCGGCCGCGATCTACGGCGGCTCGACGCGTTTCGTCGAGGAACGCGAGGTCGAGGCGCCGCTGAACGTCTACGGCTATTCGAAGTTCCTGTTCGACCAGGTCGTGCGCCGCGTGCTGCCGAGCGCGAAGAGCCAGATTGCCGGGTTCCGCTACTTCAACGTGTATGGCCCGCGCGAGACCCACAAGGGCCGCATGGCGTCGGTCGCGTTCCACAACTTCAACCAGTTCCGCGCGGAAGGCAAGGTGAAGCTGTTCGGCGAATACAACGGCTACGCGCCGGGCGAGCAGACGCGCGATTTCGTGTCGGTCGAGGACGTCGCGAAGGTGAACCTGTTCTTCTTCGATCATCCGGAGAAGTCGGGCATCTTCAACCTCGGTACCGGTCGGGCACAGCCGTTCAACGACATCGCGTCGACGGTCGTGAACACGCTGCGTGCGCTCGACAACCTGCCGCCGCTGACGCTCGCGCAACAGGTCGAGCAAGGACTGATCGAATACGTGCCGTTCCCCGATGCGCTGCGCGGCAAGTACCAGTGCTTCACGCAGGCCGACCAGACGAAACTGCGCGCGGCCGGCTACGATGCGCCGTTCCTGACCGTGCAGGAAGGGGTCGATCGCTACGTGCGTTGGCTGTCCGGCCAGGTTTAAACGCAGTCGTTGTATCGCTAGACTGGGTCTCACGGTCGGCAGCCGCCGGCCGTTTTCATCGGAGATCCAGCATATGATCAGAAAATGGTTTGCTGCCGTCGCGATGTTCGGCGCGATCGCCTCGGCCTGGGCGGCCGTCGACGTCAACACCGCGAACGAGGATGCGCTCGTCGGTATCAAGGGCATCGGGCCCGCGCGAGCCAAGGCGATTCTCGACGAGCGCGGTGCGCGCGGTCCGTTCAGGAGTGCGGACGATCTCGCGTCGCGCGTGAAAGGCATGGGCGGCCATACGGTCGAGCGCCTTCAGCAGGAAGGCCTGACGATCGGCGCGGCAGGTGCCGCGGCGGCGCCTGCCGCCGGCAAGCCCGCTGCTGCGAAATCCGCGGCGGCGCCAGCCCGCACTGCGCAGAAGTAACGCACACCCGTTCAACGGTTCCACCACAGGCTCCTTCAGTCGCCGTCGTTGGGGCGGCTTCCCGCGGCATGCCGCGGGTTTTTTGCGTGCATGCTCCGCCTGCACGATCGTGAATCGCGCGGTGCCGGTATTCCATCGTCCCGATGGGGGTTGCCCGCGTGCGTGCCTGCGCTGGTTTACAATCAATCGATTGATCGCCCTCGCACTTACGGTATTCCCATGGCTTACAAAACTATCGAAGACACGATCGGCAACACGCCGCTCGTGCAACTGGTCCGCTTGCCGGACGACGAGATTCGCGCACGCAACAACGTGGTGCTGGCCAAGCTCGAGGGCAACAACCCGGCCGGTTCCGTGAAGGATCGCCCCGCGCTGTCGATGATCAGCAAGGCCGAGGCGCGCGGCCGCATCAAGCCGGGCGATACGCTGATCGAGGCGACGAGCGGCAACACGGGCATCGCGCTCGCGATGGCCGCGGCGATCCGCGGCTACAAGATGGTGCTGGTCATGCCGGAGGACCTGTCGGTCGAGCGCCGCCAGAGCATGGCCGCTTACGGCGCGGAAATCATCCTGACACCGGTGAAGGGCGGGATGGAACTCGCGCGCGATCTCGCGGAGCAGATGCAGCGCGAGGGCAAGGGCGTGATTCTCGATCAGTTCGGAAACCCCGACAATCCGATCGCACACTACGAAGGAACGGGCCCGGAGATCTGGCGCGACACGGAAGGGCGCATCACGCACTTCGTGTCGGCGATGGGCACGACCGGCACGATCATGGGCACGTCGCGCTATCTGAAGGAACAGAATTCGGCGATCGAGATCGTCGGTGCGCAACCGGAAGAGGGCTCGCGTATTCCGGGCATTCGCAAGTGGCCGGAAGCCTATATGCCGACGATCTTCGATCGCAGCCGCGTCGATCGCGTCGAGAGCGTGAGTCAGGCCGCGTCGGAGACAATGGCGCGCCGGCTCGCGGCCGTCGAAGGTATTTTCGCCGGCATCTCGTCGGGCGGCGCATGCGAAGTCGCGATGCGCATCGCGCGCCAGGTCGAGAACGCGACGATCGTGTTCATCGTCTGCGATCGCGGCGACCGCTACCTGTCGACCGGCGTGTTCCCTGCGTAACGCCAGCCCGTGGCCGGGCCGGCATCGGCCCGGCCGCGCAAAGAAAAAGCGCCGCATGAGCGGCGCTTTTTCTTTGCGCGGAGGTGCCTTACTGCGCCGGCGCTTCCGTGTCGGCCGCAGGCAGCGGCAGCGCGCCGCTCGCTTCCATTTCGGCCTTCACCGCTTCGCCGAGCTGGTACACCGCGAGCGCGTAGAAGAAGCTGCGGTTATAGCGCGTGAGCACGTAGAAGTTCTTCAGGCCCAGCATGTACTCGGTCGCGCGCCCCGGCGACGGCAGGTCGACGACGGTGACCGGCGTGCTTGCTTCGGTCGTGATGTTGACCGCAGGCTCGTTGAGCGTCATGCCTGCGCGCAGCAGCTGCGACAGCGCCCAGTGCGGCTCGGGCTGACCGTCGGCCGCGGCCTGCGCGATACCGAGGCTGCCCGTGTCGGGCGTGATCCGCCACACCACCGGGCGATCGGTTTCCCAGCCGTGCTGCTTCAGGTAGTTCGCGACGCTGCCGATCGCATCGGCAGGACTGCTGCGCAGATCGACGTGGCCGCGGCCGTCGTAATCGACCGCATATTCGCGGATGCTGCTCGGCAGGAACTGCGGGATGCCGATCGCGCCCGTGTACGAGCCGAGCACGGTCGTCGGGTCGAGCTGATTGTCGCGCGTCCAGACCAGGAAATCCTCGAGGTTCTTGCGGAAGGTTGCCTGGCGGCTGTCGCGATTCGGCGTGTCCGGATAGTCGAACGTGAGCGTCGTCAGCGCATCGAGCACGCGGAAGTTGCCCATGTAGCGGCCATAGATCGTTTCGACGCCGATGATGCCGACGATCACCTCGGGCGGCACGCCGAATTCCGCGGACGCGCGCTGCAGCGTCGCCTGGTTCGCCTTCCAGAATTTCACGCCCGCATTGATGCGGATCGGCTCGATGAAGCGCGAGCGATAGAGGCGCCAGTTCTTCACCGAAGGCGTCGGGGCCGGCTTCACGAGCTTCACGGCGGTGGCCGAGTAGCTGACGCGCGAGAACAGCGCATGCAGGCTCGCGGCATCGAAGCCGTTGCGGCTTACCATCTCGTCGATGAACGCATCGATCTTCGCGTTGTTCGCGTAGCGCTGCGGAACGATTTCCTCTTCGAAGGTCTGGCCTTGCGGTGCCGGCTGCTGCGGTTGCGCCTGCGCGACGAGCGTGCCGGCGGGCTTCGCGGGCTGCGTCTGCGCGGCGGCGGATGCGGTGCTCAGCATCGCGGCGACGGCAGCGGCAACGAGCGGAACACGAACGCGAAACAGCATGGAGAGAAGGGCGGCAGGCTTGCTGGAATTCATGTCGAAGCGGGCGGACAGGGCGATGGGGTTCGGCGCAGTATACCCGACGCATCCTGCGTGCCGGCGCGTGGCAGCGCACCGTTGTGGTAAGTTAGCGGCGAATTCGCGGCAGACGATGGACATCATTGATGGAGACCTGCGGCGCACCCTGCGTCGCGGATGACAGCTTATGGCAACCGCCTTCTATACGCACCCCGACTGCATGCTGCACGAGATGGGGGAATGGCATCCGGAATGCCCGGCCCGACTGTCGGCGATTCAGGATCAGCTGATCGCGAGCCGCATCGACGACCTGATCGTGCACGAAACCGCGCCGTTCGCGAGCGAGGTGGCGCTCGGCCGCGTGCATACGCAGGCCCATATCGACTACATCCGCGGCTTGACGCCCGTCGACGGCTACGTCGAGATCGATCCCGACACGCTGATGAACCGCGACACGTGGCGGGCGGCGTTGCGCGCGGCCGGCGCCGCGATCGCGGCGACCGACGCGGTGATCGAAGGCCGCTACGCGAACGCGTTCTGCAGCGTCCGGCCGCCCGGCCATCACGCGGAACCGGCGCGCGCGATGGGCTTCTGTTTCTTCAACAACGTTGCAATTGCTGCACGGCATGCGCTCGACGTTCATGGCCTCGAGCGCGTCGCGATCGTCGATTTCGACGTGCATCACGGCAACGGCACCGAAGCGGCGTTCGCGAACGACGCGCGCGTGCTGATGTGCAGCTTCTTCCAGCATCCGCTGTACCCGTTCACCGGCGTCGACCATCAGGCGCCGAACATGGTCAATCTGCCGATGCCTGCGCGCAGCAACGGGATGGCGATCCGCGAAGCGGTCGACATGTTCTGGCTGCCGCGCCTCGACGCGTTCAAGCCGCAGATGCTGTTCGTGTCGGCCGGCTTCGACGCGCATCGCGAGGACGACATCGGCAACCTCGGTCTCGTCGAGGCCGATTTCGAGTGGCTGACCGCGCAGATCGTCGACGTCGCGCGCCGGCATGCGCAGGGCCGCATCGTCAGCTGCCTCGAGGGCGGCTACAACCTGTCCGCGCTCGGCCGCAGCGTCGTCGCGCACCTGCGCGTGCTGGCCGGCATCTGACCGGCAGCAGCGCGGCGCGCACTCAGCGCGCCGGCACGCGCGCGTGAATCCACGCGATCAGCGCATCGATCACGCGATCGCGCTCGAGATCGTTCATCGTTTCGTGGAAGCCGCCTTCGTATAGCGTCAGCGTGCGATCGGGTGAACCGACGCGCGTGCCGAATGCGCGGCTGCCGTCCGGCTCGGTCAGCTTGTCGTCGGTGCCGTGATAGACGAGCACCGGCACGCGCAGCGCGTCGCGGCCGCGCTCGATACGCGCCATCGCATCGAGGATTTCCGCGCCGGTGCGCGCCGGCACCGGGCCGTGGTGCACGAGCGGATCGGCGCGATTGGCCTCCACGACCGCCGGATCGCGCGACAGCAGCGCAGCGTCGATCCTGATCGCAGGGAAGTTCGGCCACACGCGGCTGATGAACCGGCTCATCGCGAGCATCCAGCGCGGCACGTCGCGCCCTGGCGCGAGCGCGGGGCTCGACAGCACGAGACCGGCCAGCGCGTGGCCGCGGGCCGGCACGCGCTCGATCGCATACAGCGCCGCGACGGCACCGCCCATGCTGTGCCCCATCAGGAACAGCGGCGTATTGCCGCGGGCCGCTTCGGCGACGAGCGCATCCGCATCGTTCAGGTAATCGTCGAACCGCTCGACCCATGCGCGCTTGCCAGGCGACCGGCCATGTCCGCGCAGATCGATCGCGAGCACGTCGAGGCCGGCGGCATTCAGCCTCGCCGCAAGCGCCGCGTAACGGCCCGCATGCTCGGCGAGGCCGTGCACGAGCGCGATCGTCGCGCGCGGCGGCACCGTGCCGTCGCCTGCCGGCCAGCGGTACGACGCGAGCTCGAGCCCGTCGGCTGTGCGCAGCCGGCCCATCCGCGGCGCGGGCGGCGTCGTCGAATCCGGAGCGGCGGCGGGTGCGGCGGCCGGCGTGGTCGTGGCGGTCATCTGGCGTGTCCCCTGTTCGTTCGCATGGTGATCCGGATCATAGTCGCGGCATGCCGGCGGCGGCCCAGCGGCGACCCTCTAATTTCATCTGGTTATGAAAAGATCGAAATCGATTATTAAGGGGAATGAGGCGTTTGCGGTAAAATCGCCGGCTATTCCAGATGCATCGGCGGCCGATTGGCGGGCCTGCTCGCCAGCCGGCCGCCGTTTTGTTTACATGATCGAATTACGCAATCTGTCGCAGCGTTTTCCCGGGCCGACCGGCTGGGTTGACGCATTGCACAACGTCAATCTGACGATTCCCCAGGGCGAAGTGTTCGGCATCATCGGCCGAAGCGGCGCCGGCAAGAGCACGCTGGTGCGCACCATCAACCTGCTCACGCGGCCGACGGAAGGCAACGTCGTCGTCGGCGGGCGCGATCTCACGCTGCTGCAGGCCGGCGCGCTGCGCGAAGCGCGCCGCGAGATCGGCATGATCTTCCAGCACTTCAATCTGCTGTCGTCGCGCACGGTGTTCGACAACGTCGCGCTGCCGCTCGAGCTGGCCGGCGCAAGCCGTGCCGACATCGAAGCGGCCGTGCTGCCGCTGCTCGACCTCGTCGGGCTGTCCGCGCAGAAGGATCGCTATCCGGCGCAGATCAGCGGCGGCCAGAAGCAGCGCGTCGGCATCGCCCGCGCGCTCGCGAGCAAGCCCAAGGTGCTGCTGTCGGACGAAGCGACGTCGGCGCTCGATCCCGAGACGACGCGCTCGATCCTCGACCTGCTGAAGCGCATCAACCGCGAACTCGGCCTGACGATCGTGCTGATCACGCATCAGATGGAAGTGATCAAGCAGGTGTGCGATCGCGTGGCGGTGCTCGACGCAGGCCGCGTGGTCGAGGAAGGCCGCGTGATCGACGTGTTCCTGCAGCCGCATCACGAGGTCACGCGCGCGCTGATCGGCGACGTGATCGCGCAGGAATTGCCGCCGGCGCTGAAGGCACGCGTAGCCGAGCGGCTGAAGACGGGCAGCGGGCATCTGCTGCGGCTTGCGTTTACCGGTTCCGGCGTCGACCAGCCGATCCTGTCGGAGACGATCCGCCGGTACGAACTCGATTTCAACATCCTGCACGGCCAGATCGACGAGATCCAGGGGCAGGCGTTCGGGTCGCTCGCGGTGCTCGCGGGCGGCGAACCGGGCAAGGTCGGGCAGGCGCTCGCGTTCCTGCGCGAGCAAGGCGTGGTGGTGGAGGAGCTTTCGTATGTTGAGTGAGATGTTCGATATGTTCGTGCAGTCGTTCTGGGAGACGCTGATCATGGTCGGCATCTCGGGGGCGGTCGGCGCGCTCGTCGGGCTGCCGCTCGGCGTGCTGCTGTACCTGACCGACCGCCAGGGCGTGCTGCAGAACCTCGGCGTGAATCGCGTGCTCGGCGGCGTCGTGAACGCGGTGCGCTCGACGCCGTTCATCATCCTGCTGGTCGCGGTCATTCCGTTCACGCGGCTCGTCACCGGTTCGTCGATCGGCACGGCCGCGGCGGTCGTGCCGCTCACGCTCGCGGCCGCGCCGTTCATCGCGCGCCTGGTCGAAACGGCGCTGCGCGAGGTCGACCGCGGGCTGATCGAAGCCGCGCAGTCGATGGGCGCGACGACGTCGCAGATCGTGTTCAAGGTGCTGCTGCCCGAATCGCTGCCGGGTATCGTCGCCGGCCTGACGATCACGTTCGTGTCGCTGGTCGGCTATTCGGCGATGGCCGGTGCGATCGGCGGCGGCGGGCTCGGCGATCTCGGGATCCGCTACGGCTACCAGCGCTATCTGCCGGAAGTGATGTGGACGGTCGTCGCGATCCTGATCGTGTTCGTGCAGATCGTGCAATCGTTCGGCGACTGGCTGGTGCGCCGGCTGAGCCACAAGTAAGACGACATTCATCCGTTGGGGGAGACGATGCAACGACGCTTCATGCTGAAATTCGCGGCCGCACTTGGCGCGGCCGCGCTGTTCGCGACCGCGCATGCGCAGGCCGAAACCATCAAGGTGGGCGTGACCGGCGGCCCGCACGCGCAGATCATGGACGTGGTGAAAAAGGTCGCGGCGAAGAGCGGCCTCGACATTCGCGTCGTCGAGTTCTCCGACTACGTGCAGCCGAACGCGGCGCTCGCGTCGGGCGATCTCGACGCGAACAGCTACCAGCACGATCCGTATCTGCAGGCGCAGGTGAAGGATCGCGGCTACAAGCTGATCAAGGTGGCCGACACCGTCACGTTCCCGATGGGCATCTATTCGAAGCGCGTGAAGTCGCTGGCCGAACTGAAGCCGGGCGCGCGCGTCGCGGTGCCGAACGATCCGACCAACGGCGGCCGTGCTCTGCTGTTGCTGCAGAAGCAGGGGCTGCTGAAGCTGCGCGCCGACGCGGGCCTGAAGGCGACGCCGCTCGACATCGCCGACAATCCGCGCAAGCTGAAGATCGTCGAGCTCGATGCGGCGCAGATCCCGCGTTCGCTCGGCGACGTCGACGCGGCGGCGATCAACACCAACTACGCAATGGAAGCGGGGCTGAAACCGACGCAGGATGCGATCGCGATCGAGGGGCCGAACGGCCCGTACGCGAACATTCTCGCGATTCGCGACGCCGACCGCGGCAAGCCGTGGGTCGCGAAGCTCATCGCGGCCTACCATTCCGCGGAAGTGAAGCAGTTCATCGAACAGAAATTCGGCGGCGCGGTCATCGCCGCCTGGTAAGCAACACGAGGTACACGGCGCGCCCGGCGATGATTAGAGTCGATGATCGAAAACCCGGGCTTTGCGTCCGGGTTTTTTCTCTTTTAAAATAGAACGACCGTTCGCTATTGCCGGCGCGCCATCGAGGAGCGCTATCCTCGATAGCCATGAGGGATGGGTCCGCTTGGCCGCGCAGTCATGAGGCCTCGCTATAGAATGGCCTCTGGTCGTATTCGTAACTTTGGAGCGTGTGCATGAAAATCCTGGTGCCAGTGAAAAGAGTGGTCGATTACAACGTGAAGGTCCGCGTGAAGTCGGACAACACGGGCGTCGACATCGCGAACGTGAAGATGTCGATGAACCCGTTCGACGAAATCGCCGTTGAAGAAGCGGTGCGCCTGAAGGAAGCAGGCGTCGCGACCGAAGTGATCGCGGTGTCGGTGGGTGTCACGCAAGCGCAGGAAACGCTGCGCACGGCGCTGGCGATCGGCGCGGATCGCGCGATCCTCGTCGAATCGAACGACGGCGTCGAGCCGCTGGCCGTCGCGAAGATCCTGAAGGCGCTGGTCGACAAGGAGCAGCCGCAACTGGTGATTCTCGGCAAGCAGGCGATCGACGACGACTCGAACCAGACGGGCCAGATGCTGGCGGCGCTCGCAGGCCTGCCGCAGGCGACGTTCGCGTCGAAGGTGACGATCGCCGACGGCAAGGCGACGGTTGCGCGCGAAGTCGACGGCGGCGCGGAAACGCTGTCGCTGACGCTGCCGGCAGTCGTGACGACCGACCTGCGCCTGAACGAGCCGCGCTACGTGACGCTGCCGAACATCATGAAGGCGAAGAAGAAGCCGCTGGAAACGGTGAAGCCGGAAGACCTCGGCGTGGACGTCGCGCCGCGTCTGAAGACGCTGAAGGTGGCCGAGCCGCCGAAGCGCGCGGCCGGTGTGAAGGTGCCGGACGTGAAGACGCTGGTCGAGAAGCTGAAGACCGAAGCCAAGGTGCTGTAAGAGGGAGCGGAAAGAAATGACGATTCTGGTGATTGCAGAACACGACAACGCGTCGATCAAGGCCGCGACGCTGAACACGGTCGCGGCGGCGGCGAAGATCGGCGGTGACATTCACGTGCTGGTCGCGGGCCACGACGCGCAACCGGCTGCCGACGCGGCAGCGAAGATCGCAGGCGTGTCGAAGGTGCTGCTGGCCGACGCGCCGCAACTGGCCGAGGGCCTCGCGGAAAACGTCGAGGCGACCGCGCTGAACATCGCGAAGGACTACTCGCACATCCTCGCGCCGGCCACCGCCTACGGCAAGAACGTCGCGCCGCGCATCGCCGCGAAGCTGGACGTCGCGCAGATCTCGGACATCACGGCGGTCGATTCGGCCGACACGTTCGAGCGCCCGATCTACGCGGGCAACGCGATCGCGACGGTGCAATCGAGCGATCCGATCAAGGTGATCACGGTGCGTGCAACGGGTTTCGATCCGGTTGCAGCGGAAGGCGGCAGCGCGTCGATCGACAAGATCGAAGCGGCGGCCGACGCCGGCAAGTCGCAGTTCGTGAGCCGTGAAGTGACGAAGCTGGACCGTCCGGAACTCACCAGCGCGAACATCATCGTGTCGGGCGGCCGCGGTCTGGGCAGCGGCGAGAACTACACGAAGGTGCTGGAGCCGCTGGCGGACAAGCTGTCGGCAGCGCTCGGCGCATCGCGCGCCGCAGTGGATGCCGGCTACGTGCCGAACGACTACCAGGTCGGCCAGACCGGCAAGATCGTCGCGCCGCAGCTGTACATCGCGGTCGGCATCTCGGGTGCGATCCAGCATCTGGCCGGGATGAAGGATTCGAAGGTGATCGTCGCGATCAACAAGGATCCGGAAGCGCCGATCTTCAGCGTGGCCGACTACGGCCTCGTCGGCGATCTGTTCGCGCTCGTGCCGGAACTCGTGAACGAGCTCGGCTGACACGGCGTGACGCTTCGGCGGCAAGTACGGCAGAAGGGGCGCGATGAGCGCCCCTTTTTGTTGCGTCATCGCTGAAGAGTGGCGGGTGTCGTTCCGCGAGAGGGGCGCGATCGTGCCGCGCCATCCGGAACGCATCGGCGCCCCCACACGCGCGCGACTGGCAGCGCCGATTCGCTCGACGAGCGACAACCGCATGCACCTGTTGACTAGCGCCTCATACCGAGCCGCCGCTCGCAGCTGTACTTGCGCTCGCCGAAGCGACAAAGGCGCCCGAGGACGCCTTTGTCAGTGCTGCGACCGGCCCGCATCGCCGCGGGCCGGTCCGATTTACGCGTAAGCCGGGCGCGTCTGGCCGGCGACATCCTTCAGGTAGCGATGGACCGACAGGTCGTCGGCCTGGATCGCCGGCTTCTTGCCTGAGATCAGGTCGGCGAGCAACTGGCCCGACCCGCACGACATCGTCCAGCCGAGCGTGCCGTGGCCGGTGTTCAGGAACAGGTTCGACACCGGCGTGCGGCCGACGATCGGCGTGCCGTCCGGCGTCATCGGGCGCAGGCCCGTCCAGAACGTGGCCTTCGACGTGTCGCCGCCGCCCGGGAACAGGTCGTTCACGCACATTTCGAGCGTTTCGCGGCGCGCCGCGCGCAGGTTCTTGTCGAAGCCGACGATCTCGGCCATCCCGCCGACGCGGATGCGCTGGTCGAAACGCGTGATCGCGATCTTGTACGTTTCGTCGAGCACCGTCGACACAGGCGCGGCCGCCTCGTTGACGATCGGCGCGGTGATCGAATAGCCCTTCAGCGGATAGACGGGAATCTTCATCAGGTTCGCGATGAAGTTCGTCGAGTACGAGCCGAGCGCGACGACGTACGCATCGGCGCGCACCGTCTCGCTGCCGCACTGCACGCCGGCGATCTTGCCGCCGGCGATCGCGAGCGCGTCGATCGGCGTGTTGTAGCGGAACTTCACGCCGAGCGATTCGGCGAGCGCGGCCAGGCGCGTCGTGAACAGCTGGCAGTCGCCGGTTTCGTCGCCCGGCAGGCGCAGGCCGCCCGTCAGCTTGTGCGAGACGGCGGCGAGGGCCGGCTCGGCGTTCTTGAGCTCGGCCGGCGACAGCAGTTCGAACGGCACGTTCGCTTCCTGCAGCACCGCGATGTCCTTCGCCGCGCCGTCGAGCTGCTGCTGCGTGCGGAACAGCTGCAGCGTGCCGCCCGTGCGGCCTTCGTACTGGATGCCGGTGTCGGCGCGCAGCGCCTGCAGGCAATCGCGGCTGTATTCGGCGAGGCGCACCATGCGGCCCTTGTTGACCGCATAGCGTTCGGCCGTGCAGTTGCGCAACATCTGCCACATCCACTGGAGCTGGAAGCGCGTGCCGTCGAGACGGATCGCGAGCGGCGCATGCTTCTCGAACATCCACTTGACGGCCTTCAGCGGCACGCCGGGCGCGGCCCACGGCGCAGCATAGCCGGGCGAGATCTGGCCCGCGTTCGCGAAGCTCGTCTCGAGCGCCGGGCCGGCTTCCCGGTCGATCACCGTGACTTCATGACCGGCGCGCGCGAGGTAATACGCGCTTGCCACGCCCACCACACCGCTGCCCAGAATGACGACTCGCATAGCTGCTCCAGATCGAAGGAATCAGGTCGAGGCCGGGCGCACCTGCGGCTCCGTGTAACCTCTAGCTGATCTAGTTTTTTGCGCTATGGTATTGTCGAATGTGTAGGTTTTGTTATCGTATTTTTCAGGTTTTCAGAATAAAGAAATGAGAACGCAACGCCAGCCAGTACGCTCGCTCGACAAGCTCGACCGGCGCATCCTCAAACTGCTCCAGAATGACGGCCGGATGGCGATGAAGGACCTCGCGGAACAGGTCGGGCTGACCGTCACGCCATGCATCGAGCGCGTGCGGCGCATGGAGCGCGACGGGGTCATCACCGGCTACCACGCGCGCGTGGATCCCGCCCAGCTCGGCGCGGCGCTGCTCGTGTTCGTCGAGATCACGCTCGGCCACAAGGGCGGCAACATGTTCGAGCAGTTCCGCCGCGAAGTGATGAAGATCGACGAGGTGCTCGAATGCCATCTCGTGTCCGGCGACTTCGACTACCTGATCAAGGCGCGGATCGGCGAGATGGCCGACTATCGCAAGCTGCTCGGCGACATCCTGCTGCAGTTGCCCGGCGCGGTGCAGTCGAAGAGTTACGTCGTGATGGAGGAAATCAAGGAGACGCTGACCATTTCGGTCGGCGAATGATCGCTGCAGCGGCCCGTTGCCGGACTTCGGACCCTTCATCTCGCCCTTGGCACGCTGCACCCGATACTGTATAAATGTACAGTATTGGGTGCAGGCGAAAGGGTGAGCGCATGGACGGTCTGTCCGACAACGAATTTCCGATAGCGCCGCCCGCGCCCCGCAAGGGGCGCGGTGCGGTCGACAATCTGCAGGGGCGCTATGAAACGGCGCTGCGCGAAGCGGTCGACGACGGCTGGACGCACGAATCGGACGACACCGATCTGCCTGCTCCGCTGCGCACGCAGGTATTCGAGGAGCGCGCGAAGAGCATTCTCACGCGCAACCAGTCGCCGGACATTCCGTTCAGCGTGTCACTCAATCCGTATCGCGGTTGCGAGCACGGCTGCATCTACTGCTTTGCGCGGCCGACGCACAGCTATCTCGGGCTGTCCCCCGGGCTGGATTTCGAAAGCCGCATCTACGCGAAGGTCAATGCGGCCGAACTGCTCGAGCGGGAGATTTCGCGCAAGCGCTACGTGCCGGAGCCGATCGCGCTGGGCGTCAACACGGACGCATACCAGCCGGTCGAGCGCGATCTGCGCATCACGCGCAGCGTGATCCAGGTGATGCACGATCACGGGCTCCCGTTTGCCGCGATCACGAAATCTTCTCTGATCGAGCGCGATCTCGACCTGCTCGCGCCGATGGCCGAACGCGGGCAGGTGATGGCGGCCGTCACGATCACGACGCTCGACGCCGAACTCGCGCGCACGCTCGAGCCGCGTGCGGCGACGCCGGCGCGCCGGCTGCGGACGATTCGCGCGCTGCGCGACGCGGGCGTGCCGGTCGGCGTGAGCATTGCGCCGATGATCCCGTTCGTTACCGAACCGGACATGGAGCGGGTGCTGGAGGCGTGCGCGGAAGCCGGCGCGACGCACGCGAGCTACATCATCCTGCGCTTGCCGTGGGAGGTCGCACCGCTGTTCAAGAACTGGCTCGCCGCGCATTTTCCGGATCGCGCGGAGCGCGTGATGAACCGCGTGCGCGATATGCGCGGCGGGAAAGATTACGACTCGGATTTTTCGAAACGGATGAAGGGGGAGGGGATCTGGGCCGACCTGTTGCGGCAGCGTTTCCGTCAGGCTGTCAAGCGGCTCGGATTGAACGAGCACAGGAACGGCATTCTGGATATGTCGCGGTTTCGCGCCGCGCCGGTGGCCGCCGCGGCAGCGCGGCGCACGGTGGCGGGCTCGGCGGGCGTGAAGCCGCGCGACGACATGCAGTTGAGCCTGTTCTGACCGGCGCGCGTCGGCGCTTACTGCGAAATCTGCTTCGCCGCTTCGACTTGCGATTCGAAATACGTCTGGAACGACAGCGCGAGCGCGGTCATCAGCAGGAACGCGCCGATCAGCAGCGAGAAGATCACGATGAAGATCACCGTCCAGCCCGACCGGCTCTGCTTGCCCGTCTCGGCATTGAACTGCGCATCCCATTTTTCGTCGGGGCGCAGTCCGTAGACGAGCGCGGCGAGGAACGCGGCAAGCAGCGAAATCGCGCCGGGCACGGCGAGCCACCAGCCGAGGCTGGCCGTGCGCTGCGTCGCCGCGAGCAGCAGAAAGCCCGGAATCCCGACGATCGTCGCGAGCAGGTGCGCCCAACCGTACACGTCGCGAAAGCCGTACAGATAGAAGCGATGCGCGCCGAGCGAACCGAACAGGAACGCGAGAGCGGCGGTGAGCGTCTTCGAGCGGAAACGGCGGGACGGTGCGGTGCTGCTTGACATGGATGGCGGCGGATTATCGTTGGCATGGGCGCCGGCGGGCCGGCGCGGGCGCTCGGCCCGGCACGCATTCTACGATGCCCGGTCGGAGCCGGTCATCCGGTGCCTGCGTCAAGGTGCCGCATAGGTGACGCGGTAGATGGCGCCCGCGTAGTCGTCGCTGACGAGCAGCGAGCCGTCCGGCAGCGGCAGTACGTCGGCCGGCCGCCCCCATACCGTGCCGTCCGCGCGCAGCCAGCCGGTGATGAACGGCGTCTCGCGGGCGTGACTGCCATCGGCGGACACGACCGCGCGCATCACGCGGTAGCCCACCTTCGTGCTGCGATTCCACGAGCCGTGTTCGGCAATGAAGACGTTGTTCCGGTACGACGCCGGAAACATTGGCCCTGTATAGAAACGCATGCCGAGCGCCGCGACGTGCGCGCCGAGTTTCAGCACGGGCGGAACATAGCGGCGGCATACGTCGGGGCTCCCGAATTCCGGGTCGGGCTGGTCGCCGCCATGGCAGTAGGGAAAGCCGAAGTCGAGGCCGGCGCGCGGCGCGCGGTTCAGCTTGTCGTCGGGCACGTCGTCGCCCATCAGGTCGCGGCCGTTGTCGGTGAACCACAGTTCGCCAGAGTCGGGGTGCCACGCGAAGCCGACGGTGTTGCGAATGCCGCGGGCAAACACCTCGCGTCCGCTTCCGTCCGCGTTCATGCGCGCGATGATCGCGTAGCGGTTGCGATCCGGGAGGCAGACGTTGCACGGCGCACCGGTCGGCACGTAAAGTTTGCCGTCGGGGCCGAATGCGATGAATTTCCAGCCGTGATGGTGGTCGGTCGGCAGCGCGTCCGTGACGACTGCCGGGGCGGGCGGCTTCGCGAGCCGGTCGTCGACATGGTCGATGCGCAGGATGCGCGATACGGCCGAGATATAGAGCGCGCCGTCGCGGTACGCGACGCCGACCGGCATGTCGAGCCCCGATGCGATCACGTAGCGGGCGGTGATCCGGCCCTCGTGCATCGCGAGGGCATGGACGCGGCCTTCCCGCGAGCCGACATACAGGATTCCGCGCGGCGACCACGCCATTTCGCGGGCGGCCGGCACTGCGTCGGTCAGCACGTCGATATGGAAGCCGGGCGGCACGACCAGTTCGTTCACCGGCGGCGCGGCGCAAGCGGCAGCCGACGCAATGCAGGCGATGAGGCCGGCCAGCATGTCCGCGAGGCGGTGCTGCGCACGGCGTGCCGGGGCGGCGCAAAATAGCGGCATGGCGGCGGGGAGCATCGGGAACACGACGATTGTATGCCCGGCGGACAGCGCGCCTGCGGAAATTTTGCGCGTAAGTGTTTGTTGTGGCTTCGGTTTCCGGCTATAATCGCACGTTTCAGTAGTTTCGAACCCGGTTTTCCCGAAGGATTTCATATGGTTATCATCCGTCTGGCTCGCGGCGGCTCGAAGAAGCGCCCGTTCTACAACATCGTCGCTACCGATTCGCGTAACCGTCGTGACGGCCGCTTCATCGAGCGCGTCGGCTTCTACAACCCGGTCGCCACGAAGGGCGAATCGCTGCGCATCGCTCAGGATCGCCTGACGTACTGGCAAGGCGTTGGCGCGCAACTGTCGCCGACCGTCCAGCGTCTCGTGAAGGAAGCGCAGAAGGCGCAACCGGCTGCCTAACAATGGCGCGGTGTGCCGGTCGTGCCGGCTGCAAGGAGCATTGATGTCCGGTCACGATTCCGGTAACGCAAAGCGCGGGCGAGCGTCGTTTGGCGCATTCGTCCGCAAGCCGGTCGAGCGCGACGTTGTCGCGAAGGCTGGTACGGCTGCCGAGCAGGGCAGTCTCGAAGCGGTGCAAGCCTGGCCCGACGATGCTGTCGAGGTCGGGGCGGTGGTCGACGCCTATGGCCTGAAAGGCTGGGTCAAGGTGGCGACGCATGCCGACGCAGGCCGCGGCGGCGATGCGCTGCTCAACGCGCGCCGCTGGTGGCTGGAGCGGGGTGGGGAGCGGTTGTCCGCCCGCATCCTGCAGTCGAAGACGCACGGCGACACGGTCGTCGCGCACGCCGCGGGTGTCAGCGACCGCGATGCCGCGCTGGCTTTGCGCGGCTTTCGCGTGTTCGTGCGCCGGGAAGATTTCCCGGCATTGGCCGCGGACGAATTCTATTGGGTCGACCTGATCGGTCTCGACGTCGTCAACGAGCAATCGGTGGCGCTCGGGACGGTGAGCGGGATGATCGACAACGGCGTGCATTCGATCATGCGCGTCGAGTATCCGGCAGTCGGCAAGGATGGCCGGCCGACCACCAGCGAACGGCTGATCCCGTTCGTCGGCGTCTACGTCAAGACGGTGGATCAGGCGGCGCGTCGTATCGTTGTCGACTGGGAAGCCGATTACTCATGAACCCGGTTACGGAGAGCGCGGTGCAGTTCGACGTCGTCACGCTCTTTCCCGAAATGTTCCGCGCGCTGACCGACTGGGGCATCACCAGCCGGGCCGTGAAGCAGGCGCGCTTCGGGCTGCGTACCTGGAATCCGCGTGATTTCACGACGGATAACTACCGCACGGTCGACGATCGTCCGTACGGCGGCGGTCCGGGCATGGTGATGCTGGCGAAGCCGCTCGAGGCCGCGATCGGTGCAGCGAAGGCTGCACAGGCGGAGCAGGGCATCGCGAGCACGCGCGTGGTGATGATGTCGCCGCAGGGTGCGCCATTCACGCACGAGCGGGCGGTGCGGATGGCGCAGGAGCCTGGCGTCATCGTGCTGTGCGGCCGCTACGAGGCGATCGATCAGCGTCTGCTCGATCGTTGCGTCGACGAGGAAATCAGCCTCGGCGATTTCGTTCTGTCCGGCGGCGAGCTGCCGGCGATGGCGATGATGGATGCCGTCGTGCGGCTGCTGCCGGGCGTGCTGAACGATGCGCAGTCGGCCGTGCAGGACAGCTTCGCCGACGGGCTGCTCGATTGTCCGCATTACACGCGCCCGGAGGAGTACGAAGGCGTACGCGTGCCGGACGTGCTGCTCGGCGGGCATCATGCCGAGATCGAGAAGTGGCGGCGTCAGGAAGCTTTGAGAAATACGCTGCGGAAGCGGCCGGACCTGATCGTCCGGGCGCGCCGCGAGAAGTTGCTGAGCCGGGCCGACGAGGCGTGGCTTGCGAACCTCGCACGCGAAGCGAAGGACGCCTCCTGAGGCGGTGTCGCGGGCGGGAAATGGCGGTGCCGTGCATGCGTGCGCGGTGCCTGATGTGAATCCATCCTCTATCGGGGCCGGGCCTGGAAGCAGGCGGGTGCAAACGCCGACAAGATGGCTTTAGGAGTCAGTGATGAATCTGATCGCAAAACTTGAGCAGGAAGAGATCGAGCGCGCGCTCGCCGGCAAGACGATTCCCGAATTCGCCCCGGGCGACACGGTGATCGTGAACGTGAACGTGGTTGAAGGTAACCGCAAGCGCGTTCAGGCGTACGAAGGCGTCGTGATCGCGAAGCGCAACCGTGGCCTGAACTCGAACTTCATCGTCCGCAAGATCTCGTCGGGCGAAGGCGTCGAGCGTACGTTCCAGACCTACTCGCCGCTGCTGGCGAGCATCGTCGTGAAGCGTCGCGGTGATGTGCGTCGTGCGAAGCTGTACTACCTGCGCGAGCGTTCGGGCAAGTCGGCTCGAATCAAGGAAAAGCTGGTGTCGAAGGATCGCGCCGCAGCAGCTTCCCAAGAGTAAGAGCTGTAAGGAAAAAGCACCCTCCCGGGTGCTTTTTTCATTCTGGCGCGACAATATGCTCGATACGACACGAATCCGAGAGCCCCATTGAATCGCCGCCCCATCATTGACCCCGAAGTGCTGCCGGTCGAAGGTACCGGCGCCGGCCTGCCGACCATCGATCCCCGGCTGATGACGCCATCCGGGTTGCGCGAACGTTTCGCGCGTACGCTCGAATGGAGCGTGGAACCCGGCGAGGTGCGGTTGCAGGACGGCGTCGATCCGCGCAGTGCAGCCGTCCTCGTTCCGCTCGTCGTTCGCGAGACCGGTCTTACCGTGCTGTTGACCCAGCGCGCGGATCACCTGAACGACCATGCCGGCCAAATCAGCTTCCCTGGCGGCCGGCGCGAGCCGTTCGATCGCGACGCGACCGCGACCGCGTTGCGCGAGGCGAAGGAGGAGATCGGATTGGCCGCCGAGCCGGTCGAGATTCTCGGTGCGCTGCCCGACTACCTGACGGGCACGGGCTTCTGCGTGACGCCCGTGGTGGCGCTCGTGCATCCGCCGTTCACCGTGCAGGCCGACACATTCGAGGTCGCCGAGATCTTCGAGGTGCCGCTCGCGTTCCTGATGAGTCCCGCGAACCACCAGGTGCGCGTGTTCCGCTGGGAAGGCGGCGAGCGTCGTTTTTTTGCGATGCCCTATCCGAACGACGCATCGAACGGGCATTACTTCATCTGGGGCGCAACTGCCGGCATGTTGCGCAATCTGTACCGCTTCTTGGCGGCCGGATAAGCGGCCGCTCGACCGTGCGCGCATGGCCGGCCCGCGGCCCGTCGCGCCAGCGGCCATCCGTCGCTTACGCTGTGCTATCGTTATGCAAAAAATGACATAACTCCGAAGACGGCGCCACGCATGACTTTCTTTTCGGTTCTCCTCGCTCTCATCATCGAACAGGTCCGCGCGTTGTCGCCGAGCAATCCGGTATTCGCACTGTTCCAGTTTCATGCGGAAACCGTCGCGCATGGCCTCGACGCCGGCAAGCAAAAACATGGCGTGCTCGCGTGGCTCGCGGTCGTGCTGCCGTGGGTGCTGGTCGTCGCGCTGATCTACTTCCTGCTGTACAAGGTGAGCTTCGTGCTCGCGTTCATCTGGAACGTCGTCGTCGTGTATTTCACGCTCGGCTTCCGCCAGTTCAGCCATTACTTCACCGACATCCATCTCGCGCTCAACAACGACGACGTGCCGCGTGCGCGCGAGATCCTGCACGAGTGGACGGGCCTCGACACGATCGACATGCCGGTCGGCGAAATCGTCCGCCATACGCTGATTCATGCAGTCGTTGCATCGCATCGCCACGTATTCGGCGTGTTCTTCTGGTATGTGCTGCCGATCGGTCCGGCCGGCGCGGTGCTGTACCGCATCTCCGAATATCTCGCGCGCAGCTGGTCGACGCCGGGCGACGAGCGCACGGCCGCGTTCTCGACGTTCGCGCAGCGCGCATTCTTCGTGATCGACTGGATTCCGTCGCGGCTGACCGCGCTCGGTTTCGCGATCGTCGGCAACTTCGAGGACGCAATCTACGCGTGGCGCAATCACACACGCCAGTGGCCCGACCCGAACGATGGCGTGCTGCTCGCGGCCGGCAGCGGCGCGCTCGGCGCGCGCCTCGCGGGGCCGCTCGCGGAGCCGTCGAGCCTCGACGCGCTGGCGGTCGGCGACAGCGGCCCGCTGACGGTCGGCGACGACTGCACGCCGCGTACGCTGCAATCTGCGGTCGGCCTGGTATGGCGCGCGGTGATCCTGTGGATGATCCTGCTGCTGATGCTGACGTTGGCGGTCTGGATTTCGTGACCCGCTCGCGCAGCACGCGATGAAATGAAAAGGCCGGCTCGTTGCCGGCCTTTTCGCTGTGTGTCAGGACGTTGCGTTCAGTCGTCGAGCGGATCGCGCACGGCGCCGCATTGCCAGCAGGCTGTGAACTGCGCGTCGAGCGCTTCGCCGCACTGCCGGCAGCGCCACGGCGCGGCGCCGGTGGCCGGGCCGTGTGATGCGGCGTCGAGCAGGCGTCGCGCAAGCGCATCGTCGCGTTCGTCGTCGAGCCACAGCTCGGGCGCGCACGCGTCGACCGGCAGGCCGCCGAGCGCGCCGGTCGCGTAGCAGTTGTGCAGTTCGCAGCCGATGCCGGCCGCCTGCAGCACGTTCGCCCAGTGCTGCGCGGTGGCGAGGTCGGGGGCCTTGAAACGCATCGAGGCTCCTGTCGGTGAGCGCCGGCTCCGGTCCGGCCGCCTTCGTCCGCCGCGAACTCAGCGAACGATCTGGCTTGCTTCGTGCACGAGCTGCGCATAAAGCGCATGCCGGGACGGCGCAATGCGGCCGTCGGCGACGGCTTCGAGAATCGCGCAGCCGGGCTCGTGCAGATGATGGCAATTATAGAAACGGCAGTCCGCGAGCAACGGGCGGAATTCCGGAAACGCGCGCTCGAGGCGGCCTTCGGTCAGGTGATAGAGGCCGAACTCCTGGAAACCCGGCGAATCGATCAGCGCGCCGCCGCCGTCGAGCGGGTAGAGGCGCGTGAACGTCGTCGTGTGACGGCCGCTGTTGAGCGCAGCGGAGATTTCACGGGTCGCGGCTTCGGCATCGGGCACGAGCAGGTTCACGAGCGTCGACTTGCCCATCCCGGACTGGCCGAGCAGGATCGTCGAATGGCCGGCCAGATGCGGCATCAGCTGCGCGCGCGCGTCGTCGGGCGCGCCCTTCACCGACAGTTCGAGCACGTCGTAGCCCAGCGCGCGGTACGGCGCGAGACGCTCGCGGGCGATCGGCAGCGCAGCCTCGACGTCGATCTTGTTCAGCACGACGAGCGGCTTCAGTTCGTTCGCCTCGGCCGCGATCAGCGCGCGGCCGAGCAGGTCCTCGCTGAAATAGGGCTCGGTCGCGAGCACGATCAGCAACTGGTCGAGGTTCGCCGCGAACAACTTCGACTTGAACTGATCGGAGCGGTACAGCAGGTTGCGCCGCTCGCCGATTTCGACGATCACGCCCTGGTCGGCCGACGCCTGTTCGTACACGACGCGGTCGCCGACCGCGATCTCGCTCTTCTTGCCGCGAGGGAAGCACTGCAGCATCGGGCCGCCGTCGTCTGGCGCGACGATGTAGTGGCGGCCGTGCGCCGCGATCACGCGGCCTTCGACACGCGGCGCGCCCGATGCGCGCGGGGCCGGCTTGCGGGAGGTCGGCCGGCTCATGCGTGCTGCATCAGGCGGTCGATCCGCTGCGACGCGGGCGGATGCGAGTAGTAGAAGGCCGTGTAGACGGGATCGGGCGTGAGCGTCGACGCGTTGTCCTCGTAGAGCTTCACGAGCGCGCTGACGAGATCCTGCGCGTCGGTCTGGCTGGCCGCGAACGCGTCGGCCTCGAACTCGTGCTTGCGCGACGTGAGGCTGCTGAACGGCGTCGCGAAGAACAGGAACACGGGGATCGCGAGGAAGAACAGCACGAGCGCGGCGCCCGCGTTGCTCGAGTCGAGCGACGGCGTGACGCCGAGCCCCGTGTAGAACCACGTGCGCTGCGCGAGCCAGCCGAGCAGCGCGAGCAGCACGAGGCTGAGCACGAACGACACGAGCATCCGCTTCATCACGTGCCGGCGCTTGAAGTGGCCGAGCTCGTGCGCGAGCACGGCTTCGATCTCCTCGCCGGACAGCCGCGCGAGCAGCGTGTCGAAGAACACGATCCGCTTCGATGCGCCGAAGCCCGTGAAATACGCGTTGCCGTGCGCGGAGCGGCGGCTGCCGTCCATCACGAACAGCCCCTTCGCCGCGAAGCCGCAACGTTTCATCAGCGACTCGATGCGCGTGCGCAGCGCTTCGTCCGTCAGCGGTTCGAACTTGTTGAAGAGCGGGGCGATGAAGGTCGGGTAGATCAGCAGCACGAGCATCTGGAACGCGACCCAGACGGCCCACGTCCACAGCCACCACAAGCTGCCGGCCTGATTCATCAGCCACAGCACGACGAACAGCAGCGGCAGGCCGAGCACGGCGCCGAGCAGCGTGTTTTTCAGCATGTCGGTGAAGAACAGGCGCTTGGTCATCCGGTTGAAGCCGAAGCGCTGCTCGATGCCGAACTGGCGGTAGTACTCGAACGGCACGTCGATCACGCCCGTGATCACGAGCACCGCAGCGACGAGCGCGACCTGCTGCCCGTAGCCGCGGCCGAGCCAGCCCGTCAGCAGCGCGTCGAGCGCGCCGACGCCGCCGAGCAGCGTCAGGCCGACCAGCACGGCCGCGCTGACGACGATCTCGAACATCGCGAGCCGCGTGCGCTCGACCGTGTAGTCGGCCGCGCGCTGATGGGCGGTCAGCGGAATGGTGCTGCTGAACTGTTCGGGCACGCCGTTGCGGTGCGCGGCGACGAAGCGGATCTGCCGCGACGCGAGCCACAGCTTGGTGACGACCATCGCGAGCACGGCGATCGCGAACAGCAGGGTGAACGAAAAGGGTGACATCGAAGGCGCCAAAGGGTTCTATGCGAGAATTATATGTTCTTGCGGACCGCGCCCGCTCGTGCGATGCCGGCCGCCCGGGCGGCGCCGTGCGCCGTCCGCCATTTTCCAGGATGACTCATGACCGATACCGCCGCTTCCGCCAGCCAGCCCGCGCTCGTGCGCAACGAGTTGAACCTCGTCTGGCTCGACATGGAGATGACGGGCCTCGACCCGGATAACGACCGCATCATCGAAATCGCGATCGTCGTGACCAATTCCACGCTCGACATCGCGGTGGAAGGCCCCGTGTTCGCGATCCACCAGAGCGACGAAACGCTCGCGAAGATGGACGACTGGAACAAGTCGACGCATGGCCGCTCGGGCCTGATCGACCGCGTGCGCGCGTCGACCGTGACCGAAGCGGAGGCCGCCGCGCAGCTGCAGGCGTTCCTCGCGCAGTACGTGCCGCCCGGCAAGTCGCCGATGTGCGGCAATTCGATTTGCCAGGACCGCCGCTTCATGGCGCGCTGGATGCCGGAATTCGAGCGGTTCTTCCACTACCGCAACCTGGACGTCAGCACGCTCAAGGAGCTGTGCCGCCGGTGGCAGCCCGCGATCTACAAGGGTTTCCAGAAGCGTGCGATGCACACGGCGCTCGCCGACATCCACGAGTCGATCGACGAACTGAAGTACTACCGCGAGCATTTCCTGATTCCGGCCGCGTCGGCGTCGGCGCCGGCGGGCGATTCCGTGCCGGCCGCCTGAGCGTGCCGGCGCCCGCGCGGCGCTCGATCCACGTTCAGCGTCGCGCGCTCTTCGGCCGGAACGCCGCGACCACCGCGGCGTCGGTCTCGATGTACGGGCCGCCGATCAGGTCGATGCAATACGGCACCGCCGCGAAGATGCCGGGCACGGTCGACTTGCCGTCGGCATCGCGCAGCCCTTCGAGCGTTTCGCGGATCGACTTCGGCTGGCCGGGCAGGTTGATGATCAGCGCCGCGTGATCGGCCGCGGCCGTTTCGCGGATCACCGCGACCTGCCGCGACAGGATCGCGGTGGGCACGAAGTTCAGGCTGATCTGCCGCATCTGTTCGCCGAATCCCGGCATTTCCTTCGTCGCCACGGCCAGCGTGGCTTCCGGCGTCACGTCGCGGCGCGCGGGGCCGGTGCCGCCGGTCGTCAGCACGAGATCGCAGCCGGCGACGTCGACGAGTTCGGTCAGCGTGGCCGAGATCGTCGGCGCATCGTCCTGGATCAGCCGGGTTTCGGCGCGCCACGGCGAGACCAGCGCGGCGGCGAGCCATTCCTGCAGCGCCGGGATTCCCTTGTCTTCGTAGACGCCCGTGCTCGCGCGGTCGCTGATCGACACGAGGCCGACCACGAGTTCGTCCGGGTGATTACGCTTCGTCGTCATGGTCGTCTCCGGCGTCGTCCGGTGCTTCGCCGCCGTCCGCTTCGTCCGTGCCGCTCGCGGTCTTGATCCACTGGAACAGCTCGCGGAAATAGCGCGGCGGCTTGCCTTGCTGCGCTTCCTTGCGCGCGTTGCGGATCAGCGTGCGGCCTTCCTGGATGTCGGCTTCCGGGTGCTGGCGGAGGAATTCGGTCAGCGCGTCGTCGCTCGCGAGCAACTGTTCGCGCGTGCGCTCGATCCAGTGCAGGCGGGCCGTCGCGGCCTTGTTCACGCCGCGCTGGGCGTCGAGCGCGGTGCGCAGCGCGGCCGTTTCGTCATCGGTCAGCGAGCGCATCACGCGGCCGACGTACTGAAGCTGGCGGCGCTTGCCTTCGTGATCGGTGATCCGGCGCGCTTCGCGCACGGCGTCCGCGAGATCTTCGGGCATCGGCATGCGCTTGAGCGCGTCCTTCGGCAGGTCGACCAGCGCCTGGCCGAGTTCCTGCAGCGCGTGCATTTCGCGCTTCAACTGGGATTTGCTGGGGCGATCGTAGCCGTTGTCGTCGTCTTCGGCGGCGTGCTCGATCGGCTGGATTCGGGTTTTGCGTGTCATGGGCGGCATTGTATCGCGACGCGGACACCCCAAGCTTGTCGGTATGTGGCCCCGGACCTTGCTATGATCGCGGGATACGCAACATTTTGAACATGCGGGCGCCCGCCCGCCACCGGATACCAAGACGATGGCAGCCAATCTCGACGTACAAGCGCGCTATTTCCCGCACACGCAGGACCAGCTCAAGGAAATCGCGTCGGACATCCTTCGCCACGCGAAGGCGCTCGGCGCGACCGACGCCGCGACCGAAATCTCCGAAGGCGACGGCCTGTCGGTGTCGGTGCGGCGAGGCGAGGTCGAGACGATCGAACACAATCGCGACAAGATGGTCGGCGTGACGGTGTTCATCGGCAAGAAGCGCGGCAACGCGAGCACGTCGGACTTCTCGCCGGCCGCGATCAAGGATACGGTCGCCGCCGCGTACAACATCGCGCGCTTCACGGCCGAGGACGATGCGGCCGGCCTCGCCGAAGCCGAGCTGCTCGAGACCGACCCGCGCGACCTCGACCTCTATCATCCGTGGGCGCTGACGGCCGACGAGGCCGTCGCGCTCGCACGCCGCGCGGAAGATGCCGCATTCGCTGTGAGCCCGCAGATCCGCAACTCGGAAGGCGCGAGCGTATCGGCGCAGCATTCGCAGTTCGTGCTCGCGACGTCGCGCGGCTTCCTCGCCGGCTACCCGTACTCGCGCCACTACATCGCGTGCGCGCCGATCGCCGGCAGCGGCCGCCACATGCAGCGCGACGACTGGTATTCGTCGAAGCGCAGCGCGGTCGACCTCGCGGCGCCGGAAGCCGTCGGGCGCTACGCGGCCGAGCGTGCGCTCGCGCGGATGGGCGCGCGCCGTCTCGACACGCGCAAGGTGCCCGTGCTGTTCGAGGCGCCGCTCGCGGCCGGCCTGCTCGGCGCGTTCGTGCAGGCGGTCAGCGGCGGCGCGCTGTACCGCAAGACGTCGTTCCTCGTCGACAGCCTCGGCAAGCCGGTGTTCGCGCCGCACGTGCAGGTCGTCGAGGATCCGCACGTGCCGCGCGCGATGGGCAGCGCGCCGTTCGACGAGGAAGGCGTGCGCACGCGTGCGCGCAGCGTCGTCAAGGACGGCGTCGTCGAAGGCTACTTCCTGTCGACCTATTCCGCACGCAAGCTCGGCACGCAAACGACCGGCAATGCGGGCGGCTCGCACAACCTCGCGCTGCGCAGTTCGAACACGCAGCCGGGCGACGACTTCGACGCGATGCTGAAGAAGCTCGGCACGGGCCTGCTGCTGACCGAGCTGATGGGGCAGGGCGTGAACTACGTGACGGGCGACTATTCGCGCGGCGCGGCCGGCTTCTGGGTCGAGAACGGCGTGATCCAGTATCCGGTCGAGGAGATCACCGTCGCGAGCACGCTGCAGGAAATGTTCCGGCACATCGTCGCGATCGGCGCGGATTCGATCGTGCGCGGCACGAAGGAAACCGGCTCGGTGCTGATCGAGCAGATGACGATCGCCGGGCAGTAACCGGCGCGGCACAGGCCGCCAGAAAATCGAAAGCCCGACCGGCGCGTGCGAGCCGGTCGGGCTTTTTTATCGCGTGCCGCGTGTCAGCCGCGCTTGCGCTCGTAGACGACGAACGCATAGCCGAACGTGTTCGGCGCGGCCGCCTGATGCGGGTCGCGCGACACTTCGCGCCAGTGCGCGGGATCGGGCGCCGGGAACGACGCGTCGCCGTCGAAGTCCGCGTCGATCTCGGTGACGATCAGCTTGTCGGCGAGCGCGAGGCCTTCCGCATAGAGTTGCGCGCCGCCGATCAGGAACGCTTCGGCCGCGCCGTCGTGCGCGGCGAGCGCGAGCGCGTCGGCGAGCGACGTGACGGTATCGCAGCCGTCGAAGCGGCGCGCGGCGTCGCGCGTGACGACGATGTTGCGGCGGCCCGGCAGCGGCCGGCCGATCGACTCGTGAGTCTTGCGGCCCATCACGATCGGCGCCCCCATCGTCGTGCGCTTGAAGAACGCGAGGTCCTCGGGAAGTTTCCAGGGCAACTGGTTGTCGCGGCCGATGATGCCGTTGCGGGCGCGCGCGACGATCAGGGTCAACGTCGTCATGAAGATCGGGAAAGAGGAAAGCCGGAATGGCGCCGATTCTACCGGAATGACGGCAGCGGGCCGCGTCGGTGTACACGCGTCGGCGAGCCCGGAAGCTCGCGCATCGTCGCAGGCGGTGACGATGCGCAGGCTTCGCGTCGTGACACGCGGAATAAAAAGCGTGCCCGCCGGGGGACGGACACAAAAACGTTCGCGTCGCGGCGTCGACGCAGCGGGAGTCGAGTCGGCCGGAACCGCGCGGCATCGCTCGATTCGATATGCATTCCTCATCGATCGCGATGCGCAGGCCGCCGCAGACCCATCATCGATGGATGCGGTTCGTTGCGCTGCGCTCCATCGCATGCTGTGTGTAGCCGGGATGCTGCACGGGGATCGGCATCGGCGGCCGCGCCGGCGGCGTGATCTCGTCCCATAGCGTCACCGACGTGTTGTCGGACGAACGCGGTTGCGGCACCGCGACCGGCACGATGCCGAACCGGTTGTCGCGATGCATGCCCGGCGTGTTATCGGCGAGCAACAGCGCGCGTTCGGGTTTCGCACTTTCTTGCGCGTGTGCCGGCAAGAGCGGACACGCGAGCGCGAATGCAATCGCCACCTTCCCGAAACACTGTGAAAAAAGTATTCGCATGGTCGCTTTCTCCGATCTGTTACGCATTCAGCGAAATACATGCCATCGGCCGACGCGCGTTGTTGCGTCTATGATTCGCGAGCGCGCGCAGTAACGCGTGGCGGAAAACCCCGGGAAATGTTTCAGCCGTGAAACGAGCGGGCTCCGGAGTTCTGCGGATTCAACCGGCAGCCGCCAGGGATGAAAATCGGCGCGTGTGTCGATGCATGAGCGTGTCGCTGCGCGTGCTATGTGCAGATGATTGATATGCGTCTACCGCTGAGCGATTCGACCGCTCGCCCATTCGCGCCGCAATCGGATTGTCGTATTCGGCGCCTATAACCAAGCTGTCGTGACCACAAAACAACTGGACGCGATATAAGCGCCATCATGCGAGGCTTGCCGTTGCCGAGCATCGGCATGGCGAATCGAGCCGCTTCGGCTGACCCGATTCGATCCTTTTCGCGCGCGGCTTGCGTGCGCGGCAATCGTTAGACGGTTGATGAACGGGGTGGGCATATGGGAGCCGAGCAGCGGCATGTGATCTATTTCTCGCGCGAACCGAACGACGCGTTGCGCGGGCATTTCGACGAATGCGGGTGGCGCGTCGATCTCGCGGAGACCGCGCGCGACGTGCGGCGTGTCGTGCAGCACGGCGTGGCGACCGCCGGCCTGCTCGATTTCTCGCCGGGTTTCCGGCCCGCGGATCTGCGCGAACTCGAACCGTGCCTGAGCATCCAGCACATCGGCTGGATCGCGGCGACCCGGCGCGGCCAGTTGCAGGACGCCACGCTCCGACATCTGATTCGCGACTATTGCTTCGACTACGTGACGATGCCGTACGAGACGGCGCGCATCGTCGAGACCGTCGGTCACGCGCACGGCATGGTCGCGCTCACCGATCCCGTCGCGTCGCCCGTTGGCGCCGGGCGCGCGGAAGGCGAGATGGTCGGCACGTGCGACGCGATGCTCGGGCTCTTCAGGACGATCCGGCGCGTCGCGACGACCGATGCGCCCGTGTTCATCTCCGGCGAATCGGGCACCGGCAAGGAACTGACTGCCGTCGCGATTCACGAGCGCTCGGCGCGCGCGCATGCGCCATTCGTCGCGATCAACTGCGGTGCGATTCCGTCGACGCTGCTGCAGGCCGAACTGTTCGGCTATGAGCGCGGTGCATTCACGGGCGCGAACCAGCGCAAGATCGGCCGCGTCGAGGCCGCGAACGGCGGCACGCTGTTTCTCGACGAGATCGGCGACCTGCCGCTCGAAAGCCAGGCGAGCCTGCTGCGCTTTTTGCAGGAAGGCAAGATCGAGCGGCTCGGCGCGCACGTGTCGGTGCCGGTCGACGTGCGCGTGATCTGCGCGACGCACGTGGACATGGATGCGGCGCTGCGCGAAGGGCGCTTCCGCGAGGACCTGTTCCACCGGCTGTGCGTGCTGAAGATCGAGGAGCCGCCGCTGCGCGCGCGCGGCAAGGACATCGAGCTGCTGGCGCGGCACATGCTCGAGCGTTTCAAGGGCGATGCGCACCGGCGGCTGCGCGGCTTCTCGCCGGACGCGATCGCCGCGCTGTACGGCTATTCGTGGCCGGGCAACGTGCGCGAGCTGATCAATCGCGTGCGCCGCGCGATCGTGATGTCGGAGGGCCGGATGATTACCGCGGCCGATCTCGAGCTGAACGAATTCGCGATTCTCGCGCCGGTGTCACTGACCGAGGCGCGTGAGGCGGCCGAGCGGCAGGCGATCGAGCAGGCGCTGCTGCGTCACCGCGGCCGTTTCGCCGATGCGGCGCGCGAACTCGGCGTGTCGCGGGTCACGCTCTACCGGCTGATGTGCGCGCACGGGATGCGCGATCGCGGCGACCCGCTGGGCGCGTTTCCGCCGCCGTCGCCGGAGGTTCCGCGCCACGCTTGCTAAAATTGGCGGGTGCGGCCGCCCTCGCGGCCGAAGGAACCCGCATGAAACAGTATCTCGACCTCGTTCGCACCATCCTCGACACCGGCACCTGGCAGGAGAACCGCACGGGCATCCGTACCATCAGCATGCCCGGCGCGATGCTGCGGTTCGACCTGCAGCAAGGTTTCCCGGCCGTCACGACGAAAAAGCTCGCGTTCAAGTCCGCGATCGGCGAACTGGTCGGCTTCCTGCGTGCATCGCGCAGCGCGGCCGATTTCCGCGCGCTCGGCTGCAAGGTCTGGGACGCGAACGCGAACGACAACGCGCAGTGGCTCGCGAATCCGTACCGCCAGGGCGTCGACGATCTCGGCGACGTGTACGGCGTCCAGTGGCGCCAGTGGCCCGGCTACAAGGTGCTCGATGCGAGCGCCGACGCGCAGATCGCCGACGCGACGCGCCGCGGTTTCCGCATCGTCACGCGCTTCGACGAGGACGGTGCGCCGAAGGTGCTGCTGTACAAGGCGATCGATCAGCTGCGCCAGTGCCTGGACACGATCATGGAGAACCCGGCCGACCGCCGGATCCTGTTCCATGCGTGGAATCCGGCCGTGCTCGACCAGATCGCGCTGCCTGCGTGCCATCTGCTGTATCAATTCCTGCCGAACGTCGCGAAGCGCGAGATCTCGCTGTGCCTGTACATCCGCAGCAACGACGTCGGGCTCGGCACGCCGTTCAACCTGACGGAAGGCGCCGCGCTGCTGTCGCTCGTCGGCCGGCTGACCGGCTATACGCCGCGCTGGTTCACATATTTCATCGGCGACGCGCACATCTACGAGAACCAGCTCGACATGCTGCAGCAGCAGCTCACGCGCGAGCCGTACGACAGCCCGCGGCTCGAGATCGCCGAGCGCGTGCCGGATTACGCGAAGACGGGCGTCTATGCGCCCGAATGGCTCGAACGCGTCGAGCCGTCCGATTTCTCGCTGGTCGGCTACCGGCACCATGAGCCGCTGACCGCGCCGATGGCGGTCTGAACCCGCGAATCCGCGCGCCGGGCGGAATCACGCGCTCCGCGCCCCGACAGCATGAAGCAGGCCCGACCGGCCAAGCACCGGTTCGGGCCTTTCTGTTTCATCGGCGACGGTTACTGGCGGCGTCGTTCGTCGTGGCCGCCGGGCGGCGGATTGCCCGGGTGCGGCGCTTCGGCGTGCGGCGCCGATTGCGGGCGCGCTTCGACGTGCGGCACGGGCATGGACGGGCGCGGTTCCATGCGGGGTGCCGGTTGCGGGCGCGGTTCGATGTGAGGTGCGGGCATCGGCGCCCGCGGCTCCATGCGCGGCGCCTGCGGCTGCGGTCGCGGCATGTCGCGCGCGGCAGGCGCGGGCGGCCGGTACTCGTTCGTGCGCGGCGGCGCGATTTCACGGTGCGGCGCGGGTTGCGCGAATTCGGGGCGCGGTTGCGGCGCCGGCGCGGCCCGCTCCCGCCGCGTCGGCGCAGCTTGCGCCGGAGCCGGGAAATCAGGGCGCGGTCGCGGCTGGTCGATCTGCGCGGTCGTGTCGACCCGCGGTTGCGGCTGCGCACGCGGCGTTTCCTGACGCGCGCCGGACTGCGCACCCGGCGCGCCTTCCGCGTGCGCGACCGGCGCCGCGGCGCGC
>NZ_CABVPL010000018.1 GCF_902499045.1 Burkholderia latens | reverse complement strand
GGATGCCACCGCCGCGGCCGAAGCCGCCGCCCAACGCCACAACGAAGCCGCCGCGCAAGCCGAGGCCGCGGTCCAGCGGCACGCCGAAGCGACCGCGCTGACCGAAGCGCTCGCGCAGCGTCACGCCGATGCCGAAGCCGCGTCGCAGCGCCATGCCGCGGCGATCGCGGAAGCCGAGGCCGCCGCGCAACGTCATCACGCCGCCGCCGTCGAGGCCGACGCGGCCGCGCAGCGCCATGCGGCAGCGGCGGCTGCGGCGGAGGCCGCCGCGAAGCGCCACGCGGAAGCGACTGCCGAAGCAGAAGCCGCGACGCAGCGCCACGCTGCCGCGATCGCCGAAGCCGAAGCGCTCGCGCAGCGTCATATGCAGGCGATCGCCGACGCGGAGGCGGCTGCCAAGCGCCACGCCGAAGCGACCGCCGAAGCCGAAGCGATCACGCAGCGTCACACCGAAGCGATCGCGCAAGCCGAAGCCGCCGCGCGACGCCACGCGGACGCGACCGCGGAGGCCGAAGCCGTCAAGCAGCGTCACGCGGATGCGATCGCGCAGGCCGAAGCGGCGGCCGAGCGCCACGCGAAGGCGATCGCCGACGCGGAAGCGCTGGTCGAAGCGGTCGTGAAGGACGCCGCGACGGCCGTCGCGACCGACGTGGCCGCGACGGCTGCCGAGCACGCGGCCGAGCCGGCGGCGGCCGTCGCCGAGCCGGCAACGGCCGAAGAAGTCGCGCCAGCGGCGGGCGACACGATCACCGACGTCGTCGCGACGACCGCCGCCGATATCGACACCGCGATCGAACTCGCCCCGGCCGCCGAAGCAGCGAACGCGCCGGCCGAAAAGTCGACGCTGCACGTCGCGCGCCCGTCGCAGAACGAGCTGACGCTGAGCATCAACGGACAATCGATCACGCTGCATCCTGAACAACTGGGCCAGCTGATCGAAGAACTCGCGCATGCGCGCGCGTCGATGCAGCCGGAACCGCCGCCGGGCATTCCGGCCGGCTGGCGCTTCGTGACGACGAAGAACCCGATGATGGCCGTGCAGAAACAGTCGAACGGCGATCGCCTGCTGGTCGCGCGCCACACCGGCTACGGCTGGGTGCCGTTCACGTTCTCGCCGGACGTCGTGATCCAGATGTACATGATGCTGACGCAGCGGTAAGCGCGCGGCCCCTCCGCCATGTAAACCGTAAACGGCCCGACCGGCTCGCACCGACCGAACGCACCCCAAAATTGGATTATCTAGTCCAATCCTTGGGGTGTTTTTCATGGTGCGAAACCGCGCGGGAAATCCATGGGCTAAAGCGCCTGTCAGCCGCTGATTGGATGACGGGCCGTTGGAAATCGCGGACCTTCCAACAGATCACATCGCGTGGCGGCGCTTGACAACATTTCACAATCTAATTTCCAAGCGCATTAATAGGACAAGTTTGATTTCAGTCGCGGCACATCTGTCAAAGCTGACAGGATTACGAATAGCTCGATTGACAGTTGCCAACGTAGTTCGTAATGTCGAACTTTCGGCAGTGTGACGACTGGCTTTGCAATCTTCCAGATACATGACTGCATCACCGTAAGATTGAACCAGCGGTCGGCAAGCGGGGTAAGTTGCAAGGCGTGGGCGACCGTCGAGACCTGAGAGCATAAATAACAATGAATCCAACAGAACTTGTCCGCGTAGTAGCGGCGCAGTTTCAGAATTTTGAAAGACTACTGTCCGGCTTTACGCAATCCCGTCGGTTACTGCGAGTGCAGTTTGCGTCATCAATGGGTCTGCCAGGTGATTCCGTCTTGCCACATCAACTCACTGCAAGCGAAGGTATTTGTCAACCGCTCAAGGTGACCCTGCAAGCGCTGTCTAGCGATATCTCGATGCCACTGAAGACATTCATTGGCGCGCCGGTGGCGTTCTAGGTAGGCGACATCGCAGGCACTGAACGCACTATTTGCGCAATCGTTTGTGAAACACGCCAACTCGCTGCCGATGGTGGCTTTGTCCTTTACGAATTCGTGTGCGCCGATGCGCTTTCGTTGCTGGATCGACGCGTGACGTGGCGTGTATTTCGCGATGCATCCGTCGTCGATATTTCACACACGATCATTCAAGAGCACACGACCGGCAATCAGATCATCGGTGCAGCGTTTCGACTCGATACGAGCGCGCTTGGCACCTACCCAAATCGGGGATTCACGATGCAGGCGAAGGAAAGCGATCTCGCATTTCTGACTCGCTTATGGCGTCGCGAAGGCATTAGTTGGTACTTCACACATGAGATCGAATACGGCGCCCCTATTCACACGTTGCACCTTGTTGATAAAAACGACGCGTGGAAGGCAAACCCGGCCGGACTTGTACGCTTCAATCGAGCTGATGCAACGGAGCCGAACGACACGATTTTTGCGTGGGAAGCATATAGAGAACTTGCCCCCGGTACTATATACGCCGCATCCCATGATTATCAAACCGCCGGTGTCAAACAACTCGACGCCACGCCATCACAGGACCAAGGCGAACATGGCAAAGCCCTAGCCGCAACGCTGACCCAATATTGGTACGACTCGCCGCACATCGCGGAAAATGCAGACCACTACGAACAGGTTATGCAGCGTCGCCAACTTGCAGTTTCCCAAGGGGCGAAGCATTTTGCCGGCCAAAGTGTCGTCCGTGCGTTCGTGGGTGGCGCAGGCACGGTCTTTTCGATGGTCGGCCATCCGGAAATCGACAGGCATTCAGCCGAAGAGCGTCGATTCGTGTTGACGCACGTGGAAACACGCGTGCGGAACAGCCTTCTTCCGAACTCTCCTGGGAAAGGGAAGTTCGAAATCGAGGAAGATAGCCCGATCGTCAATCGCTTCGAGTGTGTTCGTGCATCGACGCATATCGTCCCGATGTGGGACGCGTCCTGCGTACCATCTGTCGGCCCCATCAGTGCGCGCGTGGTCGGAAACGGCGAAGTCGATGTCGACGAACAAGGACGCATATGTGTTCAATTCCTGTTTGCTCGACGAGACGATCATCGCGATAGCGGCGCAAGCGGCACACCACGCGATTCCGCACGTGTACGCGTCGCGCAACCATGGGCGGATGCACAATCCGGAACGGCGTTCTGGCCGCGTGTCGGTTCCGAGGTTCTCGTTCTATTCATGCAGAACGATCCGGATAAGCCGATCGTCGTCGCAAACATGTTCGACGCACGACATGCGCCGGTGCAGTTCGCCAGCGCGGGAAATCTGCCGGACAACGCGCCGCTGTACGGCATCCGGTCAAAGGAAATCGGCGGTTCCGGGTATGGCGAACTGCAATTTGATGATACGACTGCACAGACAAAGACCAAGCTATCGTCCGAACACGGCAAAACTCAGCTCAATCAGGGCTGGATCGGCCATCCTCGCGACAAGGGTGCATCGGAAAAGCGCGGCGAAGGCTTTGAACTTCGCACCGATCTATCCGGAGCGATTCGAGCCGCGCGAGGGATGCTGCTTTCCGCGGACGCTCGCAACAATGCAAGCGGGCGCGTGCTGGATCGAGCGGAATTGACCGGTCAGTTGGAACTGGCGCTATCTATCGCGAAAAGGCTGAGTGAACTGTCATCGACGCATGATGCTTACGAGACCGATACCGGACCGCAAGAAAAGTTGACGAACGGCATTCGAGAATGGGCAGACGACGGCGGAGTGGCGGCGATCGGGGTTACTGCGCCGGATGGTATCGCGATGTCCAGTCCGGCAAACGTTCTGACCGTCGCAGGCGGGCATGTTGAATCAGTGGCCGCACAGGACGCGAATATCAGCGCCGGCCGTCGCATTCTGATGCGCGCTGCGCAGGGGTTATCCGCATTCGCCAAAGCCGGAATGAAGCTCATGGTGGGATCGGGTGACCTGACCATTCAAGCGCATCAAGGCAAGGGCGAAATCGGCACGTCCGAGCGCTTGCATATTTACTCGCTAGAAAAACTGGTTCTGGAAGCACCGGAACTGGAACTGCGAACCAACGGCGCGGTGATAAAAATTGCGAATGGGAAAATCGTCCAGTCGTCAACAGGCGAGCATCGAATTGAATCGAGCGGCTTTCAGGCTGTCACGGGCGGTGGCGGCACGGCCGACCTACCGAACATGCCAACGTCATCCATGAAGACAGATGAACGGTTTAAGGTGGTCGGGCCAGACGGAAAGCCGCATGTCGGGCTCGCGCACAAGGTCATAGACGATGTCGGTGGCGTACGTGATCAAGGAAAGCTGGCGGCCGATGGCACGCACGCGCTAATTGCGGACGATAGCGAGATTCGTCCGATTAAATTCGTGCCGGTTGACTGAACACAAGATACGATCAATAGAAATGGCTACCGTTGGAACTGCAAACGATAATTCCGAGTGCGGAGTGAAACAAGCGTATCGTCGCGTCGCACTTCGGTTCGACGTGAACGGCAACCCGTACTTTGACAGCGTTACGAGTCCGGAATCGTTCAAAGTGTGCGCGCTCGGCAAACTGCCGCCGCGACACGTCATTCCGGTGATTTTCGTGCCTGGCATCATGGGAACGAATCTCTGTGGAAACGACAAAGCGACCAAGCCGGGCGAGCCTGCATGGAGCCCGCCGAATGGCAAGATGGCTGGCCTCGGGGAGTGGTTCCGACGACTACGTCAAAGCGCCGCAGCGAGACAGATGCAAATCGGCCCGGATCGCGTGAAAGTCGACAACCGGGGAAAAGTCAGCATACCGCGCTATTTATTCTCGTTGACGAATGACGAGGCGAAACGTAGAGGGTGGGGAGAAATTCATTTTGACAGCTATGGCGGAATCCTTGCAGCACTTGAATACGCGCTGAACGAACCGTTCATTGAACCCGAGCTACCTTCGGACGCGCAAAAGCCAAAGGAGGTGTGGCAAGTAGCACAGACACTCCAACGAATCGTAAAGGATCGAAAGATCGACGTTCGTCCCGAGTGGGGCCCGCAAGGCGTGACAATCGATCCGATTGCAGCCGATGAATTCTCGCGCGTGTCGCAGTACTACTATCCGGTGTGGGTGTGCGGTTACAACTGCTTGCCTCGAATGAGGCGTCTGCGGATCAACTTATTAAACGCATCAACGAAGCCGTCGAATACTACAAAAAGGGCTCTTATTGGATTTCCACCGGCAAAGTCATCGTCGTTACCCATTCTATGGGCGGACTCGTTGCACGCCGCGCGGCACAGAAACTTGCGGGCACGTCCGACAACGCCTCCTCAGACAACGACGACGCTTCAAGCAGTGAAGCACCCGAACAGGCTGACGTCTCGTACCGCACCCCTGGCGAACAACAAGCTTCCGACGATGTAGCCCCTGCCACAGGCAACGCCGGCCCAACAACAATTCTAGGCATCGTGCATGGAGTGCAACCAGTAGGCGGCGCACCTGTCGTGTATCGACGGTTTCGCGCCGGCACAGAAGTCAATGGGAAATTCAACATCGAAGGTGCATTGGTCGCGGAGATCATGGGGTGGAGTGCGGCCGATATTGTATGCGTGATGGGAAACTCATCCGGCCCTCTGGAACTATTACCAACGAAGAATTTCCCTGCAGGCTGGCTTAAATTCACGCGCCACGTAAATGAAAAGAAAGCTGATGCGATGCCATCGCTCCCCCTGTCCGATCCTTACAGCGAAATATACTCAAAAACAGTAAAAGACGTATGGTGGGGAATGGTGAATGCTGACCTCATAAATCCGGCCGGCCTCGATAAGGACAAAATATCAGATGACATTCAATTCTACAAACTAGCCATCGGTCGAGCAGAAAAATTTCACGACAACTTGCAACTATACTGCCACCCTACCACATATGCATATTACGGCGCCGATAAGAATCAGGTGGCATTTGGTCGCATCACATGGTCCACGAGAGATGACATTGGAGCAGAATTTGAATGGCAACTTCCTACGATAAAAACAAATGATTTCGATTTATTTGGACAATCAGTTTTGAGATTTGGCCATCAAAAATCCGTATTCAAACTGGAGAATGCTCCACACCCCCCTAAGGATGGACAAACGGGTGACGTGGAATTTTCCGGTGATGGGACCGTTCCCTTTGACTCGGGTAATATGATCGCAAAAGGCGACTCTAAGCCCATCACGTTCCGGATGTCGGGTTTCGACCATCAGATGTCATACAACAATGAATCCGTGCGCGAGTGTGTGCTATGGTGCATCGCGAAGATTGTACAGCTTGCGCCGCCAGTTCAGCAGTCTGGTGCATCCACTCAAGGAGGCGAATGAAGGTGCAGCGACTAATAGCATCGATATTTGTATTTTTTTCCGTGACTTGCATGGCTGGCGAATCGAACATGAACGAATCGAAAACATACTGTGTGGGGCGATATCTTGTCGATGTTCCGGCAAATATGACGCTATCCGCACAGATGGGCGAATATATGTTTGGCCCAGTTCAAACAAACACACGATATCCAAGCCTCGAAGCATTCCAAAAGAGAATGCTTAGCAGGGAATCTGGACTAAAGAAAGCAAAAGACAAGAGCGACCTGAAGTTCGATCGCGCCATCGACGTCGGCGACGCAAGCAAAATTCTCCTCAAATCGACGGTTTTGTATGGCACAAAAATCGAAGGGTTCGAGGCATATAAATGGATCGGCGGCCGAACGTTTTTCATGGATATTGAAGCTATCGATTCAAAAAATTATGCGGATGTTATTGCCAAACTGCAGACCAAGCTTTTACCCAGCCTTCGCGGTCGGCAGCCCGACGAGATTCCCAAGCCATCGGGATTCTGCATTCGAGACGGCTTCTTTGCCGATGACGGTCAATCGCCGCAGCATGAGATTGCGTCAGCTACATTCGAGTTGTCGAATTCACCTGGTTTGCTGATACACGTTGCGACAATGACGGCAAAGCCGGACGAAAAGACCTTGCTACAGCGGGTGGATAGCGGCGTAGCACCGGGGGCGCTGAAATCGCTGGTGTCTGGCATTCGCACGTTGCAACGTGGCGAACATGACGTGAACGGGCGTAAGGGGGAGGAGGGCTTGTGGTCGCTACCCACGGATGCGGGCTTCCGCGCTTATCAGTTCCACTGGGAGGCGCAGGGTGAACACTTGGCGCCACTGAAGCCGACGCTTTCAGTCGAATTGACGACTCGCGCCGACCAACGACCCGGCTTGACCGAGGAACAGGCAATCAAGCTATTCGAATCAATTGTGAATTCGGTGCGACTACGCCCAACATCTGGCGATGATCAGGTAGGCGAAGCGGGAACGCCGCCAGTTCCATTGAATACCATCGTTCGGACGGGAGCAGTTTGTCCGCAGAGCGGCTGGTGGACATGTCCCGAAGCGAATGGGCTTTCTGTCGTCGGCAGTCGCCGTCAATACTTCGAACTCGGGACGGTCATGCCATCAATCGAAATATTGAATCAGCCTGGCATTCTAGATCGCATGTTGGGTCGGGAGTCCAAGCACAGCGTACCGACAACGTGGACGCTTGTGGCTATTGACGACGCTGCGCCGCCTGACGCGATGGGTACGGGTACCCTCCCTCCGCAAGGGTGACGGAGAACGACGACCGATGCGCAACGTTATTCGAGTAGGTGATGCAACAGACCATGGCGGACAAGTGCTGGGCGGGGCGTCAAATTTCGACGTAGACGGAAAGGCGGTCGCACGTAAGGGCGACCCTTGTATCTGCCCGATCGAGGGACATCAGGTATGTGTGATCGCCGAAGGTGACCCGAATTTCGTTGTTGAAGGTCGTCCGGTAGCGTTCGATGGGCATAAAACGACATGCGGAGCAACGCTGCGATCTAGCATGTCGGGATTCGGCGTCACCTGATCTCTCTCATTCGTATTCGACGTGATGCGACAGAAACGCCGTATGACCGCTGCACAGCTCCGTCTGTTGATGGCTGCATGAGGCTCGCATGGTGTCCGTGAATCAAGGGGCGCTATTTGAACTCTCGTTCTACCCCGACGGCAAGACACAACTTGCAACGACAGTCATCTCGATCCCCGCACTCCGTCTGAGCGACGGCATGATGCAATCCGCCACCTTGCCGAAAACGAAACAGCCCGACCGGTTCGCACCAATCGGGCTGTTCACTTTCCGGTTACCGGAAGGCAACCTGCCGGGACACGCTCAGCGCTCCACCGGCGCCTGCACGCGCGCCTTCCACTGACCGCCCTTGCCGCGCCAGTAGCGCCACGCGGACGCGAACGTCGCGCCGACGTAGAACAGCGCGACGAGCGGCAGCGCGGGTGCCCACAGCGGCGAGCGGCGGTAATAGCGCAGCATCGGCGCATACGCCGTGCACATCGACGCCCACGCGAGCCACGCCGGCCATGCGCGCGCGCCGTACGCGAGCGCGGCCACCGGCGGCACGAGATAGATGATCGTCATTCCGAGCAGCGTGCCGGCGAGCAGCAGCGGCGAATAGTGCAACTGCGTGAACGCGGTGCGCGCGATCATGTTCCAGATGTCGCGCCAGCTGTCGTACGGACGCAGCGACACGCTGCGCTCGGCCAGGTCGAGCCGGATCGGATGCCGGCCGCTGCCGCGATGCTTGATCTGCGCGGCGAGGCTGCAGTCGTCGATCAGCGCGCCGCGAATCGACTCGATGCCGCCCGCCTCGTCGAGCGCGCTGCGCTTGACCAGCATGCAGCCGCCTGCGGCGCCGGCCGTCCGGTTGCGCGGATTGTTGATCCACGAGAACGGGTAAAGCTTCGCGAAGAAGAACACGAACGCCGGGATCAGCGCCTTTTCCCAGAACGAATCGCAGCGCAGCCGCACCATCAGCGACACGAGATCGCGCTGTTCGGCCTGCGCGCGCGTGACGAGCTGAGTCACCGCGTCGGGCGGGTGGCCGATGTCGGCATCCGTCAGCAGCAGGTAGTCGGCCGGCAGCCCGAGCGTGCGCACCGCCGCGATGCCCTGCGACTGCGCCCATACCTTCCCCGACCACCCGGCCGGCAGCGGCTTCGCCGACAGCACCGTCAGGCGGTCGGCGCGGTTGATCGCAAGCGCGGCCGCGCGGGCGGCGTCGGCGGTGCCGTCGTCGCTGTGGTCGTCGACGATGATCAGGTGAAACTCGCCCGGATAGTCCTGCTCGAGCAGCGACTTTGCCGCGTCGCCGATCACGTCGACCTCGTTGCGCGCCGGCACGACGGCAACGACCGCCGGCCAGCCGGCCTCGGCGGCGGCACCGCGCGCCTGCGGCGGCAACGTGCCCGCCGGCCGCGCGCGCCAGAAGCCGCCGCGCGCGACGAGCAACACGATCCAGATCAGCAACGACAGGCCGGACACCAGGAAGGTAAGGGCAAGCATCATCGGCAGGCCTCCTGCCGGATACCGGGACGCGCGACGCCGGATCGGGCGCCGCCGGGTGCGGTTTCAATAAGGGTCGGATTTAAAACACCCAGAACCGCATGCGCGGCAGGGCAATACGCGTAAGAATCGACGGTCATCGAATGGCCTTGAAATGAGCGCGATGCCGGGCGGCCGGACGGGCTGCCCGCGAAACCGCGCAGTTTACCGGGTTCCGCGCACGCGAGCGCCGACGCGTGTCTGCGCCGAATGCAACACGCCGAAACAGCACCAGAGCAAGGACGGCGCGATAGGGTTAAAATGCGCGATTAATTCGGGGTTCCGGGGCCTGGCCTGGCCGGTTCGTTCCTGCCTTCATAACATCAAGCCGGGGCGAGCGAGCTGTGCCAGCTCCTCGAACCTCGGCGTCTGTCGTCGGAGTTCGCTCACTTATGCGAGTCATCCTTGCCCAGCCCCGCGGCTTTTGTGCGGGGGTTGTCCGTGCGATCGAGATCGTCGATCGCGCGCTGCAACAGCACGGCGCGCCGGTCTATGTGCGTCACGAGATCGTGCATAACCGGCATGTCGTCGAAAATCTGCGTAATAAAGGGGCACGATTCGTTGAGGAACTCGACGAGGTGCCGCACGGCGCTGTCGCGATCTTCAGCGCGCACGGTGTCGCCCAGACGGTCGAACGCGACGCTCAAACGCGCGGGCTCGACGTGCTGGACGCCACCTGCCCGCTCGTCACGAAAGTGCACGTGCAGGGCCGCCAGTACGTCGCGGCGGGCCGCCGGCTGATCCTGATCGGCCATGCCGGCCATCCGGAAGTCGAGGGCACGATCGGCCAGATCCCGGCCGAGGTGATCCTCGTGCAGAGCGAGGCCGAAGTCGATACGCTGACGCTGCCGGTCGATACACCGGTTGCGTACGTGACGCAAACGACGCTGTCGGTCGACGACACGCGCGGCATCATCGAAGCGCTGCAGCGCCGGTTCACCGACATCGTCGGCCCGGACACGCGCGACATCTGCTACGCGACGCAGAACCGCCAGGCCGCCGTGCGCGAGTTGAGCGGCCAGGTCGACGTGCTGCTGGTCGTCGGTGCGACGAACAGCTCGAACTCGAACCGCCTGCGCGAGATCGGCACCGAAAGCGGCGTGCCGAGCTATCTGGTCGCCGACGGCTCGGAAGTGAAGGCCGAATGGTTCGCGGGCGTGCAGACGGTCGGCCTGACCGCCGGCGCGTCGGCACCCGAGGAAATGGTTGAGGATGTGATCGGCGCGCTGCGCGCGCTGGGGCCCGTCGAGGTCACGACGATGGCGGGCCGTGAAGAAAAAGTCGAATTCAAGTTGCCGGCGAAGCTTACGCAAGCTGTCGCCCGCGAAGTTTAAGGAGGACATCTCTTGTCTATTCCGCTGCTCCAGCAAGTCCGCGTCGGCGCATACATCATGCGCCAACACCTGTCCGGCAACAAACGCTACCCGCTCGCGCTGATGCTCGAGCCGCTGTTCCGCTGCAACCTCGCGTGTAACGGCTGCGGCAAGATCGACTATCCGGACCCGATCCTGAACCAGCGCCTGTCCGTCCAGGAATGCCTGGAAGCCGTCGACGAATGCGGCGCGCCGATCGTGTCGATCGCCGGCGGCGAGCCGCTGCTCCACAAGGAGATGCCGGAGATCGTCAAGGGCATCATGAAGCGCAAGAAATTCGTGTACCTGTGCACGAACGCGCTCCTGATGGAAAAGAAGATGGACGACTACGAGCCGAATCCGTACTTCGTGTGGTCGGTCCACCTCGACGGCGACAAGGAAATGCACGACCATTCGGTGTCGCAGGAAGGCGTGTACGACAAGGCCGTCGCGGCGATCAAGGAAGCGAAGCGCCGCGGCTTCCGCGTGAACATCAACTGCACGCTGTTCAACGATGCGATCCCCGAGCGCGTCGCGAAGTTCTTCGATACGCTGAAGCCGATCGGCGTCGACGGCATCACCGTGTCGCCGGGCTATGCATACGAGCGCGCGCCGGATCAGCAGCACTTCCTGAACCGCGACAAGACGAAGAACCTGTTCCGCGAGATCCTGAAGCGCGGCGAAGGCGGCAAGCGCTGGTCGTTCAGCCAGTCGTCGCTGTTCCTCGACTTCCTGGCCGGCAACCAGACGTACAAGTGCACGCCGTGGGGCAACCCCGCGCGTACCGTGTTCGGGTGGCAGAAGCCGTGCTATCTGGTCGGCGAAGGTTACGTGAAGACCTTCAAGGAACTGATGGAAGACACGAACTGGGACAACTACGGCGTCGGCAACTACGAGAAGTGCGCGGACTGCATGGTCCACTGCGGCTTCGAAGCCACCGCCGTGATGGACACGATCGCGCATCCGCTGAAGGCGCTGCGCGTCAGCAAGAAGGGCATCAAGACCGACGGCCCGTTCGCACCGGACATCTCGATCGCTAACCAGCGCCCGGCCGAGTACGTGTTCTCGCGCCACGTCGAGATCAAGCTCGAGGAAATCCAGCGCGCCGGCAAGGGCAAGCTGCAGAAGCCGGCGAAGCCGGCAGCGGCGGCCTGAGCGGGTTTCGCCGCGCGGGGGGTTCCCGCCTCGCGCACGCAGGCAGCTGAAAAGCGCCACGGAGTTCATTGGCTCCGTGGCGCTTTCGTTTTGTCCGGCGTCGACGAGCGATGCGGCGCGCTCGCGCACGGAATGCGTACGCTCAGTGCCTCGACTCCGCCGCCGCGATCAGTTGCCATGCGGCCGGGCCGGGATCGAGCAACGGATCCGACGGCGGATCGACGTCGTGGTGATGCGCTTCGTCGGACGGCAGCCGCTGCCCCTTCGCAATGCCGATTTCGTTGCCGCATACGGTGCAGCGGTAGATGCCCGCGACCGTCACCTCTCTGCCGGGCGGCAGGTTCTCGCTGAATGCGCGGCCGCTTCCGCACGTGAAGTAGCCGCCGATCCTGTATAGCGCCATCGCTCCTCCTGACCGAATCGAATGCGTTCGCGCCGACACGCGACACCGCCGCAAACGCGACGATGGAACGTCACCGGCCGAAACCGCTCGGTTTCCGGATGACATTAGACGGCGAGTGTCTGCGTTGCGAAATTGGACACGTATGAAACATGGGCCGCGGGCGGGTCGTACCGCTGCCGCTCAATGCAGCGCGGCCGGCGCCCGCATCTTCGCCGCGGCTTGCGCGACCAACGCCGGCTGTTCAGCCGACGCGAACGTGCAGACGTGGCGCCACAGCTCCGCGAGCCGATGCCGCGTGAGCGTCGCGACGCACGCGTCGTTTGCCGCGAGTATCCGTTCGAGCACCGCGCACTCGTCGTCGTGCAGCGTCCATACGCCGCTTTCCGCCGCGCGCTCGACACTCGCGTCCAGCGCGCGCTCCGCATCGACGCACAGATCGATGCTCGCGTCCGGCGACACTGCATCGTCGAGCGCGAGGAACACCAGGTAGACGCTCGTGCGCAGCCGCATCAGCAGCGCTTCGCTACCGTGCTCGCCGCGCAGCGCAACGAGGGCCATGTGGCATTTCAGCGAGATGTCGCGCACGTGCGCGGGCGGCAACGGCAGCAGCCACTCGCGCGTCAGCGGTGGATGGCGACGGCCTTTTCGGGCAGCCTTCATGACCCGCTCTCGCTCGCGGCCCCATCGGCCGCATCGAACGCCGGCCATGCGATGCGGCATGCGCGGGCGGTACGGCGCGCGTCGCGGCTGCCGTCCGGGCGCTGCCGGACGTCGTGCACGTCGCCCAGCCGCCGCGCCGCATACGCGCCGGGCAGCCGCCGGAGTGCCGGCGACACGCGCAGCACGCGGGGAAATCGGTTGGAACATTCCATGCTCGCCTCCCGCATCAGAACGTGTTTTCGCCCTTCAGGTAGTACGCGGTCTTCACGAACAACGCCTTCACTGGATGTCCGCTTTGCGCGGCGCCGGCCGCGCGCGCTTCCATCGCGGCCTTCTCTTCGCGCGACCGGTCCGGCACCGGGTTCCTCACGCGTTCGAGCGCCCGCTGCATCGCGAGCGGATAGTTCTGGTCGCCGGCCGTCGTCGCGCGAAAGCCCGCGCGCGTCATCTGCATCAGCTCCACGCCGGTTTCGGCACGCGCCGCCGACCAGCTCAGCGGCGCGACGTCCGACTGCCGCCCGGTATCGACGGACTGCGCGAAGCTCGCGGCAGGCAGCGCGGCGAGCGTGACGGAGAGCGCGGCAACGGAAACGAGGGATCGCATATTGGGCTCCATATGGTTGTGTCCGCATCGATCGTCCGTGCCGATGCGGTGTAACCATCGTATGTCGCATGGGAGTGCGCTTGAATAGCCGAATCCGCAATTGACATTTTCGGCACTGACGCCGGCGGTCCGATCCGCGCCGCTCGCCAATGCTGCGCGACCGGAATTTCTCTATTTCATTCAATTACCTGATGGCGTTTTGGCAGACGATTCGACGCGACCCGCGAATTGCCTTTGCAGTTTTTGAAATGACGTATTGCTGCCGCAATTTCCGCCGAAGCTCCGGCTGGCGCGGCTTTCCGGCGGGATGCGGCAAGCCTCCACGTCCGCCGGAAAAGTCTCATCGGTCGAACGCGTTTCTCTGACGTACGATAATCTTCGGCACCGGTTGACCGGTGGGCGGCAAGACGCGTCGAACCAGTCCGCGCGATAATTGCGCATCGCGCCGCATCGCGCCGCATCTCGCGGCTCGCACGCGTTCGCTTCCCTGTTCTCGAGCTCCGCCATGTCCTCCATCGACACTTCCGCCATCGACAGTTGGCACGCACACGTCTACTTCGACGCCGCCAGCCGCGACGCGGCCTGGGCGTTTCGTCTCGTCGTCGAAGCACGCTTCGGCACGGTCATCGAGCTTGGGCGCTTTCACGAGCGGCTGGTCGGCCCGCATCCGGCGTGGTCGTATCAGATCGCATTCGGCGCCGCGCAGTTCGACACGATCGTGCCGTGGCTCGTGCTGAATCACGGCGCGCTCGACATTTTTCTGCATCCGAATACGCACGACGAGTTGCGCGATCATCGCGACAGCGCAGTGTGGATCGGCAAGTCGTATGAGCTGAATCTCGGCGCGCTGGGCGGCTGAGCGCTGAGCGCTGGGGCTGAGGCTGAGCGCAGAGGCTGGCGGTTGGCGGCTGACGCCATCACGTTCCCGCCGCGCGCGCGACATCCACGTTTCGGCCCGGGATGAAACGTCCGGCGGCATGGCGCCGATACAGTCGTTCCGTCATTCACGCTTCCCGGAACCCGCCATGACACACGCCGACACCGATGCGCAACGCATCCATCACGACTGGCACACCGCCGTCGTCGCGCGCGATCTCGACGCGCTGATGTCGCTCTACGCGGACGACGCGATCCTCGAGACGCCGCTCATCGTCGTCACGCTGCCCGATCACGGCTCGGGCGTGCTGCACGGCACGGCGGCAATCGCCGAATTCTTCGCGGCCGGGCTGCGCAATCCGGCAAACAAGCTCGGGCGCTGGCACCGAACCGGACTGTTCTTTTCGAACGGCCGGCAACTGACCTGGGAATATCCGCGCGAAACGCCGGAAGGCGATCAAATCGATCTCGTCGAGGTGATGGATCTGCGCGACGGACTGATCGCGCATCATCGCGTCTACTGGGGGTGGGTCGGGTTCAACGCGCTGCGCAACGTCATGCCGGCGGCCGGCCGCCGCTGATGCAAACGACCGCGAAGCACACGCGGCGCGCCCGTTCCGGCTCGCACGGCCGCCGCATGCGGCCACGCGCTCGCCGCGCCGCCGCGCCGCTCACGCGACATACATCGCGACACTGACGAACTGGCACAGGCTGCCGGCCAGCACGAACAGATGCCAGATACCGTGTCCGTGGCGGATACGCTCGTCGTTGATGAAGAAGTAGATTCCCGCGCTGTAGATGACACCGCCGGCGACGAGCCACACGGCGCCCACCGGCGGCAGCGCATGGATCAGCGGACGAATCGCGACGAGCGCGAGCCATCCCATCAGCACGTACAGCACCATCGATACGATTCGCGTGCGCCGGCCGAGCGTGAGTTCCTGCGCGATCCCGAATGCGGCGAGCCCCCAGCTCACGCCGAACAGCGACCAGCCCCACGGGCCGCGCAGCGTCACGAGCGAAAACGGCGTGTAGCTGCCCGCGATCAGCAGATAGATCGCCGAATGGTCGCACTTCTGCAGGATCGCCTTCAGCCGCGGATTGCGCACGCTGTGATAAGCCGTCGAGACCGCGTAGAGCAGGATCAGCATCGCGCCGTACACGCTGAAGCTCACGATCTTGTAAGGATCGCGGTCGAGCGCGCCCATCGTCACCAGCGCGACCAGCCCTGCCACCGACAACACCGCGCCGACGAGATGGGAAATACTGTTGAAACGCTCACCGGCATGCACGACGGGTTCTCCTGCGCGGATTCATCGGAAAAATCGATGAGCCATATGATACCGGTGGCCCGATCACGCCGCGCCGAAGCCGGTCAAGCGCAGCCGCGATCGCCAAAGAAAAAGCGCCGCGAATCTCTTCGCGGCGCTTCGTGGTCCATCACCGGACGACCTTACCGTCAAGCCACAGCAGCCCGGCTCAGCAACACTTCCCCGCCCCCGATCCGTACCGCGCGTTCTGACGCTCGCGGAAGAATGCCTCGTACGTCATCGGCTCGCGGTCCGGATGGGTTTCGCGCATGTGCGCGACGTAGGTGTCGTAGTCGGGCAGGCCGACCATCAGCCGCAACGCCTGCCCGAGGTAACGCCCCGCACTGCGCAGGTCGCTGCCGAGATCGGTGAACATCGCGGCCTCCCGTTATCGTCCGCTGCCGAGCGCCTGCGCGGCCGGCATCGGTTCGTACGGCGTTTCACGCACGGTCGGCTTCGACTCGCGGCGCGCGCGCAGCACGGCGAGCAGCCCGTACACCGCGATCGCCACGACGACGAAGATGAACAGGCCGGCGAGCGCCGCATCGATGTAGTCGTTGAAGATGATCCGCTTCATCTGCGCGATCGACTTCGCGGGCGCGAGCACCTTGCCCTCGTCCACTGCAGCCTGCAACTTCGCGGCGTGCGCGAGGAAGCTGACCTTCGGATTCGCATCGAAGATCTTCTGCCAGCCGGCCGTCAGCGTGCAGATCAGCAGCCATGCGGTCGGCACGATCGTCACCCACGCATAGCGCTCGCGCTTCATCTTGAACAGCACGACGGTGCCGAGCACCAGCGCGATCGCGGCGAGCATCTGGTTCGAGATGCCGAACAGCGGCCACAGCGTGTTGATGCCGCCGAGCGGGTCGACCACGCCCTGGTACAGGAAGTAGCCCCACGCAGCCACGCACAGCGCGGTGGCGACGAGGTTCGCGGGCAACGACTCGGTGCGCTTGAGCGCCGGGTGGAACGTGCCGAGCAGGTCCTGCAGCATGAAGCGGCCCGCGCGCGTGCCGGCGTCGACGGCCGTCAGGATGAACAGCGCCTCGAACAGGATCGCGAAGTGATACCAGAACGCCATCATCGCTTCGCCGCCGATCACCTGGTGCAGGATGTGCGCCATGCCGACGGCCAGCGTCGGTGCGCCGCCCGCGCGCGCGATGATCGTCGTTTCGCCGACGGCCTTCGCCGTCTGCGTGAGCATGTCCGGCGTCAGCACGAAGCCCCATTGCGTGACGGTGTTCGCGACCGCTTCGGGCGTCGAGCCGAGCACGGCGGCCGGCGCGTTCATCGCGAAGTAGATGCCCGGCTCGATCACGCATGCGGCGACCAGCGCCATGATCGCGACGAACGATTCCATCAGCATCGCGCCGTAACCGATGAAGCGCGCGTTGGTTTCATTGTCGATCAGCTTCGGCGTCGTGCCCGACGAGATCAGCGCATGGAAGCCCGACACCGCGCCGCACGCGATCGTGATGAACAGGAACGGGAACAGGTTGCCCGACCATACCGGGCCCGTGCCGTCGACGAACTTCGTCAGCGCGGGCATCTTCAGTTCCGGTGCGACGACCAGGATGCCGATCGCGAGGCCGAGGATCGTGCCGATCTTCAGGAACGTCGACAGGTAGTCGCGCGGCGCGAGCAGCAGCCACACCGGCAGCACCGATGCGACGAAGCCGTAGCCGATCAGGATCCACGTGAGCTGCGTGCCGCTGAACGTGAACCATGCGGCGAGCGCGGGCGAATCGTGCACGGTCTGACCGAACGCGATCGACGCCATCAGCAGCACGAAGCCGATGATCGACACTTCACCGATGCGGCCCGGGCGGATGTAGCGCGTGTAGACGCCCATGAACAGCGCGATCGGAATCGTCGCGGCGACGGTGAACGTGCCCCACGGCGAATTCGTCAGCGCCTTCACGACGATCAGCGCGAGCACCGCGAGGATGATCACCATGATCAGGAACGCGCCGAACAGCGCGATCACGCCGGGCACCGTGCCGAGTTCCATCTTGACGAGGTCGCCGAGCGAGCGGCCGTCGCGGCGCGTCGAGATGAACAGCACGATGAAGTCCTGCACCGCGCCGGCGAACACGACGCCGGCCAGGATCCACAGCATGCCGGGCGTGTAGCCCATCTGCGCGGCGAGCACGGGGCCGACGAGCGGCCCGGCGCCCGCGATCGCGGCGAAGTGATGGCCGAACAGCACGTACTTGTTGGTCGGCACGTAGTCGAGGCCGTCGTTGTACTTGACCGCCGGCGTCATCCGCAGCCCGTCGAGCTGCATGACATTGCTGGCGATGAAACGGCTGTAGAAGCGATATGCGATCAGATATACGCAGACCGCGGCGATCACGATCCACAGCGCGCTGACGCGTTCGCCGTGCGCGAGTGCGATCGTCCCGAACGCGAACGCGCCGAGCAGCGCGACCGCGATCCAGAGCAGGGTACTGGAAGCCCGATTCATGGCGTCTCCTGGTCTCCAATGTGTTTTTGAGTGGATGCGGCGAGGGGCCGAATCCGCGTGACGTCGATGCGTCGTGCCGCGGCTCGGAAAGCCGCGGCGGTGGGGCGTAGTATTCCGCGCGACGGGGGAGGCTTACAAGCGCACAACTACGTATGCGGGGCTACGTAGAATTACGTAGACGCGGAGTGCGGCACGGCGCCAGGCCGCTCGCCGGGCCGCGATCGATGCGCATCGGCGCGTTGTCGGGCAGGCGATTGCGCTCCCTTTGATGGGGACCGTGCAATTCGCGAGGCCAGCACGCGGCCACGCATGCCGCACGGTGGGTAAGGCCCGGCGCGTCGCGCCCGGCCCGCCTGGATCAGTGCTTGTCGTCGACCTTCTTCGGCTTCGGCGTCGCCGGCACCTTCGCGTACTGGAACGCCGGCGTCGCCTTCAGCGCGTCCTTCGTCGCGCCGGGCAGGTAGATGTTGCCGTTGCGCACGTCGAGCGACGCGATCGGCACCGCGACGTCGTGCGCCGCCACGCCGAGGAACCCGCCGGCCGACACGATCGCCGCCGACACCGAGCCGTCCGGCGCGACGATCAGGTCGCGCACCTTGCCGACTTTCTGGTTCGCGTCGTTGTACACGGTCTTGCCGAGCACGCTCTTCTTCACGCTCCAGCCTTCGAGCAGCGCCTGCGATTGCTCGACGGTGACGCTGAGCGGCTGCGCGCCGGCGATCTGCGCGTGCGCGCTGACACTCGATGCAAGGACGGTTGCTGCGATGAGGGTTTGGTAGAGCTTCATGTGAGTTGCACTCCGGTTCGGTTGTTGTTGATTCCGGGAACGAGGCGACGCGGGCGCAACGGCTGATCGGTGAGCGCCCTGCGCTTCGTCGGTCGCGTGACGGCCGGCCGCACCGCCACTGCGTGTGTGCACGATGGACCGGCGTGGCCGGCCGCAGCGTGCAACACATGGTTCATGGTAGCGACATTCGGCGGAACGTGCGTTGGGCGTGCAATGACGCAGGCGGGTCGGGCAGGACGAAGATCAATGATCGCGCGCATGGAGGGCGCGCGCGACGCGCAACGATACGCGCTGCGGCATATCGATCACGAGAACATCTGTGACAGGCGAACGGTGTTCACCGGTGCATCAGGGTGCGCGGCGGACGCCACCCGCCCACGCAGCCGCATTGCGTCACGCGTTACGCGAATACACCCTGCGATGCCGCACCGCCTCGGCCAGCACGTCGAGCACCGGCTCCGTCTGCGCCCAGCTCAGGCACGCATCGGTGATCGACACGCCGTACTGCAGCGGCACGCCCGGCTTCAGATCCTGCCGCCCCGCCTCGATATGGCTCTCGACCATCACGCCGACGATCCGGTGCTCGCCCTGCGACAACTGCCGCGCGAGATCCTGCGCAACCTCGATCTGCCGTTCATGCGACTTGTTCGAGTTCGCATGCGAGCAATCGACCATCACCTGCTCGCGCAGCCCGCTCTTGCGCAGCACCGCGCAGCTCGCCTCGACGTGCCCGGCGTCGTAGTTCGGCCCGTTCTTGCCGCCGCGCAGGATTACATGCGCGTCGTCGTTGCCGCGCGTCTCGAAGATCGCGGCCATCCCCATCTTCGTCATCCCCATGAACGCATGGCTCGCGCGCGCGGCGACGATCGCGTCCGACGCGACCTGCACGCCGCCGTCGGTGCCGTTCTTGAAGCCGATCGGGCAGCTCAGCCCCGACGCGAGCTGACGATGGCTCTGGCTCTCCGTCGTGCGCGCGCCGATCGCGCCCCACGCGATCAGGTCCGCGATGTACTGCGGGCTCAGCAGGTCGAGGAATTCGGTCGATGCCGGCAGGCCGAGCGCGTTGATGTCGAGCAGCAGCTGGCGCGCGGCGCGCAGCCCTTCGTTGATGCGGAAGCTGCCGTCCAGCCGCGGATCGTTGATGTAGCCCTTCCAGCCGACCGTCGTGCGCGGCTTCTCGAAGTACACGCGCATCGTGATCAGCAGGTCGTCCTTCAGCGCATCGGCGGCGGCCTTCAGGCGGCGTGCGTAGTCGAGCGCCTGGTCATGGTCGTGGATCGAGCACGGGCCGACCACGAGCAGCAGCCGGTCGTCGCGGCCGTGCAGGATGTCACCGATCGCGCGGCGCGTGTCCTCGACGAGCGTCTGCGTGGCGGCGGGCACCGGCAGCTCGTCCTGCAACAGCGCCGGCGAAATCAGCGGACGCACCGCGCCGATGCGGACGTCGTCGATTCGCGTGGTGTCCTGCGTCGCGTCGGCGCTGCCTACCTCGCGATCGTGGGAAGGATTGTCGAGGTTCTGCATGGGAATTCTCCGGGGACGTCTGGAACGATGGGCAGCCTCGATTATGGCACTCGCGTGGGGCAGCAGCCGGCCGCGGCCGGGGTCGGGGGTCGCTCGTAACGCGGCTTCGATCAGCGGCGCGAGCCGGGTTCGTGACCCGGCTCGCCCGCCGGCGCACCGGTGTCGTGCCGGCCGGGTCGGCGCGTCAGCCCGCGGCGCCCGGCGTGTCGACGTCGATGCCGAGCTCGGTCGCCATCCGCTGGACCAGCGCATTCAGCCGCGCCACTTCGTCCGACAGCCGCTTTTGCTCCGCCTTCAGCGCCTCGAACTCGGACGGCGGAACGGAATCGGCGCCGCCGCCCGTATCGGCACCGGCGTAATCGGCGACGTTCACCTCGCCGCACATCAGGTGCATCCAGCGGTTCTCGCGCGCACCGGGCGCGCGCGGCAGCCGGACGACGAGCGGCTGCGCCCGCGCGGCCAGTTCGTCGAGGAATGCCTCGACCGACGAGATATCGGCGAAGCCGTGCAGGCGCGCACTGTTCAGGCGGAGTTCTGCGGCCGTCTGCGGGCCGCGCAGCAGCAGGATCGTCAGCAGCGCGATCGCCTGGCTCGGGATCCCGAGCACGCGGTTCATGTTGTGCTCGAAACGCGGCACGCGGCTGCTGCTGCCTTCCATCACGAGGCTCAGGTGCTTGAGCCCGTCGAGCGCGGTCGTGACTTCGTCCTCGCTGACGTTCATCACCGGCGAACGCGCGGTTTTCTGGTTGCAGCCGGCGGTCAGCGCGTTCAGCGACAGCGGATAGGTGTCCGGCACCGTGTGCTGCTTCTCGACGAGCACGCCGAGGATCCGGGCTTCGAGGGGCGTGAGTTCGCGCAGGGCGCGTGGCGTGGGCATGTCCGGCGTGGTGTTCATGATGGCGTCGCAGCGTGCAGCAGGTGGAGGGAAACGGTCGCCGCCCGTCCGGCGGCGCGAACGAGCGAGCCATATGATAGCTCGCGACGTGCGGCACGATGCCGGTCGCCGACACCGCGCGCGCACTTGTCGCGGCGGCTTTCGTCCAACGGACTGAGCGCGGCGCGGCGCGCGGTGCACGCCTTCGGCGTCGCGAATGCTTGCTCGTTGCGTCGGGCTTCGTGCCCCGCGCACGACATCACGTTCGCGTTTGCGCGCGGCCCGGGCCGGCGCTACGATACGCGTTCACCCGAACCCGCGGCGCCGCGCGCGGCCGCCTTCGCAGGCAACGCTGTCGCAGCGCATCGCCCGTCGCACACGCCGGAACGTCGCGCCCGCGTCCTTCTCGTCAACACGGTTCACCCGTTCACTCGTCCATCGCCATGATTGCATCCTCGTTAGCGCCGAACGTGCGCGCCATCGTCACCGGACACACGCGCGGCCTCGGCGCGTCGCTCGCCGAACAATTGCTGCAGGAAGGCGTCGCCGTGCTCGGCGTGTCGCGCAGCCGTCATCCGTCGCTCGCCGCACAGGGCGGCGAGCGCTTCGCCGAAATCGAACTCGACCTGTCCGACACATCGGCCGTCGCGACCTGGCTCGCCGGCGACACGCTGCGCAGCTTCGTCGACGGCGCGTCGATCGTGCTGCTCTTCAACAACGCGGGCATCGTCGATCCGATCGGGCCGCTCGCGACGCAAGACCCGGCGCTCGTCGCGCGGGCGGTCGGCGTGAACGTCGCGGCACCGCTGATGCTGTCGGCGGCGCTCGCGCAGGCGGCATCGGCGCCGACCGAATGCCGGATCCTGCATGTGTCGAGCGGCGCCGCGCGCAACGCGTACGCGGGCTGGAGCGTCTACTGCGCGACCAAGGCCGCGCTCGATCATCACGCGCGAGCCGTCGCGCTCGACGCGAACCGCGGGCTGCGCATCTGCAGCGTTGCGCCGGGCGTCGTCGATACGGGCATGCAGGCAACGATCCGCTCGACCAGCGAAGCGAATTTCCCGATGCGCGAGAAATTCGACCAGTTGAAGGCAAGCGGTGCACTGTCGACGCCCGACGCCGCCGCGCGGCAACTGATCGGCTATGCGCTGAGCGATGCATTCGGCGCCGAACCGACGGCCGACGTGCGCAATCTGTCGGCAACGTAAGCCGCAGCGGCCCTCATCCTCCGAGCCGCTTCGTCCAGTCTTCGACCCGGCGTTCCATCCGGCGCTTTTCGAGCATCCTGCGCCAGCCAGGCGTCAATACCGGAACGTCGCACAGCGCATCGAGCGCGGCCATGTCGAGCGTGCGCCGGTACAGTACATCGAGCACCGTCGACAGCGGCCATTGCGAATACTGGCGCTCATGCAGTGCCAGCACATCGCCCGGCGCGACCCAGCCCTCGCGCAGCACGCGGTAGTACCAGCCGGTCCGGCCGCTTTGCTGCACGAGCGCGGCCATCCGCGGATGGCCGAAACGCACGTTGAGCTTCCAGCACGGCTGCCGCGACTGCGACACCTGGAGCACGGCGCCGCCCAACGTGAACACGTCGCCGAGACACACGTCACGCTCGGTCATGCCGTGCGTCGACAGGTTTTCGCCGAATGCGCCCGGCTGTGCGAGCACGTCGCGCATGCCGATCTGCGCGGACCACCACGCATAGTGATCGTGCGCGTAGTGATGGACGGCCTTGTCGGGCCCGCCGTGATGCCGCGCGTCGGCCTGCTCGTCGCCCGCAAAACCGAGCGCGCCCAACCACAGGCGCGCGTCGACCGGTTGCTTGTCGATCGCGCTGACGTGCGGCGCACCGGCCAGCGGCCGGCTTGTGCCGACCCGCACCGCGGCGACGGCGGCCGCGATCGCCGGCCGTGCGCCGCCGCTCATGCCGCCACGCTGACCGGGAGTGCCGCCAGCACGCGTTCGAGTTCGCGCGTGCGCACGTCGCCAAGCGGCAGCAACGGCCTTCTCGGCTCGCCGGCATCGAAGCCGCGCAGCCGCAGCCCGGCCTTCACGGTCACCGGCAGCCCGCCGTTGACGATGAACTGCAGCAGCGGCAGCTGCGCATGGAATACCGACCTTGCGCGCGCGAGATCGCCCGCGCGCATCGCATCGACCAGCGCGAGCGGCAATGCGGCATTCAGGTTCGGCGCGGCCGTGCACCATCCGGCCGCGCCCGCCGCGAGCGCGGCCAACGCCATCGGATTGCTGCCGTTGTAGAACGGGATCGTCCCGTCGCTCAACTGCGCGAGCCGGTGCATTCGTCCGATGTCGCCGGTGCTCTCCTTGACCATCGTCACGTTGTCGACGGCCTTGCAGATCGTCACGATCAAATCCGGCGACATGTCGACGCCGCTCGTCGCGGGATTGTTGTACAGCATGACCGGAATGCCGATCGCGTCGCCGATCGCGCGGTAGTGCGCGACGATTTCGTCGTTGCCGAGCTTCCAGTACGACACCGGCAGCACCATCACCGCATCGGCGCCGGCCTGTTCGGCAAAGCGCGCGCGGCGCACCGCACCCGCGGTCGTGAGATCGGAAATGCCGACCACGGTCGGCACGCGCCGGCGCACCGCGCGAATCGACGCGGTGGCGACCGATTCCCATTCGGCATCGGACAGGTACGCGCTTTCACCGGTACTGCCCAGCGGCGCAATTGCATGGACGCCATCGGCGATCAGGCGCTCGATCAGCGCGTCGAGCGCGCTCAGGTCGACATTGCCGTCGGCGGAGAATGGCGTAACGGGGTAGGCGATGATGCCTTGCAACAGGATTGACACGATGTGGATTCCTCAATTATTGATTGATCGGCACGGCGGAAAAGAACGGCCCGCTCACGCGATGCAGTCCCGATGTGTGCGCAACGCGCGTCGCGCGTAGTAGTCGAACGTCACGGCGTCGCGCTTCGGCTTCGAAATCCAGTCGTGCGCTTCGCGGGCCAGCGCCGGCGGAACCGGCTTGATCTCGCCGGCCGACATCGCCAGCAGTTGCAGCTTCGCGGCCCGCTCGATCAGCAGCGCGAGCATGCACGCTTCCTCGATCGTCTTGCCGACCACCAGCTGGCCGTGATGCGACAGCAGGATCGCGCGCTTGCTGCCGAGCGCCTTCGAGATGATCTCGCCCTCCTCGTTACCGACCGGCACGCCCGGCCAGTCCTTCAGGAACGCGCAATCGTCGTACAGCGGGCAAGTGTCCATGTGCGACACGACGAGCGGTTGCTCGAGCATCGACAGCGCGGCGACGTGCGCGGGATGCGTATGGATGATGCAGTTCACGTCCGGCCGCTCGCGATAGATCCACGTATGGAACCGGTTGGCCGGATTCGGAATGCCTTCGCCGTCGACGACGTCGAGATCCTCGTTGACGCGCAGCAGGTTAGCGGCCGAGGTCTCGTCGAAGCCGAGCCCGAGCCGCTGCGTGTAATACGTGCCGGGTTCGTCTGCGCGGCAGGTGATCTGTCCGGCCAGGCCCGAATCGTGGCCGGCGTCGAACAGGATCCGGCACGTGAGCGCGAGCTTTTGCCGGGCCGACCAGCCGCTGTCGCCCACCTCGCCATCGAGCCGCCGCTCCGCCAGCGCGACCAGCGCCTCCTTCGTCAAATTCAGCGTTTCCGCCATGTTCGCCTCCTGAATTGCATCGAGTCGGCCACGCCAACCGCAGCCGTCTTCCCGACGATTCAGGACACACGATACACCTTATGACACTTTGTGTCATGCGTTACAATCTTTTTTTCGAAGAACCTGTGGCGCCCCATGACGATTCGCCTGAAGCTGCTCCGAAAACAGAAGGGCTGGACGCTCGACGTGCTGGCCGACGAGACCGGCCTCACCAAGAGCTACCTGTCGAAGGTCGAGCGCGGCCTGAGCGTGCCGTCGATCGGGGTGGCGCTGAAACTGTCGAAGGCGCTGAACGTCGACGTCGAGCAGCTGTTCTCGGAAAGCCGCAATCGCGAGCTGATCACGGTCACGCGCGCCGGCGAGCGCACGGCGATGGGTGCGGCGGCCGACAGCCGCGCGCATCACTTCGAAAGCATTGCGGCCGGTGTCGCGCCGAAGAAGATGCTGCCGTTCGTCGTGCATCCGCCGCACGAATTCGCTGCGTCGACGTTCCGTGAACACGAAGGCGAGGAATTCCTGTTCGTGCACAAGGGGCGCATCGAAATCGAATTTCCGAACGAGACGGTGCAACTCAAGACCGGCGATTCAGTCTATTTCAACGCACTCATCCCGCACCGCACGCGCAGCCTCGGCGCCGCGCGGGCGGAGATTCTGGTCATCGTCAGTCACGACGACTAGCCTCGTCACTTCTTCGCGCAAGGATCCACCGATGGTCACGAAGACCACCGCACCGTTCCAGCAGATCAAGACGCTCGTTCGCCAGAACGTCGATGCAGGCGACTGGCGCCCCGGGGACCGCATCCCGTCCGAACTCGATCTCGCCGCGCAATTCGGCGTCGCACGCATGACGGTCAACCGCGCGCTGCGCGAGCTGACCGAGGAAGGCGTGCTCAAGCGCATCGCGGGCGTCGGCACGTTCGTCGCCGAAGCGAAGCCGCAGTCGAACCTGCTGATGATCGCGCACATCCGCGACGAGATCCGCGCGCGCGGGCACGAATACACATGCCGCGTGCTGAGCCAGTCGCGCGAGCCCGCGTCGTTCGACGTCGCAGCCGCGTTCGGGCTGGCGGTCAACACGCCGGTCTTTCACGTGGTGTGCGTGCACGAGGAAAACGGCCGCCCGATCCAGCTCGAGGACCGCTACGTGAATCCGGCCGCCGCGCCGGAATTCATCGATCAGGATTTCCGGACCGAGCCGCCGTCCGAATACCTGTTCAACAACGTGTCGCACTACGAACTGGAAATCGAGCACGTGGTCGATGCGTCGCTGCCGACCAGCGAACAGGCGCGGCTGCTCGACATGCGCGCCGACGAGCCGTGCCTCACGCTCACGCGCCGCACGTGGACGAACGGGCTGCCGGTCACGTTCGTGCACTTCCTGCATCCGGGCAACCGCTACCGGCTCGGCTCGCGCTTCAAGCCGGGCGCGGGGCGTCACCAGACCTGAGGAGCGTTCGCCGGCACTGCAAGCGATCACGCGCGGCAGCCGCTTCATCGCGAAGCGGCTTGCGCGCGCGTGACGTCGCGTGATGCCATCGATTGCCGCCGACGTCAATCAGATCGACCCGACCTGCCCTGCGCCGCGCGACCACACGACCGGAAACAGCGGATGCTCGAGCGGCGCGCCGGCCGACAGTTCGTCCGCCAGCCCCGGGAAATCGGGCGACGTCTTCCAGCGGCGCGGCGCGTGGCGGATATCGTCGCCGACGAAGCGGATCGAGAACGCGCGCCGGCGGTTCTGCGTGCCGCCCGACGCGTGCAGCGTCAACATCCTGAAGCACACCATGTCGCCCGGCTCGAGCGCCCAGTGGCGGATCGGGAACGCCGAACGGTCGGCTTCGATGTCGGGCAGATCGGCGAGGCTGCCTTCCGGGAACCACTTCGCCTCCTTGTCCATGAACGTGCGCGGCATCAGCCACGGCCCCAGGTGCGACCCCGCGACGAATTCCAGCGTCGATTCGAGCGGTACCGGATCGACCGGAATCCACATGCTGACGTTGTCGTCGCCTTCGATGTTGTAGTACGGCTGATCCTGGTGCCACGGCGTGCGCTGCCGCGTGCCGAGCTCCTTCACGAGCAGATGGTCGTGATGCAGCCGCACCGTCCGCGTGCCCATCAGCGCGGCCGCGACGGACGGCGCCGGCGAACGCACGATGAAGTCGCGGTACGCGCTGTTGTGCTGCCAGTTGCAGAAGTCCTCGAAGAACCAGCCCGGATCGTCGGGCCGGCTCGCGACCTTCGCGCGTTCGCTCGGCTGCGCGAGGTTCGCGTCGATGCCGGCACGCAGCGCAGCCACTTCGTCGGGCGAGAAGATGCCCTTGATGCACACCGCGCCTTCGTCGCGGAACGCGGCGATCAGTTCGGGCGTCACGGCTTTCGCGACGCGGTCCTGGATACTCGTCATGGGTTGCCTGTCGATTGAATGAATCACGGGATCATCGAGCCGTCGCGTCACGGTGCGGACGTGAGCTGCTGCTTCGCGCCGTAGATATCGAAGTCGAAGTACTTCGCGGCGATCTTCTGGTACGTGCCGTTCGCGCGGATCGCCGCGATCGCGTCGTTCAGCCTCTTCTTCATGTCCGCATCGCCCTTGCGCACGCCCATCGCGACGCCGTAGCCGGTGATGCGCACGTCGGTCACGTCGGGGCCGGCGAACGCGTAGCCCTTGCCGCGCGGCGTCTTCAGGAACGAATAGCCGGCCTGCGTCTTGTCCTGGAAGGTCGCGTCGAGCCGGCCATTCACCAGATCCTGATAGACCTGATCCTGGTTCTGGTACGACACGATCGTCACGCCCTTCGTCGCCCATTCGGCCTTCGCGTACGCCTCCTGCGTAGTGCCCTGATCGATCCCGACGCGCTTGCCGGCGAGCGATGCGGCGGTCGGCAGCAGCTTCGAGCCGACCGGCGCGACGAGCGCGCCCGGCGACGCATAGAGTTTGTTCGAGAAGTCGATCTGCTTGAGCCGTTCGTCGGTGGCCGTCATCGCGGACATGATCACGTCGAACTTGCGCGCGCGCAGCGCCGGAATCATCCCGTCGAAGCTCTGCTCGACCCACACGCATTTCGCGCGCAGTTGCTCGCAGATCGCATTGCGCAGGTCGATGTCGAAGCCCGCGAGCGAGCCGTCGGGCTGCTTCGCCTCGAACGGCGGATAGGTGGGATCGATGCCCCAGCGGATCGTCGCCGTGTCCTGCGCGAACGAGACGAGCGGCGCGAACGCCAGCGCGGAAACGAGAAGCTTTGCAGTGCGGATCATGACGGGGTGTCCTTGTGGTCTCGACGTGGCGGGCAAGCGCCGGGCGTCCGTTGGGAAGCGGTGCGCCGGGACGCCCCGGCACGGGTCGCGAAAGACGGGGACTTCGATGAAACTGCGGTGCAGTCTAGACTGCTTAATTTTCGAGCGCAAGCGCGGAACACGGCGATGAAGCGAATGAGCATCGGCCGCATGCAAAGATCGCGTTGGAATGACTCAATAACGCACTTTTACTTGATACTTGATTGACGTTATAGATTTTTACCGCGTTTACCCGATGGAGCACACAGTCTGTCGAGAGCGCGTTTCCGGATCTCCACAACGCGGATGTTTCGCAATACGATCACGCGCGCACCGGAGCGGATTTCAAACGGCGCGGTCGCAGCCTATACCGCGTTGAATGTATTCATCTCCATCGAGGAGCAGCGCACGGCCCTGCCCATCGCGCGAATCGTGCCGCGCGCCGGGTCCGGCGCAACCGCGATTGCCCGCCGGCTCGGGCCGTGCTAAAAGTCGTCGCACATATTTAAAAGTGCAATGCTCGAATCCAAAAAAGTGCGGAAATGAATAGACCTTTGTTCGACCTCGACCTGCTGCGTGCGCTCGTGATGGTCGCCGACTGCGGCAGCTTCACGACTGCGTCCGCGCGGCTGCATTCGACGCAGTCGACGGTCAGCCAGAAGGTGCGGCGGCTGGAGGAGATCGCCGGACATCGCCTGCTCGATCGCGGCACGCGCGACGTGCGGCCGACCGACGCCGGCGTGACGGTGCTCAGCTACGCGCGGCGCATGATCGCGCTGAATGACGAGATGCTGGAAGCGCTGTCGGGCGCGACCGTCGCGCAGACGATCCGGCTCGGCGTGCCCGACGATTTCGCGGCCGGCCGCACGACGCACGCCCTCGCCGCGTTCAAGCGCGACCATCCGCAGGTAAAACTCGAGGTGACGTGCGGACTGAGCCGTGACATCTGCGCAGCCTACGATCGCGGCGAGCTCGATCTCGCGCTGATCAAGCAGCGGCGCGGCAGCCGCGAGGCAGTGGTGCGCTGGCCCGAGAAGCTGCGCTGGATCGACAGCGCGCGGCATCCGACGATCGACCTCGACCCGGTGCCGATCGTCGTGTTTCCGCCGCGCGGGCTCTATCGCGACGACATGATCAAGGCCATCGAGGAGCGTGGCCGCCGCTGGCGGATCAGCTTCACGACGTCGAGCCTGAGCGGCATCCAGGCGGCGGTGGCCGACGGGCTCGGAATCAGCGTGCTGCCCGCGCGCGTCGTGACCGACGAGCACGTGGTGCTGACCGAGGCGCACGGCGGCTTCGCGCCGATCGAGCACATGGATGTCGCGATCCTGCATCGGCCGACCGCCGATCCGATGGTCCGCGAACTGACGGAGGCGCTCGCGGCGATGCTGGAGCACGAGGACGAGCAGGAATGAGCGCAGCGCTGCGAACCCGCGTCAACCGAATGCCGGAACATCACCGGACTTGAAATCCGTCAAGACGCTGCGCCCGCGTCAGACGAGCGCACCGTCGCGCGCGGCGATCTTCCCCGACGACACGACGAGCCGCCGCGTCGGCCGCGCGACGACGGCCTCGGCGAACGTCAGCGCGTCGACGAGCACGACGTCCGCGCGGTTGCCCGCTTCCAGGCCATAGCCGGTGAAGCCGCACCCGCGCGCCGCGCCGTGCGTCACGCAGTCGAGCGCGACTTCGAGCGCGTCGTCGCGACGGAAATCGTTGCGCATGCCGATCAGCATCGCGCGCTCGAGCATGTCGGGCGAGCCGTACGGCGTCCACGTATCGCGCACGCCGTCATTGCCGCCGATCACGGTCACGCCGGCCGCGCGGCACGCAACCAACGACGGCACCGGCACCGCGGCCGGCGCCGTCGTGACGATCGCCACGCCGAGTTCGGCCATCCGCGCGAGCAGCGCGTCGCGCTCGCGGTCGGCGATATCGCCGAGGCAGAAGCCGTGACTGATCGTGACCTTGCCCTGCATGCCGAGCGCGGCCGTGCGCTGCAGGATCAGGTCGAGCGAGTACGCGCCCATCGAGCCGCGTTCGTGCAGATGCAGGTCGAGCCCGCGGCCATGGCGCTCCGCGATGCCGAACAGCACGTCCACCGCCTCGACCGGATCGCCTTCGATCGCGCACGGGTCGAGCCCGCCGAGCAAATCGGCGCCCGCGGCCAGCGCGTCGGACAGCAACGCGGCCGTGCCGGGCCGCTTGAGCACGCCCGACTGCGGAAACGCGACGATCTGGATGTCGACCTGGCCGCGCAGCGTCTCGCGCGTCGCGAGCACGCCGTGCAGATGCCGCAGCCCGGCTTCGGTGTCGATGTCGACGTGCGTGCGGATGCGCGTCGTGCCGGCGGCGAGGAATGCGCGCGACAGCGCGAGCGACGCGGCGCCCGCATCATGGCCGCTCGTCGCGCGGTACTTGCGTTCGTTCTCGATGCGGTCGATGAGGCGCGGCCCCACCGCGTTGCGATACCACGGCATCCCCCAGTGCGTCTTGTCGAGATGTGTATGGCCTTCGACGAGGCCAGGCAGGGCGAGCGCATGCGCGCCGTCCTCGATCGCACAGCCGGCGGGCGCGTCGAGCGACGGGCCGATGCGCGCGATGCGGTCGCCTTCGATCAGGATGTCGAGCGCGTCGTCGGCGTGCGTGCGGACGTTGCGGATCAGCAGGGTCGTCATGTCGGTTTCGCGGAGCGGTCGGTGAGTCGGTCGGTGAGTCGGTCGATTAGTGCCGAGCCGTCGCGATGCACACACCGCGACGGCGGTCGTTCGTCATCGCTTAAAACTCGGTGCCGGGACAAACGGCGCGCCGGTATCGGCTTCACCGCGGCGGAACACCCAGCGTTCGGCCGGCACGCCGGCGACAGCCGCCGCCGCATTCGGCGCGCGCACCGCGACGAAGCTCGCGTCGCAGCCGACCGCGATCCCGTAATTCGTCTTGCCGATCGCGCGGGCGCCGGCGTGCGTCGCCATGTCGAGCGCGATGCCGAGCGCTTCATCGGTGTAAAAGCCCGAGCGGTAGCCGACCATCATCGCGCGCTGCAGCATGTCGCCGTTGCCGTACGGCCACCACGCATCGCGAATGTTGTCGTTGCCCGCGAACACGTGCACGCCCGCATCGCGCAGCTGCCGCACCGGCGGGAATGCGCAGTCGCCCGGCGCGTTGGTCAGGATCGACACGCCGGCGTCGGCGAGCGCCGCGGCCGCACGCTCGACGTCGCGTTGATCGACCTGGCCGAGCGCGTACGCATGGCTCACGTTCACGCGGCCGCCGAGGCCCGCCGCGCGCGTGCGCGCGGCGATCCGCAGCAGTTGCGCGATACCGGTCTCGCCCGGTTCGTGCAGGTGGATGTCGATCTTCACGCCGCGCTTTTCGGCGAGGCCGAACACGACGTCGAGCTGGCCGTCCGCATCGCCGTCGAGCGTCGTCGGATCGATCCCGCCGACCACGTCCGCGCCTTCGCGCACGGCCGCATCGAGGATCGCCGCGGTGCCCGGGCAGCTCACCACGCCGGCCTGCGGAAACGCGACCAGTTCGATATCGACGATCTCGCGCCATTGTTCGCGCGCGGCCATCACGGCGTGCAGGTTCGACAGGCCCGTCGTCGCGTCGACGTCGACATGGCTGCGCATCGCGATCGTGCCGAACGCGGCGGCCTGCCCGATCAGCGCGTTCGCACGCTCGACGATCGGGAGCGCGGCCGCGAGCTGGCGCTTCTCGGCCGCGAGCCGCTCGCGCAGCGAGCCGACCGGTTCGTGCGGCACCCAGCGGTCGCCGACGAAGCTCTTGTCGAGATGGATGTGGCCGTCGACGAAGCCGGGCAGCACGACGCGGCCGCCGAGATCGATCGTTTCCGCGCCCGGCGCGGCGGTGCAGTCGGCGCCGATCGCGACGAAGCGGCCGTCACGGGCGACGAGGTTGATGGGCTGGCCGCCGGCATCGACGGCATGGGTGAAGAAGCGATCGGTCATGGCATGGAACGGGTCGGGCGGTCGCTGCGCAACGCCGGCGCGGACAGGGGCAGGCGCCGCGGCCGTCACGGCGCGACCGTGCGGGGAATGCGGTCACGATATCGGACGGGACGGCCAGTGGCCAATTAAATGTCGCGATGCTGCGCATTCGATTTCGCGATGTGCGGCGCGGAATCGCACATCGGGGGGCCGAGAGACGCGCACGGTCGCGGCGGAATCGGCGGAAATGCCGACGTGTGCGCAATGGGCGGCGGCGCCGGAATGCGGGCGTCGGAACGGAGCTCCTGTCGCCGTAGCGCGCCGGCTCCACGGTCCCGCTCGGGCGGCCACTCTCACGACGATCCACGCGCCGATCCGCACACCGATTTGCGCGGCAACAGACTTTACACGTTGTTACCCGGCCGCACCGGACGCGCATCCGCCCTTTCCTTATACTCACGCCGAATTCGCCACCCGTCCCGGAATTCGTCGGCGAACACGTTGCCGATGCAGGAATCATCATGATGCGCATGCCTTCCACGAAGACCGTTCTGTTCGCCTCCGTCGTCGCCGTGGCGGCGCTTCCGCTGACCGCCTGTGTCGCGCCCGGTTACTACGGCGCGCAACCGGGCTATCCGCAGCAGCAATACGCGACACCCGGCTACGCGCAGCCCACGTACTCGCAACCGGGCTACGTGCAGCCGCAGCAGCCGGCCTACCCCAACCAGGCGCCGCAGTACGACCCGTACGGCAATCGATACGGCAATCAGCAGCCTTACGGCGGCCAGTACGGCAACGGCTACGGCACGCAATACGGCACGGTCGCGAACATCCAGCCGGTGAGCGGCTCGGTCGGCACGTCGGGCGTCGCGGGCACCGTCGTCGGTGCGCTGGTCGGCGGCCTGGTGGGCAACCAGTTCGGCCGCGGTCACGGCCGCGATGCGGCCACCGTGATCGGCGCGCTCGGCGGTGCCGTGGCCGGCAACCAGATCGGCCAGCAGATGGGTGCGGCGCAACCGCCGAGCAGCTATCGGATCGACGTGCGGGTCAGCGACGGCTCGATGCGCTCGTTCGACGTGCAGTCGCCAGGCGACCTGCGCCCGGGCGATCGCGTGCAGATCAACGGCAATCAGCTGTCGCGGTATTGATGCGGCGTGCGTGCGCCCGACCTGGTCGGGCGCATCCCACATACCGCAGACATCACACGCATCACACGCATTTCATGCGTGCCGGCGCGGCGGCTGGCGTGTGTCGCTTCATCGCCTTTCCGTCCGTCGGCGCCGCGTCCCTGTCGCGTACGACACTCCATCGTCACTTCCCGCATATCGCATCCCGCGTGGGTCCGGCTCGCGTCGAACGCGGCAGCCGGTATGCGCCCGTCCGATTCGCTTCCGGGCACATGCGCGAGCGGAGTGTGCGATTGCCGGCCGGCTCATCGCACGCACGCTGATTCATTGCTCGTGCGACACCGCCTCTGCCATTCGACGGCGCCGATGGAGCCCGTCGATCGCACCAGCATATGCAAGCGTTTCCCCTTAGCATTGTCGATGCGCTGCCACCCGGCGCGCCGCAGATTCCGCTATCTCCGGCAATCCCACGACAACCCGCACCGATGATCACGATCCGCCTGCTCGATGCCGCCGACGCGGCGCAATTCCGCACCGTCCGCCTCCACGCGATCGACACGTCGCCGACCTCGTTCCTGCCGACCCGCGACGAAGAAGCCGGCATCCCGATCGATGAATTCGCGACGCGCATCACGCCGACCGGCGTGCAGGCCGTGTTCGGCGCATTCGACCGCGACACGCTCGTCGGCATCACCGGCGTGCGCCGCGATGCGCGTGCGAAGATCGCGCACAAGGCGCTGATCTGGGGGGTGTTCGTCGACCCCGCGTATCGCGGGCGCGGCATCGCGCAATCGCTGCTCGACAGCGCCACCGCTCACGCGGCGCACGCGTGGGGGTGCAAGCAACTGACGCTGTGCGTGAACGAGATCAACGGCGCCGCGGAGCGGCTGTACGCATCGCAAGGCTTCGTCCGGTTCGGCACGGAACCGCGCTCGCTGTTCGTCGATGGACGTTTCTACGACGAACACCACATGATCAAGACGCTGGCGTAGCGCGTTCGCGTGCATCGCGGCCGCCCGCGAACGCGTTTCCGCCTGTCCGTCTGTCCGTCTGTCCGTCTGTCCGTCTGTCCGCCTGTCCGCCTGTCCGTCCGTCACCGCTTGTCGGTGATCGTCGTATTGACCACCTGCCCGGCGATCGTCACGTTGGTCAGCGTCATCGCGCTCACGTTGAACGCATAGATCGGCCCCGGCGACGTGACGGTCGCCGCGCCCGACGCGACGGGCGTGCCGAAGTCGCAGTTGCTGATCGTCACGCCGGAGATCGGCTGCACGGCGGGCGTCGGCGGCGTGCCGTTGTAGTCGAACGCGACCGGCCCCTGCGCGACGATCGCCTGGAAGCACGATGCGGTCACGCCGTTCAGCGTCACGTTGCTCGCCTTCACGTCGGAAATCGTCACGTTCTGCACGACCGGAGGCCGCGTGCGCACCGCATCGTTCGCGGGCTGGTAATCGCAATCGAACGTGACGATGCCGCCCTGCGCGGCCGACGGGTTGCCGGCCGCCGGCGTGACTACGCCGAGCGGCACGCTCGCGTTGACGGGGCTGCCGGCGAGCAGCGCGCTGCCGTAGCCGCCGCCTTTGAGCGTCACACCGTTCGGCAGCGTGACGCCCTTCACGTGGAAGTCCTTCACGTAGCCGCCGCGGTTCATGTTGGTCTTCACGCGAATCGCGATGTTCAGCGGGTTGGTCTGCCAGTTCGCGTTCAGCATCGACAGGTTCGTCGCGTAGATCTGCTCGACACCGCCGCCCATCTCGCTGCCGAGCGTGATGCCGCCGTGCCCGCTGTTCATCGTGCAGTTGCGGATCAGGTGCCGCTTCGCAGGCCCGTATTCGGTGTCGCGGTCCTTGCCCGACTTGATCGCGATGCAGTCGTCGCCGGTGTTGAACGTGCAGTCTTCGCACAGCACGTCGGTACACGCGTCGGGATCGAAGCCGTCGTTGTTCGGGCCGATGCTGTTGGTCGTCACGCCGCGGATCACGACGTTGCGCGAAGCGGTCGGATGGTGCTGCCAGAACGGCGTGTTCTGCGTCTGGTAGTTCTCCATCAGCACGTTGGTGCAGCCGATGAATTCGACCATGCACGGCCGCAGGTAGTGGCCGAGACCGAAGATGCGCTTCTCGACCGGCACGCCGGCCTCGGACAGCGCGGGCAGGTAGTTCTGGTCCTGCTGCCACGGCGTGACGGGCGACGTCAGCAGCGCATAAAGCGCATCGGGAATCGCGGGCGCGACGATCCGCAGGTCCACGTTGTTCGGGTTCGCGTAGTTCTGGGCCGGCACCGCCGCGCCTGCGCCATACGCGCCCGACGAACCCTTGTAGGTCCACCAGCACACGCTGCCGGCGCCGCTGCCGGAGAACGGCGTCATTGCCTGCCCGTTCAGCACCGACGTCGGCCCTTCGCCGGTCAGCGCGATGTTCGTCGCGTTGCGCGCATAGACAGGTGCGCCGTAGTTCAGGCAGTCGTTCGCCTGCCAGCGGCTGTAGTACAGGCGGCCGTTCGCACCGCAGTCGACGGGGCCGTCCTTCGCGTAGTCGGCCGGATTCGGGCTGAAGTAGATCGTGCAGTTCGCGCTCAGATGGAAGTTCACGTTGCTCTGCAGCACGATCGGCCCCGCGCAGTACCAGGTGCCGGCCGGCACGATCACGCGGCCGCCGCCTTCGCGTACGCATGCGTCGATCGCCGCGAGAAACGCCGGGCGCGAGTCGAACGAGCCGGGCGCGGTCGTCAGTTCGGAGCCGGGGCTGACCGGCGATTTCGCTGCCGGGTACGGCGACGTCTGCGCGACGGTCGCGCATGGACGCGCGCCGTAGTGCGTGGCGTCGAAGTCGCGTCGGCGAAATGCGAGACGCGACACATGCGCGAGCGACGCGGCAATGCGCGCCGCCGCACCGTGCTCGCCCCAGATCAGGTCGACCGCCGCATGGGGCAACGTGCCGGCCGCCCACGCGCCGGTGGCCGCGAGCGGTCCGCCGAGCACGGCGCCGCCGGCGAGCGCGCCGCTCCAGCCGATGAAGTCGCGGCGCGAGACCCGCTTCGGTGAATCCGACCGGGCGGACGAAGACGAACGGCGACGGGTTGCGGCCATGGGCACTCCTTCAATGGGGTGTGGGGATTGATGCGCGGGCGGCGATCTCGATTCATACGTCGTCGTACTACATCGGGCAGTCTAGACGCGATCGCTGCGCAGGATGAATCTGTCGTTTACCCTGTCTTCACTGACGCACCGACCAAGATGTGTGCACACACTCACCTCTGTTCGCCGATCGAAAGACATATGTTGTCATATCTTTATGCGCACAAACTGTCCGTGTGACGGCGCCACGGTCGAGTCCGGATCGACCCTGCGCATGGAATATGACAAGCTCGCGGAGGCATCATCGAACCATTCAACCCCGTCACAGGAGCCTCAATTGCAGACCCGCCACGGAGTCGACCTCATCCGCGCCCGCGCGCTGTTCGATCGCGAGCGCCACGCGTTCACCGAAGCCATGCCGATCTCCCGCGCGTTGTCGGCGGAAGCGGCCGAGCACCTGCTGTTCGGCGTGCCGTTGCACTGGATGCAGGACTGGTCGACGCCGTTCTCGCTGGTCGTGAAGGAAGCGCGCGGCGCGACGTTCACCGACGTCGACGGCCACCGCTATGCGGACTTCTGCCTCGGCGACACCGGCGCGATGTTCGGCCATGCGCCCGAGCCGGTCGCCCGCGCGCTCGCCGAACAGGCGACGCGCGGCTATACGACGATGCTGCCGAGCGAGGACGCCGCATGGGTGTCGCGCGAACTCGCGCGGCGCTTCAGGTTGCCGGTCTGGCAGTTCGCGCTGAGCGCGAGCGACGCGAACCGCTTCGTGCTGCGCTGGGCGCGCGCGGCCACCGGCCGCAACACGATCGTCGTGTTCAACGGCTGCTATCACGGCACGGTCGACGACGTGTTCGTCGATCTCGTCGACGGCCGCGCGGTGCAGCGCGACAGCCTGCTCGGACAATCCCATGATCTGCTCGCGAACACGCGCGTGGTCGAGTTCAACGATCTCGACGCGCTCGAAGCGGCGCTGAAGAATGGCGACGTCGCATGCGTGCTCGCCGAGCCCGCGATGACGAACATCGGGATGGTGCTACCCGATCCCGGCTTCTGGGACGCCGCGCGGGAACTGACGCGTCGCTACGGCACGCTTCTCGTGATCGACGAAACGCACACGATCAGCAGCGGCCCGGGCGGGTACGCGGCCGCGCACGGTCTCGAACCGGACGCACTGGTGGTCGGCAAGCCGATCGCGGGCGGCGTGCCGTGCGCCGTGTACGGGTTCAGCGCCGAATTCGCGGAGCGCGCGAAGCAGGCGAAGCTGAACGCGCCGCCCGGCCATTCGGGCATCGGCACGACGCTCACCGCGAACATGCTCGCGATGCATGCGATGCGTGCGACGCTCGCCGAGGTCGCGACCGACGCCGCGTATGCGCACATGTTCGAACTGGCCGCGCGGCTCGCGGCGGGGCTCGAAGGTGCGATCGCGAAGCACGGGCTGCCATGGTGCGTGACGCGCATCGGCGCGCGTACCGAATTCCAGTTCACGCCCACGCCGCCGCGCAACGGCACGCTCGCGGGCGAACAGCTCGACAGCGAACTCGAGCACATCGTGCATCTGTATCTGCTGAACCGCGGCGTGCTGATTACGCCGTTCCACAACATGATGCTGGTGTGCCCGCAGACGACGGCACACGACGTCGACACGCTCGTCGCGCAGTTCGACGCGTGTGTAGGGGAACTGGTTTGACGCGCGAGCGCGGGGCCGCACGTCGGCGTTCACCGCGTCGGCCCCGCGACCGCGCCGAGTAACGCCGCGCGTCAGCGCGCGCCGGCGGCCAGCGAACTGAAGAACGTCGCGACCTTCGCCTTGCTCGTCGCCTGCAGTCGCGACATGAGCCCGTGATCGACCTGACGCAGCCCGTATGTTTCGCCGATGTCGCGCTGCATCCGGCACCACAGATGGCTCGCGATCTCCGCGTCGACCATCGCGCGGTGCACGCGGCCCGTCTGCGGCAGGCGCAGCATGTCGGCGAGGCTCGACAGCCGGTGGCTGCGCGCGTCCGGATAGATGCGCCGCGCGACGAGCATCGTGCACGCGAACGCGTGGTCGGCCGCCATCCCGAGCATCCCGAGCTCGGCCTGCCAGAAGCGCTTGTCGAAACCGGCGTTGTGCGCGACGACCGGATGGTTGCCGACGAACGCGGCAGCTTCCTTCATCACCTTCGACACCGGCGGCGCCGACGCGATCATCTCGTTCGTGATCCCGGTGAGCGCGACGACGTCGGACGGAATGCGGCGCCCGGCGTTCATCAGGCTCTGGTAGCGGTCGACGATCTCGCCGTCGCGCAGCAGGACCACGGCGATCTCGGTCGCCCTGTCGCCCATGTTCGGGGAAAGCCCGGTTGTTTCGAAGTCGAGTACCGCTACGGTTTGCATGGTCGAATCGGAGGAAAGATACCTGGCGGCGCACGTCGGTCGGGACGTGTCTCGCCGACGCGAAAGCGCCACAGTGTATCCCCCTGATACCGCATCGAGCGGCAAACGCAACCGTCATGCGCGACGCATCGCCGTTTCCGTACCGACCGGCCGGCACGCTCATCCCCCGCTGCGGGACAACCGCGAATGTATCGAGGCATCCGCGCGTCGATACATTCGCCCTTCTCTACGTCATCGACAACTGAAGCTCGCCGCGGAATTCACGTCCCCCGAGCCGTTGTAGCGCGCGACCTGCGGATACGGACACAGCGGACGCGTGCGCCCCGCGCCCCACGACGCCGGCACGTCCGCGTTCGGCACCGCGTTGGTCGTGTCGCGCGCGGCCGCGACGATCGCCGCGGGCGCCTGCCCCTGTTCGACCCACGCGACGAGCGGCGTCAGCATGTCGAACTGATCGGTAGCCGGCCCGCCCGAGCAGTGATTCATCCCCGGCACCGGATAGAACCGCGCGAAGCTCGACGCATCGCCGCCGTTCGCCTGCGCGAGCCGCGCGTACCAGTCGCTCGTGTCGTTGAACGAGAACACCGGATCGCCGGTGCCGTGATAGACGAGCAGCTTCGCACCGCGCGACTTCAGCGCGGACAGGTTCGTCTCGTCGGGCGGCGTCATGAACGACCACGACGATTGCGTGTACGTGCCGTTGGTCGCGAAGATCGCCGGCGCGTCGTTGTCCATGTCGAAGCCCAGCGCGAAGCCGGCGAGATTCGCGAGCGTCGCGGCGGTCTTCGGCGGCGTCATGAACGTGAACGCCATCGCGGCCGGGTCGAGCACGACCGAATTCGACTGCTTCCACGCCGCCCAGCCGGGGCCCGACATGCCCGGATCGTACGGAAAGCTCGCGTAGAGCGCCGTGCCCGCGCTGTTGCGCGCGCCCGCGAACACGTTCTCGATCGCGCTTTTCTGCGCGGCCGTCAGGCACGCGCCGGTGCGCGTGCCGTTCGCGCAGGTCGGGATGTCCGCGTCGACGCTGAAATGCGCCTGGCACGCGGCGACATCCTGCACCATCCCGTCGGCCACGCCGTCGAGCGCATCGCATTTGTCGAGAATCTTCGCGCCGACGAACTGGCGCTCGGTGTCGGTGAAGCCGCTGCGGATGTCGGGCAGCCCGTTCGCGCCGGTCGCGGACGCGATCTTCGCGAACTGCTGCGCGCCGTACATCTCGCCGATCGCCGCCTTCGGCAGGTGGAAGCCGGGATCGCCGGCGATGATCCCGTCGTAGTCGCCCGGGTTGCGCACGGCCGTGACCATCGCGTGACGGCCGCCGTTCGAGCAGCCGCCGAAATAGCTGCGATCGGGCGCCTTCCCGTATGCGAGCCGGATCACCTGCTTCGCCATCGGCGTGAGCGCATCGACGGCGCCGTAGCCGTAGTCGAGCCGCGCCTGCGGATCGAGGCCGAACAGCGGATTCTGCGCGGCGCTGTGCCCCGAGTCCGAGCTGATCACCGCGAAGCCCTGGTTCAGCGCGTCGGTCAGCGGGCCGCCGCCGATCTCGCCGGTCGCGGTCAGCACGTTGCCGTCGAGCCCGCCGTTCGCCTGGTAGAAGAAGCGGCCGTTCCACGCCTTCGGCAAGCGCATCTCGAAGCCGATTGCATAGGTGTTGCCGTCCACCGCGCTCACGCGCTCGTTCATCTTGCCTTCGATCACGCAGTGCTCGGCGATCGGCTTGCCGGCCACCTTCAGCGTACCGGCGGCCGCGGTCGTCACCGACGTGAACGACGTGTTCGCATACGCGAGCTTCGCGGCGAGCGCGTCGCAGGTCTGCGCCATCGCGGCCGGCGTCGCGGCGCTCAGGTGCGTCGGCGCGGCGCTGATCGAATCGTCGCCGCCGCAGCCGGCGAGCATCGCGGCGGCTGACAACGGCGCGATATAAAGGAATGCAGATTTTCGGTTCACGCTAACTCCCGTTCAATTCGTCACGCCGCTGGATCAGAACATGTGCCGCACGCCGACCATCGCGCCGAGTTGCCCCATTCCCGCGCCGGGCGTCGTGCCGGGCCCGCCGCCGCTGACCGAGTAGCGCGCGTGCGCGCTGTTCCACAGATACGACGACTGCGCATAGACGGCCGTACGCTTGGTCAGCAGATAGGTCGCGCGCAGCGTGGCCATCGTCGCGCGCGTGTCGTGCGCGCTGTTGACGATCCGGTAGCCTTCGCCGTCGACGACGAAGTCGGGCTTCACCGCATACGACGCGCCGACGAAGAACAGGTCCGAATGCGCGCCGGGCGCCGCCGGCGAACCCGTCGACACGCGCCGCCCGATCCAGCCCGCGCCGATCTTCGCGCCGGCCGCCTGCGCATACGCGCTCACATGCGTGCGCGCATCCTTGCCGCCGCTGCTGGTAAAGGGGACGGGCGCCACGCCGTCGAAGAAGTTCGCGGCCGCGCCGGTGCCGCCGCGCTGTTCCTCGTACGACGCCGCCGCGCCGAAATACGCGCTGTCGTACTTGAGCATCACCGACCAGTTGCGGCATTGCACCGCGTCGCCCGGCACCTGACCCGCGCACGTGCCCTGCCCCGGCGAGTTGCCGGTGCCCGCGCCATCGCGGCCGAACGAGTACGCGGCGCCCAACGTCACGCCGCGATATGTGCCGACGTAGGTCACGGCGTTGTCGGCGCGGCCGTTCGGCACATACGCGTCGAACGAGCCGAGCCCGTAGATGTCGGGGCCGATGATGTCCGCGCCCTGCAGCGCGAGGTAGGTCATCGTGTACTGGCGGCCGAACGCGAGCGTGCCGAAGCCGCTCTTCAGCCCGACGAATGCCTGGCGCCCGAACAGCCGGCCGCCCTGGCCGAGGTCGCCGCCGCGCACGTTGAAACCGCTTTCGAGCGTGAACACTGCCTGGTAGCCGCCGCCGAGATCTTCGGTGCCGCGCAGCCCCCAGCGCGACGGCAGTTCGCCAGTCACGCCCGGCATCCGCACGACGTGGTCGCCCGCCGCGTTCGCGTGCGACACGAACTCGACGCCCGTATCGATGATCCCGTACAGCGTCACGCTCGACTGCGCGTGCGCGCCCGGCGCGGCGAGCGCGCAGCACGCGCCGGCGGCCAGCAGGCCGTTCCTTGTCTTCGTCTTCATTTCGTTGCGTCTCCAGACCGTGTTGAATCGCGCGCTCTGACGGCGCGCATCGAAAAAAACGAAACGTCAGTCGCCGGCTTGCGGACGGCGAATCAGCACGAATGCAGCGAAGGCCGCGACGAGCGTGACGGGAATGCTCGCGCCGATCACGACGGGCGCGCTGCGGCCCGCGGCGAGCAGCGTCGCGGCCGCGAGCGGGCCGACGACGGAGCCGAGCCGGCCGACGGCCACCGCCGCGCCGACGCCGGTGCCGCGCATCGCGGTCGGGTAGTAGATCGCAGCGAGCGCATACAGTACGGACTGCCCGCCGACGACGAACATCCCGGCCGCGAACGCTGCCGTCGCGAGCGACGCGAAGCCGGGCGCAGCCGCGAGCGCGGCGAGCGACAGCACGATCCCGACATACATGCCGCCGACCACGCGCGACGCGCGCATCCGGTCGAGCGCCGCGCCGATGCCGAGCGCGCCGAGCCCCGCGCCGACGTTGAACGCGATCTGCACGAGGCCGACGTGCGCGCGATCGAGCCCGCGCGCGGCCATCAGCGACGGCAGCCAGTTCAGCAGGAAGTACAGGACGATCAGCGTGCAGAAGTAGCTAACCCAGAGCGCGACCGTCGACGTCGTGCGGCCGTCGCCGAACAGCGTGCGCGCGACGCTGGCGCGCGCGGCCTGCGTGCCGGCGACGTCGAGATACGCGCGCGATTCCGGCAGGAACCACACCAGCAGCGGCACGAGCAGCAGCGGCCCCACGCCGCCGACGTAGAAGATGTGCCGCCATTCGGTGTCGCCAGCGAGCAGCACGCCGATCAGCGACGCGATCACGCCGCCGAACGGGATCCCGCAGTACATCGTCGCGACCGCGCTGCTGCGCGAGCGCGGCTCGACCGCTTCGGACGACAGCGCGATCAGGTTCGGCATCGCGCCGCCGAGGCCGATGCCGGTCAGCACGCGCACGACGACGAGCATCGCGAACGTCGAGACCTGCGCGGTCGCGATCGACAGCAGTCCGAACAGCACGACCGATGCGATCAGCACGCGCTTGCGGCCGATCCGGTCGGCGAGCCGCCCGCCGAGCATCGCGCCCGGCAGCAGCCCGAACGTGCCCGCGCTGAACGCGATGCCCATCTGCGATACGGACAGCCCGAATTCGCGCGCCATCCGCGGCGCGGCGACGCCGACGGACTGCAGGTCGAGCCCTTCGAGGAGTGCGATCGCGAAACACAGCGCGAGCGTGGTCGCGACCGTGGATTTTTCGGCAACGTAAGTGTTCATGTCTCCAGTCCCATGTCTTGTAGTCGGTCGGCCCAGCAACGGCCGCCGCGCGCCGCCGCCGGCCAGTGGCGGTTCGGCGCGCGAGGTGTCGCATGAATGGCCGCCTTTATCAGGCAACCTGATTCACTGGCCGCAAGAATGCCCGCCGGTGTCGTGGCCGGCCGGTCGTTGTGCCTGCTTGGTACTGCTTGCTGCTTGGTGCTGCTTGCTGCCGGTCGCTATTTCGACGCGCCGTCCGCGTAAATCACGTCGGGATCGCGCCGCGCCGGGTCGTACAGCGCATCGATCGTCGCCGCGCGATGCTTCTGCACGGCCGCCTGGTTCAGCGAGCCCTTGTCGGTCACTTCGCCGAGATCGAGCGACGGCGGCGTGTCGATCAGCCGGATCCGCGCGACGAACGTCGAGCCGCCGCTCGCGTTCCGGTTCAGCGCGGCGAGCCACGCCGCGAATGCCGCGCGCACGGCCGGCGCGCGCAGCACGTCGGTCACCGAGGCATCCGCGGCGAGCCCCGCCAGCGCACGGCACGCGTCGACGCGCGGAAACACCAGCAAGCCGATGTCATCGCGATCGATGCCGGTGACGACCACGTCCTGCACGTACGGCGCGCCGGTCGACACCGCGTTCGCGCGCAATGGCCCGACGCTGACGAACGTGCCGCTGCTAAGCTTGAAATCCTCGGTCAGCCGCCCGTCGAACATCAGCCCCAGCTCCGGCCGCTCCGGATCGGCAAAGACGCCGGCGTCGCCGCTGCGGTAATAGCCTTCTTCGTCGAACACGTCGCGCGGATCGACGTCCGCGTGCCAGTAGCCGCGCATCACGTTCGGCCCCTTGAAGCGCAGCTCGTGCTTGCCGCCGCACGGCACGAGCTTCGCGTCGCAGCCGGGCGCGGGCAGCCCGATGTAGCCGGCGCGCATCAGCGGCCCCGTCGTGAACAGGCACGACGGCGACGCCTCCGTCATCCCGAGGCCGGCCATGATCCGGATGCGCTCGCCGCAATGCGCTTCGGTCACGCGGTCGAGCCGGTCCCACGCGGCCTGCGACAGCCCCGCGCCGCCGAAGAAATACAGCTTCACGCGCGAGAAGAACGTGTCGCGCAGTTCGGCGTCGCGTTCGAGCGCGGCGGTCAACTCTTCCCAGCCCTTCGGGACGTTGAAGTAGATCGTCGGCGCAATCTCGCGAAGGTTGCGCACCGTTTCGTCGAAGCGGCCGGGCATCGGGCGGCCATCGTCGATGTACAGCGTGCCGCCGTTGTACAGCGCGATGCCGAGGTTGTGGCTGCCGCCGAACGTGTGATTCCACGGCAGCCAGTCGACCAGCACGGGCGGCTCGCGCGTGAGTTCCGGCATCGTCTGGCGCAGCATCTGCTGATTGCTGCACAGCATCCGGTGCGTGGTCGGCACGGCCTTCGGCAGCTTCGTCGAACCAGACGTGAACAGGATCTTCGCGAGATGATCGGGGCCGACCGCGTCGTGGATCGCGTCGATCGTGCGCGGGACGGTGGCGACGAGGCGCGACAGCGGCACCGCGCGGCCCGCGGCATCGACGTCCGCATCGCGAGCGACGATCAGCGCCGCATCGGCCGGCAGCGTCGCGTCGAGCGCACGCGCGAACGGCGCGCGTTCCGCGACGAACACCGCGCCCGGCCGCAGCACGCCGAGCGTATGACGCAGCTTGCCGTAGTCGGTCGACACCAGCGAATACGCGGGCGAGATCGGCGAGTACGGCACGCCGGCCAGCATCGCCGCGAACATCATCTGCAGGTGCTCGAGGTCGTTGCCGGACAGCACCGCGAGCGGTCGCTGGGCCGACAGCCCGAGATCGACGAGGCCCTGGCCGAGCGCTCGCGCGCGTTCGAGCATCTGCGCGTAGGTGATCTCGATCCAGCGGCCGTCGGCGCCGCGCCGCGCGGCCAGCACGCGGTCCGGATGCGCTTGCGCGCCGCGCACGAGGCAGTCGGTGATGCGCGTCGGGTACTCGCCGAGCGGCTCGCGCGAACGCAGATACCACGTGCCGTCGTCAGTGCGGCGAATCTCGGCCGCGCCGACCGCGACGGCGGCCGCGCGATAGCGTACGGCGCGCGTGTCGTTCACCGGGCTGCTGGCGGGCGTCGCTACATTCATCGTCGGCTCGCTCATATCGGGTAATGACGCGGCGTGGTCTGCACGGTGATCCAGCGCAGCTCGGTGAATTCGGCGATCGACGCGCGGCTGCCGAAGCGGCCGTAGCCGCTCGCCTTCGTGCCGCCGAACGGCATCTGCGCTTCGTCGTGCACGGTCGGCCCGTTCACGTGACAGATCCCCGATTCGATTCGCCGCGCGACCGCCATCGCACGCGCGATATCGCGGCTGAACACGCTCGCCGACAGCCCGAACTCGCTGTCGTTCGCGAGCGCGACCGCTTCGTCGTCGCTGTCGGCGCGCAGGATCGCGACGACCGGCGCGAACGACTCCTCGCGATAGAGCCGCATATCGCGCGTGACGCCGTCGACGATCGCGGGCTGCATCGTCGCGCCTTCCACACGGCAGCCGAGCGGCAGTTGCGCGCCGTGCGCACGCGCATCCTCGACGAGCGACGCGGCGCGCGCGGCGGCGGCCGCATCGACCATCGTGCCGAGCGCGTGACCGGCCTGCGGATCGCCGGCGATCAGCGTGCGCGCCTTCGCCGTCAGCCGTTCGACGAGCGCATCGGCAATCGGCCGCGCGGCGATCACGCGTTCGGTCGACATGCAGATCTGCCCCTGGTTGAAGAATGCGCCGAACGCGATCGCGTCGACGGCCGCATCGACATCGGCGTCGTCGAGCACCAGCACCGGCGCCTTGCCGCCGAGTTCGAGCAGCACGGGTTTGAGATGCGCGGCCGCGTGGCGCGCGATGATGCGGCCGACGTGCGTCGACCCGGTGAAGTTGATCCGCTTCACGTGCGGATGCGCGATCATTCGCTCGACGAGTTCCGGCGCATCGGCCGCCGCGTGCGTGATCACGTTCACCACGCCCGCGCCGAGCCCCGCTTCGTCCAGCACCGCGCCGATCAGCGCGTGCACGCCCGAGCACGCCTCGGACGCTTTCAGCACGACCGTGTTGCCGCACGCGAGCGGCATCGCCAGCGCACGCGTGCCGAGAATCACCGGCGCGTTCCACGGCGCGATCCCGAGCACCACGCCGCACGGCACCCGCATCGCGAGCGCGAGATTGCCCGGTACGTCGGACGGAATCACGTCGCCGTCGATCTGCGTCGTCATCGACGCGGCCTCGCGCAGCATGTTCGCCGCGAGCGTCACGTTGAAGCCGAGCCAGCCGGGCGTCGCGCCCGTTTCGGCGACGCCGGTCTCGATGAACGCGTCGATACGCGCGTCCATCAGGTCGGCCGCCTTCAGCAGCCGGCGGCGCCGCTCGGTCGGCGCGAGCGCCGCCCATGCGGGGAATGCGCGTTGCGCGGCGTCGATCGCCGCGTCGGCGTCGGCGATGCCGGCCGCCGGCGCGCGCGACGCGAGCGCGCCCGTCGCGGGGTTGAAGCGGTCGAAGGTGCGGCCGTCGCGGGCGGTGCACCACTCGCCGCCGATCAGCATCCGTCTGTCGGTCATGTCGTCTCCTGCCTTGCCTGTCTCTTGCGATTACGCCGGCGGTCGCGCCGGCGGCTGCATCAACGCTTGTATCGGCGCTTGTATCAGTGCTTGTATCAGCGCTTGTATGCCTGCAAGCCCGGCTTGATCGTCTTGTCGTCGAGGAACTGCTTCAGGCCCTGCTCGCGGCCGCGTTCCGGGTCGCGCAGCTGCGCCTGGTCGAGCTTCGCATACAGGTAATCCTCGCACTGCTCCCACGTGAGTTCGCGCGAGCGCTTGAAGCCGTGTTTCGCCGCGCGCAGCACGACCGGGTTCTTGTCCATCAGCCGCGCGGCGAGCGCGATCGTCGCGTCGCGCAGCCCGGCGAGCGGCACGCTGCTGTTCACGAGGCCCATTTCCGCCGCTTCGACGCCGGTGAACGTGTCGCCGGTCATGATGTAGTGCAGCGCGCGACGATGCCCGACCGTATCCGCCATCGCCTTGCTCACGAGGTTGCCCGGCGGGATGCCCCAGTTGATCTCCGACAGCCCGAACACCGCTTCGTCGGCTGCGATCGCGAGGTCGCACGCGACGAGCGGCGAGAACCCGCCGCCGAAGCACCAGCCGTTCACCATCGCGATCGTCGGTTTGTTGTACATCCGCAGGCGGCGCCACTGCCATTCCGATGCGTCGCGGCGCACCTTTTCCTGCAGCGCGTCGGAGCCGCCGTCGATCTCGCGGAAATATTCCTTCAGATCCATGCCGGCCGTCCATGCGGCGCCTGCGCCGGTCAGCACCAGCACCTTCGCCTCGTCGTCGAACTCGACCGCGTCGAGCACCTGCAGCATTTCTTGGTTCAGCGTCGGGCTCATCGCATTGCGCTTCTCCGGGCGGTTCAGCGTGACCCACGCGATGCCGGCCTCCACTGTCACTTCAACGGTCTGCCAGCGGTTGTCGTACTTGCTCATGTTCTGTTCCTGTCGTTCGTTTCCAGTGCGATTCGGTGCGCAGCACTTCTGCTGCGGACGACTTCATTTAATATCAGGCTACCTGATATTGCAAGCGGCATGAGCGCCGGTGTAAACCCGGAGCGGGAGGCGAAGCGCTTGGGGAAATCAGGGAGCGGTCGAACGACCGGCGGCGGCGCGTGCATGGCGAACGCGGGCCGCACGGGTCCGCGTCGTGCGGGTTCGGAAGAGATCGGCGGCCGTGGGGATCAGCCGCGCAGGTTGCGCGAGAACAGTTCGAGCGCGCGCTGCACGTGCGCGGCGTCGTCGGCCGAGATGTCGCCGAGCATGCGCGCCTCGAGCGGGCGCAGCACGGCTTCGCATTCGCGCAGCATCGCCGCGCCTGCGTCGGTCAGCTTCAACAGGATGATGCGGCCGTGCGACGGATCGGCCTCGCGCGTGACGAAACCGCGGGCGGCCATCACGCTCATCACCTCGTTCGCCGATTGCGGCGTGATCCACGAGCGCTCGGCCAGTTGCGCGTTCGACGATGCGCCGCGCGCCTCGAGCACCGACAGCGCCGTGTATTGCGCGAGCGTGATGCCGAGCGGTGCGAGCGCATCGGTCATGTGCCGGCGCAACAGCCGGTCGAGGCCGCCGATCACGTAGGTCAGGCGCTGTTGCACGCGCGCCTTCGGCTTGTCGCTCATCGCGCGGGTGGTCTTCGCGGCGGGTTTCGCGGCGTGTTTCGGATTCGCGGACTTGGTCGGTGCGGAACTCATGGCGCGGGCAGGGTGGAATTGCGGGCCATCTTACCAGCAGGCGGGGAGTGAAACGCATGTCGGGACATCGACCCCAACGCGCGTTCATATTCACCACGGAATCATATAAGTACGAATATATCGGTCGATCTACTAATCAAATTATCGAAAACGGCCAATTTCCATCTTGAAAATTGTGCGGCGCTCCGTGCCGAGGTAAAAGGACGGCTTCATCCTCGCACGAGTCATCGATGAAGAACGCACAAGGCCGCGCCATGATTCGCTTGGGAGACGCCACCGATCATGGCGGCACCGTCATCGAAGCCGCCGGTGATCTCAAGCATCTCGGCATTGGCGTGGCACTGGCCGGACACGGCGTGACCTGCCCGAAATGCGGTGACGTCTTTCCGCTGCTGGCAAGCGGCCCACGCACGCACCGCGGCCGCCTGGTCGGGTATCTGGGCGACAAGACCGGGTGCGGCGCGACGGTCGTCGGCGCGTGACGCAAGAGGTTCACAATCATGCCGATCCTGAACCAGACCCGTACGCTGTCCATCTCGGGCGCTGCGTTACCCACTTACGGGATGGATGCGCTCCCTGTATTGGTTCCGGCGCGATTGCAAGGCACCGAAGCCATCGGTCGTATTGACGAATGCCGTTATCTCGTTACGCTGCGAACCGATGATGCTTACGCATTTTCGCCGAGCGCCACGGCCAATCTGGATCTGGATAAAGTAGTCGGCACCGAAGTCACCGTGTCCATCCAACTCGACGGCAAAGGCCGTTTCGTTCCCGAGTTGGCGGACAGTAGCGAACTCGACAATATCGGCGCCGGCACGCGCGAAATCACGGGGCTCGTCGAAGCGGCACGGATTGTCGGCCAGGACCAGGATTCGATCCTGTACGAACTCGAATTGCGCCCGTGGCTCTATCGCGCAACGCTGACGCAGGACAGCCGACTCTTTCAGGAGATGAACGTCGTCGAGATCACCGACGCCGTGCTGTCGAAGTATCCGTACAGGGTCGACAAGCGTCTGACGGGCGCATTCCGCGGGGGTTATCCGAAACGCGACGTACAGCGTCAGGCGTTCGAGTCGGACTGGGCGTTCCTGCAGCGACTGTGGGAAGAATGGGGCATCTGGTGGTGGTTCGAGCACGAGGGCGGCCGTCACCGCCTGATCTTGTGCGACACGATCGGCGGTCATCACGCCCATGCTCCTGCGTATGAGACGCTGCGCTATCTGCCGCCGGACAGCAAGCAAATTGACGAAGAGCACATTCATGCGCTGTCGGTAACAAGCCGCCTGACGGCCGGCCGTGTGACCGTGACGGACTATGACTACACACGCCCGCGCGCGAAGCTGGCGGTTACCGAGGAGAACCCGCGCGACACGGCGAACGCCGACGGGGAAATCTACGCGTGGGGCCACTACAGCCAGCCGCTGGCGGGCGCACAAGGTCTCGCGGGCCAGCCCAACGAGACGGATCTGGAAGCGCGCCACCTGGCTCGCGTACAGCTTGACGCACAACGCTGCGCGGGGCTGCGTGCCAACGGAGCAGGCAATCTGCGCGGGCTGACTGTTGGTCGCACATTCACCTTGACCGGATACCCGCAGCAAACCGCGAACCGTGAATATGTGGTCGTGTCCTGCGCGCTCGACATCGAGGAAATCGGAGTCCGCGCTGGGCTCTCGCAAACGTACCGCGTCGAAACGGAGTTCGAACTGCTACCGGCGAATGAGCCGTTTCGCCTGAAGCGCAGTGTCGACAAGCCGGTATTAAGTGGTCCCGAGAAGGCCGTCGTGGTCGGCCCCGCCGGACAGGAAGTTCAAACGGATCAATACGGTCGGGTCAGGGTGCAGTTCGAATGGGACCGTCAAGGCCTGCACGACGAGCGCTCCGGAATCTGGCTGCGCGTGTTGTCACCATGGCAAGGCATCGACTTGGGCGCCACGTTCATCCCCCGGATTGGCCACGAGGTGGCCGTCATGCACTACTACGGCGATCCGGATTTGCCCGTCATTGCGGGTAGCCTCGTGAACGCATTTCGTCAGCCGGCACTGGACATGCCGCACAACCAGGGCGTGTCGATACTGCGTGGCCGCGAGCACCACGGCACGGCATCCGGTCACATCGCAATCGACGATACACAGGGGCAAATTCATACCCAGATTGCGAGCGATGCCGGCACGTCGCAGCTCAGTCTCGGCAACCTGCGGCGCATGCTGAAAAAGCAGGGGCGCGCCGAGGCGCGCGGCAAGGGCTTCGATCTGCGCACCGATGATTGGGGCGTGATGCGCGCGTTGAAAGGCCTGTTCGTCACGACAGATGGTCAATCAGGCGGCGCGGGCCACGCGAAGGACGCGAAGGAGGCAGTCGGTCGGCTCGCGCGGGCGCGAGACCTGCAAGAGAGCCTGTCCGCGCTGGCGCAACGGCACGACGCGCAACGACACCGCGCCGATCAAAGCGAGGTCGTCAAGGCCATCAACGCGCGCAACGATGCAATCAAGGGAAATCCATCAGGGAATCCGGACCACTTTCCCGAACTCACGGAAGCCGACATCGTGCTCGCCGGACGAGCGGGCATCAGTCTGGCTGCCGAGCGCAGCGCCCATATCGCCAGCAGCGAGGATGTCGCCGTGACGAGCGGCCGGCATGTCGGCGTGGCGGTCGGCCGATCGCTGTTCGCCAGCGTAGTGAACACGTTCGCGCTGTTCGTGCACAAGGCGGGCATGGCATTGGTTGCCGCCGGCGGCAAGGTGCGTGTCGAAGCGCAGAACGACGGGATTGACCTGACGGCCAAGCGTGCGATCCGGATCACCAGCACGGCGGACAGCATTCATCTGCATGCGGCGAAGGAAATCGTGCTGCACGCCGGGAGTACGGAGGTGTGCATCAGTGAACGCGGTTATGTCGTGCGCACGGCCGGCGAGCATAGGGTCCATGCTGGCAGTCACCAGACGGACACCGCGCGGTTGCGACCGATACGCTTTCCGGTCACGCCCGACAATCCTGGGAGGTTTGCCGCGCACTTTGTGCTGCTTGAGCACGCCAACGGGTTCGCGCTACCGAATCAGCCGTACCGGATCACGCTCGACAACGGCCGGGTGATCGAGGGGGTGAGCAACGATCGCGGCGAAACGAAAGTGGTAACGGACCACGAGGTCGCGTTCGGCATGGTCGAGATACTGGCCGCAAGCGACCCCGACAAGGTGATTGCCGTCAATCGGGCGGCCGTCGTGCGCGACAACACGGTGCCCTATACCGCCAAGGGGCCGAATGCGGATAAACGGGCTACGAAGATCCGAGGCAAGACGGTCAGCACACCGGAACAGGGAGCGACGTCGGAGAACCAACGACCGGAGTTCGCAGCCTGTGATCCGCTCAATTTTGGATTGCGCTTCCATCACTTCATCGACGGGGCCAACCAGGCCGACGTCGATGCAGGTATGCCGGTGCGCCGGGATGTCGTGTATCCGGTGACGAAGGCCTATACGGTGGCGATCAAGGAATTGCTTAAGGGCATCAAATGGGAGAAGTACAAGACGCTGGACGGCTCCGTTCCGATTGAACTGAAAGAAGGTATTGCGAAGCGATGCAGTCAAATTCTTGCTGATGCACTTGGTACAGGGCCATTTGCATTACCTAAGGAATACGTGGAATCGGCGGGGGCAATTCCGACCATCGATGTCGTGGATGCAGAACAAGGGAAAGCCCAATACAACATGCGCCTCGACGTAAGCGCATCGTTTGTAACCAAGGAATGGGTCATAGCACTTCAGGAGAAAGAGGTTGCGAAAATTATTGCTGTAGCAAACGATACAGTCGAGTTAGACGGACAGCTAAAGGCATTTTCTGACATCCTGTACCACGAGGCACGACACTGCCAGCAGACGTTCTGGATGATAGCGTTGCTTCAGCAACATCCAGATGACTATGCAATGTTTGCGCACATAGCAAAGATTTACGAACGCAGTATCCGTGAAGATGTCTTGCGAGCCGCCGAGAAGATCCATATTCCAGAAGATGCTCGAGTGACAGCGGGGTTGCATCGCATGTTTATTTTCCACTACTACTGGGTTATTTCATACATGCAAAGCCAAGCCGGAGGGTCTTACGCAAGACTCGACGTGCCGATTGCACGAGCCGAAGTTTGCAAGTTGCTGAAGGTATCACCTGAAACAGCTGAAAAAATGGTGAATTTCGAAAAAGGCTATCGGAGCCAACTACATGAAGAAGATGCCTATGCGTGTGCAGGTGTGGTGCAAGACTATTGGAGCCGTCCTGATGGCCCTTTCGTGCTCAACCCCGGCACATGCACAGCCGACTACGTCGCTTCCCTCAAAATCGTCGGCACAAGGAATTGACATGACGCATCAAGCTGACGAGCAACGTGCGATGGTACGCAGTATCCTGAAAGAGGCGATGGCGATCCTACGTGATGACAAATCATTTGATCCAATGCATATTATATTTGGGAGAAATCTAGATGCTACAAAGCACAATCGATTAGAGGGGCGGCGCTACCTTTACGTCAGCCCGGTGTCACCTTCAAGCACCGTAGTCTTTACGACATTCGATGATCCAGAAGACTATAGTGTTGATCGCCAGAACGTAAAGATTGTCCCGGGGGCCGTGACGACTCGACTAAGCCCGATGATCGCGGGTCTGCCCGATACCGAAATAAAGTCCCTTCTTCAACTGGAAGACTATTGGGTGGATTCAAATGGAAATCGAGAATACGGTAACGAAATAACGACACGGTCTCCAGATATGCCGAATTTGCAATCTTTTCGCTACCGATCGAAAGATGTTCCGGGCAGCAAGTTCCAAGTCAATGTTGAGCTTTTTTATGCAAATCCATCGGATGGCTCATTTCCTCAAATGCTTTCCAAAGTTATAATAAAACGCGCCTACGCAATTCTGACGCCTGAGGAACGCGAACAGCGCCGCCTGGAAAAACAACAAGCGAAGCGCCACAAATACGGGCTGATGAACCTGTGTACAGGCATGCTATGCCCGGAAACGGGAATATGGCAGGGCTATACCAAGACATCCAATTCGGATATCCATTTGATCCGGAAGGGGCAAAAATTTCCCGACGTTCGCAAACTGACCCCGCGCGAGCAGGTGGAACGAGGCCAGTACACGAACCTCTTTGCGGCGGGCCAGTGGATGTGGGTGGAAGAATATAAGGAGCGGTCGTAAGCGAGGTGTGACGTGAAACAGTACGGGTTCCTGTTCGGCTGTTGCCGGGCTCTTCCCGTCAACATCCGCCATTCAGATCGCGGTCCCCCGCGAATCGAACCGTCGGGAGCCCCGCATAGCGCGTCTGCGCGACGAACACGCCGCCAGCGTGCGCATCGCCTGCCAGCGCGTCATCCCTCAGGTCAACACGTGCACTCGTCATATATAACCCGCCGTCACCGTCGATTGCGACACAGCTCGGCTGCGCGGTCGGCACTTCGACGCGATCCGTCGCGACGCCGTCCGTCCGATTCGACATTATTAATGAAAAGAATGGCAACTCCCGATACAGCATGCGCCGCGACGTTAGCGCACAATTTATCGGTATACCGTGGGTAATCACTACCCAGGAGAGAGAAATTACGAACATCGTTGCATCGTCGAACAATGCAGTTGCGCTGGATGGCACCCTGAAAGCCTTCGCGGATTTGCTTTATCACGAAGCGCGACATGGCCAGCAAACATTCTGGATGACGGCCTTGCTTCAACAACATTCGAGCGACTACGCGATGTTCTCGCAGGAAATACAGGTGTACAGAAATAGTATTCGAAGGAATGTCTTTAACACAGCCGAGAAGACGCCACTTCCAGACGATGCGCGGGTAATGGCGGGGTTGCATCGCATGTTGATTTTTCATTATTACTGGATGATTTCCCACATGCAGAATCAAACAGGCAGCGCCTATGTAAAGCCCGACGTGCCGATTGCACAGGCCGAGGTATGCAAGCTGTTGAGAGTGTCGCCGGAAACGGCGGCCAATATGGTGAGTTTCGAAGAGGGATACCGGAGTCAGCTACATGAAGAAGACGCTTATGCGTGTGCGGAAGTGGTGCAAGCCTATTGGGACCGTCCTGATCGTGCTTTCGTGCGTAATCCCGGTACATGCACAGGAGAATACGATGCTTCACTTGACGCCATTGGGGGAGGGATTTGAAGTGCAGGCGACAGACGAGGAGCAGCGTGTCGTGCTGCGAACCATTCTCGAAACAGCCATGGCGATCCTGCGCGATGATGCGCCATACGATCCGCACCATATCGTCTTTGGAACAAATTACACGACGTGGACACGTCCTCCTGCAAAATGGTTTCTCTATAAATACAGAAACCGCGCACTGCACGGAACGAAGATCGAGTTTTCCACGGGTGAGAACCCGGAAGACTATAGCGATAATCGCGACAAAGTAAAAATTGTTCCCGGCGAGGTACGAATCGTCGTTGATGCGAGGGTCGCCAGTTTGTCCGACACAGAAATCAAATCGCTTCTGCAGTTGGAGGATTATTGGGTTGATTCACGTGGGAATCGTTATTATGGAAACGAATTAAAGGGACGCACTCCGGATGCTCCTAACTTGCAATCCTTTCGCTACCGCTCAAAAGATATTCCGGGCAGCAAATTCCCGATCGATGTCGATCTTGGTTACATAAACCCGATAGATGGCTCGTCTCCACAGCAATTGTGGATAGTCGACATGCGCCGCGCATACAAAATCTTGACACCGGAGGAACGCAAGCAGCGCCGCCTCGAAGAGCGACGAGCGAAGCGGCAGAAATATGGGGAAATGAATCTGTGTACGGGCATGCTCTGCCCTGAAACGGGGATATGGCAGGGATACAGCACAACGTCGGAGTCGCATCGGTTGCTCGTTCGAAAAGGGCAAACATTCCCCGAAGTTCGCAAGTTGACTCCGCAGGAGCAAGCACAACGAGAGCAATACACGAGCCTCTTTGAACCCGGCCGATGGATGTGGCTGGAGGAATATGGCAACCCGCGGTGAACACGGGAAGCATGACGTCGCGTCCGAGTTAGCCACGCCCGCAGCACGATCAGGTTTGCGCGCGGCTTCGCGCTGCGCACGCACTGCGCCCTAACGCCGTTCCCTGTGCGGCGTGGGTCGAGCGGCCGCGTGCGGGACACCGCGGAACCTGATCAAGCGTTATGCGGAGTACCGGAAGCTGGTCAGCCGTACTCAAGACATCGCTTCCGGATCGACCGTATCCTCTCCCGCCAGCCGAGAGGAGCCGACGTCGATACCGGATACTCACCTGGCGGGCATCCCGGCAAACCGCGCGGTCGCCAACCCCGCGTACCGCGTCTGCGCGACGAACACACCTCCCGCGTGCACGTCGCTCGCCAGCGCGTCATCGCTCAGGTCAACACGCGCACTCGTCACGTACAACCGGCCGGCACCGTCGATCGCGACACAGCTAGGCTGCGCCGTCGGCACTTCGACGCGGTCCGTCTCGACACCGTCCGGCCCATAACGCACCACTCGCCGCCCGCCCCACTGCGCGTTCCACAATCCGCCGTCGCGATCCACCGTCGACCCGTCTGGGTCGCCGTCCGCATCCGTCAGCCGCGCGAACGGCCGCACGTTGGCCACATCGCCGCCCGCACGGTAATCGCACACGAGAATCTCGCGCACCAGCGAATCGCAGAAATACATCTTCGCCCCATCCGGCGAGAACCCGATGCTGTTCGCGATCGCGGCTGCCGGTAACGCAAGCCGCTCGAGCGTCAGATCGGAATTGAGCCGATAGAACCCGCCAACCGCGCGCGGCGGCTCGCCGCCTTCGTCCTTCATCCCGAACACGAACGCGCCGAACGGATCGCAGCGGCCGTCGTTCAGCCGCGTCGGCAGATCAGGCTCGACGTCGACGATCCGCGTGAACGCGCCGCTGCACAGATCGAAAAACGCGAGATGGGTCGCGAGCCCGACGAGCAGCACGTCGGGATCCTGCGTGAGCGCGAAGCACGCGAGCCGCTCGGGCATCGGCCACTGCGTCAGCGCCGAGCCGTCCGCGCGACAGCGCGACAGCCGTGCGCCTTCGATGTCGGTCCAGTACAGCGCGTGCGTCGCGTCGCACCACGTCGCGCCTTCGCCGAGCGTGTTGCGGCTGTCGACCAGCAGCGCCGCCGCGGTGCCCGGATGAGTCTGTTGCATGCCGTCTCCCGATATTCGTCGTAAGTGCAGGCGGCCGCGCGTCGGTCGAAGTCAGATCTTCATCGCGCGCCGCTGGTTGCGACGATACTGGTCGAACAGCACCGCGAGCAACAGAATTCCGCCGCGTATCAGATATTGGTAAAAGGTCGGCACGTTCAGCAGGCTCATCGCGTCCTGCACGGAGCCCATGATCAGCACGCCGACCAGCACGCCGGAGATCGTCGCGACGCCGCCCGTCAGCGACACGCCGCCGAGCACGCACGCGGAGATCACGCCGAGTTCGAGGCCGACCGACGTTTTCGGATCGCCGAGGCTCATCCGCGACGCGAGCATCACGCCGGCGAAACCGGTCACGAGCCCCTGCAGCACGAACACCGTGATCTTGATGCGCATCACCGGCAGCCCCGCGAGCAGCGCGGCCTCGCCGTTACCGCCGACGGCCAGCACGTTCTTGCCGAACACCGTCTTGCGCAGCAGGAAGCCGAACACGACGAAGCCGATGATGTTGCTCCAGATCGGATACGAGATGCCGAGGAACGACCCGCCGCCGAGATCGAAGAAGCGCTCCTCGGAGATCATCACCGCGTCGCCGTTCGACGTGATGAACGCGAGCCCGCGCACGACTTCCATCATCGCGAGCGTGACGATCAGCGAGTTGATCCGCCAGCGCGCGATCAGCACGCCGTTCACGAGGCCGACCGCGCCGCCCGCGAGCACGCCGGCCGCGATACCGAGCACGACGCTGTGCGTCGCGGTGATCAGCGTCGATGCGACGACGCCCGAAAACGCGACGATCGACGCGACCGACAGGTCGACCTCGCCGAGCGCGAGCACGAACATCATCGTCACCGCGATCGAGCCGATCAGCGTGACCGACAGCAGGAGACCCTGGATGTTGCGCGGCGTGAGGAAGTCCGGCACCGTCAGCGACAGCACCGCGAACAGCACGAGAAACACCATCACGATGCCGGAGCGGTTGATCAGCTGCCACACGCCGCCGCGCGGGCGCGCGGGCGCGGCCGCGGCGGCGGCATCCGGGGATGGGGAGGTACGTTGGGGTTGCATTGCCTGGCTCATATCAGTTGCTTTCCGGTTGACTGCTCGCCGCTAGCGCGGCAGCGCGAGCTTGATCAGCGCGTCGGGCGTCGCCTGCGCCTTCGCCACTTCGCCCGCGATCCGTCCTTCCTTCATCACGATGATGCGGTCCGACACGCCGATCACTTCGGCCAGATCGCTCGACACGATGATGACGGTGCGGCCCGCTTCCGCGAGCTCGTAGAACAGGTTGTAGATTTCCGCGCGCGCGCCGACGTCGATGCCGCGCGTCGGCTCGTCCATCAGGAACACGTCGATGCGCTCGGCCAGCCAGCGCGCGAGCACGACCTTCTGCTGGTTGCCGCCCGACAGCGCGCCGATCGGCGTTTCGCCGTCGCGCGTCTTGATCGCGAGGCGCTCGATGTATTTCTGCGCGAGCTCGCGTTCGCGCCGCGCGTCGAGCAGCACGCGCGCCGGGCTGAAATGACGGCGCGCGCTGATGTTCAGGTTGTCGGCCACCGACGCGATCGCGACGATGCCTTCCTGCTTGCGGTCTTCCGGGCACAGCGCGATGCCGGCGCGCACCGCGTCGCGCGGGCTCGCGAACGCGACGCGCTTGCCGCCCAGCTCGACGTGGCCGCCGGTCGGACGCGCCGCGCCGTACAGCAGCTTCATCAGCTCCGAGCGGCCCGCGCCGACGAGCCCGAAGAAGCCGACGATCTCGCCGCGCCGCGCGGCGAACGACACCGGCTCGGACAATCCCGGCCCGGTCAGCCCCTTCGCCTCGATGAGCACGTCGCCGGCCGTGCGCGGCCGATAGCCGTACACGTCCTCGATCGAGCGGCCGACCATGCAGCCGATCAGACGGTCGCGATCGAGATCGGCGACCGATTCGAACGTCTCGATCCGCCGGCCGTCGCGGAATACGGTCACCCGGTCGCACAGCGCATCGACTTCCTCCATCCGGTGCGTGACGTAGATGATCGCGCGGCCTTCCGCACGCAACGAGCGGATGATGCGGAACAGCTGCGTCGTCTCGCGCGCGGACAGCGAACTCGTCGGTTCGTCGAACGCGATCACGCGCGCGTCGCGCATCAGCGCCTTGCCGATCTCGATCATCTGGCGCTGCCCGATCGACAGATACTTGACCGGGATGTCCGGATCGATGTGCTCGCCGAGCCGCTCCAGCGCATCGAGCGCCCGCGCCGCGAGCGCGCGTTCGTCGACCACGCCGAGCCGGCTCGGCAGCTGCCCGAGCATCAGGTTCTCCGCGACCGTCAGCTCCGGCACCAGATGAAGCTCCTGATAGATGATCGCGATGCCGGCCTCGAGCGCTGCGCGCGTCGACGCGAAACGCTGCACCGTGCCGTTCAGCGTCAGCGTGCCGGCCTGCGGCTGGTTCACGCCGGACAGCACCTTCAGCAGCGTCGACTTGCCCGCGCCGTTCTCGCCCATCAGCCCGTGCACTTCGCCCGCGCGCACCGACAGCGACACGCCGTCGAGCGCACGCACGCCCGGGAACGTCACCGTGATGCCATCGAGCGCGAGCAGCGCGCCGCCGGCCGGCGGCGCACCGGCGCCGAGCGTGGCCGCGGCGTCGTTGCCCGCTGCGGCCGTGATCGTCTGCGTCGTCATTGCGTCGTCGCCCCGCACGCTCAGATGCCGAGTTCGGCGCGCACGGCCTGCCAGTTCGCGCGCGTCATCAGCTTGCCGCTCGTTTGCGTGTCGGCCGGCGGCACTTTGCCGTTGCGGATCCAGTCGACGAGGTTCTGCGTGCTGTCCTTGCCGTGGTTCGTCGAGCTGACCGCGATCGTCCCGTAGAAGCCGGTCGGCTCCTTCTTCTGGAATTCGGCGAACGCCTCGCCCGCGCCGTTGATGCCGACGCCGATCACGTCGGCCGCCGGGATGTGCAGCTGTTCGGTCGCGCGCACCGCGCCGAGCACGGTTTCCTCGTTCAGCGCGTAGATCACCCACTTCTTCACGTTCGGATGGCGCGCGAGCACCGGCGCTGCCGCGCTGAAGCCGCCTTCGTCGTCGGTCGTCTTCTGCGGCGCGTCGAAGATGTTCTCCTTGCGGAAGCCGTTCGCGAGCAGCGCCTGCGTCGCGCCGTCGGTGCGCAGCTTCGCGGTCGGCAGCTCGTAGTTGGTGATGCGCAGCGCGCCGACTTCTTCCGGCTTCCAGCCGCGACGCTTCATCTCGTCGGAAATCGCCTGGCCGACCTGGTTGCCGATCTTGGTCGCCGACATCCCGAGGTGCGGCACGTTCGGCAGCGGCTTGCCGGTCGAATCGACGAGCTGGTCGTCGACCGTCACGAACTTCATGTTGTAGCGCTTCGCGCGCGACGCGATCGCCGGCCCGAGACGCACGTCGGGCGCGCAGATCACGAAGCCCTGCGCGCCTTGCGAGCCGAGGTTGTCGATTGCGGCCAGCACCTTTTCGCCGTCCGGCGTGCCGATCTTCACGACCGAGAAGTTCTCCTTCTGGCCGAGCGCGGCGGCGGCGTTCTGCTCGTTGATGAACCATGCCTGCTCGGGCATCTTCACGAGGAAGCCGATCTTCAGCGGCGCGTCGGCGTGCGCGGCGCCCTGCATCCCGAGCGGCGCGATGCAAAGCGCGGCGAGCAGCGCGCGCAGCGTGTGTCGGCGGATCGTTTGGTTCGTGCGGTTCATGCGTGTCTCCTTGTAATGGCTTGGGTCTTCAACATCCGTCGTGCTCGTCGCGCTCGCTGTGGCGCGCGCCGGCACGTTGTCAGCGGCCGAACGCGTCGGTACCGACGCGCCGCCCGAACAGGAACGCGTCGGCGACGAGCCGCAACGGCCGTACGTCGACGTCGCTTTCGCCGCGCGCGATCAGCGCGCGGAAATGCGCATACAGCGCCGGATACTCGCGCTCCGGCCCGATCTCGACCGGCGCGCCGTCGATCGACAACTGCGCGCCGCCGCGGCTGATCGCGAGCACGCCGTCCGACGTGTCGACCGCGATCTCCCACTGCTCGACAGGGCCGTGGCGCCAGTCGAATTCCGCGTGCACCGGCACGCCGTTCGTATCCGCGCAATCGAGTTCGGCCGCGATCGGCATCTGAGCGTCGCTCGGCACGTAGAGCGTCGCTTCGCGCAGTACGAGCTCGCGCGGCAGGATCCGCGTGACGATCGACAGGGCGTTGATGCCCGGATCGAACACGCCGAGGCCGCCCGGCTCCCAGATCCACTGCTGCCCCGGATGCCAGCGGCGCACGTCTTCCTTCCAGCGCACCTGCACCGCGCGGATCGTGCGCGTCGCGAGCCATGCGCGCGCCGGCTCGACCGCGCTCGCGCAGCGCGAATGCCAGGTCGCGAACAGCGTGAGGCCGCGTTCGCGCGCGAGCGCGTCGAGCGCGGCCACTTCGCCGAGCGTCGCGCCCGGCGGCTTCTCGAGCATCACGTGCTTGCCGGCTTCGAGCGCGGCGCGGGCCTGAGCGTAACGCACTTGCGGCGGCGCGCACAGCGATACCGCGTCGAGCTCGCGCTCGGCGGCCAGCAGCGCGTGCAGATCCGGATAATTGCGTACGCCGTTGACTTCCGCGTGACGGCTCGCACAGGCGGTCAGCACGAAGCCGGGCTCGGCCGCGATCGCCGGCAGATGCTGATCGCACGCGATCTTGCCGATCCCGATCACGCCCAGCGAAATCACTTTGCTCATTTGCGTTCCTCCTTCGCCACTCGCGGTTGACTCAGCGCGCCCAGCGCAGCACGAGCGGGTCGAGCCGGCGCGCGATCGCGATCAGCTCCGCACGCGTGTCCGGATGCAGTTCCGGCATCGGATGCCGCGGCCGCTCGCACGCGATCACGCCGCCTTCGCGCATCAGCGCCTTCGCGGTGAGGATCCCGGACTGGCGGTTCTCGTGATTGATCAGCGGCAACCACGTCTGGTAATGCGCGAACGCGTCGTCGTGCCGCCCTTCGCGGAACGCTTCGAGGATCGGCCGGATGCCGTCCGGAAACCCGCCGCCCGTCATCGCGCCGGTCGCGCCCGCATGCAGGTCGGCGAGTAGCGTGATCGCCTCCTCGCCGTCCCACGGCCCTTCGATCGCGTCGCCGCCGAGCCGGATCAGCTCGCGCAGCTTGTTCGCCGCACCGGGCGTCTCGATCTTGAAGTACGCGACCTGCTCGATCTCGCGCGCCATCCGCGCAAGGAACGGCGCGGACAGCACGGTGCCGCTCGCGGGCGCGTCCTGGATCATGATCGGGATGCCGATCGCGTCCGACACGCGCGCATAGAAGTCGAAGATCTGCGCTTCGGGCACGCGGAACGTCGCGCCGTGGTACGGCGGCATCGCCATCACCATCGCCGCGCCGAGCTGCTGCGCGCGCAGGCTGCGCGCCGCGCACACCTGCGTGCTGTAATGAGACGTCGTGACGATCACCGGCACGCGGCCCGCGACGTGTTCGAGAATCGTGCGCGTGAGCACGTCGCGTTCGTCGTCGGTGATCGCGAACTGCTCGGAGAAGTTCGCGAGGATGCACAGGCCGTCCGAGCCCGCGTCGATCATGAAATCGACCGCGCGTTTCTGGCTCGCGAGGTCGAGCTCGCCGGTGTCGGTAAACGTCGTCGGGACGACGGGGAAGATGCCGCGATAGCGCGGTGTGCTGCTCGATGTCATGGTTCGGTCCTGCGTCAGTCGAAGCGGCGTTCAGCCGGAAAACAAAGCGTTCAGGATTCGCCGGCGAACGCGCCCGCGGCCGGCTCGGGCGTGCGCAGCGCCGCGCGGACCACGAACGTCATCAGCACCGCGAACAGCAGCGTCGCCGCGAGAAAGTACAGGCCGGCCGCGAGGCTGCCGGTCGATGCCTTGATCAGCCCGATGCCGTACGGCCCGAGGTAGCCGCCGAGGTTCGCGAGCGAGTTGATCGCGGCGATGCCGACCGCTGCGCTCGTGCCGGTCAGGAATTCGCCGGGCAACGCCCACACGACGGCCTGGATCGAATAGAGCGAGAACGCGGTCAGGCAGATGAACAGGAACTGCAGCGCCGGCTGCCGCACCCACGCGCTCGCGGCCATCGTCACCGCGGCCGCCGCCGACACGACGACGATGTGCCAGTAGCGCTCGCGCTTGCGATCCGAATGGCGCGGCACGACGAGCAGGCCGATCACCGCGAACAGGTACGGCACCGCGGACAGCAGGCCGGTTGCCGCATCGCCGGTGCCGAATGCGTGGATGATCGTCGGCAGCCACAGCGACAGCCCGTAGATGCACAGCGGAAACGGCAGGAACAGCGCGGCGAGCAGCAGCACGCGGCGGTCGCGCAACGCGGCGAGCGGATTGCCGTGTGAATCGGGACGATACGTGTCGCGGTCGGCGGCGAGCTGCCGCGCGATCCAGCGGCGTTCGTCGTCGTTCAGCCAGCGCGCATGCGCGGGCGACTCCGGCAGCAGCCGCAGCGTCGGCCATGCGAGCAGCACGGCCGGCAGGCCGCTGACGACGAACAGCGTCTGCCAGTCCGACAGGCCGGGCAGCCCGTGCGTGGACAATATCCAGCCGGCGAGCGGGCCCGTCACGATGCCGGCGAGCGGCTGCGCGAGCACGAGCAGGCCGATCACCCGGGCGCGGTCGCGCATCGGGAACCATTGCGTGAGGAAGTACAGGATGCCGGGATACAGCCCGGCTTCGGCCGCGCCGAGCAGGAAGCGCAGCACGTAGAAGCTGGTCGGCCCCTGCACGAGCGCCATCGCCATCGTGATCGCGCCCCACGTCGCGAGGATGCGCGCGAACCACACGCGTGCGCCGAAGCGTTCGAGCGCGAGGTTGCTGGGCACCTCGCACAGGAAGTAGCCGATGAAGAACAAGCCGGCCCCGAGGCCGTACGCGGCGTCGCCGAGGCCGATCGCCGCATTCATGTGCAGCTTCGCGAAGCCGACGACGGTACGGTCGACGTACGCGACCACGTAGATCAGCGCGAGGAACGGCACCAGCTTGCGCGTGAGCAGGCGGGTCAGTTGCCGTTCGTCGACGGCTGCCGGCGAATCGGACTGGTCCGCCACGGTTTGCGCGGGCGTGTACTGCGTCGTCATCTTGTCTCCTGTCGACGTACGTTAGCGCTTCAGCGCTTACGTACGTCCCATGCTTCGCGGTCGGTCCACGTTGGCGCTTCAGCGCTTACGTGACCCTCATGCTTCGCGGTCGGCCGTCGTTTGCGCGCGAACGCTTACGCAGCCCTTCCTTCGCGCTCGGCCACAGCGAGCGCGTCACCATGTTTCCCTCGTGCCCCGTCTTGGTCCGTTCCCGGACCGCGCGTGCCCACCGCTCAATGCGAATGGCTCGGCACTTCCGCGCCGCGCATGCCGACCAGGAAGTCGAGGTCGCACCCCTCGTCCGCCTGCAGCACGTGATCGATGTACAGCCGCGCATAGCCGCCCTTGCCCAACTGCCCGGCCACGCCGGGCGCCGCATTCGGATCGACGTCCGACAGCCGGCGCTGCAATTCCTCATCCGAAATGTCCAGATGCAGCGTGCCGGCCTCGCAGTCGAGTTCGATCCAGTCGCCGTTGCGCACCGCGGCGAGCGGCCCGCCCGCAGCCGCTTCCGGCGCGACGTGCAGCACGACCGTGCCGTATGCGGTACCGCTCATCCGCGCGTCCGAGATCCGCACCATGTCCTTCACGCCCTGGCGCAGCAGCTTCGGCGGCAGCCCCATGTTGCCGACCTCGGCCATCCCCGGATACCCGCGCGGCCCGCAGTTCTTCAGCACCATCACGGAACTCGCATCGACGTCGAGCGATTCGTCGTTGATCGTCGCCTTGTAGTGCTCGAGGTTCTCGAACACCACCGCGCGGCCGCGATGCTTGAGCAGTTCGGGGCTCGCCGCCGACGGCTTCAGCACCGCGCCGCGCGGCGCGAGATTGCCGCGCAGGATGCAGATGCCGCCGTCCGCGATCAGCGGCCGGTCGAGCGGGCGGATCACTTCGTCGTCGTAGTTCGGCGCTTCGCGCACGTTTTCCCACAGCGTCTTGCCGTTGACCGTCGGCGCGTCCGGATGCGGCAACAGCCCGCCTTCGCCGAGCCGGCGCAGCACGGCCGGCAGCCCGCCCGCGTAATAGAACTCCTCCATCAGGAAGCGCCCCGACGGCATCAGGTCGACGATCGTCGGCGTGTCGCGGCCGATGCGCATCCAGTCCTCGAGCTCCAGCGGCACACCGATGCGGCCCGCGATCGCCTTCAGATGGATCACCGCGTTGGTCGAGCCGCCGATCGCCGCATTCGCGCGGATCGCGTTCTCGAACGCGGCGCGCGTCAGGATCTTCGACAGCACGAGCCCTTCGAGCGCCATCTCGACGATGCGGATGCCCGACATGTGCGCGAGCACGTAGCGGCGCGAATCGACGGCCGGAATCGCCGCGTTGTGCGGCAGCGCGACGCCGAGCGCCTCGGCCATGCACGCCATCGTCGACGCGGTGCCCATCGTGTTGCAGGTGCCGGCCGAGCGCGACATGCCGGCCTCTGCCGACAGGAAGTGATGCAGGTCGATCTCGCCGGCCTTCAGTGCTTCATGCAGCTGCCAGACGGCCGTGCCCGAGCCGATGTTCTTGCCTTCGAGCTTGCCGTTCAGCATCGGGCCGCCCGACACGACGATCGCCGGCACGTCGCAGCTCGCCGCGCCCATCAGCAGCGCGGGCGTCGTCTTGTCGCAGCCGGCGAGCAGCACGACCGCGTCGATCGGGTTGCCGCGGATCGCTTCCTCGACGTCCATCGATGCAAGATTGCGCGTGAGCATCGCGGACGGCCGCAGGTTCGACTCGCCGTTCGAGAACACCGGGAACTCGACCGGGAAGCCGCCCGCTTCGGAGATCCCGCGCTTCACGTGCTCGGCCAGCTTGCGGAAGTGCGCGTTGCACGGCGTCAGTTCGGACCACGTGTTGCAGATGCCGATGATCGGCCGGCCGTCGAATTCGTGATCGGGAATGCCCTGGTTCTTCATCCAGCTCCGGTACATGAAGCCGTTCTTGTCGTTCGTGCCGAACCATTGGGTGGAGCGCAGCCTGGGTTTTGTTGCCGACATCGTCAGTCCTGTGGTGACGGGATACCGGCGCAGTCTAGGCAGAATTTTGATAACTCGCTAATGACGTTTTAGGCGATTACGATATCAATTCCGATATCGATATAAACCCGTACGATGAACGAAGCCAGCCCGTGGGGAAACCGCAACCGTCTGAAGACGCGCCAGCTGCTGCTGGTCGTCGCGCTCGCCGACGAAGGCAGCATTCACCGCGCGGCGGCCGCGTTGAGCATGACGCAGCCGGCCGCGTCGAAGCTGCTGCGCGAGCTCGAGGAATCGATCGGCGCGGTGCTGTTCGAGCGGCTGCCACGCGGGATGCGGCCGACGCTGTACGGCGATGCGCTGATCCGCCACGCGCGCGCGGCACTCGGCAGCCTCGACCAGGCCCGCGAGGAGCTGGCCGCGCTGAAGGCCGGCCATCTCGGGCACGTGGCGGTGGGTGCGATCACGTCGCCGGGATTGCGGCTCGTGCCGCCGGCCGTCGCCGCTGTGAAGGGGACACATGCGAACGTGCGGGTGTCGGTGGCGATCGACACGAGCAACGTGCTGCTCGAACACCTCGCGCAGGACAAGCTCGACATCGTGCTCGGCAGGCTGTCCGCCGAACACGACAAGCTGCACCTGCGCTACGAGCCGCTGACCGGCGAGCCGGTCGCCGCGGTCGTGCGGCCCGACCATCCGCTGCTCGCGCAGGCGCCGCTGTCGCTCGCCGACGTGCAGCGCGCCGCGTGGGTGATGCCGCCGGCCGGCAGCGTGCTGCGCCACCGCTTCGAGCTCGTGTTCCAGCGCGCGAGCCTTGCACCGCCGGCGAACGTCGTCGAGACGGCCGCGCTGCTGTTCATCACGCAATTGATCGAGCAGAGCGACATGATCGCGGTGCTGGCAGAGGATGTCGCGCGGTACTACGCGCGACACGGGATCGTCACGGTGCTGCCGCTGGAGATGGACTGCCGGATGGACGATTTCGGGATCATCACGCGCACCGACCGGCTGCATTCGCCGGCCGTCGAGGTGATGGCTGAGGCGATCCGGGCGGCTGCGCGGGAGGTTTACGGGGTGGGGTTGTGAGGCGGGCGGCCGGATTCCGTGCGGACGACGGCGACGGCGACGGCGACCGCATGCCGGACTGGAGCGCCGCGCGCCTTCGGATTTCAGCGCTCGCGGCACGCATCACGCAGCCGCAAGCTCGATCACCGGCTCGCACCGAATCGGGAAGTTCACCGAATTCGCCACATAGCACTTCGCATGCGCGTCGTGATGCAGCCGCTCGGCGAGCGCACGATCGTCACCCGCACGGATCGTCACGTGCGGATGCAGCACGATTTCCGTGAAGCGCCCTTCGCCGACGCTGTCGACCATCGTTCCTTCCGCATCGTCGACATACGCGAGCACGCGGATCCCCGCATCCGAACACAGATGCAGATACCAGAGCTTGTGACACGCCGACGCCGACGCGAGCAGCAGGTCTTCCGGATTCCAGCGCGCCGCGTCGCCGCGGAATGCCGCGTCCGACGACCCGGGAATGTCCGGCTTCGAACCCGCGCGAATCACGTGTTCGCGGCCGTAGTCGCGATACCCCGACGTGCCGGTCCCCCGGTTGCCGGTCCACTCCACTGCCACGCGGTACTTGTGTTCGCCATGCGCCATCTCGCCCTCCTTCGATTTCGGAACGTGAGGCCGTCATTGTGTCATCGGAATGCCGTTTGGTATACCATTATTCCAAAATGAGGAGCCCCAACAGGATGGAAGCCAGACTGGATTCGACGGCCGACGCGGTGGCCGCATCGCTGCGGGACATGATCGTCAACGGCGAACTGCAGGCCGGCGAGCGGCTCGTCGAACGCGACCTCGCCGAGCGCTTCGGGATCAGCCGGATTCCGATGCGCGAAGCGATCCAGCGGCTGGAGCGCGAAGGGCTGCTGGAGATCTTCCGCAATCGCGGCGCGGTCGTGCGGATGCTGAGCGCATCCGACGTGAACGAGATCTACGACATGCGCGCGCTGCTCGAAGGCGACGCGATCTATCGCAGCGTGAAGCGGCTCGACGACGAGACGCTCGCGCGCGCCGAACTCGTGCATCGGCTGCTCGGCGAATCGAGCGTGCCGCGCCGCCAGGGCGAGCTGAACCGTGAATTCCATGCGCTGCTGTATTCGTGCTGCGGCAACGAACGGCAGTTGAAGGCGATCGCGGAGCTGCGCGGCCAGGTCGAACGATATGAGCGCCTGCAAGCCACGCTGCTCGCGGACACACCGTCGTTCCAGGTCGAGCACGAGGAAATCCTTCAGGCGTGCCGCGAGCGCAATGCGCGCGGCGCCCGCGCGATGACCATCGCGCATCTCGAGTCGGCCCGGCGCATCGTATTGCGGCTCGTCGAAGGGGCGTGACGCCGGCCAGTCCCCAAACCCCGACGCGCGTTTCCCCCTCTCAGCTGCCCGGCCGATCCGCCCGCTCCCCCCGTTCTCTCCCACGCCTTTTAGTCCAAACGCAACAAGGTCAACTTACGATTGCAAATAGCTCTCATTTGCATTAGATTTCGGCGCGTAAATGTACTGTTTGGAACACGGTTGCCGGCGCGAGACGGCCCGCGGTGCCCGAACGCGGACCAATTTTTGAAGGACGGGGTATGAGCAGGAAGAAATGGGCGGCCGCACCGATGGCCATCGTCGTCGGCACGGCCGGGCTGAGCACCGCCGATGCTCAGGAGCTGTCGCTGCCGGCGATCGAAATCTCCGGACAGCGCACGAAGGCACCATTTCGCGCCCCCGAATCGACGAGCGCGACCCGCACCGAGACGGACGTGATGGAAATTCCGTTCGCGGTCAGCAGCGTCGATACGAAACTGATCCAGACCGTGGCCGCCACGCGCGGTGAAGACTTGTACGACTGGGTCGCCGGCGTCGCGCGGCAGAACAACTTCGGCGGCCTGTGGGACAACTACGCGGTGCGCGGCTTTGCCGGCGACGGCAACACGTCCGGCACCGACTACCTCGTCAACGGCTTCTCGTGGAACCGCGGCATGAGCGTGCCGCGCGACACCGCGACGCTCGAGCGCATGGAAGTCCTCAAGGGCCCGGCATCCGCGCTGTACGGCCGCGGCGACCCCGGCGGGCTCATCAGCTACACGACGAAGCAGCCGCAGTTCGCGCGCTCGAACACGATCGGCGTGTCGGCCGGCAGCTACGGCGCGCTGCGCGAGACGCTCGATTCGACCGGCCCCGTCACGAAGTCGCTCGCGTACCGCTTCATCGCGATGAACGAGGACAACGGCAGCTTCCGCGACACGGTGTCGAGCAAGCGCTATCTGTTCGCGCCGTCGTTCACGTGGGATGTCGGCGCCGATACGACGCTCCACTACGAATTCGAGACCGCGCGCCAGCGCGCGCCGCTCGATCGCGGCGTGGTCGCGGTGGGCGGGCAGCTTGGGGCGGTGCCGGCGTCGAGGTTCATGGGCGAGCCGCGCGACGGCGACTACGACGTGCGCAACTCGGGACATCAGTTCACGCTCGAACATCGCTTCAATGCCGACTGGTCGGTCAACGCCGGCTTCGCGCAGCGCGACACCGACCTGTCCGGCCGCTCGTCCGAAGCGTTCTCGCTGCAGCCGGACGGCCGCACGCTGTGGCGCCGCTACCGGCAGGTCGCGTTTCACTCGAACGACGTGCAGGGGCGTGTCGAAGTGGCCGGCAAGGCCCGCACCGGCGGCATCGGCCATTCGTTCGTGATGGGCGTCGACGCGTACCGCTTCAACTACGATCAGTTCGTCGCGCGCTCGACGCCGACGGCCGCCGCGCCGTACGCGATCGACATCTTCGATCCGGTGTACGGCCAGCCGACGCCCGTGCCGCGCACCGCGACGAACCTGCTCGAGCGCGACGACGGCCAGGGCCTGTACGCGCAGGACACGCTTGCGTTCGGGCCGCACTGGAAAGTGCTCGCCGGGCTGCGCTGGGACCGCTTTCATCAGTCGGTCGAGAATCGCCTGAAGGGCGTGACGACGAGCCAGCTGCAAACGGCGGTGAGCCCGCGGCTCGGCATCGTGTACGAGGCGAGCCCTGCGCTGTCGCTTTACGCGAACACCGCTTATTCGTTCCGGCCGAACAACGGCGCGGACGTGCACGGCCAGGCGTTCGATCCGGAGAAAGGGCACGGCTACGAAGCCGGCGTCAAATGGGCCGGCACGCGCTGGCTCGCGACCGTCGCCGCGTTCTACGTGAACAAGCGCAACGTGCTGACCGCCGATCCGGCGAATGCCGGGTTCTCGCGTGCGGCCGGCGAAGTGCGCAGCCGCGGCGTCGAATTCGAATGGAACGGCGAACTGGGTCACGGATTGCGCGGCATCGTCAACCTCGCGTACGTCGATGCGCAGGTCACGCACGACAGCGTGCTGACGCCGGGCGCTCGCCTCGTCGACATTCCGCGCGTGAGCGGCAGCGCGCTGCTGATGTACGAAACCGCGCTGCCGCTCGTCGACAAGGCCGGCGCGGGCGCGGGCGTGATCTACGTCGGGCGCCGCGCGGGCAATACCGCGAACACGCAGGACGGCTTCGACCTGCCGGCCTACGCAACCGTGCAGCTCAACGGCTACGTGCAGGTCAACAAGCATCTGCGCGCGTCGGTGGTGCTGAACAACCTGTTCAACCGCACGTACTACGTCAGCTCGTACAACAGCCTGTGGGTCACGCCGGGCGCGCCGCGGAGCCTATTCGCGTCGCTCGCGTACTCGTTCTAGAACGGCTGCCGGGGCGGCACGCGGACGCACGAACACCGCGGGCACTTCCGTACCTTGCCCGTCACGGGCGCGAGCGACGCGTGGCCGCCCGCCGCTACGCGGCGGCGCGTCGCGTCGGCACCGCGCCCGTCGTCCGCCGCACCACCAGTCGCGGCGCGGACGCGATCCGCACTCGCGACGCCTCGTCGCCCTGCCCGCCCGCCTCGCGCAACGCGTTGAGCAGTTCGACCGCGAGCCCGGCCGCCTCGCCGGTCGGGATGGCGACCGTCGTCAACGTAGGGCGCGTATCGCTCGCCAGATGAATATCCGTGATGCCGACGATCGACAGATCGTCGGGCACGCGCCGGTCGCGATCGGCTGCTGCATGCAGCGCGCCGATCGCGGGCAGGTCGTTGGTCGCGACCAGTGCGGTCAGCGCGGGATGCGCGTCCAGCAGCTGCCCCGCCGCGCGCACGCCGCCTTCGATCGAATCGTGGCCGGTGCCGACGCGCGACGCGTCCAGCCCCGCTTCGCGCATCACATCGACGAAGCCGTCGTAGCGCGCGGCCTGCACGCCGTTCGCCGACCCGCCGACGATCACGCCGATCTCGCGATGGCCCAGCTCGACCAGATGCCGCGTCGCGATCCGCCCCGCCTCGCGGAAGTCCACGGCGACGCACGGCAAGCCTTCCGGCGGCGCGTCGGGCCGCTCCCACAGACACAGCACGACCGGCACGCCGCGCCGCGCGACGTCGAGCAGATCCGGCAGGTGCAGGTTCGCATTGGTCACGAGGATCCCTTCCGAAATCGTGCCGGCGATCTGGTCGAGATATGCGCGCCCCTGCAACGGATCTTCGTTCGTGTTGCAGACGATCAGAAACTGCCCGTTGCGGCGCACCGCGCGCTCGACCGCCAGCGCGAACTCCGGATAGAACGGGTTCGCGATGCTCGACACCATCAGCGCGACCGTCGGCGCACGCCCTTCCGCCAGCGCCCGCGCGGCCAGATGCGGCCGATACCCGAGCGCGTCGACCGCTTCGAGAACACGCGCGCGCGTCGCGTCGCCGACGCGGCCGCGGTTGCGCAGTACGTTCGACACCGTCGCGGCCGTCACGCCGGCGCGGCGCGCCACTTCATCGAGAGTCGCCATTCGTTGCTCACTATATGAGACGTCGATCCAGTATTTGCTTCGCTCACCGAAGCGGCGCACTATCGTCGCATCCCTTGCCGCCCGCGTAACGGGCGCGACTCGGCCGCGATCGCATCGCTTCTTTTTTGATCGCGATGATTAAGCGCTTAAGCATCGACGAAAGCGCATTAGAACATGGAGCGGAGACAATGGCGAGCATCTCGATGCGGCGCGTGCAGAAAGCCTATGGCGACCACGCGCCGGTCATTCGCGACGTCGATCTGGAGATCGGCGCCCACGAGTTCTGCGTGTTCCTCGGTCCGTCCGGCTGCGGCAAGTCGACGCTGCTGCGGATGATCGCGGGCCTCGAGGATCTCAGCGACGGCGAGCTGTCGATCGACGGCCGCCGCGTCGACGACGTGCCGGCCGCCGAGCGCGGCGTCGCGATGGTGTTCCAGAGCTACGCGCTGTTTCCGCACATGACGGTCTACGAGAACATGGCGTTCGGGCTGAAGCTCGCGCGCGTGCCGAAGGCCGAGATCGACCGCAAGGTGCGCGACGCCGCGCGGATCCTGCAGCTCGACACGCTGCTCGACCGCAAGCCGAAGGCGCTGTCCGGCGGGCAGCGGCAGCGCGTCGCGATCGGCCGCGCGATCGTGCGCGAGCCCGGCGTGTTCCTGTTCGACGAGCCGCTGTCGAACCTCGACGCGGCGCTGCGCGGCCAGACTCGCGTCGAGATCGCGAAGCTGCACCGGCAGTTCGAACGCGCGAGCGTCGTCTACGTGACGCACGACCAGACCGAAGCGATGACGCTCGCCGACAAGATCGTGCTGCTGCACGCCGGCGCCGACACCGCGCAATACGGCAGCATCGCGCAGGTCGGCGCGCCGCTCGACCTTTATCACCATCCGGCGAGCCGCTTCGTCGCCGGCTTCATCGGCTCGCCGCGGATGAATTTCCTGCCGGCCGTCGTCGCCGCGTGCGACGCGCAGCGCACGACCGTCACCGTCGTGCCGTCCGGCGAAACCTTCACGCTGCCGCGCGACGGCTCCGCGCTCGCGCCGGGCGCCGCGGTCACGCTCGGCATCCGCCCCGAACACCTGACGCTCGGCGCCGCGCCCGGCGCGACGACGCTCGCGCGCGACGTCGCGCTCGTCGAACGCCTCGGCGAGCAGACCTACGTGCACCTCGATCAACCCGGCGGCACGCCGCTGATCGCGAAAGTGCCCGGCGACGCCGCCTTCCGCACCGGCGAGCGCGTGCACGCGCATGCGCCGGCCGCGGCCTGTCATCTGTTCAGCGAAGACGGCCGCGCGGTGCCCGCGTGCGCCGCCCTTCCCGTCCACCACTACGCATAAGGATCGGGCATGCGCCTCGGAGTCTGTTACTACCCGGAACACTGGCCGGAATCGATGTGGGCCGACGACGCCCGCCGGATGAAGGCACTCGGCATCGCGCAGGTGCGGATCGCCGAATTCGCATGGAGCCGCATCGAGCCGTCGCCCGGCGAATACGACTGGGGCTGGCTCGATCGCGCGGTCGACGTGCTCGGCGCGGCCGGGCTCGAGATCGTGATGTGCACGCCGACCGCGACACCGCCGAAGTGGCTCGTCGACCGTCATCCCGACATTCTCGCGATCGGCGCGGACGGCCGGCCGCGCAAGTTCGGATCGCGCCGCCACTACGACTTCTCGTCGCCGATCTATCTCGAAGCGTCGCGCCGGATCTGCACCGCGGTGGCCGAACGCTACGGCCGCCATCCGGCCGTGCGCTACTGGCAGACCGACAACGAGCTGGGTTGCCACCAGACCGTCGTCAGCTACTCGCCGGCCGCGCTCGTGCGCTTCCGCGAATGGCTGCAGGCGCGCTACGGCACGATCGACGCGCTGAACCGCGCGTGGGGCACCGTGTTCTGGAGCATGGAGTATCGCCATTTCGACGAAGTGGACGCGCCGGTGGGCACCGTGACCGAAGCGCATCCGACGCACCGCCTCGACTACCGGCGCTTCGCGTCGGACGAGCTCGCGCGCTATCACCGGATGCAGGTCGACGTGATCCGCGCGCATTCGCCGGGCCGGCCCGTCGCGCACAATTTCATGCAGCTGTTCACCGAATTCGACCACTACGAAGTCGCGCGCGACCTCGACGTCGCGACGTGGGACAGCTATCCGCTCGGCGCGCTCGAAGAGCTGTGGTTCGCGCCCGACGTGAAGGCGCGCTGGCTGCGCACCGGCCATCCGGATTTCGCGTCGTTCAATCACGATCTGTATCGCGGCATGTCGAAGCTGCCGTTCTGGGTGATGGAGCAGCAGCCCGGCCCCGTGAACTGGGCGCACTGGAACCCCGCGCCGCTGCCGGGCATGGTCCGGCTGTGGAGCTGGGAAGCGTTCGCGCACGGCGCCGGCTGCGTGTCGTACTTCCGCTGGCGGCAGGCGCCGTTCGCGCAGGAGCAGATGCACGCGGGCCTGCATACGCCGGACGACAAACTCGACGAAGGCGGCCGCGAAGCGCAGCGCGTCGCGCGGGAGATCGCGGCCGTGCTCGACGCCGGCGCCGATGCCGACGCGAACGGCGCGGTGCGCGCGCCCGTCGCGCTCGTGTTCGACTACGAAGCGAAGTGGCTGTTCGAAGTGCAGCCGCAAGGCGCCGATTTCCACTATCCGCGCTTCGCGTTCGAGTACTACTCGGCGCTGCGCTCGCTCGGCCTCGACGTCGACATCGTTTCCGCGCATGCGCCGCTCGACGGCTACCGGCTCGTCGTCGTGCCGCCGCTGCCGATCGTGCCGGACGACTTCGCGACGCGCGTCGCCGCATCGGGCGCGCACGTCGTATTCGGCCCGCGCACCGGTTCGAAGACCGCCGATCTGCAGATTCCGCCGGCGCTGCCGCCCGGCCCGCTGGCGTCGATGCTGCCGGTGCGCGTGTGGCGTGTCGAATCGCTGCGGCCGAACGTGACCGCACGGATCGACGGCACGCTGCGCGACGGCTCGCCCGTCACCGGCGACGCCCGTCACTGGCGCGACCTCGTCGAACTGCACGACGACGCACGCAGCGTCGTGCGCGTGCGCTTCGCCGACGGCCACCCGGCCTGCGTGTCGCACGGCACGCTGCACTACTGGGCCGCGCTGTTCGACGATGCGACCACCGCGCGCCTGTTCGCCGACGTCGCGGCCGAAGCCGGCCTCGCACCGTCGCCGCTCGGCGACGCCGTACGTGTAAGCCGGCGCGGCGGGCTCACTTACGTATTCAACTACGGCGGCACACCGCATACGATCGACGCGGTGCCGCCGTCCGCGTTCGTGGTCGGCGCCGCGCAGGTCGAGCCGCAAGGCGTCGCCGTGTATCGAAGCCGTTCGTAGCACCCGCCCCCGGCGCCCGCCGCGCCGGTCACGCACAACGACACACAGGAATGGAGACACACATGACACATCGCCCCCTTCGCGTCGCCGCCCGGCTGGCGAGCGCCGCCGCCATCGCGTTCGCTTCGCTCGGCGCCGCGACGCCGTCCGACGCGGGCACGCTGACGATCAACATCGCGTTCAAGGGCGCGAGCCAGCGCGCGGTCTGGCAGTCGACGATCGACGCGTTCCACAAGGCGCATCCCGACATCGACGTGAAGCCGACCTTCGTCGACGAGGAGGCGTACAAGGTGCAGCTTCCCGCGTGGCTCACCACCGTCGCGCCGGACGTCGTGAACTGGCATGCGGGCGAGCGGATGGCGTACTACGCGAAGCGCGGGTTGTTCGAGGACCTGAGCGGCGACTGGAAGAAGAACGGCTGGGATGCGATGTATGCGTCGACGCGCAGCGCATCGTCGTACAACGGCAAGCAGTACGCGGCGCCGACCGTCTATTACTCGTGGGGCCTCTTTTACCGCAAGGATTTGTTCGGCAAGGTCGGGATCGCCGACGAGCCGAAAACCTGGGATCAGTTTCTCGACGCATGCAAGAAGCTGAAGGCGGCCGGCATCACGCCGATCGCGGTCGGCGGCCGCGACGCGTGGACGCTCGCCGGCTGGTTCGACTATCTCGATCTGCGCCTGAACGGCAACGCGTTCCACCAGCAGCTGATGGCCGGCGACGTGCCGTACACCGATCCGCGCGTGAAGAAGGTCTACACGACGTGGAAATCGCTGATCGACTCGGGCTACTTCATCGACAACGCACTGTCGTACGATCTCGACGGCGCGCAGCCGTTCCTGTTCCAGGGCAAGGCCGCGATGATGCTGATGGGCACGTTCATCGCGGCCGGCTTTCCGCCGAACGTGAAGCAGCAGATGGGCTATTACCGCTTCCCGATCATCGACGCGAACGTGCCGACCGCCGAGGACGGCCCGGTCGAATCGCTGCACATCCCGACCAAGGCGAAGAACAAGGCCGACGCGCACACGTTCCTCGCGTTCGTCGAAACGCCGGAGATCGGCGCGAAGCTCGCGGAAGGGCTCGGCTCGCTGTCGGCCAACAGCAAGTCGCCGGAGCCAGCCGATCCGATCTCGCGGATCGGCTTCCGGATCCTTGCGGAGACCAAAGGCGGCGTCGCGCAGTTCTACGATCGCGACATGACGAAGGAAATGGCCGACGAAGGGATGAAGGGCATGCAGCAGTTCGTCGCGAATCCCGCGCAGCTCGATTCCGTGCTCGCGCAGCTCGAGCAGACCCGCAAGCGGATCTACAAGAAGTAATCGCGTGACCCCGGCGGCGGCCGAGTGCCGCCGCGTCCGACCAGGAGGCTTGCCGTGTCCAGTCCGATCACGTCCAGACCCGCCGAAACGCCCGCCGGCCCGGCCGCCGCATCGCCGGGCCGCGGCTCGCCCGCCGCACGACCCGCGTTGTCGGCGCGCCGCCCGTCGCCTGCCGTGCGGCGGCAGCGCCGCGCCGCGTGGCTGTTTCTCGCGCCGGCGTGCGCAATGGTTGCCGTCTATGTGATCTGGCCGATCCTGTCGACGCTGTGGCTGAGCCTCTGCAACTGGGACGGGATGACCGAGCGCACGTTCGTCGGTCTCGCGAACTACGCCGAGCTGCTGCAAGCGCCGACGTTCTACACCGCGCTGCGCAACAACGTGATCTGGCTCGCGCTGTTCATGCTCGCGCCGCCGCTCGGCCTCGCGCTCGCGCTGTACCTGAACCAGGCCGTCGCCGGCATCCGGCTCGTGAAGTCGCTGTTCTTCGCGCCGTTCGTGCTGTCCGGCGTGGTCGTCGGGCTGATCTTCTCGTGGTTCTACGATCCGACGTTCGGGCTGCTCGCGCTGATCGCCGGACACGGGATCCCGGTGCTCGGCGATGCGCGCTACGCGACGTTCGGCATCGTGTTCGCCGCGCTGTGGCCGCAGACCGCGTACTGCATGATCCTGTACCTGACCGGCCTCACGTCGGTGAACCCGGAACAGATCGAAGCGGCGCGCATGGAAGGCGCGCGCGGCTTCGCGCTGCTGTGGCACGTCGTGCTGCCGCAACTGCGGCCGACCACGTTCATGGCGATCGTCGTCACGGTGATCGGCGCGCTGCGCAGCTTCGACCTGATCTCGGTGATGACCGGCGGCGGCCCGTTCGAGAGCTCGACCGTGCTCGCGTATTACATGTACGACCAGGCGATCAAGTACTACCGGCTCGGCTATTCGGCATCGATCGCGGTCGTGCTGTTCGCGATCATGCTCGTCTACATCGTGTTCCAGTTGCGCCGCATGCTGCGCAACGAGCAGTGACCTCCCGGGAGTTCATTCATCATGTTTCCGACACCCGTTGCCCACTGGAAGCCGGTATCGCGCCGGCTGTACAAGCTGTCGCTGCCCGTCGCGCTCGTGATCTGGCTGCTGCCGATGATCGCGGTGTTCGTCACGTCGGTGCGCTCGACCGAGGAACTCGCCGAAGGCCATTACTGGGGCTGGCCGCGACACTTCTCGATGATCGGGAACTACCGCGATGCGCTGACCACGTCGCCGATGCTGCATTACTTCTGGAACAGCGTGCAGATCACGGTGCCGTCGGTCATCGGCTCGATCGCGCTTGCGGCGATGGCCGGGTTCGCGCTCGCGACTTACCGGTTTCGCGGGAACGCCGCGTTGTTCGGCACGTTCGTCGCCGGCAACTTCGTGCCGGTGCAGGTGCTGATGATTCCGGTGCGCGATCTGTCGCTCCGGCTCGGCGTGTTCAATACGGTCGAGGCGCTGATCCTGTTTCATGTCGCGTTTCAGACCGGGTTCTGCACACTGTTTCTGCGCAACTTCATCAAGCAGTTGCCGTTCGAGCTGATCGAAGCGGCGCGGATCGAAGGCGCGGGCGAGTGGACGGTGTTCTGGCGGATCGTGTTGCCGTTGATCCGGCCTGCATTGGCGGCGCTCGCGATTCTCGTGTTCACGTTCGTGTGGAACGATTACTTCTGGGCGCTGTGTCTGACGCAAGGCGACGAGGCTGCGCCGATCACGGCCGGCGTGGCCGCGCTGAAGGGGCAATGGACGACGTCGTGGAACCTCGTGTCGGCCGGTTCGATTCTCGCCGCGCTTCCGTCGGTCGCGATGTTCTTCGCGATGCAGAAGCATTTCGTCGCGGGGCTCACGTTCGGGGCGACGAAGGGCTGAGCGCGCGGCGCAGGTCGCGCGGCTGCATCTCCCTCCTCTTCATCGAGAGGTTGCCCGCTTCGGCGGGCTTTTTTCGTTTTGATGCGGGGGAGGATGCCGGTCGGCGATTCCGGACGGTGGGGCGATATCGTCGGAAACCGTCACCCATCGCCCGGCCGCACACTTCACGTCAACGGCAATTCACCTCGACGGTCAGGATTTCGAATCCGGGGTCGGCGTGCTGGTTCGCCACCTTGATCGCTTCGTCGTAGGACAGAAACGACGCGGCGTCCTCGATCACGGGCGCCATGCCGATATCGCCATCCTCGCCCGTGCAGAGGAACTGCTCGCCGGTCTTCACCACGTAGATGGTCGTCATGTGTCCCTCCATGGTTTGCATGGGGAACTTCCAGTCTAGCCGCCAGGAGTTTGTGCGCAACCCCGACGGCCGAATCGTCGGGTGCGATCGCATGGACGAGAATCAGGGCCGGCCTTTGCCGCGGCCGCCCGCGGGTTTGGCCGGCTTCCCGGCCGACCTGCCCGAACCCGAACCCGCGCGCGGCTTGCCCGCCGGCTTGCCGCCCGATTTACCGCGCGGCTTCTGCACGCTGAACGGGCTGCCGATAATCACGCTTGCACTGACACCGCCTGCTCCGTTGCCCGGCACCGTCGCCCGCTGCGCCGCCGGCTTGCGCTTGCCTTCACCACCTTGCGGAGCCGGCTTTTTGCCCGGCATTGGCCTGGCCACCGGCAGAGCCTGCGGCGCCTTCGGTTTCTTCGGCTTTTTCGGTTTCTTGATGATCTGCCCGGTCGCGCTGGTTTCCGGCACGCGATGTTCAGCTTCGAAACCCGGCTCCTCTTCGCGGCGCAACGTCTGCCGGATCAGTGCTTCGATCGCGGCCAGTTGCGGCGCTTCGTCCGCGCACACGAGCGACACGGCCACACCGCTCGCGCCCGCGCGGCCGGTGCGGCCGATACGGTGCACGTAGTCCTGCGCGACGATCGGCAGATCGACGTTGATCACCAGCGGCAAGTCGTCGATATCGAGCCCGCGCGCCGCAACGTCGGTCGCGACCAGCATCTGCACCTCGCCGGCCTTGAAGCGCTCGAGCGCGCGCAGTCGCGCGGGCTGCGGCTTGTCGCCGTGGATCGTGTCGACCGCATAGCCGGCGTCGTGCAACATCGCGGCGAGGTAATCCACGCCCGCACGCGTCTTCACGAACACCAGCGCGTGTTCCCAGTTGTTCTCGCGCACCAGGTGCATGAACAGATCGGGCTTGTTCCGCTTGTCCACCGGCACCACCCACTGCTTGATCTTGGCGGCCGTCGCATTCGGCGGGCTGACGCTGATATCGACCGGCTTGCGCAGGATGCTCGCCGCCATCGCGCGGATGTCGTCGGTGAACGTGGCGGAGAACAGCAGCGTCTGCCGCTGAGCGGGCAATGCGGCAAAGACCGCGTTGAGCTCGCGCGCAAAGCCGAGATCGAGCATGCGGTCGGCTTCGTCGAGCACCAGCGTCTGCACCTGATCGAACTGCACGGCGTTCTGGCGATTGAGATCGAGCAACCGGCCGGGCGTCGCGACGAGCACGTCGACGCCCTTGCGCAGCTTCATCATCTGCGGATTGATGCTCACGCCGCCGTAGGCGGCCAGGAAGCGCAAATCGAGCCCTTTGCCGTATGCGACGAAGCTTTGCAGCACCTGCTCGGCCAGTTCGCGCGTGGGCACCAGCACCAGCGCGCGCGCCCGGTTGCCGGACACCGCCGGCCCGTGCTGCACCAGCCGTTGCAGCAGCGGCAGCGCGAAGCCCGCGGTCTTGCCGGTGCCGGTCTGCGCGGCGGCCATCACGTCCTTGCCGCCGAGCACGGCGGGGATCGCCTTGGCCTGCACCGGCGTGGGTGTCTGGTAATTGAGATCCTGCAGATTGCGCTGCAGCGGCTCGATCAGGCCAAGCGAGGCAAAGGACATGGGCGTATTCCGGGCTAAAACCGCAATTCTAGCGGTTGCCGGGCCGGCCGCAGCGCGTGCGTCGACGCTCACGCGAGCCGGTTCCGCGATCGCGCATCGCCCCGGCCGCGCGGGCGCCGATGCGCCCGGTCAGTGCGACGCACCGAACAACTGGATCACGACGCCCCGCAGCCAGCGATTGCCCGCCTCATGGTGATATCGCGCGTGCCAATGCTGCCGTACCGCGAACCCGTCGACCGGGATCGGGCAGCCGTGAACCGCCAGATCGCTGGCCTGAGCGAGTGTCTCCCCGATTTGACGCGGCAGCGTCGTGATCAGGTCGGTGCTCTGAATGATCGCGCCGAGGCCCAGAAAGCCCGGCAACTCCAGCACCACGTCGCGCTCGATACGCGCCTGCCGCAGCGCCTGTTCGAGGAGTTGCGCGCCCGTTCCGGCCGTAATGGCGACATGTCCTTCCGACCGGTATTGCTTGGCGCCGAGGCGGCCGCGAATCCTCGGATGATGCCGATTGGCCAGACATACCCAGTCCTGGTCGTACAGTTTCTGCTGATAAATGCCGCCGCCGAGCCACGGCACGTAGCCGATCGCGAGATCGGCCTCGCCGGATTCCAGCGCGCGCTCCGTATTGCCGTCGATCCGCGCGGCCTCCAGCCGGACGCCGGGCGCCTGCGCGCGCACATGCGCCAACAGGCGCGGCAGCAGCGTGATGTGGCTCGCGTCGGTCATGCAGATGCGAAATCGCCGCTGGGCCGTCGCCGGATCGAACGCGATCTCCCACGCAGTGAAGCGCCGCAGCGATTCGAGGATCTCGCGGCAGGGCCCGATCAGGGCGTCCGCCTGCGGTGTCGGCGCCATGCCGCCCGGCGTACGAATGAAGAGCGGGTCATGAAGATGCTCCCGTAAACGCCCGAGCCAGATGCTGATCGTCGGCTGGCTCTGGCCGAGTTGCTCGGCGACGCGCGTGACGCTGCGCATCTCGTACAGAAGATCGAAAAGCTGGAGCAGCTTCAGGTCCGGCAGGTCGGCGCTCATCGAATCATTATTGTCCATCGCAATGATGTCATTGTATCCATTGCATTGGCAGTATGAGCGGCGGCTCCTATCGTACGGCCATACCTCAAGGAGAAGCCGTTGAAAATTGCGATTCTGGGTGCCGGCGCACTGGGCTGCGCCATCGGTGCCACCCTCACGGAAGGCGGTCACGAAACCTGGCTGATCGACCGTTCGCCCGCGCACGTCGATGCGATGCGCCGCGACGGTCTGCGCGTCGACGACGCCCGCGGCGCGCGGTACGTGCGCGTCCATGCGACGACGCAAGCCGCCGACGTCGCCGTGGCCGATCTCGCTATCGTGCTCGTCAAATCGTTCCACACCGACGCGGCCATCCGCGGCGCCCTTTCGCTCGTGGGACCGGATACCGTCGTGCTGTCGTTGCAGAACGGCCTCGGTCACGAGGACATCCTTGCCGAAGCCGTCGGCCGCGAGCGCGTGCTCGCCGGCAAGACCTATGTCGGCGGCGTGCTGCGCGGCGCCGGCCACATCGAATCGGGCGTGATCGGCAAGTACACGTACATCGGCGAACTCGACGGCCGCATCACGCCGCGCGTACAGGCGATCGCCGACGCGTTCAACACCGCGGGCCTCGCGACGACGATCAGCGACAACATCGTCGGCACGATGTGGGACAAGCTGCTGGTGAACGTCGCGACGGGCGCGCTGACCGGCATCACCGGCCTCACGTACGGACAGCTCTACGACGAGCCGCTGTTGAAGGCGACGTCGCTCGCGGCAGTCGCCGAGGCCATCGCCGCGGCGCAGGCAGCGGGCGTGAAGCTGTCGATGACCGATCCCGAACAGGCGTGGACGCTCGCCGCCGAGGGGCTGCCCGCGGCATTCAAGACGTCGATGCTGCAAAGCCTCGAGAAAGGCTCGATCACCGAAATCGACTTCATCAACGGCTCGGTCGTGCGCTACGGACAGCGCCATGGGGTGCCGACGCCGGTCAATGCGACGCTCGTCGCCGCGATCAAGGGCATCGAGCGCGCGATGGCCGACCGCCAACGCGAGGAGGCCACCGCATGACTACGCCCAAAGCCTATCTGGAACACGTTGCGATCTGGGTGAAGGACATCCACTGGCATATCGGCTTCTTCGAGGAAGTCCTCGGGATGACGATGCGCGAAGTGGACGGCACGCTCGACGCGCCGCGGCAGTACTGGACGCTCGGCGGCCTGCAGTTCATCCATGCGCCGGAACATGACGGCCCGGAAGGCCGGCTCGCGCACCTCGGCGTGATGTGCGAAGACCTGGAGGCCGCGCTGGCCGCCGCACGGCGGTTCGGCGTGACGGAGATGCCGCAGGGGCGCAACTGGCTTCGGCTGCCGGACGGTCTGGCCGTCGAACTGATTCAGGCCCGGCCCGCGTCGTGCGTTGCACAGGCGCTGGCGATCAACCCGCGCGCGGAGGCATGACCATGACGATCGTCGAGAAATACTGGGACGACGCCCGCGAAGGCGACACGTGCACGAGCCCCGAATACGTCGTGACCAAGGAGCGCATTCTCGCGTACGCGGAGCTCACCGGCGACCACACGCCCGTCCACGTCGATGAGGAATACGCGAACGCGAGCCATTTCGGCTGCCTCGTCGCGCACGGACTGTTCGGGCTGTCGATCGCCGACGGCCTGAAGACGCAGAGCGACTACCGGTTCCTGCCGGGCATGTCGCTCGGGTGGACCTGGGATTTCCTGCTGCCGATCAAGGTCGGCGACGTGCTGCACGTGGAATTCCGCGTCGGCTCGATGCGCGCGAGCAAGAGCCGCCCGGAATGGGGCATCGTCGTGCTGCCGTCGGAGCTGATCAACCAGGACGGGCAGGTCGTTCAACGCGGCGAGCATCGGCTGATGGTGCCGCGCCGCCCGGGAGCACTGTGATGCAGGCCCGCCCCCTCGAAGGCATTCGCGTCGTCGACTACAGCCACTTCCTCGCCGGCCCGTACGTCGGGCGCTGTCTCGCGGCGCTCGGCGCCGAGGTGATCAAGGTCGAGCGTCCCGGCGCCGGCGACGCCGGACGCCAGCACGCGACCGTGCTCGACGACCAGCAAAGCGGCTATTTCCTGCAGCTGAACATGGGCAAGCGCGGCGTGAGCGTCAACATGAAGGACGCGCGCGGCAAGGCGTTCATGCAGCGGCTGTGCGACTCCGCCGACGTATTCGTCGAGAACTACCGGCCGGGCGCGCTCGACAAGCTCGGGCTCGGCTACGCCGAGCTGTCGGCCCGCAATCCGGGGCTCGTCTACTGCTCGATTTCGGCGTACGGGCATACCGGCCCCGATGCGCATCGGGCCGGCTTCGGGCTGATCGCGGAAGCGAAGAGCGGCATCATGCAGATGGTCGGCACGCCGGGCGAGCGGCCGCCGCTGCTGCGCATCTCGCTCGGCGACATGTACACCGGCATTCATGCGGTCGCCGCCATCAACGCCGCGCTGCTGGGACGCGTGAAGAGCGGCCGCGGCCAACACATCGACATGGCGCTGTACGACACGCTGGTGTCGATGCACGAATACGCGGTGCAGTGCTACACGCTCAAGGGCGTGCTGCCCGAGCAGACCGGGCATGACATGCCGACGTCGACGCTGTACGGCGTGTTCCGCGCAGCGGACGGCGATCTCGTGATCGCCGCGCAGGTCGACGACGCGTGGAAGCGCTTCGCCGCGCTGATCGCCGCGCACGGCGGCCCGGCGGACTTCGGCGACGACACGCGCTTTCACGACAGCGTCGGGCGCAATGCGCATCGCGCGGCGATCCTGTCGGTGGTCGAGCCGTGGGTCGCCGCGCGCTCCGTCGCGTCGGTTCAGGAACTGCTCGACGGTATCGACGTTCCGTGCGCGAAGGTGCAGCGTATCGACGAGGTGCTGGCCGATCCGCAGATCCAGGCGCGCGGCATGGTCGTCGAGCAGGAGCATCCGCGCTACGGCACGCTTCGCCTGCCCAATCTTCCGTTCCGGTTTTCCGATTGCGATACGACGATTCGCGACGTCGCACCCGATCTCGGGCAGCACAACGCGGAAGTCGCGCATTCGCTCGGATTCGATTCGGCCGAGATCGATGCGATGCTGGCCGACGGCGTCCTCTATTCACAAGCGAGCCAACGATGACTGACCAGTACGCGGTGATCGGCAATCCGATCGGGCACACGAAATCCCCGCTGATTCACGGTCTCTTCGCGCAAGAGACGGCGCAGGACATCGACTACACGGCCATCGAAGGGCCGGTCGAACCGGCCGGCGCGTTCGCCGCCGCGGTGCGCGGGTTTTTCGAGCGCGGCGGCAAGGGCATCAACGTCACCGCGCCGTTCAAGCTCGACGCGTTCGCGATGGCCGACGAGCAAAGCGAGCGCGCGAAGCTGGCCGGCGCGGCCAACGCGCTCAAGTTCGACGGCGGCCGCATTCTCGCGGAGAACTTCGACGGCATCGGCCTCGTGCGCGATATCGAAGTGAACCTCCGGCTGCCGATGGCGGGCAAGCGCGTGCTGCTGCTCGGCGCCGGCGGCGCGGTGCGCGGTGCGTTGCTGCCGTTCCTCGACGCGCAGCCGGCCGAACTCGTGATCGCGAATCGCGACGTCGACAAGGCGCGCGCGCTGGTCGCGCAGGTGTCGCAGTCCGGCCCGCGCGGTGCGCTCATTGCGAGCGGCTATGCGGACCTTGCGCGGAGGGGACGTTTCGACCTGGTGGTCAACGCGACGTCGGCCAGTCTGACCGGCAACCTGCCGCCTGTCCCGCCGAGCGTGTTCAGCCCGCACGGCACGGCCTACGAACTCGCTTACGGCAAGCGCCTCACGCCGTTTCTCCGGCTCGCGAGAAATGCGGGCGTGCATGGCATCGCAGACGGCGTCGGCATGCTGGTCGAGCAGGCGGCCGAAGCGTTCGCGTGGTGGCGCGGCGTCCGCCCGGAGACCAGTTCGGTGATCGACCGGCTCGCGGTGCCGTTCGACTGAACGCGCGATCGGCGCCGGCACGTAGACGATCCCGACGCGCGAGGCTGCGATTGCCGGAGCGCCGCTCACGCACTTCGACGAGCGGCGCGAACCGACCCTGTTCGATCCCGCCGTGCCGCTGTCGCGCGCACACACCGCTGCACGCTCCCCCTTTCCCCTCGACCGCACATCCGCCGCGCCGACGTTCTTCGAGTGATCGCGGCCGAACCGCCGGACGCGCCGGCCGATGTGACCCCGCCTGGGCGCGGTCCACTATCCGTGCAGACAGCGGCTCGCGCAGCGGCGTGGCGGCGCGGTGGAAAAGCGTCCTGACGAGGCTCGGCTTCGGTCTGACGAATCCCTCCGCGAGCCACCCGTGCAGCGGCTCGGCGGCACCTGTGCGCTGACGCACCCGAACTCGCGACGCAACTGCGCAACGAGAAGCTCGACGCGCTCGAAGCCGCACGCGCCGACCTGATTGTCACGGCCAACATCGGATGCCAGACTCACCGGAACGGCGCGGGCCGCACGCCCGTGCACCACTGGATAGAGCTCGCCGACAACCGACTCGTCAACCGACGCTGATTCCGGAGAACCGTCATGAAAACCAGACCCGAACTCGAACTCGCCGACGTCGAACGCATGCTCGCCGCCGCCCGCGCGGAAGCCGAGCGTCACGGCTGGGCCGTGTCGATCGCCATCGTCGACGACGGCGGCCACCTGCTCGCGTTCGCGCGGCTCGACGGTGCGTCGGCGGCGAGCGCCCATATCGCGCAGGACAAGGCGCGCGCGGCGGCGCTCGGCCGTCGCGAGACGAAGGCGTATGAGGATATGATCAACGGTGGCCGCACCGCGTTTCTGAGCGTGCCGCTGACGGGCTTGCTCGAAGGCGGCGTGCCGATCACGGTGGACGGCCGCATTGCAGGCGCGATCGGTGTGTCCGGCGTAAAGTCCGAACAGGACGCGCAGATCGCCCGCGCCGGTACACAAAGCGTCGTGGCATAGCCAGCCAACGCGCGCGTTTTTCATTCCCCGGGAGGAATCACGATGATCGACCAAGCAGGACTGCAAGTCGCGCCAGCGCTGAGCCAGTTCATTGAAAACGAAGCGCTGCCGGGCACCGGTATCGACAAGGCCGCGTTCTGGAGCGGTTTCTCGGCGCTGGTGCACGAACTCGCGCCGCGCAACCGCGAACTGCTCGCGGAACGCGACCGCCTGCAGCAGGAGCTCGACGCGTGGCACCGCGCGAACCCCGGCCCCGTGCGCGACCACGCCGCGTATCGCGCGTTCCTCGAAAAGATCGGCTACCTCGTGCCGGTGCCGGCGAACGTCGCCGCAGCCACCGCGAACGTCGACAGCGAAATCGCGACGCAGGCCGGCCCGCAGCTCGTCGTGCCGCTGTCGAACGCGCGCTATGCGCTGAACGCCGCGAACGCGCGCTGGGGCAGCCTGTACGACGCGCTGTACGGCACCGATGCGCTGCCCGAGGACGGCGGCGCAGAACGCACGACCGCGTACAACCCGACGCGCGGCCAGCGCGTGATCGATTACGCGCGCGGCGTGCTCGACAACGCGGCGCCGCTCGCGAGCGGCTCGCACCGCGATGCGCTGCGCTACCGCGTGCAGGACGGCCAACTCGCCGTCGAAACCGGCAAGGGCGTCGTGCACCTCGCGCAGCCCGCGCAATTCATCGGCTACCAGGGTGCGGCCGGCGCGCCGTCCGCGATCCTGCTGAAGCACAACGGCCTGCATCTCGAGATCCAGATCGACGCATCGACGCCGATCGGCCGCGCCGATCTCGCGAACGTGAAGGACGTCGTGCTCGAAGCCGCGGTCAGCACGATCATCGACTGCGAGGATTCGGTCGCGGCGGTCGACGCCGACGACAAGGTCCAGCTCTACCGCAACTGGCTCGGGCTGATGCAGGGCACGCTGGTCGAGGAAGTCGCGAAGGGCGGCAAGACCTTTACGCGCCGCCTGAACGCCGATCGCGAATACACGACGCCGGCCGGCGGCACGCTGACGCTGCACGGCCGCTCGCTGCTGTTCGTGCGCAACGTCGGCCACCTGATGACGAACGGCGCGGTGCTCGATCGCGACGGCAACGAGATTCCGGAAGGGATCCTCGACGGCGTCGTCACGACGCTGTGCGCGCTGCACGACCTGAAGGCGAAGCGCAATTCGCGCACCGGCTCGATCTACATCGTGAAGCCGAAGATGCACGGCCCGGCCGAAGTCGCGTTCGCCGACACGCTGTTCGCGCGCATCGAGGATTTGTACAACCTGCCGCGCAACACGCTGAAGATGGGCATCATGGACGAGGAGCGCCGCACCAGCGTGAACCTCGCCGCGTGCATTGCCGCGGCGGCCGCGCGCGTCGCGTTCATCAACACCGGCTTCCTCGATCGCACCGGCGACGAGATGCACACCGCGATGGAAGCGGGGCCGATGATCCGCAAGGGCGACATGAAATCGTCGGCGTGGATCCAGGCGTACGAGCGCAACAACGTGCTCGCGGGCCTGTCGGCCGGGCTGCGCGGCCGCGCGCAGATCGGCAAGGGCATGTGGGCGATGCCGGACCTGATGCACGCGATGCTCGAGCAGAAGATCGCGCATCCGCGTGCCGGCGCGAATACCGCGTGGGTGCCATCACCGACCGCCGCGACGCTGCACGCGCTGCACTACCACCTCGTCGACGTGCAAGCCGTCCAGCAGGCGCTCGAGAAAACGCCGTACGCGAGCGAGCGCGACGCGCTGCTCGAAGGGCTGCTGACCGTGCCGGTCGTCGAGCGCGCCGAGTGGAGCGACGCGGAAATCCTGAGCGAAGTCGAGAACAACGCGCAGGGCATCCTCGGCTACGTCGTGCGCTGGGTCGAACAGGGTGTCGGCTGCTCGAAGGTGCCGGACATCCACGACGTCGGCCTGATGGAAGACCGCGCGACGCTGCGCATCTCCAGCCAGCACATCGCGAACTGGCTGCGCCATGGCGTGATCACGGAAGCGTTCGTGCTCGACGTGTTCAAGCGGATGGCACGCGTGGTCGACCAGCAGAACGCCGGCGATCCGAACTATCGCCCGATGGCGCCCGCGTACGACCAGTCGACCGCGTTCCAGGCCGCGTGCGCGCTGGCGCTGCAGGGCACGTCGCAACCGAGCGGCTATACCGAGCCGCTGCTGCACCGGTTCCGGCTCGCGTTCAAGGCGCAGCAGCACGGCGCGTAAACCCGGGCAGGCGCATACGGGGTTTCCCGCATGCGGATTCACGAAACGGACGGCCTTCGCAGCCGTCCGTTTTCATATGCGGAATAACGCGAACGCTGAAAAAACAATCGGCGCGTATCGCACGGCTTCCGGCCCGACATTCGGCATCCGTCAAAGCACGAAAATGCCCCGGCAATGGAATGCGCGGCACGCGCGCGGCCGGCGCAGGCCCTTGCGTGGCAACGTTGCGCGCGCGATGGGCCACGACCGGCCGCCGCGGCAATTTGATCCGGATCAACGGCGTGCAACATTTTTCGCGCCCCGGATTGCGCGCGTTATACTCGGACCAATCACGCGGCCCGATTCGCCTGATGGTTGAATCGCGGCAGAATTCGCCGACGAAGGGGTAATCGAGCGGTTCAGCCGGCCGTGTTTTTCGATAATCCGCGCCCATTTTCCGATCGTCGGGCGCGCGGAACACACCGGGGCCGCGTACCGGATCGCCACGCGCCAATCATACGAACAATCGCATCGACCCGCGTGCCGGCGGCGATGCCCATCGCTTCACGGACCATGGCAGAGACCGACTACGCACTGCCCAGCGAATCCGGCCCGACGGGCCGTATCGCCGCACACCTGCGCCGGCTGCTGCTGCCGCACCTGATCTTTTATTCCGGGCTGCTGATCGGTCTGGTCCTGCTGCTCCTGTGCGGCATCGTGCTGTACGAGGCCCGCGTCGACGCACGCGACCGCGCGCGCATCACGCAGCAGAACATGGCGTTGATGGCGTCATGGGACATCGAGCGCAATATCGAAATCTATGCGCTGTCGCTGCAGGCGGTCGTCGAAGGCGAGAACGACCCGGCGGTCGCCGCGCTGCCGATGCCGCTGCGCCGCCAGGTGCTGTTCGATCGCGCGACCTCGGCCAAGTACCTCGGCGGCATCTACGTGCTCGACGCGAACGGCGACATCGCGGTCGACGGCAAGAGCGACGTGCCGCGCAAGGCCAATTTCGCCAACGAACCGTACTTCACCGTGCATCGCGATCACCCGGACGTCGGCCTGTACGTCAGCGATCCCTACCGTTCGCGCTTGCGCGCCGGCTCGCCCAGCATCGCGCTGAGCCGGCGGATCACGCGGCCCGACGGATCCTTCGGCGGCGTCGCGGTGATGTCGATCCGGCTCGAATATTTCCAGGATCTGTTCTCACGCCTGTCGCTTGGCGATCGCGGTTCGATGGCGCTGATCAACACGAAAGGCCTGATGCTCGCGCGCCGGCCGTTCGATCCGGCGATCGTCGGCCGCAACATCAGCAAGGCGAGCACGTTCCGCCAGTTCATGACGGCCAACGAAGGCAGCTTCGCCGATACCGCATCGATCGACGGCGTGCGGCGCCTGTACGTGTTCCGGCATCTCGAGCACCTGCCGCTGATCATCATGGTCGCGCGCTCCGAAGCCGACATCTACGCCGCGTGGTACGACCGCGCGATCCCGATCGGCTCGGCGATGGCCATGCTCGCGCTCGGCTTCGTCGGCCTGTCGCTGCTGCTCGACGTGCAGCTGCGCAAGCGTCATCGCGCGGAAACCGAACTGGAGGCGCTCGCGCGCACCGACGGCCTCACCGGCCTCGACAACCGCCGGATGCTCGACGTCACGCTCGCGCGCGAATGGCGTCGCGCCGCGCGCTCGCAGCACGCGCTGTCGCTGCTGTTCGTCGACGTCGATCACTTCAAGCGCTACAACGACACGCAGGGCCACCAGGCCGGCGACGACGCGCTCGCCGCGGTCGCGCGCTGCATCGCCGGCTGCCTGCGGCGGCCGGCCGACTATGCGGCGCGCTACGGCGGCGAGGAGTTCGTCGTCGTGCTGCCCAACGTCGACACGGATGGCGCCGTGACGATCGCCGAAGCGATCCGCACCGGCATCCTCGAACTCGGCATCCGCCACGACACGGGCACGACGGGCTGGCTCACCGCGAGCATCGGCGTGACGACCTGCTATCCGGAGCGCAACGGCAGCATCCAGTGCGCGCTGAAAGTCGCCGACGACGCGCTGTATCGCGCGAAGGAGCTGGGGCGCAACCGGGTCGTCGTGCAGACGGCGCCGGGCGCTGCCGATCGCGAGCCGCAGCGCGCCTGAGCGCCGGCCGGCCCTTCCGCGATCCCGCCGCCTGCGGGCAAAATCGCCGACAATGTCGGCTCGCCGCGCCGTGCGCGACGCGCGCCCGCTTCCCGTCACCATGAGACTCAAGGCAAAGATTTTTCTTCTGGCCATCGTGCCGTTCCTGCTCGCGATCGCCGGCATCGGCTTCGGCGTGCGTCAGCAGGCGACGTCGCTCGCGCGCACGCAGCATGCGACGATCCAGGCCGCGTACCTGTCGAGCAAGGAAGTCGAGCTGAAGCACTACGTCGAGCTCGCGACGAGCGCGATCATGCCGCTGTACGACGCGAGCGGCGGCAACGCGCGCGACGACGCGATGCGCCGCACGCAGGCGCTCGCGATGCTGCAGAAGATGGATTTCGGCCCCGACGGCTATTTCTTCGTCTACGACCTGCACGGCAATGCGCTGATGCATCCGCGCGAACCCGAGCGCGTCGGTCACAACTTCTGGTCGATGCGCGACCCGCAGGGCGCGCTGACGATCCAGCAGCTGATCGGCGCCGCGTCGCACGGCGGCGGGTACGTGCGCTACACGTGGCAGCGGCCGTCGACGGGCAAGCCCGCACCGAAGCTCGGCTACGTCGTCGCGCTCGAACGCTGGGGCTGGATGGTCGGCACCGGCATCTATCTCGACGACGTCGACACCGCGCTGCAGCGCATCGACGCGCGCGCATCCGCGAACATCGAGCGCACGATGAGCTGGCTCACCGCGATCGCGCTGACGGGCGCCGCCGCGATCGCCGTCTGCGCGCTGGTGCTGAACGTCAGCGAGTCGCGCAGCGCCGATGCAAAGCTCAAGCAGCTCGCACAGCGCGTCGTCGAATCGCAGGAGCAGGAGCGCGAGCGGCTGTCGCGCGAGCTGCATGACGGGATCAGCCAGATGATGGTGTCCGCGAAGCTGATGCTCGAATCCGCGCTCGCGCGCTTCGAGCGCGGCGCGACACGCGTGCCCGAAGCGGAGCAGGCGCTCGCGTCGGGCGTCGGGCGGCTCGGCGACACGTTGCGCGAGGTGCGGCGCATCTCGCACGCGCTGCGCCCGGCGATGCTCGACGATCTGGGCCTCGCGGCGGCGCTCGAACAGCTCGTGCGCGAACTCGGCACGGAAAGCGGCATCGACATCGGCTATACGCAGGTTGCGCACAGCGGCGCGCGGCCGTTGCCCGCGGCGGTCAACACGGCGCTGTTCCGGATCGCGCAGGAAGCGCTCAGCAACATCGTGCATCATGCGCAGGCGTCGCGGGCGGCCGTCACGCTCGACGTCGGCGCGCATGCGGTCACGCTGACCATCGCCGACAACGGCTGCGGCTTCGACGCCGAGCGGACGCAGACCGATGCGCGCCGCGGCATCGGGCTGCGCAACATGCGCGAGCGCCTCGATGCCGTCGGTGGCACGCTGACGATCACGTCGCAAGTCGGCCACACCGTCGTCGCCGCGCGCGTGCCGCTGCGCGCCGCCGCTGCCTGATGGCGCACACCCTAACGGAGACATTTGCCCATGAGCGCCCCCGACACCGCCCGGCCCGCTGCCCGCCTGCTGCTCGTCGACGATCACCCGCTGGTGCGCGACGGGCTGCGGATGCGGCTCGAGGCAGCCGACCTGTCCGTGGTCGGCGAAGCCGGCAACGCCGACGAGGCGCTCGCGCTCGCCGCGTCGCTCGAACCCGATCTCGCGCTGATGGACGTCGGCATGAACGGGATGAACGGCATCACGCTCGCCGGCGTGTTCCACGAGCGCTTTCCGGCGATTCGCGTGCTGATGCTGTCGATGCACGACAACATCGAGTACGTGACGCAGGCCGTGCGCGCCGGCGCGAGCGGTTATCTGCTGAAGGATTCGCCGGCGAGCGAGATCGTGCGCGCGATCGGCGCGGTGCTGGCCGGCCAGACGTTCTTCAGCGAAGGGCTCGCCGCGCGGATGATTCAGGCGAGCGCAACGGCGTCGCCGCTCGATCGGTTGACGCCGCGCGAACGCGACATCCTCGACGCGCTGGCCGAGGGGCTGTCGAGCAAGCAGATCGCGCAGCAGACGGGGTTGTCGGTGCGCACGGTGGAAACGCACCGGCTGAATCTGAAACGCAAGCTCGACATCGAAGGGCAGGCGGAGCTGATCAAGTTCGCGGTCGAGCATCGGCGGCGGTGAGCGATTGCTGAGTCTGACGCGATGCAGGCGTGAAGCGCGGTTTGACTTGCGTTGACTCGACTTGCAGCGACAGCGATTTCGCGGACGGTTCGTGACATTTTTCGGCTGCCTCACGCTGTCGCCCGCGCGGCGATGGGCCTGATAGTTCAGGGCGGCCGGGAACGCGGTCGTCGTCCCCGGACAGACCACCGAATTGAGCGATCGAAATTCGTCTGATACGGTCAGTCCAAATCAACTGCGGGATCACTCATGTCAGCGTCATGCACCTTCGTCCTGAACGGGCGGCCGATTTCCACCCTGTCCTGTGTAGGCGCCGCCCCCGTGCCGGCATTCCGCGGCATGCCGAACGATCGCAACAGAGCGGAAGCGATCACGAAGCCGAAGTCAGGTCCTTTGCCGCGAGGCATGTATTACAGTCGATCGACAGTCAGGCGGGCGCTTGGGCTGGCTCTATGACTTCGTACGTGCAAACCTGTATGGAACCAACCGGGACCGATGATTTGCGCTGTACCGTGCCGACGGAACGATCGACGATTGGACAACTGTGAACGGCGTGCGCCGCGGCGCCTTCCGCCTGCATCCGCGCGCTTGGTGGAAGGACCGATTCCTATTGTTGCTGGTCGCTCTTACGTGCGCGGGATTGGCGACCGTGTTCTCCCGTGCTCTGCGGAAAGAGGCTCCGATCGTTATTCTCGCGATCGTCATCGCCGCACTACTCGCCGATAACCGCAGGCTTCGCAGAGCGCTTCGGCAAACCGAAGCCGACGAAAAGCGACGGCCCGGGCCGTAGTCAGTGGGATTTCGCGCAGGTCAGCTCCCGTGTGCTTGCGAATGCGACATGCGGTTCAACGCGTCGTCGAACGGCCTCTCATACGCGACGCCATCGCGTTCCATCGGTACGACGATTCGTCGCACCGGCGACATAAGCAGGCACGGCCGATATGAAAACGCCCCGGTCGCATCCGCGAGCGGGGCGTCATGACTTCCGAGCTTGCGCGGCGCCGTTCGGCGCGCCGGCAAGAAAGATCGTTGAACGACGGGCGCGCCGAATGACCGTTCGTCGATCAAGCGCCGCGACCGGACCGAGTGTCAATTCGTCCGCGAGTTGTGCTTCTGCAGATACGCGATCAGCGCGTCGATACCGCCCGACGCGAGCTGGCTCTTGAACTGGCCCTGATAGACCTGGATCAGCCACGCGCCCGACATGTCGATGTCGTAGATTTTCCAGTCGTTGCCGACCTTGCCGAGCCGGTAGCCGACCGACTGGCTGTCGCCCGGCGTCGTGACCGTCGACTGCACCAGCGCATCGGCACCCGACGCGCCGCCCGCCTTGAACGAGAACTTCGCGTCCTGATTGCCGAGCTGCGCGAGCGACGCGGCGTAGGTGCGCGTCATCAGCAGCTTGAACTGCTTGTACAGCTCCTGCTGCTGTTGCGGCGTCGCCTGCTTCCATGCATCGCCGACCGCGATACGCGTCGTGCGCTCGAAGTTCGTCACGGGCAGGAAGCGCTGCTCGACGACTTGCGTGATTTTCGCCATGTCGCCGCCGCGCGCGGCCGGATCGGCCTTCATCGCGTTGACGGTGCCTTCGACCGCATTGCGGACGACGTCGACCGGCGCGCTCTGCGCGAAAGCGGAAACCGACACGGCAGCCGCCGCGATGAAAGCAAACAGATGACGTTTCATACTGATATTCGCACTCGATAAGAAAAGACGGCCGGCGAATCGCACGCGTTGGCATGCCTTGCATCGGCCGGTGGGTCGAAGTATAGCGGCCCGAACGCCCGCCTGCCGCGCCGTGACCGACTGTTACCTTTGAACCCCTTTTGTCACAGCGCCGGCGCAGCGTCGATCCGAGCCGATTATGTAAGCATCCCCTTACCAATCGTCCGACCTGCCGCGCCGATTCCTTCGCGGCGGAGCAAATATCCTTCCCGCCCTTTACGTACCAACGTTGCGACCGACGCCACGCTGCGCCGGTATACTCGTTGCTTTGCCCTTGCCAGCCCCTCCCCGCCGCCACATGGTGACATCTCTCATCGTCCGACTCGTCGCATGGTCGGTACGCCGCCCCGTCTGGGTCGTCGTGCTGTCGCTCGTCATTGCCGCGCTCAGCGGCGTCTATGTCGCGCAGCACTTCAAGATCAACACGGACATCAGCAAGCTCGTCGATGCCGAGCCGCAATGGGCAGCGCTCAGCAAGGCCGTCGACAAGGCATTCCCGCAACGCAACGGCACGATCCTCGCGGTGGTCGAAGCGCCCGCGCCAGAATTCGCGACCGCCGCCGCGCACGCGCTCACCGAAGCGCTGCAGAAGCAGACCGACGCCGGCCATATCGGCCAGGTCGGCGAACCGGGCGGCGGCCCGTTCTTCGAGCACAATGGGCTGCTGTTCCTGTCGCCGCAGGAAGTGTCGGATACGACGTCGCAGCTGGCGAGCGCGCGGCCGCTCGTCAACGAACTCGCGAAGAACCCGAGCCTCACCGGGCTCGCGACCACGCTGTCCACCACGCTCGGCCAGCCGCTGTTGACCGGCCAGGTGAAGCTGCCCGCGATGGCGAAGCTGCTCGCGCGCAGCGCCGCGACGGTCGACGACGTGCTGGCCGGCAAGCCGGCCGCGTTCTCGTGGCGCGGGCTCGTCGACAGCGATGCGGCGCGCCAGCCGGCGCGCGCGTTCGTCACCGTGCAGCCGGTCGTGAACTACGGCGCGCTGAAGGCCGGCGCGGCCACGAGCCAGGTGATCCGCGACACCGCGCGCACGCTCGATCTCGAGAAGCGCTACGGCGCGGTCGTGCGCCTGACCGGCGAACAGCCGCTCGCGGACGACGAGTTCGCATCGGTGGAAGACGGCGCGGCGCTCAACGGCGTGCTCACGCTGCTCGCCGTGCTCGTGATCCTGTGGCTCGCGCTGCGCTCGAAGCGGATGATCGGCTCGGTGCTCGTCACGCTGTTCGTCGGCCTCGTCGTGACTGCCGCGCTCGGCCTCGCGATGGTCGGTTCGCTGAACATGATCTCGGTCGCGTTCATGGTGCTGTTCGTCGGCCTCGGCGTCGACTTCTCGATCCAGTACGGCGTGAAGTATCGCGAGGAACGCTTCCGCGATCCGCGCATCGATCACGCGCTGATCGGCGCCGCGCACTCGATGGGCATGCCCCTCGCGCTCGCGACCGCGGCCGTCGCGGCAAGCTTCTTCTCGTTCATCCCGACCGCGTACCGCGGTGTGTCCGAACTCGGGCTGATCGCGGGCATCGGGATGTTCGTCGCGCTGCTGACCACGCTGACGCTGCTGCCTGCGCTGCTGCGCCTGTTCGCGCCGCCGGGCGAATCGAAGACGCCCGGCTTTCCGTGGCTCGCGCCGGTCGACGATTTCCTCGATCGCCATCGCAAGCCGATCCTGATCGGCACGCTCGCGGTCGTGATCGGCGCGCTGCCGCTGCTCGCGTTCCTGCACTTCGATTTCAATCCGCTGCATCTGAAGGATCCGCACAGCGAATCGATGGCGACGCTGCTCGCGCTGAAGGATTCGCCCGAAGCGGCCGTCAACGACGTCACGCTGCTCGCGCCGTCGCTCGCCGAAGCCGACGCGGCCGCGAAGCGCCTCGCCGCGCTGCCGGAAGTCGGCCGCACGACGACGCTGTCGACGTTCATCCCCGCCGACCAGCCGGCCAAGCGCGCGGCGATCGCCGCCGCCGCGAGCGAGCTGCTGCCCGCACTGACGCAGCCGGCCGCGCCGCCCGCGACCGACGGGCAACGCGTCGCCGCGCTCAAGCGCGTGTCGGACCTGCTGAGCTACGCGGCGGAAGATCACCCGGGTCCGGGCGCGTCGGCCGCGCAGCATCTGTCGGCCTCGCTCGCGAAGCTGGCCGCGGCCGACAGCGCGACGCGCGATCGCGCCGAACGCGCGTTCTCCGACACGCTGCGCATCGCGCTCAACCAGCTGGCGACGCTGCTGCAACCGCAGGAAATCACGCGCGAATCGCTGCCGCCGGAGCTCGTGCGCGACTGGGTCGCGCCGGACGGCCACGCGCTCGTGCAGATTTCGCCGAAAGTGCCGAAGGGCGTCGACCCGAACGACGACACGATGCTGCGCCGCTTCGCGAAGGCCGTGAAGGCCGCGGAGCCGGGCGCGACCGGCGGCCCGATCTCGATTCTGCATTCGGCCGACACGATCATCACCGCGTTCCTGCACGCGGCGCTGTGGTCGATCATCTCGATCACGATCCTGCTGTGGATCACGCTGCGCCGCTTCGGCGACGTGCTGCGCACGCTGGTGCCGCTGCTCGTGTCGGGGCTCGTGACGCTCGAGATGTGCGTCGTGCTCGGCATGTCGCTGAACTTCGCGAACATCATCGCGCTGCCGCTGATGCTCGGCGTCGGCGTCGCGTTCAAGGTGTACTTCGTGATGGCGTGGCGCGCGGGGCAGACGGGGCTGCTGCATTCGAGCCTCACGCACGCGGTGCTGTTCAGCGCCGCGACGACGGCGACCGCCTTCGGCAGCCTGTGGCTGTCGCATCATCCGGGCACGTCGAGCATGGGCAAGCTGCTCGCGCTGGCGTTGACCTGCACGCTGATCGGCGCCGTGGTGTTTCAGCCTGTCCTGATGGGCAAACCGCGCGTCAAACGCGCCAAGAACCAATCGCAAGGAAACAATGAATAAGGTGCGAATCATTGCGGCGACCGTCGCTGCCAGCGCGGTGCTCAGCGGGTGCGCGACGGGCCCGAACCGCAACCCCAACGACCCGCTCGAGCCGATGAACCGGGCGATGTACAAGTTCAACGACACGGTCGACACGAACATCGCGGTGCCGATCGCGAAGGGCTACCAGAAGATCACGCCGACGCCGGTGCGCACCGCGATCAGCAACTTCTTCTCGAACCTCGGCGATCTCGGCAACATGGCGAACAACCTGTTGCAGTTGCGCATCACGGATGCGACGCAGGATCTGATGCGCGTGGCGATGAACTCGGTGTTCGGCGTCGCCGGCCTGATCGACATCGCGACGCCGGCCGGGCTGCCGAAGCATCACCAGGATTTCGGGCTGACGATGGCGCGCTGGGGCATGCCGTCCGGTCCGTACCTCGTGCTGCCGGTGTTCGGCCCGAGCACGATCCGCGACGGTGTCGGCCGCGCGGTGGACGTCCGCTTCAACCTGCTCAATTACATCGAGCCGGCCGTGCGCAATCCGATGTACATCGCGCAGTTCATCAGCGCGCGTTCGGACCTGCTCGGCGCGACCGATCTGCTGAAGCAGGCGGCGCTCGATCCGTATTCGTTCGTGCGCGATGCGTATCTGCAGCAGCGCAAGTCGCTCACGTATCGCGGCCAGTCGGCCTCGGCCGCGGCGCCGAACTACGCGGAGCCCGGTGAAGCCGGCGCGGTGCCGGCTGCTACGCCGAGCACGCCGGGCGGCTTGCCGAACTACGAGGATCCGGGCGAGTCGGGTGGCGCATCGGGCGCGGCGCCGAACAATGCGCCGGCCGTGCCGGGGCTGCCGCAGTACGACGATCCGGGTTCGGACAGCGCAACACCCGCGAGCGCGCCCGCTGCGGCATCGGCGGCGGCGCCGACGGGTGCGACCACCGCGCCGGCCGCCAGCGGCGCGCCGATCGCGCCGGCCGTGCCGACGCCGCCCGCAAGCAGTCCGGCCGCGCAGTAACGCGGTCTCGTTATCCGCCGGAAAGACGAAGAGCGCTGCGTGATGCAGCGCTCTTTTTTTGCGCGCACGGAGACGCGGACGAATGGGAAAAGAAAAATCGAAACGCGGCGAACGCCGCTCAGGCGATCCGCATCGCGCCCGCACGCTCGAACGCGTGCCGCGCCTGGATCAGCGTCGTGCGCGCCGCACGCGCGTCGCCCGCGACCTGCAGCAGCGGGCCGAGTTGCGACGGCTGCTTCAACAGCTCACGCAGGATCGGCAGGATCGCGGTGCTGCCGTCGTCACGCAAGCCGGCTGTCGCCGCGCGCGGCAGCGTCCGCCACGCGGGATCGACGATCGCGCGGCATACCGCGAACGGCACGCCGCGCGACGCGGCGAAGGCCGCCGCGATATGCGATTCCATGTCGACGGCCAGCGCGCCCTTCGCGCGATGCAGCGACGTCTTTTCCTGCTCGCTGACCACCGGCGCGCCGACCGCCGCCATCGTGCCGCGCGCGACGCGCGCCCACACCGGCGTGTCGTGCAGCGCGGCGACGAGGCGCGCGCTCCAGCCCGCATCGGTCCCGACGCGGCCGAACGGACCGTCGATCGCGTCCGCGATCACCAACGCGCCGGGCGCGAGGTCGGGCGCGAGGCCGCCCGCGGTGCCGAAACTGACGATGCCCGCGCAACCGCGCGCGGTCGCTTCGGCCAGCGCGCGCTCGAGCCGGTCCGCCCGCGCGGCGAACACGGCGTCGACGCCGTGACCGCGCGCGATGCGCGCCTCGAACGCCATCCCCGTGACGGCGATGACGGGCAACGTGCCGTTGTACTGCGTCGCCGGCACGCGTTACATCCCGACCGTCACGCGCGTCGCATTCGCGCGCTTCAGGTTGCGATAGCGCGCGAGCGCCCACAGCGGGAAGAACTTGCGATAGCCGTGATACCGCAGGTAGAACACGCGCGGGAAGCCGGTCGCCGTGAAGCGCGTCTCGTCCCACAGGCCTTCGTCGTTCTGCTGCGCGATCAGGTAGTCGACGCCGCGTGCGACTGCCGGGTTGTTCACCTCGCCGGCGGCCATCAGCCCGAGCAGCGCCCACGCCGTCTGCGACGCCGTGCTCGGCGCCTGCTCGTAGCCGCGGTAGTTCAGCTTGTAGCTGTCGCCGTCCTCGCCCCAGCCGCCGTCCTTGTTCTGGATCGACAGCAGCCACTGCGCGCCGCGCTTCATCCGCGGATCGTCCGGCGTCAGCCCGGCCGCGTTCAGCGCGCACAGCGCCGTCCACGTGCCGTACACGTAGTTCATCCCCCAGCGGCCGTACCAGCTGCCGTCCGGTTCCTGTTCCTTCAGCATGTAGTCGAGCGCGCGGCGGGCCGGCTCGCTGTTCAGCGGCGTCTCGCCGAGCTGCGACAGCATCGACAGGCAGCGGCCCGACACGTCGGCGGTCGGCGGATCGAGCAGCGCGCCGTGATCCGAGAACGGGATGTTGTTCAGGTAGTACTGCGTGTTTTCCGGTTCGAACGCGCCCCAGCCGCCGTCGCTGCTCTGCATGCCGACGACCCATTCGCGCGCGCGCGCCATCGATTCGCGATACGTGTCCGTCTGCTTGAGTTTCTGCGCGCGATCCATCGCCATCACGACCACGGCCGTGTCGTCGACGTCCGGGTAATGCGCGTTCGCGTACTGGAACGCCCAGCCGCCCGGCCGCACGTTCGGGCGGCGCGAGATCCAGTCGCCGCGCACGTCGAGGATCTGCAGCGGGCGCAGCCACTCGAGGCCGCGCAGCACGGCTTCCTCGGCACGGGCGTCGCCGGTTTCGAGCAGCGCGTGCGCAGCGAGCGACGTGTCCCACACCGGCGACAGGCACGGCTGGCAATACGCTTCATCGTCATGCACGACGAGCAGCTTCTCGACCGACTTGCGCGCAATCGCGCGGTTCGGATGATCTTCCGCATAGCCGAGCACGTCGTACATCATCACCGCGTTGGCCATCGCCGGATAAATCGCGCCGAGGCCGTCCTCGCCGTTCAGGCGCTCGTCGACGAACGACACGGCCTGCCGGATCGCGCGTTCGCGCGTGTAGCTCGGGAACAGGCCGTCGACCGCGCGCAGCACATGGTCGACCGCGCGGAAGAACGCGAACCAGCCGGGGCTCTGGTGGCCCTGACGCGGCAGCAGCCCGGCGTTGACGGGCGGATCGATGAACAGCTCGTCGATACGCACGCCGCGCGGGTTCTTCGCGAGCGGACGCTTCGCGTTCAGCACCAGCAGCGGCACGATCACCGTGCGCGCCCAGTACGACACCTTCGACAGATGGAACGGGAACCACTGCGGCAGCAGCATGATTTCGACCGGCATCATCGGCACCGCGCGCCACGGAATCGCACCGTACAGCGCGAGCTGGATCCGCGTGAACACGTTCGACATCTCGGCGCCGCCCATCGCATGGATCGCGCGGCGCGCACGCTGCATGTGCTCGGCGTTCTCGTCGTCGCCGATCACCTTCAGCGCGAAATACGCTTTCACGCTCGCGCTGATGTTCGGCGCGCCGTCGGTGAACAGCGGCCAACCGCCGTCGGCCTGCTGGATGCGGCGCAGATAGCGGCCGATCTTCTGTTCCAGCTCGAGGTTCGGCGTCTCGCCGAGGTAGTGGACGAGCAGCACGTATTCGGCGGGAATCGTCGAATCGGCCTCGAGTTCGTAGACCCAGTGTCCGTCAGCGTTCTGCGCGGCCAGCAGCGCGTCGGTCGCGCGCGCGACGGCCGTGTCGAGCCCGGCCGGCACGGTGCCGGCGGACAGGGTAGCCATTTCGGTGAGATCGTTCATCGGTCCCTCTGTTGCTTATTGTGTCTGGAGCACGTCCGCGGCCAGTTGGCCGGAACGGATCGCGCCCTCGATCGTGGCGGGCAGGCCGGTGGCAATCCAGTCGCCCGCCAGCACGAGATTGGTCCAGCGCGTACGCACGGCCGGACGTTTCATTTCCTGCGACGGCACCGCCGCAAAACCGGCGCGCGGCTCGACGACGAGTTGCCACGCAGGGATGGCTTCCGCGTTCGCGCCCGTCACGCGTGCGACGTCGGCCCAGATACGCTGCGCGAGCGCGTCGCGCGGCATGTCGAGCCAACGGCCCGCATCGCGGATCGTCGCCGCGAGCGTGCCGTCGCCGGTGCGCACCGCATCGACGACGCCGTTGACGATGCTTGTCTGCCGCGGATGGCCGTCTTGCGTGTCCACCGCGAAATACGCAGTCACGACGGCGCCGAACGTATCGGGCGCGGTGAGATCCGGCACCAGCGGCTGCGCGACCTCCGGCGGCACGGCGAGCACGACCGCGTCGCCCGGCGCGACATCGACGCGTTCGCCGCCGATCGTGATCGCGTCGACCGCATTGCCGTGCGCGCCGAATTCGAAAGCATCGAGCCGCGAGTTCAGCCGGATCTGCGCGCCGCCGTGCTGCAGCATCCGCAGCGCCGGTTCGACGAACGCGCTGCCGAGCCCGTGGCGTACGATGAGCGGCCGGCAGCCGGGGCCACCCGGGGCAAACGTGCCGCACAGCGCCGCCCGGGCGAGCTCGGCGCTCGCATGGCGCGGCTCGACGTTGAGCACGCCGGCCAAGAACGGCCGCAGCCAACGATCCCACAGCACGCCGTCGCATCGGATCGTCTGTGCGAGCGAGCGGCCGGTGCGCGCGAACGCGAGCGGCGCCAGCGCGAGATAGTCGAGCGGCGTGGTGCCGGGCGCGCGCGATGCGGCATCGAACAGCCACGACGGCCAGCGTCCGTTGCCGAAGCGCAGCGTCCAGCGCTGCTGCGACGCGACGTCGACCACCGGATATTCAGGCAGCGCGGGCCCGACGAGCTGATCGGCCGCGCCGGTCGCGCGCAAATAGCGCTGCGTCGCGGGCTGCCCCGCGAAGATCTGATGCAGCCCGCTGTCGAGCGTCGTGTTCAGCGTGCCGTCGAACCACGTGCGGCAGCGGCCGCCCGCATGCGCATGCGCGTCGTGCAGCACGATGCGCCGCCCGCGGCGTTGCAGCTCGACCGCAGCCGACAGGCCCGCGAGTCCTGCACCGATCACGTGGACGGTTCTGGGCATCGGCTCAGAACAGCGCGTAGCGCGCCGCGATCATCAGCATGCGCGCCTTCGGCTTGCGCAGCGGCGCCCGCGGATAAGCGAAGCCGCGGGCGATCGCCGCGTCGAGAATGCAGCGATATGCGCCCGACATGATGCGCGGCGCCTTTACCTGCGCGCGCGTGCAGGTATCCATCACCGCGTCCGCTTCGCGGAAGTGCGCGAGTGCGCGCTCGACGAGCGTCGCACACACGCGCGGCAGCGCCGGGTCGCGCGCGATCGTTGCCGGATCGGCGATCGCGATGCCTTCGCGCGCAAGCAGCTCGCGCGGCAGGTAGCAGCGGTTGATCGCAGCATCGTCGTCGATGTCGCGCAGGATGTTCGTCAGTTGCAGCGCGCGGCCGAGGTGGTGCGACAGCTTGATGCCTTCCGCCTCGGGAATCCCGAAAATCCTCACCGACAGGCGGCCGGCCGCGCTCGCGACGCGATCGCAGAAGAGATCGAGCGTCGGCTCGTCGGGCGCGCAGATGTCTTCGGCGGCGTCCATCGCCATCCCGTCGATCATTGCGTGGAAGTCGTCGCGCTGCAGGTTGAACGCGCGAATCTCGCGCTCGAGCGCGATCAGGTGGCGCGGCGGACGGCCGGCGAAGCATGCGTCGATATCCGCGCGCCAGCGATCGAGGCCCGCGTTGCGCTCGGCGCGCGGCAGGTCGCTGTCGGCGATGTCGTCGACCGCGCGGCAGAACGCGTAGACCTGGAACATCGCGTCGCGCTGCGCGGCCGGCAGGATGCGCATTGCCAGATAGAAGGAACTGCCCGATGTGACGGCAGCGGCGTCGGTTTCTTGTTCGTCCACGACGAGATTGGAAACGGCCAAGACGAGCTCCACGGAGACACCCACGCGGGGCGATTGAAGAAGCCATGCCCGGCTGGGTTGGTCAGGGCGTCAAATGCGTGCGAGATATGCGAACGATCGACGCAGACAGGCACAAATTACCGGCCGGGAAGCCGGAATTGGGCGAAAGTATAGCAATCTTTGAAGTTCGATGGCGGACGGGCGCCGCGCGTGGCGGGCCGCCCGAGCATGTGCGGGCCGGCGCGGACATCCGCGGCCGGCGGGGCGGCGCGCCCGCGTCAGCCGTAGACGATGTCGCGCTGCAGATCGAGCGCGATGAGGCCCATTTCGCGGGTCAGCTGCAGCATCGACCGGCGCTCGAGCCGCGAGCCCATGAAGCTGGTCACACGCCCGTCCGGCTCCGCGGTGAACTGGAACAACGGGCCGCCGGTGCCGAACCACGCGCCCGGCACGTCGGGCGATTCATGCCAGTCGATCGTCTCGAATACGCGGGCGATGCCCGCACGCACGACGTCGCTCGGGCCGATCGGCGGCGCGACGTCGCCCAGGTCGTCGAGGGAATAGGGGCCGGGCTTGTCCGGCTTCCGGTAGAAGAGATAGTCGACGTTCATGGGGCGCAATCGGGAGGAAAGCGTCAAATTAGCGTGCTTCTGCGCAAATTCAAATCAGATCAGGACGAAATGTGGCCTGTACGAGACAAGCGGGCCGCTTCGCGCGACGCCGCGCGCCGATGCTTGAACGCGCGCGGCTTCGTCTAAGATGGACATCTTTCCCGAACGACACGGACACCATGGAGACGAACGTAACCGCCAACCCGCAGTCCGACCATCCCGTTTTCGTGCTCGTGCATGGCGCGTGGCACGGCGCGTGGTGCTACGCGCACGTCGCGGCCGCGCTGGCCGCGCGCGGCTACCTGTCGATCGCCCGCGACCTGCCGGCGCACGGCGTCCATGCCCGCTTTCCCGCATCGTATCTCGACAGGCCGCTCGACAAGGATGCGTTCGGCGCCGAACCGTCGCCGGTCGCGAACACCACGCTCGACGATTACGCGACGCAGGTGATGCAGGCCGTCGACGACGCGTATGCGCTCGGCCGCGGCAAGGTCGTGCTCGTCGGGCACAGCATGGGCGGCCTCGCGATCACGGCGGCGGCGGAACGCGCGCCCGAAAAGATCGCGAAGATCGTCTATCTCGCCGCGTTCATGCCCGCGTCGGGCGTGCCGGGCCTCGACTACGTGCGCGCGCCAGAGAACAGCGGCGAGATGCTGGGCCCGCTGATGCTCGCGAGCCCGCGCGTCGCCGGCGCGCTGCGGATCGATCCGCGCAGCGGCGACACCGCGTATCGCGAACTGATGAAGCGCGCGCTGTACGATGACGCGCCGCAGGCCGACTTCGATGCGGTGGCGAACCTGATGACCTGCGACGTGCCGGCCGCGCCGTTCGCGACCGCGATTCCGACGACCGCCGCGCGCTGGGGTGCGATCGACCGTCACTACATCAAGTGCCTGGCCGATCGCGTGATCCTGCCCGCGCTGCAGCAGCGCTTCATCGACGAAGCCGACGCGTTCGCGCCCGGCAATCCGACGCACGTGCACCAGCTCGACAGCAGCCATTCGCCGTTCGTGTCGCAGCCGGCCGTGCTGGCCGGCGTGCTCGCCGACATCGCAAAAAGCTGAACCACGCGCGGCGAGCGCGCGAAGCGGCAAAGGCGGCGGCGCGCCGGTTATGCGTAAGCGACCGACCGATCGCGCCCGAGCCGCTTCGCGCGATACAGCGCGGTGTCGGCCTCGTTGACGAGCACGTCGCACGCCGCTGCGCCCGCCGTCGCACACGCGCCGCCGACGCTCGCCGTCACCGCGACGCTGACGCCTTCCGCATCGACCGGCGTGCTGCTGATCGCGACGCGCACCTTGTCGGCCACGAGCATCGCCTCGTCGAGACTCGTGCACGGCAGCAGCAACGCGAATTCCTCGCCGCCGAAGCGGCCGAACGTATCCTGCGCGCGGACGATCGACGCGACGCGGCGCGCCGTCTCGCGCAATACCGCATCGCCGACCGCGTGCCCGAACCGGTCGTTGATCGTCTTGAAGTGGTCGAGATCGAACAGCAGCACCGACAGATCGCCGCCGTAGCGCTGCCAGCGCGCGAATTCGTCGCCGAGCCGAGCCTCGAAGTAGCGCCGGTTCGCGATGCCGGTCAGGCCGTCGAGATTCGCGTGTTCGCGCAGCTTCGCGACCGCTTCCTCGCGCTCGCGCTGCATCACGCTCACGTGCGTGACGTCCGAGATCGTCACGCACACGGCCTCGACTTCGCGGCCGCGCGTGAGCGGCATGAACGTGCAGTCCTGCTGCATGTAGTCGACGCCGCCCGTGATCGGCCGGTCGTGCTCGAAGCGAAACAGGTACGGGCGCTGCTCCCACGAGCTGAATGCGAAGCTGCCGAGCTGGAACACGCTTTCGAGCTTGCGCTGCAGCCATGCGCGCGGCAGGTCCGGAAAGCAGTCGAACAGGTTGCGGCCGATCACGTCGGCGGCCGCGATGCCGCTGTGGTCCTGCATGAAGCGATTCCACATCAGCACGGTCATCGCGCGATCGAGCACGAACAGGCCGAAGCCGACGCGTTCGATCACGAGGTCGCTCAGCGACGGAGCGGGGATGGCGGTCGGAGCGTTCATAGCGCGGACAGCAACGCGTCGAGCGCGTCGCCCATCAGCCGAATCGAATCCTCGGCCATCAGCATCACGAAATGTGCGCGGAACCCGTGATCCTCGAGCCCGAAGTTCACTTCGAGCAGCAGCGCGACGCTCCATGCGAGCGCGTTCGGCTGGAACACGTCGTCGAACGACACGTTCGCGCCGAGCAGCCCCGGCGGGAAGAACACCGGCTTGCGGCCGAGCTCGTCGAGGATCGACGCGACGCACGCGCTCATCAGCACGTTCGCGACGTCGAACACGATTTCGTCCTGCGTCTCCATGCCCGCATACACGCCGTCGCCGAAAGTGCGCCCCATCAGCGACATCAGCCGCGCGACGCCCGCGCTGCGGCACAACACGATCGCCTCGCCCTTGATGTCGGAACGAAAACCCTGGCGCACGGCCGTCACGTTCTCGTGAATGCCGGTCATCTCGCGCAGCGCGTCGCCCGCATCGGCTGCCTTCACGACGCGCACGCGCGGTACCGACAGCTCGATGAAGTGCCCGAGCAGCAGCGCGAGCCGTGCAGCGGCTCGGCCCATCGCGAGGTTGGCGATTTCCTGCAACGCGTCGCGTTGCTCCGCCGTGAACACCGATTCAGGCATACAACCCATACTCCTTGAGAATGGGCAGCAACGCCTCCGACGTCACGGGCTTGGCAACGAATGCGATCGCGCCGAGCTCGCGCACGCGTGCTTGCGCCTGCGGCTGGATATCGGCGGATACCACGATCACGAACGTGTTCAGATCTTCGTGGCGCAGTGTCTCGAGCACCTGATAGCCGTTCATGTCGGGCATCGTCAGGTCCAGAAACATTACGGAAGCTTTGCCGTCACGATAGAGCGCCAAGGCCTCGCGACCATTCGCCGCATATGCGACGTCGACGTCCCAGTCTCCCGGCAGCGCCTTTGTCAGAAGTTTGCGAGCGAGCAAGGAATCGTCGGCAATCACTATCGGCAAAGGCATGGCGGCGAAGCGGTATACGGAATGGTCTCTCTCGCGTTAACGACCGCGCGGCGCATTTCTTGAGACGCCAGGCAATCACGCGCGGGCAACCGCCTTGCGGCCGCGCGCGGGCATCGCGGTACGAGCGGCGCGACGCACCGCGCCGCAAACGCCGGCGGGCGCATATATCTGTCATAGGGGAAAGCAAGGCGCGATTCTCTGAGTAAACCGGAGGCGGTGCAACTCGCCATTTTCACCATTTCGAACGAAATCGATCCGATCGATGGTCATTCCGAAAATAGCCGCGACCATTTTCGAGATATGCACGCAAAATTTTTCTTTGTGTACGTTTGCGCTGCCGGATTCATAGCGTTTTCATTCTTTCATCCCGCTCCTGCCGGAATCGTCAGGTTGCCCGGCCGGGGCGGCGGTACGGTACGCGGGCGCAACTCGTTTATGATTGAACATCTCAGCCTGACCCGCTTTCCTCGATGACGTCCGAACGTCCCGCCGACTCCCGCTCCACCGCTTCCCCGCCCGCCGACGACTGGCAGGATGACGGCAGCTATTCGTCCGGCGCGCCCGAGCACGATTTCGCGGTCCGGCGCGTGACGTTGATCGTACTGCTGGTCGCGGCGATCGTGCTGCCGTGCATCTACGTGTCGGTCATGGCGTACAACGATCTGAAGGCGCGCGAAGCCGCGGCGAGCGACGTGACAATGCGCACCGTGCGTGTCGCCGAGGAGCACGCGCTCAAGGTGTTCGACTTGAGCGAGACGCTCGATGCGCGCATCGTCGACCTCGTGCAGGACATGGACGACGCCGCGGTGCGCCGCCAGGAAGCCGACATTCACGACGCGCTGAACACGATCGGCGGCGGCTATCCGCAGGTGGCCGCGGTGTCGATCTTCGGCGCGAGCGGGATGCTGCTCGCGAACAGCCTCTACTATCCGGCGCCCTATGCGTCGATCGCGAACCGCGACGACTTCACCGGCATCCGCGACGGCAAGGTCATCGAACATATCTCGCGGCTGATGATGGGGCCGCTCAAGCTCGAGAACATTCCCGTGTTCAACACGGGCGTCGCGCGACGCCATAGCGACGGGTCGTTCGCCGGGATGGTGTCGATCGCGCTGAAATCGTCGTATTTCAATGCGTTCTACCGCGACCTGCTCGGCGGCGCGTCCACGCCGATGACGATGGCGCTCGCGCGCTCCGACGGCGCGGTGATCGCGTCGTATCCGCAGCCGCCTTCGCTCGCGCACACCGATCGCATGGCGACGTTCGGCAATGCGCGCAACGATCCGCGCGCGGGCGTCGTGCGCGTGGGCCACGGCGCGGGCAGCGAGATCGTCGCGTACCGGCAGGTCGGCAGCTATCCGGTGTACGTGAGCTGCTCGTACCGCACCTCGGCCATCTGGCATGAATGGTACGAACACCTGAGCGTGCTGCTCATTTCGATGTTCGCGCCGTCGATCGTGCTGTGGTGGGTGATCTGGCTGTCGCTGAAGCGGCTGAAGGCGGAGGAGGCGGCATGGGATCGCTGGCAGGCCGAAGCATCGATGCGCCGCTCGATCGAATCAGCGTACCGGCAGTCGCGGAAGATGCAGGCGCTCGGCAACCTGGTCGGCAGCGTCGCGCACGACTTCAACAACCTGCTGATGATCATTTCGAGCAACGTGCAGATCGCGCGGCGGCGCGGCGTCCAGCATCTCGACACGGAGCTCGGCGCGATCGAACGCGCGCTGAAGAACGGCCAGTCGCTCACGCGCCAGTTGCTCGGCGTCGCGCGCAAGCAGCCGCTGCACAACGAGACGATCGACATCGGCCAGTGGCTCGACACGTGCCGCGAACTGCTGAAGACGTCGCTCGGCTCGAAGTCGTCGCTGGTCATCGCGGTCGAGCCGGGCGTGTGGCCGATTCGCGTCGACGTCGCCGAACTCGAGCTCGCGGTGATCAATCTCGCGGTCAACGCGCGTGACGCGATGGCGATCGGCGGCCGCTTCACCGTCGGCGCGCGCAACGTGACGCTGCGCCGCGAGGACGGCTTTCCGCTGACCGGCGATTTCGTGCAGATCTCGCTCGACGATACGGGCGCGGGCATGGCGCCCGACGTGCTCGCGCGCGCGTTCGAGCCGCTGTTCACGACCAAGCCGCAGGGAATGGGCACGGGGCTCGGGCTGCCGCAGGTGTTCGCGTTCTGCGAGCGCTCGGGCGGCCTCGCGACGATCGACAGCGCGGTCGGCGCCGGTACGTCGGTGCGGCTCTATCTGCCGCGGGCGCGCGTCGAGGACATCGTCGCACGGCCGCAGCCGGCCGCGCACGGCAACGGCCCGCTGGCGGGCCTGCACGTGCTGCTGGTGGAGGACAACAGCGAAGTCGCGGCGGGCACCGAAGCGCTGCTCACGCTGCTAGGCCATCGCGTCACCTATGCGCCCACCGGCGACGACGCGTTGCGCCTGATCGAAGGCGCGGCCGCGAACGACGCATTCGACCTGGTGATTTCGGATATTCACATGCCGGGCCGCCTGAACGGCATCGACCTCGCCGAGGCGATCGACAAGCGGCCGGAGAAATTGCCCGTGATCCTGGTCACGGGTTACGCGGAGGAACTCGACCGCACGCGGACCGTCAACGTGCGCGTGCTGTCGAAGCCGTTCGACATTGCGCTGCTCGACGAGATCCTGCTCGGCATCCGCGACGCGCGCGATGCGCGGCACGCCGGCGCCTGACCCGCGGGCACGCAGGACGGCGCCGGCGCTTGCAACGCGACGCCGACGGCGTCAGGCCGCCTTCAGCACGCGCACCCAGTCGACATAGCGGTCGACGAAGCCCTGCAGGAACTTGCGGGTGTCCTCGCTGACGATCTGGCCTTGGTCGTCGATGCGCGCCGGGTCGTGCTTGATGAACATTTCCGGCTGGCCGAGCGTCTTCACGTCCAGATACGCGAGTACGTTGCGCAGGTGCTGCTGCGCGAGCGCGGTGCCGACCGCACCGGGCGACGTGCCGAGCACCGCGCCCGGCTTGCCCGACCACGAATTGTGGCCCCACGGCCGCGAACCCCAGTCGAGCGCGTTCTTCAGCACGCCGGGGATCGAGCGGTTGTACTCGGGCGTGACGAACAGCAGCGCGTCGGCCGCTTCGATCGATTGCTTGAAGCGTTTTGCGACTTCCGGAAAATCCGCGTCGTAGTCCTGGCTGTACAGCGGCAGTTCGCCGATCTCCACGAATTCGAACGAGAAATCGGCGGGGGCGAGCGAGATCACGGCATGCGCGAGCGCGCGGTTCCACGAACCGCGACGTAGGCTGCCGACGACGACCGCAACACGATAGGACATGGTGTTCTCCTTCCGGTGAGTGAGGAATCGGATCGATTGATTCGAGACAGGCGACAAAGGTCTGTTTATAGGCAAGCCAGCCCGCGAACCGTCCCACGGGCCCGGCCGGCCGACTTTCCACAAGGTTTTCCACAGAAATTGTGGATAACTTGACCGTTATGGTCTGAAGTTACAGCCAGCCCGCGCCGCGATTTCGAGATGGGCGACGCGGGATTCCGGCAAGCATAGCGCAGCGCGCCGGCCGGCTTCATGAATTCGTGACCGAACATGCGTTGCAGCGCGGCGTCGCGGCCAGTAAGCTGCTCGCACACCGTGACGCGGCAGCCGGCGGCTGCACGCGCGATTCATCGCTTTCGCCTTGTAAGGCTTCCTGCTCGCCATGCCGTCCGCGTACGACGACCCTGTTTACCTCGCTCGACTCCGGCACGATCTGCTGCGCTTCGCGCGATTGCAACTGCGCGACGCCGACGCGGCCGAGGACGCCGTTCAGGAGGCGCTGACCGCCGCGTGGACGCATGCGGGCGAGTTCGCCGGACGATCCGCGCACAAGACCTGGGTGTTCGGAATCCTGCGCAACAAGCTGATCGACGTGTTGCGCGCGCGCCAGCGGACGGTGAGTCTGTCCGCGCTCGATGCGGAACTCGACGGCGAATCCGCGCTCGATCGCGAGTTGTTCAAGGAAAACGGGCACTGGGCCGCGCACACGAAGCCGCGACCATGGCCGCGCCCCGAAACGTTGTTGCAGCAACAGCAGTTCTGGATGCTGTTCCAGGTCTGCCTCGATCATCTGCCCGAACATATCGGGCGCGTGTTCATGATGCGCGAATTCCTCGATGTCGAAATCGACGATATCTGCCACGAACTGACGTTGACGACGAATCATTGCAGCGTGCTGCTGTATCGGGCGCGCACGCGCCTGCGCACCTGCCTCAGCGAAAAAGGACTGACGACCGAAGATGCTGCCGGGGAAATGTAGGGACGTGACGCGACTGCTGTCGGATGCACTCGACCGCTCGTTGACGCTTCACGAGCGCGTGCAGGTGCGCGCGCATCTGCCGGTTTGCAGCGGCTGCCGCGCGTATCGCGGGCAGATTGCGGTGCTGCGGACGGCCGCGCATGCGGCGGCCGGGCGGGATGCGGTGGCCACCGACGATCGAGACGAGCCGTCGGGAGACGGGCCACGGTGAGCGGGCGGCGGGTTCGCCGCCAAGCGCGATCGTCGTACGCGAATTCGATTCGTCCGTAGTGCCGGTGCGGTGGCACCGGCATGATGTGATAAGAAAAATACGCCGTACAACAATTATTCAAACAGCACGCGTACCGATTCCGGCGGCCGGCCAATTGCAGCCTTGCCTCGATACACGACGATCGGACGCTGCAGCAGAATCGGATGCGCGGCAATCGCTTCGTATGCCTGTGCATCGGTCAGGGTTGCACGCCCAAGATCCAGGGTCTTATACGGCTCCTCGCCATCGCGCAGCATGTCGCGCACCGGCAGCCCAAGTTGACGATGCAGCTCTTCCAACTCCTCGATGGTCGGCGGCGTCTTCAGATACTCGATGACGTTCACCGGTGTGCCGGTCGTGTTCAGCGTTTCGATCAGTGCGAGCGTCTCACGGGATTTCGAGCAGCGAGGGTTGTGGTAAATCGTGATCATCATTCAGGCCTGGATGGGAAAGGCCCGTATTGTAGCCAGTCTGGTTGCGGGTGTTTCGGTGGAGCGCCGACCCCAGATGCGGAGGGGAATTTGAATGCCTGGATTGCCACGATGTGCGTCGGCAGCGTCGGCGGATGACGAGGCTGAGGTGGCGTTTATGCGCATAAAGTTCGCGGCTCGAGTGTGTGCATCACGCCGGCAAGTGCGCGGCTGCGTGTGTGGGAATCATCCGATCGAGTGATGGCGCACCGCTATGCAACGGGGCCGCTATGCGTGGGCGGCCCGCGGTGCGATTTGACCGCCGGAGGTTTATGCGCATAAAGCTGGCACGGTCGGAGTAGGGCTGTCGCGCATTCAGCGAATGACCGCGCATTTCGATGTCACCCGACACCAACTGACTCCGCACGGATGGCGTTGGGTCGTTGCGTTGGGTCGTTGCGTTGGGTCGTTGCGTTGGGTCGTTGCGTTGGGTCGTTGCGTTGGGTCGT
>NZ_CABVPL010000017.1 GCF_902499045.1 Burkholderia latens | reverse complement strand
GCCGGCCGTGCCCCGCAGCCGCGGCCGGGCCGCCGCAAGCCTTGTGGGGCGGGCGTTCGCGCCGGATGCGCGGCGCGCGGTGCGGAGCCGCTTCCCCGATTCTGGCGGCCGGCCGCCCGGCGACGTGTAAACTGCTGCCTTTTTTGACGGTTTGCAGCATGGTGCAAGCACCCCCGCGCCCGGCGCTGAGCGGCCCGACGCTCGTCCGGCTGCTCGCGCGCCTGACCGATGCCGACGTCGCCGAATCCCGGCAGACGCTGTCGGACCGCCTGAGCCAGTGGCTCGGCTGGACCGACGCGATCACGCTGTCGTCCGCGCTGACCGCGAGCCCGCCCGCCGTCGCGGCCGGCGTGCGCGGTTACGACGCCGAACGCGACTGCGCGCGCGTGCGCCACGATCTCGCGCAGGCGATCACGGCCGCCCACCGGCCGCGCACGCGGCGGCGTCCCGGCGAGCTGGCGCCGCCGCCCGCCGATACCGCCGATTTCGCGGACTTCCGCCAGAGCTGTCTGTCCCTGCAGCAGGAGATGGAGACCGCGATCGGCCAGTTGCGCGGCCGTCTGCGGGTCGCGCTCGCCGCGCGTTCGTCCGGGATGGCGCGGCTCGCGACGCTCGACGCGATCATGGAGCGCGTGCTGGGCGCGCGCGAGCGCAGCCTGCTGTCCGCGGTGCCCGCGCTGCTCGGCACGCGTTTCGAGCGGCTGCGCGACGCGGAGCGGCACGCGCTCGCCGACGCGCAAGCGGCCGCCGGCGCGGCCGGCGACGGCGATGCGCCGCCGGCCGCGGCGATCGTGCCCGGCACGTGGCTCGACACGTTCCGCGACGAGATGCAAAGCATCCTGCTCGCCGAACTCGAAGTCCGGTTTCAAACGGTAGACGGGCTGCTCGCGGCCCTTCGTACCTGCTAATCGATACGCTATGTCCAGAATTCGTCTTGATCTCGTTGTCTTCATCGCCGGTTTGCTCGCAGTGGGCTGGATCGGCGCCGGCTATATCGCGTCGAACCCGCTCGCGACGGCCGTCACGCTGCTGATCGGCGCGTGCTACGTCGCCGGTGCATGGGAGCTGCTGCGCTACCGGCAGGCGACCGCCACGCTGTCGCGCGCGGTGGCCGGCCTGACCGAGCCGCCGGCGACGCTCGACACGTGGCTCGATACGGTGCATCCGGGGCTGCGCGGCGCCGTGCGTGCGCGCATCGACGGCGCGCGCGTCGCGCTGCCGGGCCCGTCGCTGACGCCGTACCTCGTCGGCCTGCTCGTGCTGCTCGGGATGCTCGGCACGTTGCTCGGGATGGTCGTGACGCTGAAGGGCACCGGCGCCGCGCTCGAAAGTGCGACCGACCTCGACGCGATCCGCGCATCGCTGATCGCGCCGGTGAAGGGGCTCGGCTTCGCGTTCGGCACGTCGATCGCGGGCGTCGCGACGTCCGCGATGCTCGGCCTGCTGTCCGCGCTCGTGCGCCGCGAACGGCTCGACGCGGGCCAGCAACTCGACGCGAAGATCGCGACGACGCTGCGCGTGCATTCGTCCGCCCATCAGCGCGACGAATCGTTCCGGCTGCTGCAGCGTCAGGCCGACGTGATGCCGGCGCTGGTCGACCGGCTGCAAACGATGATGACGACGCTCGAGGCGCGCAGCGTCGCGCTGCACGATCGCCAGCTCGAAAGCCAGCAGGCGTTCTTCGATCGCACCGAGCGCGCGTATGCGGGGCTCGCGTCGAACGTCGGCGACGCGCTGAAGGAAAGCGCGGCCGAAAGCGCGCGCGTCGCCGGTGCCGCGCTGCAGCCGGTCGTCGCGGCGACGATGGCCGGGCTCGCGCACGAGATGGCGGCGCTGCGCGACACCGTGACGGGTGCCGTGCAGCGTCAGCTCGACGGGCTGACCGACGGCTTCGAGAAGGCCACCGCGAACGTGACGGCCGTCTGGCACCGCGCGCTCGACGCGCAGCGCCACGCGAGTGACGCCGCCGCGCAGCAGTGGCAGACGACGCTCGGCCAGTTCACCGACACGTTCGCGCAGCGTTCGACGGACCTGCTCGACGGCGTCGCGACGCGCCTCGAATCGACCGAAAGCCGCCTGTCTGACGCGTGGCGCGACGCGCTCGCGCGCCAGGAGCAAGTCGGCGAGACGCTGGCCGGCCAGCATGCGAAGGCGCTGGGCGAAGCCGCCGCGACGTTCGAGCGGCATTCGGGCGCGGCGCTTGCCGCGATGCGCGAGTCGCACGCGGAACTGCAGACGCAACTGGCCGCGCGCGACGAGGAACGCCTGGCGGCGTGGCACGCGTCGCTGGCCGCGATGGCCGCGAAGCTCGGCGACGAATGGCAACGCGCGGGCGTGCACAGCGCCGGGCGTCAGCAGGAAATCTGCGACGCGCTCGCCCAAACGGCGCGCGATCTCGCCGCGCAAGCGTCCGCGTTCGAACAACGCTCGAACGATCTGCTGTCGGCGATTCGCGATTCGCATGCGGGCCTGCAGACGCAACTGGCCGCGCGCGACGAAGAACGTCTGTCCGCATGGCACGCGTCGCTGGCCGCGATGGCCGCGAAGCTCGGCGACGAATGGCAACGCGCGGGCGTGCACAGTGCCGGCCGTCAGCAGGAAATCTGCGACGCGCTCGCCCGAACGACGCGCGATCTCGCCGCGCAAGCGTCCGCGTTCGAACAACGCTCGAACGATCTGCTGTCGACGATTCGCGATTCGCACGCGGGCCTGCAGACGCAACTCGCCGCGCGCGACGAAGAACGCCTGTCCGCATGGAACGCGTCGCTGGCCGCGATGGCCGCGAAGCTCGGCGACGAATGGCAGCGCGCGGGCGTGCACAGCGCCGGCCGTCAGCAGGAAATCTGCGACGCGCTCGCCCAAACGACGCGCGATCTCGCCGCGCAAGCGTCCACGTTCGAACAGCGCTCGAACGATCTGCTGTCGGCGATTCGCGATTCGCACGCGGGCCTGCAAGCGCAACTGGCCGCGCGCGACGAAGCACGCCTGTCCGCATGGAGCGACTCGCTGGCGGCCATGGCTGCCGCGCTGCGCGACGAATGGGCGCAGACGAGTGCACAGGCCGCCGCGCGCCAGCAGGACATCTGCGACACGCTGACCCGCACCGCGAACGCAATCACCGCGCAGGCTCAGGTGCACGCAAGCGACACCATCAACGAAATCTCGCGCCTCGTGCAGGCCGCTTCCGAAGCGCCGAAGGCCGCGGCCGACGTCGTCGCCGAACTGCGCCAGCGCCTGTCCGACAGCATGGTGCGCGATACCGCGATGCTCGAGGAGCGCAGCCGCCTGCTCGCGACGCTCGAAACGCTGCTCGGCGCGGTCAACCACGCGTCGACCGAACAGCGCGCCGCGATCGACGCGCTCGTCAGCACGTCGGCCGACCTGCTCGATCGCGTCGGCGCGCGCTTCAACGAAACCGTCGATGCCGAAACCCGCAAGCTCGATTCGGTTGCCGCGCAGGTGACGGCAGGCGCGGTCGAGGTCGCGAGCCTCGGCGACGCCTTCGGTGCGGCCGTGCAAGTGTTCGGCGAGTCGAACGACAAGCTGCTGAATCACCTGCAGCGCATCGAGGCCGCGCTCGAGAAGTCGCTCGCGCGCAGCGACGAGCAGCTCGAGTATTACGTCGCGCAGGCGCGCGAGGTGATCGACCTGAGCATGATGTCGCAGAAGCAGATCGTCGAAGACCTGCAGCATCTCGCCGGTCGGCGCGCATCGGTCGGAGCGTAACGCATGCACGACGAAATCGACGACGGCGCGCCGGCCGCGCCGGTGTGGCCCGCGTTCGCCGACCTGATGTCGGTGCTGCTCGGCGCGTTCGTGCTGATTCTCGTCGGCGTGATCGGCATGCAGTTGCAGCTCACGTCGAAGCTCGAGGAAGCCGTGCGCGCCCGCCAGCAGGAAGCGCAACGGCGCGAGTCGCTCGAAAAGGCGCTCGCCGGGCCGCTCGCGGCCGGCCGCGTGACGTTCGTGAACGGGCGCATCGGCATCAGCGGCGCCGTGCTGTTCGCGTTGAACTCCGACCAGCTGCAGCCCGACGGCCGCGATCTGCTGAAGACGCTGGCCGGGCCGCTCTCCGCATACCTGAAGACGCGCGACGAGATCCTGATGATCTCCGGCTTCGCCGACGATCAGCAGGTGCGCGCCGGCAACCGCCTGTTCGCGGACAACTGGGAACTGTCGGCCAAGCGTGCGCTGACGGTCACGCGCGCGCTGATCGATGCCGGCGTGCCGGCGCGCTCGGTGTTCGCGGCCGCATTCGGCTCCGAGCAGCCGGTCAGCTCGAATGCCGACGATGAAGGCCGCGCGAAGAACCGTCGCGTCGAAATCGCGCCGGTGCCGCGCAAGGCTGCGTCGAGCGGAGGGAACGCGAAGTGACCGGCGACGCGACGCACGTGCGCGTGACGCTCGACGCGTGGCGCGATCGGGGCGCCGACCGGCTCGATCCGGTGCGCTTTCATCGGCTCGACGCGCTCGAGAGGCGCGCGGCCGCGCTCGACGGCGACGCGCGCGCGTTGCTCGATGCGCGGCTCGCGACGCTGCTCGACGCTTATGCGCAAATCGTTGCGCGAGCGGATGACGCGTCGGAAGAACCGGCGAACGCGGCGCCGGCGCGCAGCCGCCTTCGCGAACTCGTCGCGCAGCTCGCACGCGACGCGCAGGCCGACCGGCGCGGAATCGATCCCGACCTGATCGACTACTTCCGCACGATGTGGTCGAAGGTGCGTACCGAACAGCAGTACCGTCAGTCGCTCGACCAGGTGCCGCGCAACGCGGGGCCGCTCAATTCGAACAGCCTCGTGCACCGGTCGCTCGCGACGATGCGCGAGCTGTCGCCGGAATACCTTCAGCAGTTCCTGTCGTACGTCGACGCGCTGGCGTGGCTCGAGGATCTCGCCGGCGGCGCCGCGCAGCCGGAGAAGGAAGCGCCGCGCGCGAAGGCCGCGAAAGCGGCGAAGCCGGCGAAGAAGACTGCGCGCGCCAGGACGCGATAGCGCGGTGACGCACGCGGACGCCGCGTTCCGGCCGTGGTGTTCGTCGTGTGGTGGCCCGCGGACTGTTCTTCGATCGCCGCGCGCAATGCGCGCAACGCGTCGCGTCGCGTTGTACGACTGCATACGAAGACTGTCGCACAGCGCGACGATATCGATGCGGCGCGCGGAATCGGCGTGGGGCTCGGCGAGCATCGGCGAGCGTGCCTGCGGTTCGCTGGCGCGACGGCGTCGCGCGGATCCGGCCGATTATCGCATCGGTGCGCGAGCGTCGTGCCGAGCGTGGGCCGCGCCGCGCACGTGATGCCGGGCGCGTCCGTCCCGTGGATTATTTCCCGTCCTGACATCCGCCGGCATCGACGCCGGCCATTCCGGCGGCGCGTGCCAGCTCGCGCAGTGTCCATCCGTTGCCGAGCAGCAGCCGGCGCGTATGCAATGCGCCGTGCACGTCGTCCGCAACGGTTTCGCCGAGATAGCGCAGCGCGCGGCCTTCGACGTCGACGAAGCCGTGCCGGTAATCCTTCGCGAGCGCCGTCCACAACCGCGCCGCACCGACCGATTGCCGCGCGCTGCTGATCAGGCACAGGCCCGCATCGAGCCCCCATCGATACAGCGTCGTCGCGACGCCTCTGCGTTGCGCGGACCCGCGCAGCCGCGTATGCGGCGCCCGCAGGTAGCGGTCCGCGCGGCGGGGCAATTCGGGCAGCCGGTTGAAGATCGTGTAGCCGGCGAGTTGCCGCGCTGCCGGATCTTCGATGTAAAGGAAGAACTCGCCGTCCGCTTCGCGGTGGCGGGCGAGCAGACCCGAGTCGCCGAGCGCGACGGCCGGCAGGCCGTGCAGCCGATGACCCGGCTGGTGCAGACGCGCGTAAAGCGTGTCGAGTTCATCGTCGATGTCGTGCTGGGAATGCTGTACGTCGATACGCATGGCAAAAGGCGCCCGTCCCGGGCGCATCGAGAAAGGGGTTCGTCGCAACAGCGGACAGAAATGGAAGCGGCCCCCGGGCTCGGCGAGCGAGCCGGGGCCGCGAATCAGCTGGGGATGTGCTGGAAACCGGCGGCGATCGCGGCGAGGCCCGCGATGCAGAGTGCGAACAGGATCACGACTTTGTGGATCACGCCTCTCCCCTCAAGAACGCGCGGCGACGCAGGGCGCTGCCGCGGAGACGGTGATGGCGGGCACGGCCCGCGCGGCCGTCGTGCGGGACGACGGTCGAAGGTCCGGGCGACGGGCGCACGCGGACGGTCAGCACCATACGCGACGGCCAGTGGCCGGGCAACCGCACTGCGGGACAAAAGCGACGAAACGCGGGGAATCGGGGTGTTTCGCGACAATTGGTCGCAACGGGGCTGGCCGTTGCCGCGTTACCCCGCGTGCCGCGCCCCGAACGCCTGCCTGATCCGCGCAAATACTCCGTGCTGCGCGATCCATTCCGCATACGCGCGATAGTCCGGGTCGCGCATCAGATGACGTTCTTCGGTCTTCGCCCGCGTGTAGTAGATCAGGTTGACCGCGACGAGCCCCGCGCAGTGCATCAGCCCGACCTGCCAGCCGAGCGGCTCGACGAACGGCACCGACACCATCCAGTACGACAGGTTCTTCGTGATGTATGCCGGATGCTTCGTGAAGCGATACGGGCCCGACGTGATGATCCCGCGGTTCGTCAGGTTCGAGAAACGCAGCCCGAACGAGATCGTCGACAGCGCGTACGTCATCAGCAGCAGGATGATCACCGCGCCCCAGATCACGCGCAGCGTCGGGGCGGACAGCAGCCAGTTGTCCCAGAACAGCGAGCCTTCGTAGCGGATGTAGTTGTTCGAGATCAGCGACCAGAACGGCTGGTAGCACATCAGCGCGGCGACCCAGCCGAGCGTCGTCGGTTCGACGGTGCGCACGTGGCTGTCGAGGATGCGGAACGTGCACAGATAGCCGACGGTGCCGAACATCAGGTCCATCGTGAACGACAGGTCGTACAGGAACACGAACGTCGCGAGCGTCATCGGCGCGTGCATCGCGTTGGCGAGCGACGCGCTCAGGTGATCGGCATCCTTCGACAGGTACACGGTCATCAGCGGCAGGAAGAACGCCTTCACGCCCCAGCCGGCGAGCATCTCGCGCACCGGCTGCCAGCTCGCGGGCTTCTCGCGGCGGAACAGGAAGCGGCCCCACAGCAGGTATGCGTCGTCGGTCTCGCGCTGGTGCCGATCCATCCACGCGAAGTAGAACGGCGCGGCGACGATCACGTACGGCGCGAGCGAGCGCAGCAATGACCAGAACGGCAGGTAGAACGCGCCGTGATATTCGGGCAGCAGCCAGTAGATCATGCCGATGCCGGCATAGATCGATGTCAGTGCGCCGAGCCGCGTCGCGACGCGGGCGAGCCCGAGCGGCCGCACGGCCTGCCGCGACAAGCCCGCGCTCGGCCGCAGGTAGACCCGCGAGATGAAGATTTCGTGCAGCGCGATCGTGCCGATGATCGCGACGCTGGCGATGACCGCGCGCGCGGCGGCGTCGAGGCCCGGCTGGTCGCGCGTGATCCACAGCGCGAACAGGCCGGCCGCGATGCCGAGCAGACCGGCGCGCAACGGCGTGGCGGAACGGGGCGGGCGGTCCTGGACCGCGGCGATGCCGTCGATGGTGGAGTTCATGATCGTATCCTCGTCGGGATGACGGCCGGCGCCCTCGCTTCGCGGGTGGCGCCGGCCGTCGGCCGGGCTTTGATTTGGTATGTGCCCGGCCATTGGCCTGTGGTTGTGATGCGTGACGCGTTACTTCTTGGGGACGGTGCCGCCGAGCAGGCCGCCGAGCAGGTTCGTCACCGGCGCGAGCAGATTGGTCGTGCTGCCGGCGGCGCCGGTGGAACTGCCCGTCAGGCCGGCGGCGACGGTACCGCTGCCGGACGGCGTCGTCACCGTGCCGGCCGCGCCGCTCGGGCTGGCCGTGCCGACTGCGCCCAGCGAGCCGGCCGCGGAGGTCAGCGAACCCGTCAGCGTGCCGACCGGACCGCTCGTCAGCGCACCGCCGAGGTTGCCGGTCAGGTTGCCGCCCGGCGTCGTGACCGTGCCGGTCAGACTCGCGCCGAGCGGCGTCAACGCGTTGACGAGGCCCGTGACCGGCGCCAGCAGGCCGCCGATGCCCGAGCCGCTGGTGCCGCTCGTACCGCTCGTGCCACTCGTGCCACTCGTACCGCCCGAACCGAGGCCGCCGAGCGCCCCCGTCACGGTGCCGAGCAGGCCGGTGATCGGCGCGAGCGGGCCGCCGCTGGTGCCGCTCGTTCCGCTGGTGCCGCCGGAACCGCTCGAGCTGCTGCCGCCGCCGAGCCCGCCCGTCAGCGTGCCGAGCAGGCCGGTGATCGGTGCGAGCGGGTTGGTGCCGCTGCTGGAGCTGCCGCTGGACAGCAGGCCGCCGCCCGATGCGACGGTGTTGCCCAGCTGCGACACGTTGCCGCCGATGCTCGTGCCGACCGGGTTGCCGGTCGCGCCGCCTACCTGCGAACCGGCGAGGCCGAGGCCGCTGCCGAGCGTGCTCAGCAGGCCGCTGAGCGGGGCGCCGAGCAGGGTGACGTTGCCGAGCGTCTGCGTGGCGCCCGGCGTCGTGACGCCGCCGGTCAGCGTGTTCGTGATCGGGTTGATCACGCTGCCGAGCTGGGTCTCGAGCTGCTGCACCGGCGCGCTGTTCAGCGCGGTGTTCAGCGCCGAGGCGGTCGAGTTGACCGCGGTGCCGACCGTGTTGACGAGACTGCCGACCAGCGTCGTCGCCGGCGCGAGCGGTGCCAGCGGACCGGTGCCGAGGCTCGTCACCGCATTGCCGAGGTTGTTGACGGCACCGCCGGCGCCGGTCAGCAGGCCGGTAGTCGACGTGAGCGTCGGGCCGAGCGGGTTCGGCGACACGCCGATCGAGCCGAGGCCGGCCGCGACGCCGTTGCCGAGCGACTGCACGCCGTTGCCGAGGCTCGCGACCGCGTTGCCGACGCTGGTGGCGGTGGTGGGGTTCGTGCCGGGAATCTGCACGCCGCCGATCTGCGAACCGCCGTTCGCGACTGACGTGCCGAGGCCGGTGACGAGCGTGCCGGTTTGCTGGAGGACGTTGCCGAGCGGGGTGACGTTGGTGCCGGAGGTGCCCGACGTGCCCGAGGTGCCCGAGGTGCCGGAAGTGCCCGACGTGCCGGAAGTGCCCGACGTGCCTGAGGTGCCCGAAGTGCCCGAAGTGCCCGAAGTGCCCGACGTGCCGGAAGTGCCGGAAGTGCCGGAAGTGCCCGACGTGCCTGAGGTGCCCGACGTGCCTGAGGTGCCCGACGTGCCGGAAGTGCCCGACGTGCCGGAAGTGCCCGAAGTGCCCGAAGTGCCCGAAGTGCCCGAAGTGCCCGAAGTGCCCGAAGTGCCCGACGTGCCCGAAGTGCCCGAAGTGCCCGAAGTGCCGGAAGTACCCGAGGTGCCGGAAGTACCCGACGTACCGGACGTACCCGAGGTGCCCGACGTCCCGGATGTACCCGAAGTACCCGACGAGCCGCCGCCGGACGTGCCCGAACTGCCGCCGCCGGACGTCGAGACGTTCCCGGACCCGCCCGAAGTCCCCGACGTCCCGGACGTACCCGAGGTACCCGAGGTTCCCGACGTGCTCGGCTTGACCGACGGCGTCACCGGACCGTCGACCGAGCCGCAGCCATACAGTGTGACGAGCGACATGACGGCCAGCGATACCGTCGTTTTCTTGAAGTAGTGATGCATGGTGCCCTCGACATTGGAAGTTGTGCCCGGGCGATTACTGCAAATTTCGCGCCATGGCATTTTTCGCGCGACGCGCCGGCGCTTTGTTGCGGGAATCGGGAAGATCGGCGCGATTTAAACGGAGGAATGGCGGTTTGACGCGAGTGACGCGACAGTCGGGCCGCAACCGGCTGCCGTGATGTTCCCGTCAGCCGCCGTAACGCGCGGCGGATGTTACGTAGCGTTCGACCGGGCGCGACGGATCGCCGGCGCCCGCGCCCGGAACGCCGGCTCTTTGACGAAACGCGCGCGCGCCGCGAACATGACGCGAACCTCAACCGGCCGTCGAGGCCGCGCCGACGCGGTCACGACGGCCATCACCCGATCGGACAGGACATCGACATGAGCGAACAGGACAGGGAACGAGGCAAGGCGCGACGCGCCGAGGTCATGGGCGACGCATTCGTCGAGCGCGCGATGCGCGACCTCGACGGCTTTTCCCGTCCGCTGCAGAACTGGCTGAACGAGCACGCATGGGGCAGCACCTGGCAGCGCGGCGGGATCGACCTGAAGACGCGCAGCCTTTGCACGTGCGCGATGCTGGCGGCGCTCGGCCGCGGCACGGAGCTGAAGGGACATATTCGCGGCGCGCTGAACAACGGCGCGAGCCTCGTCGAGATCCGCGAGGTATTGCTGCACAGCGCGTTGTATGCGGGCGCGCCGGCCGCGGTCGAAGCATTCCGCAGCGCCCGCGACGTGCTGTCGGAGCTGGGGCTGTCGGTACCCGACGACGACGCCTGATACCGGCGCGGCGTTGGATGCCCCGCGCGGAATCAGGCCTCGCTCCGCTGCCGCGCCCTACGCCGTGCGCACCGGCTGCGCGGCGCCGTCGACCGGCGCGGCAGCGACGTCGAGCAGCCAGTCCGCGGTCGCGTCCGGCATCGTGACCGGCAGCATGTGCCCGCCTTCGACCACCTTCAGCCGCACGCGCGCCGACTTCTGCGCGAGCGCGTCGCCGTGCGTGCGCCAGTTCAGGATCGGATCGGCGCGCCCGTACAGCACGTCGACCGGCAGCGTCAGTTCCGCGTAGCGCCGCTCCATCTCGGGCAGGTCGACGGGCGCCGACAGCAAGTCCGTCGCGGTCGCGTAGAACACGTGCGGGCGCAGCCCGAGCAGGCCGCCGCCCTTCACCGGGAAGTCGCGCGGCACGGCTTCCGGCGCGAACACCTGCCGGACGGCGCCGCGACCGGTCAGGATCGTCAGCGGGATCGCGAAGGTCCACGACACGAAGCGGCGCACGAGCGGCGACGGCAGCAGCAGCGGCTTGAACGGCGCCGGCGGTTCGGTCTGCTCGTGCGACAGCGGCGCGATCAGCGCGAGCCGGCTCACGCGCTCCGGATGGTTCAGGCCGACCGCGAGCGCGATCGCGCCGCCGAGCGAGTGGCCGACGAGCACCGGGCGGTCCAGCTTCAGCGCGTCGATGAACGCGGCGATCGTGCGGGCCTGCGCGAACACGTTCGCCTGCGAACCGGCGCCGCGCAGCGAACGGCCGGCGCCGGGGCGGTCGACGAAGATCACGCGATGGTGCTGCGCGAGCCGCGTGAGCGGCAGGTATGCGAAATTGCGCCACTGCCCGGCGAGCCCGTGCACGAACACGATCGGCGATCCGCTGCCGTACTCGACGTAATGGATGCGATCGCCGCCGATGTCGACGAAGCGGCCTTCGGGCGGAAACGCGCGCGTGACGCGCCGCGCGACGTAGCCGGAAAACAGCGCGAGCGCGGCGAGCACCGCGGCCGCGCCGAGCAGCACGTTCTGGATCAGATGAAGCGTATGGCTCATGTCGGCCTCACGGGTTTCAGCGGGTTTCGAGTACGGGTTCGCGAGCCGGCGCGGCGGCCGCGCCGGCTTTTGCGCGGCGTTCGAAGTGCATCGCGGAATCGGCGAGCCCGCTGAACTTCAGCGACGCCAGATCGAGCACGTAGTTCTGATGGAACTTCCACGGCTTGCGGTGCCCCTGCTTCGGCAGGATGCCGGCCGCGCGCTGGATGTACCCGGAGCTCAGGTTCACCGCCGGCACGTCGCCGAGATCGCCGGGCCCGAGCCGCGGCACGCAGGTGTCGTAGCCGTGCGCGCGCATGTGATTCAGCAGCCGGCACACGTAGCGCGCGATCAGCTCGGCCTTGAGCGTCCATGACGCATTCGTGTAGCCGAACGACGACGCGAGGTTCGGCACGTCGCTGTACATCATCCCTTTATAGGACACCGTTTGCGGCAGGTCGACCGCGCGGCCGTCCACCGTGACGCGCGCGCCGCCGAGCATCTTCACCTTCAGCCCCGTCGCGGTGACGATCACGTCCGCATCGAGTTGCTGGCCGCTCTTCAGCTTCAGGCCGGTCGGCGTGAAGCGCTCGATCTCGTCGGTGACGATCGATGCGCGGCCCGCGCGGATCGCCTTGAACAGGTCGCCGTTCGGCACGAGGCACACGCGCTGGTCCCACGGCATGTAGCGCGGCGTCAGATGTCTCGCGACGTCGAAGCCGGGGCCGAGCTGCCTGGCTGCCGCACGAATGATGAACCGCTTCGTGCGCTCGGGCTTGCGGCGCGACACGTTGTACAGGTACATCGTCAGCAGCACGTTCTTCACGCGCACGAACCGGTGCGCGAGTCGCGACGGCAGCACGCGGCGCAGCGCGTTCGCGATCTTGTCGCGCGCGGGCAGCGACACGATGTAGGTCGGCGAGCGCTGCAGCATCGTCACGTGCTGCGCGTCGGCCGCCATCGACGGCACCAGCGTGACGGCCGTCGCGCCGCTGCCGATCACGACGACGCGCCGGTTCGCGTACGACAGGTCCTTCGGCCATTGCTGCGGGTGCACGATGCGGCCTTCGAACGATTCCATCCCGGCCCAGTCGGGCAGGTAGCCGCCGTCGTAGTCGTAATAGCCGCTGCACATGTACAGGAAGCGGCACGTGTAGACGAGCGTGTCGACCGCGCCGTCGCGCGTGCGTTCGACGCACACCGTCCAGCGCGCGCGGTGCGAATCCCAGTCGGCGGCGACGACCTTCTGGCCGTAACGGATCGTCTTGTCGATGTCGTACGCGCGCGCTGTGTCGCGGATGTAGTCGAGGATCGTCTGGCCGTCCGAGATCGCCTTGTCGCTGTGCCACGGGCGGAAGCTGTAGCCGAGCGTGAACATGTCGGAATCCGAACGGACGCCCGGATAGCGGAACAGGTCCCACGTGCCGCCGATCGCGTCGCGCGCCTCGACGATCGCGACGCTCGCGTACGGGCAGCGCTTTTGCAGGTGATACGCGGCGCCGATGCCGGACAGGCCGGCGCCGACGATCAGCACGTCCAGGTCGCGGCTGTCGCCGGTGGCGGGCGGCGCGTCGCGCCGGTCGGTCGTCGTCGAGGTCATGCGGAATCCTTGGTCGGGGTGGTCGCGAGCGCGTGCGGCGCGGGCATGCGTTGTGCCGCGCAGACTTCGCTCCGGCGAAGGTTGCGCGCACGGGCGCGGCGCACGTGGCGCAGCACCAGCCGCTGATAGCCGGCCCCGAGCAGGCGCGCGAGCGTGTCGAGGCGGCGCGCGTCGGCGCCGACGAGCACGCGGCGCGCGTTGCGCTCGACGCCGGCGAGGATCTGCCGCGCGGCGTCGTCGGCGGTGGTCGCGTTGATCATGCGGTTCGCCTGGCGGCGGTGAGTCGCTTCGTCCTGGCCCGTCAACGCATGAATGCTCGTGTCGACGCGGCTTGCATCGACGATGTTGGTTGCCACGCCGCCCGGATGCACACACGTCGCGCTGACGGGCGCGCCGTCGAGTTCGAGCTCCATCCGCAACGCCTCGGTGAAACCGCGCACCGCGAACTTGGTCGCGTTGTACGCGCTCTGCGTCGGCATCGCGATGAGCCCGAACAGGCTCGACGTGTTGATCACGTGCCCGTCGCCCGACGCGCGCAGATGCGGCAGGAACGCCTGCGTGCCGTGCACGACGCCCCAGAAGTTGATGCCGACGATCCATTCGAGATCGGCGACGCTCGCGGTTTCGGCACTCGCGGCCAGCGACACGCCCGCGTTGTTGAAGATCAGGTTGACCTTGCCGTGTTCGGCGCGCACGAAGCCGGCCCACGCGAATACGGCGTCGCGATCGGCGACGTCGAGCCGGCGCGTGCTCGTGCGCACGCCGTAGGTTGCGCAGGCGGCCGCCGTGCCCGCGAGCCCGACGTCATTGACGTCGGCGAGCGCGACTTCGCAGCCGCGCCGCGCGAGCTCGACCGCGAGGCTGCGGCCCATGCCCGAACCGGCGCCCGTGATCGCGGCGACCTTGCCGGAAAAACCTTTCATCCGTTGTCCCTCCCGTTCCGCTTGCGCCATGCCGGCGGCGCTTCTATTGTGGTGTTGTTCGTCACCACTTTAGTTTTCCGGCGTCCTGATGTCAAATAGCGAAATGGAGAAAGCACTCGAAACGGAAAAACGGGGCCGCGCGTACGGCGGCGTCGCGCCCGAGGTACGGGCCGCGGAGCGGCGCGACGCGCTGATCCGCGCGGCGACGCAGGTATTCGGCACGGTCGGCTTTCGCAAGGCGACCGTGCGGTCGATCTGCCAGGAAGCGAAGCTCAACGATCGCTATTTCTATGCGGCGTTCGACAGCACCGAGGATCTGCTGCGCTGCACGTACCTGCATCATGCGCAGCGGCTGCATGACGCAGTCGCGCGCGCGGTGGCCGAGCGCGGCGGCGATCTGACCGAAAGCGTCGACGCGGGGCTCGCCGCGTTCTTCGCGTTCCTGCGCGAGCCGTGCGCGGCGCGCGTGCTGCTGCTCGAAGTGATGGGCGTGAGTGCGGATACCGACACGACGTATCAGCGGATGCTGATCGACTTCGGCAAGCTGATCATGGCGATCGGCGCGACGCGTGAGCCCGTGACGCCCGCCGAGCGCACCGAGCAGCGGCTCGTCGGGCTCGCGCTGGTCGGCGCGATGACGAACGTCGGCGCCGCATGGCTGCTGACCGGCTATCGCGATCCGGAGGCGCAGATGATCGCCAGTTGCAGGAAGGTGCTGCTCGGGACGTTGCGGGAAGCCGGGTAGGGCGGGGCTATGGCGCGCCGTCATCGCTGCAGGAGACTAAATTCGGACTACGATCGGTCCGATTGCGGCGAATAAAGTGGGCGTTCGATGAAATTTTCGACCCAGGTCAAACCGATCAGCTATCTCGATAGTCATGCGGCTGAAACCGTCAAGGACATTTCCGAGAGTCGTGAACCGATGCTGCTCATCCGGAACGGCGAGGCAAAGCTCGTCGTCATGGACGTCAAATCGTATGAGGAACACGACGAGACGCTGGCGTTGCTCAAATTGCTTGCGCTGGGCAATCGAGAGATCGAAAACGGTCACTTTCGTTCTGCCGACGACGTGTTCGCGGATCTCGACAAGGATGACGATCGGTGACGCTTTCGATCGTATTTCTTCGCTCGGCGGAAGACGATTCGAGGGCATTGAAGCGTTACGTCGCATCGAGTTTCGGTGCGACGACGTGGCAGGCGAGCTACGCCGAGATCAAGCGGGCGGTTGCCGCCATTCGCACCTTTCCAGATTGCGGCGGCATTCCCGAGGAACTGACGAATGTCGGTCTGACGCAGTACCGGCAGATCATCGCCGGCATGAATCGCATCATCTGTCAGGTTCGCGGCGATACGGCCTATGTCCATATCGTTTGCGATACGCGCAAGGATCTGAAATCCTTGCTCATGCGTCGGCTTATGAGCGCGCATCAAGGGTTCGTGCATGCGCGCTCCACGGGCAGTCCCGTACGAACCGTCGCCACCCGCCACACTGGTCGACGAACTTGCGCCCCTCCTGTGATTGCTGACGGATCCGCACCTGCCGGATACGGCACGGATCAGCCCTTTCTCGCAGTTTGTCGCATCGGTCGACGCGTTGCGTGCGCGTCTCATGAGCAGCGCATGCACGCGAATGGGGCAACACCGCACGCGTCAGCCGCCGGTGCGCCTCGGCCGCGTCGTCCTCGCCGGTGCCGCGGGCCGTGTTTCGCCGATTCCCGCCTTCATCGCGTCGATGAACGCACGCACCTTCGGCGACGGCAGCCGCGTCGACGGATACACCGCGTGGATCCCGGCTCGCGCCGAACGCCACGCAGGCAGCAACCGCACGAGCCGGCCGGCCGCGAGATCCTCCGCGATCGAGAAATCCGTCAGCAGCCCGAAGCCGCCGCCGGCGAGCGCGATCGCGCGGCAGGCCGTCGCGGTGTTCGACACGATCGGCGCGACGCAGCGCACCGATGCATGCGCGCCGCTCGCGTGGTCGAGTTCGAGCGTATGCGGGCGGGGCAGCGTCGACAGCATCACGAACGGCAGCGCAGCCAGCGCGTCCGGATCGCGCGGTAGCCCGTGCCGCGCGACGAACGCCGGGCTCGCGACGACCCACTTCTCGTATTCGCCGAGCTGCACCGCGCGATAGTTCGAATCCGCGAGCCGGCCGATGCGGATCGCGACGTCGATGTTGTCCGCGACGAGATCGACGACGCGGTCGTTCGCGATCAGTTCGACGTCGAGCCCCGGATGCGCGTCGCGCAGCGCGACGACGGCCGGCGCGACCACCAGCGCGCCGTAGTCGATCGGCACGCTCGCGCGCAGCGTGCCGCGCAGCGGTCCCGCATCGGACGACACCGCGTCGAGCGCCGATTCGGTCGCGCGCACGATGTCTCGGCACGCGTCGTAAAACACGCGCCCCGCATCGGTCACGCTCAGCCGCCGGGTGGTGCGCACCAGCAGGTTCGCGCCGACCTCGGATTCGAGGCGCTGCATGTGCGTGCTGACCACCGTCTTCGCGAGGCCGAGCCGTTCGGCCGCGGCCGTCAGCGAGCCGGCATCGACCACGGCGACGAAGATCGCCAGCCGGTTCAGGTTCACGTCGCGCAGGTCGGCCATCGTCGATTGTCCTATGAGAGCGGATAATGTTTCAGCGATTATCCGTCTTCTGGATGCGAACGGCGAGCGCTACGCTCGGGTTGTTCGTCGCCGATTCCCGGCGCCGCGAGATCCAGGAGCCTGTCCATGTCCGCAGCCAGCAAGCCCGCCCGTCCGGTTCGTGTCTATTCGTTCCCGCTGTCGGGGCATGCGCATCGCGTCCGGCTGTTCCTGTCGCTGCTCGGGCTGCCGTTCGAGACCGTCGACGTCGACCTCGCGGCCGGCGCGCAGCGCGAGCCGGCGTTCCTTGCGCTCAATCCGCTCGGCCAGGTGCCGGTGATCGACGACGACGGCATCGTGCTCGCCGATTCCAACGCGATCCTCGTCTACCTCGCGAAGCGCTACGGCGACGCGCACTGGCTGCCCGACGACGCAGTCGGCGCCGCGACCGTGCAGCGCTGGCTGTCGTACGCGGCGGGGCCGATCGCGTCGGGGCCGGCGGCCGCGCGGCTCGTCACCGTGTTTCGCGCGCCGCTCGATCACGACGCGGCCAAGCGCACGGCCGCGAAGGTGCTCGGCGCGATCGACGGCGAACTCGCCGGCAAGCCGTTCGCCGCCGGCGCGCAGCCGACGATTGCCGACGTCGCCGCGTACACGTACATCGCGCACGCGCCGGAAGGCGGCGTGTCGCTCGAACCGTATCCGCACGTGCGCGCGTGGCTTGCACGCGTCGAGGCGCTGCCGGGCTTCGTCGCGATGCCGGCGACGCGCGCCGGCTTGCTCGCCGCCTGAAGCCGCATCTTTACCGGGAGAACGCAATGATCGCGCCGACCGCCGCCGTACCGGGTTGGGAGCTCGACGATGCACCGTTTCATGCGGGCGAGCTCGCCGCGCAGCAGCGCGCGGGCGTGGCGGAAGCCGCGAACGCGGCCGGCCGGCGCGGGATCCGGCGCTTCATGCCGGATCAGCACCGGACGTTTTTCACCCAGCTGCCGTTTTTCGTGCTCGGCGGCGTCGATGCGCACGGCCAGCCGTGGGCGACGCTGCGGGTCGGGATGCCCGGCTTCGTGACGGCGCCGGACGCGCGCACGCTGCGCATCGGCGGCGACGCGCTGCCGGGCGATCCGCTCGCCGGCGCGTGGCGGCCCGGCGCGCCGCTCGGCGGGCTGGGAATCGAGTTCGATACGCGCCGGCGCAATCGCGTGAACGGCGTCGTGCGCGCGGTCGATGGCGGCGCGCTGACGATCGCGGTCGAGCAGAGCTTCGGCAACTGCGCGAAGTACATCCAGGCGCGCCAGCCGACGTTCGTGCCGCGCGACAGCAGCGCCGCTGTCGGCACCGACGTGTCCGATCGGCTGAGCGACGCGGATCGCGCGTTGCTCGCGCATGCCGACACGTTCTTCGTCGCGAGCGCGAATACGTTGGACGATGCGGGCGCCGCACGCGGCGCGGACGTATCGCATCGCGGCGGGATACCGGGCTTCGTGCGCGTCGACGACGCACACACGCTGACGACGCCGGATTTCAGCGGCAACCGCTTCTTCAATACGCTCGGCAATCTGCAGCACGATCCGCGCGCGGGGCTGCTGTTCGTCGATTTCGACAGCGGCGAGCTGCTGTATGTCGCCGCGCGGGCGGAGATCGTGTGGGACGGGCCGCTCGTCGCGTCGTTCGACGGTGCGCAGCGGGTCGTGCGGTTTCATGTGCGCGAAGTCCGGCGCACGCGTGGCGTGCTGCCGTTTCGGTGGTCGGCGGTCGAGCCGGCGCCGCAGTTCGTGCGGAAGGCGGTGGATAGCGCGGAAGGAGCGGCGGCATTGGTTCGGCCATCGGCGTCGGCTTCGGCATCGGCAACGACGACCACCCCCGCGGGGGTGTCCCCTTCGAACTGGCGCTCGCTGCGCATCGCGAAGATCGTCGACGAAGCGCGCGCAATCCGTTCGTTTTACTTCGAACCGGCGGACGGCCGCGCGCTACCGGCTTACGAAGCCGGTCAGCATCTGACGCTGCGCGCGGCACTGCCCGACGGCGATGCGCCGGTGATCCGCAGCTACACGCTGTCGGACGCGCCGGGCGCGCTGCAGTACCGGATCACCGTGAAGCGCGAAGGACGCGTGTCGTCGTGGCTGCACGACCATGCGCGAGCCGGGATGACGCTCGATGCGCAGATGCCGCGCGGGCGTTTCACGTTCGACATCGCGAGCCCGCGTCCGGCCGTGCTGGTATCGGCCGGCATCGGCATCACGCCGATGATCGCGATGCTGCATCGCGCGCTGGCCGACGACACGCCGTCGCGCCGGGTGGTGTTCGTGCACGGCGCGCGCGAGCCGGCCGACCGGCCGTTCGCGGCGGAGTTGACGCGCGTCGCGGCCGCCGACGCCCGCGTTTCGCTGCACTGGTTCGACAGCCGGCCGCAGGCCGACGGCGCCGCGCGGCCGCGCCGCGTCGATATCGCAGAACTGAAGCGCCTCCTGCCGTTCGACGACTACGACTTCTACCTGTGCGGACCGTCCGCATTCATGCGCGATCTGTACGACGGGTTGCGCGCGCTGAACGTGCGGGACGAACGAATCCGCTTCGAGGCGTTCGGCCCGTCGAGCATCGTACGTCGCGCGAACGCTGCGACAGGCGCCCCGCTGGTGGCAAGCGTGCCGGTCGTGTTCCGCCGCACCGCGCGCGACGCCGCGTGGACGCCCGCCGACGGCACGCTGCTCGAATTCGCGGAGGGCCAGGGCGTCACGGTGCCGTCCGAATGCCGGTCGGGGTCGTGCGGTACGTGCGCGACGCGCGTGCTGTCCGGTGCGGTCGACTACGTGCAGCCGCACGATGCCGACGTCGAACCCGGCTGCGCGCTGCTGTGCGTCGCGCGACCGGCCGAAGGAGCCGCGCAGCCGCTCGTGCTCGACCGCTGACAGGCGAGCGGCCGGCACGCGGTCGCGCAGCGCCACGCCGCGCAAAATCCGCGCGCAACTGCTTCTTTTCCGAAGGGCCGTCGGAGCGACGATAGCGTCAACCGATAGTTGAAAGGCGCAAGATCATGAAACTGTTCGGCATGATCCGCCTGGTCCTGTGGAGTTTCTTCGGTGTGCGCGACAGCGGCGCGCATGCGGCCGATCTCGCGAACGTCAGCTTCACGCTGCTGCCGCTCGTCGCGACCGTGCTCGCGGTGCTGGTCGGCGTGGTGATCTGCGGCGTCGTCCATTTCGTCGTCGATCCGACCGCGACGATGCAGGGCTTCCGAATCGTCGCCGGTTCGCGCGCGAGGTGCCGCGCTGTTTCTGCTTCGCGCGATCTGACCGGCACACTGTCGCGCCGCCGCCGGCGGCGCAGGTCGCGGCGACGAGGTGACGATCAGCGTCGCCGCATCGTAAGACCCGCCTGATGGCGTTCTCCGCCATCGCTCGTTCCATCCGATTCGCCGGCCCGCAACGCCGCCCAAGGTAAAATGCGCGCCAAGCCGCGCTGTCGCGCGCGACGGGCATGCCGCCGTTCCGATGAACGGCGCGCGCAAACGCCCGGCGCTCGCGCCGCGGCGTCCGAAGCGTCCCCGCACGACAAGACCTCGACGCAGCCGCTATCCGGCAGGCGTCCAATCCGAGATGGATCGACGCCGGCGTCGGCGCCCGGCGCATCGTCCGGATCCGATGGCTCATCCCGCGCTTTCCCGATCGATCGGCACGCATGCGGCCGAACCGTTCGGGTCATCCGACGAATGCCGTGTCGACGCGTATGCGCGGCGATCGGCGCGGGCAGTGACGCGTGCATGCGCGAGGGCGCGCTTGGCCGTCGCGTGACGGGCGTGCATGACGGGTTTCGAGTGTTTCGACAGGGTCGAGTGGCGAGTTTTTCCATCCAGAACGATGACGGTGAATAGAACAACAGCGGCGCGCGTACGGCGGCGGCGCACGAAGGTCCGGCTTGGCGTCGGTCTCGGCATCACGCTTTTCGCGGCGCAGACGGCCGCGGCACAGGGCGACGCACCGGCCGCCGATGCGGCAGGCAGCGCGACGCTGCCGGCGATCACGGTCAGCGGCGAGCGCGGCAGCGCGTTCCGCGTGCGCGAAGCGTCGGTCGCGGGGCTCGACGATGCGCCGCTGCGCGACACGCCGGCGTCCGTCAGCGTCGTCACGCGCGCGCAGCTCGACGATCAGCAGGCGAAGCGCCTGAGCGACGTCGTACGTAACGATGCATCGGTCGTCAACGACTATGCGCCGGTCGGCTATTTCGAAGGCTTCGCGATCCGCGGCTTTCCGGTCGATCTCGCGAGCGCGATCCGGATCGACGGGCTGACGGTGTCCGGCGAGCAGAACGTGCCGCTCGAAAACAAGGAACGCGTCGAGATCCTGAAGGGTCTCGCCGGCATCGACAGCGGCGTGGTGGCGCCGGGCGGCGTGATCAACTTCGTGACGAAGCGTTCGGCGAACGTCGCGAGCGTGACGGCCGGCATCGACAGCCGCGGCTCGACGTCGGCGGCCGTCGATCTCGGCCGCCGCTTCGGACCCGACCATCAGTTCGGTTTCCGGATCAATGCCGCGAAGGAGAACATGCACTCGTACGTCGACGGCACGAACGGACGGCGCACGTTCGGTTCGATCGCCGCCGACTGGGACATCGGCCCGCGCGCGAGCCTGCAGCTCAATGCGGAATTCCAGCAGTGGATCCAGCGCTCCGCGCCCGGCTATCAGCTGCTCGGCGGCACGGTCGTGCCGTCGGTGAAGACGGCGTCGAAGGCGCTCGGCACGCAGCCGTGGGCGAAGCCGGTGACGACCGACGCGCTGAACCTGAACGCGCGCTTCGACTACCAGTTCAGCGACGACTGGAAGGCCTACGTCGCCGCCGGCCGCAGCCGCACGATGATCGACGACAACAGCGCGTTCGCGTACGGCTGCTATTACGCGGCGAGCTGCGCGGCCGGCGCGACGTCACCGTTCTTCTTCGGCGCGAACGGCGACTACGACGTATACGACTTCCGCAGCCCCGGCGAATACCGCCGCAACGACGACGTGCGCGCCGTGACGACCGGCCAGTTCGCGACAGGCCCGCTGCGCCACGAGCTGACGCTCGGCGTGAGCGTGCAGCGCCGCGTCGTGCACATGGCGGATGCGGTGTACGACTACGTCGGCAGCGAGAACATCTACGGGCCCGACGTCGCGTTTGCGCCGTCGCCGAATACGCCGGGGCCGTCGTATCCGCGGCTCGACGCGTGGCAGTATGGCGTGTTCGGGCTCGACCGGATCAGCTTCGGCGAGCACTGGCAGGTGCTCGCGGGCGGCAAGGAAGTGTTGCTGCGCCAGCGCAGCTGGGACAGCATCGACGGCGACGCGGCGCACACCGACCGCTCGGTGTTTCTGCCGCAGGTCGCGCTCGTCTACAAGCCGGTGAACGCGCTGTCGCTGTACGCGTCGTACAGCAAGGCGCTGTCGCTGGGCGACCAGGCGCCGGTGCGCGCGACCAACGCGTATGCGTTCCTGCCGCCGGTCGAATCGCATCAGGTCGAACTCGGCGCGAAATACGACTGGCTCGACCGGTTGAGTCTCACGGCCGCCGTGTTCTCGATCAGCAAGCCGTTCCAGTTCGCCGACCCCGATGCATCCGGCACGAGCTATACGTTCGTGCAGCGCGGCACGCAGCGTCACCAGGGGATCGAGCTCGGCGCGGCCGGCCGGCTCACCGAGCGGCTGTCGCTGACGGCCAGCGCCGCGGCGATTCGGGCGCGCGCATACGATTCGGGCTCGCCGGCGTACGAAGGACACCAGATCATCAACGTGCCGGCGCTGCGCGCGTCGCTGTATGCGGATTACGCGGTGCCGGGCGTCGCGGGCCTGAACATGCTCGGCGGCGTCGAGTACAGCGCGGGCCGCAACGCGAACGAAGAGGGCACGGCGCGCGTGCCGTCGTGGTTCGTGTTCAATCTCGGCGCGCGCTATACGACGAAGATCGGCGGCCATCGTACGGTGCTGCGCGTGTCGGTGGACAACCTGTTCAACAAGTTCTACTGGCGCGACGCGGGCGAGCAGCAGGGCGACGCGTACCTGTTTCCGGGCGCGCCGCGCACCGCGCGCGTATCGTTGACCTATGATTTCTGACCGTCCGGATCCGGCCGCATGACGTGCGGCCCCGGCAGCCTACCAGGAGAGCACAGACGATGTCCCCACTCGAAATCGCCGGCGTGATCGTCAGCGCGCTCGCGATCTGGCTGACCGCGAAGCGGCGCATGCTGTGCTGGCCGGTCGGGCTCGCGTCGGTCGCGCTGTACGGCTGGATCTTCTTCGATGCGAAGCTGTATTCGGACATGCTGTTGCAAGGCGCGTTCGCGGTGCTGCAGGTGTACGGCTGGCGCCGCTGGATCGCGCAGCGTACGTTCGAAGCGAGCGGCGGCGCAGCGGCGCCGCAAGGCGACGTCGCGCCCGTCACCGGCGTGCGGCCGCGCCAGATGCTGCCGGACCTGATCGCGGCCGTCATCGGCAGCGCGCTGCTCGGCGGGATGATGGCGCGCTGGACCGACGCGGCGCTGCCGTTCGTCGATGCGTCGCTGACCGCGTTCAGCCTCGTCGCGCAATACTGGACCGCGCGGCGCTACATCGCGTCGTGGGGGCTCTGGATCGTCGTGAACGTCGTATACGTCGGGATGTTCGTGTTCAAGGAACTGTATCTGACGGCCGGGCTCTATGCGCTGTTCATCGCGCTGGCCGTGATCGGCTGGCGCGACTGGAGCCGCACGGCACAGGCGCTGCGCGCAACGGCGGGCGCGGCCGGCTGATCGCCGGGCCGCGTCACGGACCGATTCACTACGGAGCAACGTCGTTCATGTCATTTCCACTGGAGCCGGACGCACGTGCAGCGCGCGACGCCGCCGACACGCGCGACGTCGCGCCGCCGCAGTTCGGCGTCGACGGCGAGCAGGCCGAACGCGACTGGCCGCTGATGACGCACGACGAAGTCGCCGGCGTGCTCGCGCGGATCGACGGCGTCGGCGCGCCGGCACGGCTCACGTGGCACAGCCCGCGGCCCTTCTCGGCGGCCGTGCTGGTGCGCACCGCCGACGAGCGCGCGCTGTTCGTCAAGCGTCATCACGCGAGCCTGCGCGATGTCGCCGCGCTCGACGAAGAGCATCGTTTCATCGCGCATCTGCGCGAGCGCGGCGTGCCGGTCGCCAACGTGCTCGCCGGCCGCGACGGGGCGACTGCGTTCGCGTCTGGCGACTGGACGTATGAAGTGCATGTCGTCGCACCCGGCGTGGACGCGTATCGCGGCGTGATGTCGTGGAAGCCGTTCGCGCATCCGTCGCATGCGTACGCGGCCGGCCGGGCGCTGGCCGCGCTGCATCGCGCGTCGGCCGGTTACGACGCGCCGGCGCGGCCCGTGCGTACGCTGCTGTCGAGTTTTCGTGTGCTGTCGTCGGCCGATCTGGCGGGCGCGCTCGAGCGCTGGGTCGACGCGCAGCCGCTGCTGGTGCGCGCGCTCGGCGCGCGCGACTGGCGCGGCGACGTCGCGGACGCGATCGGCCCGTATCACGCGCGCCTCGTGCCGCTGCTGCCCGCGCTGCCGCCGCTGTGGACACATGGCGACTGGCATGCGTCGAACCTGCTGTGGACGGACGCGGGGCCCGGCGCGCAGGTGCGGACCGTGCTCGATTTTGGCTTGTCGGATCGCACGTGCGCGGTGATGGACGTCGCGCTCGCGATCGAACGCAACGCGATCGACTGGATGGCGCCGGCCGATGCGCGCCGCGTCGAATACGAGCAGATCGATGCGCTGCTCGACGGCTACGAATCGCTCGAACCGCTGAGCGACGACGCGTACGCGGCGCTGGTCGCGATGCTGCCGATCGCGCATGCGGAGTTCGCGTTGTCGGAGGTCGCGTATTTCGGCTGTATCGTCGATGCGCCGGATATCGTCGATATCGCGTACGACGGTTATCTGATCGGGCATGCGCGATGGTTCGGCGGGCGCGACGGGCGGCAACTGCTGGACTGGCTGGTGCGGCGCCGGCGCGCGAAGTAAGGCGTCCGTGAACTGCACTTCGTGCCGTGCGGCGCTCGCGCGGCGCGCTCACTGAAGCCGCCCGATTGCCTGACCGCCGACGCGGGATGCCGCACGACGGTACGTTGCCGCGCCGAACACCTTGGAACTGCCGAAGGTCGAGGCAATCGACGCGGACGTTTGATGCGAGCGTTCCGGCCCCTCGGCCCGCCCGCTTCGGCTCACACCTGCGCGAGCGCCTGGTCGAGGTCGGCGAGCAGGTCGTCGATATGCTCGATGCCGATCGACAGCCTCACCGTTTCCTCCTTCACGCCGGCTTTCGCGAGTTCGACCGGCGACAGCTGGCGGTGCGTCGTCGACGCCGGATGCGTCGCGAGCGACTTCGTGTCGCCGATGTTGACGAGCCGCGTGAACAGCTTCAGCGCGTCCTGGAACTTCGCGCCGCCGTCGCGGCCGCCTCGCACGCCGAACGTCAGGATGCCGGGCGCGCGGCCCGACAGATAGCGTGCGACGAGCGGATGATCGGGGTGATCGGGCAGCCCCGCGTAGTTCACCCATTCGACGTGCTCGTGACGCGCGAGATGTTGCGCGATATTCAGCGCGTTGTCGCTGATGCGCTCGACGCGCAGCGCGAGCGTCTCGATGCCTTGCAGGATCTGGAACGCGTTGAACGGCGAGATCGCCGCACCCATGTTGCGCAGCGGCACGACGCGCGCGCGGCCGATATACGCGGCCGGCCCGAATGCTTCCGTATAGACGACGCCGTGATAGCTGACGTCGGGCTCGTTCAGACGCTTGAAGCGGTCCGCATGCTGTGCCCACGGGAACTTGCCCGAATCCACGATCGCGCCGCCGAGGCTCGTGCCGTGGCCGCCGAGATATTTCGTCAGCGAATGCACGACGATGTCCGCGCCGTGTTCGAACGGGCGCAGCAGATACGGCGACGGCACCGTGTTGTCGACGATCAGCGGGATGCCGTGACGATGCGCGACATCGGCGAGTGCGGCGATGTCGGTGACGTTGCCGAGCGGGTTGCCGACCGATTCCGCGAAGATCGCCTTGGTGCGCGCATCGATCAGCGGCTCGAACGACGCAGGTTCGCGCGGATCGGCGAAGCGCGCCGTGATCCCGTATTGCGGCAGCGTATGCGCGAACAGGTTATAGGTGCCGCCGTACAGCGAGCTCGCGGACACGATGTTGTCGCCGGCTTCCGCGATCGTCTGGATCGCATACGTGACGGCCGCCTGGCCCGACGCCAGCGCGAGCGCGCCGATTCCGCCCTCGAGCGCGGCGATCCGCTGCTCGAGCACGTCCGTCGTCGGATTCATGATCCGCGTGTAGATGTTGCCCTGCACCTTCAGGTCGAACAGGTCCGCGCCGTGCTGCGTGTCGTCGAATGCGTACGCGACGGTCTGGTAGATCGGCACCGCGACCGCGCGCGTGGTCGGATCGGGGCGATAGCCGCCGTGCACGGCGATGGTTTCGAGGCGCCAGTTCGAAGAGGCCTTCCCGGTCATGGGTGCTCCGTCTGTTGTTGTGATCGTCGGGCGATTATAGGAGCACGCCGTTGTGCGCTTTAGAACGAATGGTGCGTTGCTTATGGACGTGGGGCGCATGGCACGCCGTGCCCCGCCGGCGAAAGTGCGCGATGGACTCCCGATCCCGATCAGCTGACGCGACCCTCGCGCGTCAGCGCGGCTCGTCGGGCGCGCTGGCCGTGCGATACAGCCGCGGCCACTGATCCACGGACAGTCCGTTGCACGCGCCGTGCATCGCGATATCGTTCAGCACGAAGCGCTTGCCGTCGAACACCCACGACGCGCTCGATCCGCAATCGCCGGCGCCGCGCACGCGATCGACGCTCGACAGCGTCGCGCGCGCGGGATCGTAGCTCGCTTCGGTCAGCTGGTTCGAGAACGATGCTGGATCGAGCCCGGCGCTCGCGTGTTCGCCGAAGTCCAGCGGCGCCGGCGCATACGGCGCGGTGCGATGGACGCGATACCACAGGTCGGTATGGTTGTAGGCGCTGCTCGTTTCGCATGGAATCGACACGATCGCGTCGGTGGCCGAGATCGCGACCGCGGACGCCGTCTTGCGCCGGTCGTTCATCGACATTTCGTCGCCCGCATCGGCCGCGCAGCGCTTCACGCTGCCGGCGAATTTGTCGAACGCCGCGTCGACGAGCGGGCGTTGTTCCGCGGGCGTGAGGTCGGCCGCACGCGGCGCCGGAACGGGGGCGGGCGGCAACGCCGGCGCGGCCGGCACCGACGACGCGGGCCGCGTGCCCTTGCGCAGCAGCGCGGTGACGGTGCCGATCCGGCCTTGCGTGTCGTCGATCAGCAGCAGCGCGGCATTGAGCCCCGACAACGAAACACGCGGCGTGCGCGCCGCGGCCGGGTCGCCGAAATTCAGCATCTGCGCGCTGTGCGACACGGTCAGCCAAGCATCGACCGTCGCCGGATCGCTCGTGCGGATGTGGAACGGATAGACGTCGTCATCGTCGTCGCGCGTTTTGGCGACGGCGTGCCACTCGGCCGGCAGCGCATCGAACGGCCGGCTGTCGGCGCGCGCGGTGCGCAGATCGAGCGGCGCCGATGCGAAGACTTCCAGCGACGGGCGTGCATCGGGCCCTGCGTCGCGCGTGAGCCGCACGATCATGCCGGCGCGCGTGCCGTCGATGTCGTCGTTGCCGCCTTCCGCGATGCAGCGGTTCGCGTTGTCGCACACGACTGACCAGTTCTTGAAGTCGCGCGCAACCGGATGTTGCGCGGGATCGTGCGCGGTGGCGGGCAGCGACGCGGTGAGCAGGGTGACGGCGACCGCAAGCGGGAGATGACGAAACATGATGGTTCGTATCGGCGATGACGGGAGAGGGGAGGACGTCCGGCTGCTGTGGTTGCAAGCGCATCGTAAGTGCGCGATGCGAATCGATGCGAATCGATGTGAATCGGCGCGGCCGGACGGCTATGAGTATACCGCTGCCGCGACGACGATTCGTGCGAGCAGGCCGGACGAAAGCAGAAACGGGAACGGCGCGATGCCCGCAGGCATCGCGCCGTTCGTTCGTCAGCGTGCGTCGTAATCGTGTGTGAAAACTTCGACTGCTCATGGCGGCGCGGCAGCTGTTTCCGGCGACGACGCACGCATACTCACGTGCGGCAGATCGTGATGATTTCCGCGCTGGTTGCTGCGTCAAACGGCGCGTGCTCCCAGTCGCCGTACCAGTCCGTCGACGAAAACCCCGCCGCCGCCACGCGTGCCTGCAGATCGCGCTGCGTGATGAAGCGCAGCCGGCTCGTGCTTTTCAACTGCATGTCGTCGCGACGGAAGCGGTAATACGTGTCGAACGACACGATGGAGCCGTCGACGGCGATCAATTCATGATGCAACTCCACGCTGCCGAATTCGGGCGATTCGATGCGGGATGCCGACGCCTGCGGCGTCCAGTTGCGCCACGGCTCGACGCGCGGATTGCGTGTGTCGAACAGGAAGCGGCCGCCGTCGGCCAGCACGCGCCGCACGCCGCGCAGCGTTGCGTCGATGTCGGCGTCGGTCAGCAGGCACTGGAACGCGTGGCCGGTCATCACGACGGCGTCGAACGGCGCACCGGGCGGCAGGCCGTCGAGATCGCACGCGAGCCAGCGCACCGCATCGGCGCCCGGCTGGCGTCGCGCATGGTCGATCATCGCCGGTGCCGGATCGATCGCGACCACGTCGTGCCCGGCCGCCGCGAGCCGGCGCGCGAACGTGCCGGTGCCGCAGCCGAGATCGAGAATCCGTTGCCGCGCGGCGCCGATGCACGACGTGTAGAACGCGAAGTCGCGATCGCCGGCGTTGAACAAGTCGTAGACCGCGACGAGGCGTGGGTCGCTATAGAGGCGCTCGCCGGAAGGTGCCGGGCCGGACGTCATGCGAAACGGGGCGTCAGCGCTGCTGCACCGCGACGCGCAGCCCGAGCGCGATGAAGATCGAGCCGATGATCTTCCCCTGCCAGCGCGCGAGCCACGCGAGCCGCTTCACGACGCGGCCGAGCGGGCGGATCGAGCACGCGATCAGCGTCGTGTAGAGCGAGCTGAGCACGACGAAGATCAGCCCGAGCACAGCGAACTGCACGAACGTCGAACCGCGCTCCGGATGCACGAACTGCGGCATGAACGCGAGGAAGAACAGCGCGGTTTTCGGATTCAGCACTTCGGCGGGAATCGCCTGCAGGTACGCCTTCAGCGGTGTGACGGACGACACCTTCGGCAGCGACGGATCGGACGGTTTCTCCAGCAGCGCGCGCACGCCGAGATAGATCAGGTACGCGGCGCCGACCAGCTTCACGACGTTGAACGCGAGCGCCGACGTCATCAGCAGCGCCGACAGCCCGACGGCCGCGAACAGCGTATGCACGAAGTCGCCGCTCGCGACGCCGAGGCCGGTCAGGATGCCGGTCTTGCGGCCGCCTTGCACGGTACGGCTCAGCACGAGCAGCACGGCGGGGCCGGGGATCAGGAACAGGCCCAGAACGACGGCCGTGAAGGTGGTCAGCGTGGTCAGGTCGAACATGGCGGCTCTCCGGCAGGTTGGCGCGGCAGGCGATCGGCGCATTGTATTCGGTTCGGCGAACGGCTGCCGACGTTGTCGCGAGCGCGTGCCGAACGCCCTTTTCAAGCTCGCCGGCACACGCAAGAACGTGATTATTCCGGCGATTTCGTATCTGAATCGCCGGCATTCCGGCGTTTTTTGGCCGAGCCAATCATCCGGTCGGATCGCCGATCACGCTGCTTGGCACGGCCTTCGGAAACCGTTCGCGAACGGGGGGCGTCCGCGGCTGCCCGCTCGATCGTCACCCGCCCAGCTCCCCCGCCAGAAAATCCACGAACGCGCGAATCCGCGCCGACATCTGGTGCCGCTGCGCATACACCGCATAGATGTCGGCGCTCGGCGTCTCGTAGTCCGGCAGCACGACGACCAGCCGTCCGTCGGCCAGATAGTCGCGGATATCCCATTCCGCGCGCATCAGGATCCCATGCCCGTCGAGCGCCCATTTCACCGCGATCTCGCCGTCGTTCGTCGTCAGGTTGCCGTCGATCCGCACGGCTTCCGTGTTGCGCGCCGCGCCGCGTCCGCTCGTCAGCCGCCAGATGCCGTAACCTTCGTCGCCCTGCCGGATGCCGATGCAGTTGTGCCGCGCCAGTTCGTGCGGCGTGCCGGGGGTGCCGTGCCGCGCGAGATACGCGGGCGCCGCGCACAGCAGCCGGCGATTCGGCGCGAGCCGCCGCGCGACGACGCGCGTGTCGGGCGGCTCGCCGAAGCGGATGCATACGTCGAACGCATCGTCGGTGAGCGGTGGCGGCATCACCGACAACTGCAGCTGCACCGACACTTCCGGATAGCGCGCGACGAAGCGCGAGATCGCCGGGCCGACGTGGCTGCGCCCGAAGCCGAGCGTCGCGTTCACGCGAAGCAGCCCCTTCGGCCGCTGCTTCGCGCTGCCGAGCAGTTCGCCGAGTTCGTCCATCTGGTCGAGGATCCGGCGCGCGTATTCGAGATACACGTCGCCCTCGGGCGTGAGCATCATGCGCCGCGTCGTGCGGTTGACGAGCGTCACGCCCGCGCGCCGCTCCATCTGCGTAAGCCGCTTGCTGACGGCCGCCGCGGTCAGCCCGAGTTCGCGCGCGGCCGCGCTCAGGCTGCCCGACGCGGCCAGCGTCGAGAAGAAGCCGAGATCGGCCGGCTGAACGGTTTCCGCCATGACGAGATTCGTGAATTAAAGTTAAAGATGCTTTGAGTATAGCGCCGGTTGCGGTACTTCCGGTTCGGTAAAGTGCGTTCACGTTCACGCTCAATCGAGGATGTCCGCATGAAGACCTACCGTATCGCGACCATTCCCGGCGACGGCATCGGCAAGGAAGTGGTGCCGGCCGGCAAGCAGGTGCTGGAAGCGCTGGCGCGCGGCAGCGACCGCTTTGCGTTCGAGTTCGACGATTTCGACTGGGGCGCCGACTACTACCGCCGGCACGGCGCGATGATGCCGGCCGACGGCCTCGACGCGCTGCGCGGCAAGGACGCGATCCTGTTCGGCTCCGCAGGCGACCCGGACGTGCCCGACCACGTGACGCTGTGGGGCCTGCGCCTGAAGATCTGCCAGGGCTTCGATCAATACGCGAACGTGCGCCCGACGCGTATCCTGCCGGGCATCGACGCGCCGCTGAAGCGCTGCGGTCCGGACGACCTGAACTGGGTGATCGTGCGCGAGAACTCGGAGGGCGAATATGCGGGCGTCGGCGGCCGTGTGCACCAGGGCCATCCGATCGAGGCCGCGACCGACGTGTCGATCCTCACGCGCGCCGGCGTCGAACGGATCATGCGCTTCGCGTTCCGGCTCGCGCAGTCGCGTCCGCGCAAGCTGCTGACCGTCGTCACGAAGAGCAACGCGCAGCGTCACGCGATGGTGATGTGGGACGAGATCGCGAAGCAGGTCGCGCAGGAATTCCCCGACGTCACGTGGGACAAGGAACTCGTCGATGCGGCGACCGCGCGCATGGTGAACCGACCGGCGTCGCTCGATACGATCGTCGCGACGAACCTGCACGCGGACATCCTCAGCGATCTCGCGGCGGCGCTCGCCGGCAGCCTCGGCATCGCCCCGACTGGCAACATCGATCCGGAACGCCGCTATCCGTCGATGTTCGAGCCGATCCACGGCTCCGCGTTCGACATCATGGGCAAGGGCCTCGCGAACCCGGTCGGCACGTTCTGGTCGGTCGTGATGCTGCTCGAGCATCTCGGCGAGACGGAGGCGGCCGCGCGCGTGATGCGCGCGATCGAGGCCGTGACGGCCGACGCGTCGCTGCATACGCGCGATCTCGGCGGCAGCGCGACCACCGCGCAGGTGACGGCTGCCGTGTGCGAGCACGTCGCGAACGCGGCGGTCGCGGCCTGACGAGACGGCGCCGGCGCGGGCGGTGGCGCGCATGCGCGGCCGTTCGTCGCCGGTCCGCCATACAACCGGAATGGCCTGCCCGCGACTCGCGCATTTCGACGCGAGCCGGGCGCCGGCCTGGAATTCACGCTGGTCGTGATGCCGGGCCGCACCACCGAGCATGCGCGGACAGCGCCACGGCTCGACCTCGAAGGAGGAGACACATGCAAGCGGATCTCGAAACCCGCGTCGCGCGGAAACTGATGTGGCGAATCATTCCGTTCGTGATGCTGCTGTACTTCGTCAGCTTTCTCGATCGCGTCAACGTCGGCTTCGCGGCGATGACGATGAACAAGGCGATCGGCCTGTCGCCGACCGCGTTCGGTCTCGGCGGCGGCCTGTTCTTCATCGGCTACTTTCTGTTCGAAGTCCCGAGCAACCTGATTCTCCATCGCGTCGGCGCGCGCATCTGGATCGCGCGCGTGATGATCACGTGGGGCATCGTGTCGGCGGTGTCCGCGTTCGCCGTCGGGCCGACGAGCTTCTACGTGCTGCGCTTCCTGCTCGGCATCGCGGAAGCCGGCTTCTTCCCCGGCATCATCCTGTATCTGAGCCTGTGGTTTCCCGCGAAGCAGCGCGCGGTGGCCGCCGCGTGGTTCATGGCCGCCGCGCCGATCTCGACCGCGATCGGCTCGCCGCTGTCGGGCGCGATCATGCAGATGCCGCCGATGTTCGGGCTCGCCGACTGGCAGATGCTGTACATCGTCGAAGCGCTGCCCGCGGTCGTGCTCGGCTTCGTCGTGCTGAAATGCCTGACCGATGCGCCGTCGAAGGCCGCGTGGCTGCGCCCCGACGAGCGCGCGTGGCTGATCGCGAAGCTGAAGTCCGAGGCCGACGCGCGGCACACGCATGCGAGGCATGCGGCCGGCGCGTGGCAGGCGCTGCGCGACCCGCGCGTGCTGGCGCTCGCGCTGATCTACTTCGGCACGTCGGCCGGGCTCTATACGCTCGGGCTGTGGGCGCCGCTGATGGTCAAGCAGTTCGGCTTCACCGCGTTGCAGACCGGCCTCCTGACCGGCATCCCGAGCATCGCTGCCGTCGTCGCGATGATCCTGTGGGCGCGGCATTCGGACCGCACCGGCGAGCGCACGTGGCACGTCGTGATGCCGTGCGTGCTCGCGTGCATCGGCTTCGTGTTCGCGGGGCAGGCGAGCACCGCGCTGCTGACCGTGCTCGCGCTGGTCGTCGTCAACATCGGGATCAGCGCCGCGAAGGCGCCGCTATGGGCGATGCCGAGCGCGTTCCTGTCCGGCGCCGGCGCGGCCGCCGGAATCGCGATGATCAACTCGATCGGCAACCTCGGCGGGTTCGTCGGGCCGTTCGCGATCGGCTGGCTCAAGCACGTGACGGGCGGATATGCGGCCGGGCTGTACGTGGTCGCGGGCACGCTCGCGGTGTCGGCGGTCGTCACGCTGATGTTGAGCCGCAGCGCCGCGCGCGAGCAGGTCGTGCCGGGCGTGCAGCAGCATCGTTGAAGATGGCACGCGTCCGCGCTCATGCATCCGGACGCACGCGTGGCGCGCCGACGATCGCATGTGGCCGAAGCCGCCGTGTCAATCGGCGGGCAGCACCGCGCGGCGAGCGATCTCCGTCGCGCACGCATCGGGCGCCGCGTTCGACGTATCGATCACGCAATCGCTGAACGCGCGCGACGCATATCCTTCCCGATACATCTCGGCGATCCGTCGCCGCTCCCAGTCAGTCAGTGCGCGCGCGCCGCGATCGGACGCCGCGACTGCTTCGGGCGGCGCGAGCGTCACGACGAAAAGACGCGCATCGCGCGCGTTGCACGCCGCGCGCAGCCGCTCGAATTCCGCTTCGCCGATCGGGTAGGCGATTACCAGGTGGCGCGCACGGGCTTGCGCGATCTGCGTGACCAGCCGCTCCAGCGCGATGGCCCACTGGACGTCGAACGGCGCGTCTTCGGGCGCGTCGTGATCGTCGCCGTCGATGAAACGTGTATCGGGCAGCACGCGTGCGAGTGCGCGTCCGATCGTCGTCTTGCCGCTGTTGATCGGTCCGTTCAGGTGGATGACGGTGAGTGGCGTGTTCGATGGACGAGTCATGAAGGGCGTGGCTGATCGGGACGCCTGCATTGTGCGCCGGCGCGAAATATTTTTGTCATGTCTGCTCCGAACGGATCAGAAGAATTATTCGATCGAGCGCCCTAAAGAACCGTCATTGCCCGCCGTTACTTCCTCGGTAGCTCACCGAAGTATTGCTGAAGCTGCACAACCACACGACCAGACAGCCGAGGGCGCCCGGCCGACGAAGCCGTGCGCATGACCGGAAAACGGGGCGCACCGATTCGATTCCACACGCACGCAATGCAGCCGACGCGTCGTCTTCCGTTGCGTGGCCGCAGCCGGTCTGCCGTGGCATGGCGCCGTCCTCTCCGCGGATGTCGTTTCACCGTTCCGTCAACAACAAGAAGCCACTCATCCAATGAAGAATTCCTCCAAAGCCACCCTGTTCGGTTGCGGCCTGCTCGTGACGCTGCTGTCCGGCTGCGTGACGTTGCCGAACACGGACATGAAGCCCGAAGCGCGCCAGAAGCTGCATTCGATCGCGATGCTCGACGTCACCGAGCCGAAGCGTGTCGCGGTCGTCAATCTCGGCGGCGCGGCAGCCGGCTTCGGCCTGATCGGCGGGCTCGCGCAAGCGGCCGTCAATGCAAGCCATACGAGCACCTACACCGATCACGTGACGGCCGGCAAGATCGTGTTCGCCCCGGACATCATGGACGGCGTGACGGGCCGCCTGACCGGCAACGGCTATCAGGTCGTGAAGCTGGCCGGCCAGAAGGCGAAGCTCGCCGACGACGGCAAGTCGGACGACTACTCGGCGATCCAGACCGACGCGGACGCGATCATGAACGTGTGGTTCACGTCGTTCGGCTATATCTCGCCGCCGAACCAGCCCGACTACATTCCGTGGGTGGTCATCCGCGCGCGCATTCTGGACGCGAAGACGAAGCAGGACATCTATTACAAGACGTTCGCGTGCGGCTACGACATCAAGGCGAACAGCGTGCACATCGACAGCGATTTCGCTTACACGTACGGCAGCTTCGGCGATCTCGAGAAGAATTTCGACAAGTCGGTGGAGGGGATCAAGTCGTGCGAGAAGTCGGTCGCGGACATGATCGGGCGGGATCTGGCGCGCACGCCGGCATCTGCATCCACATCGGCGCCGGCCAATGCGACTGCTTCCACGGCGTTGACGACGACTGCGGCCACACCGACCGCGACGGCCACGGCATCGAAATGATCGCGGCGCGCCTGCAGGAGCGTCGCGATGCGCGTTCCGGATCCGGCAGTGCCTGACGAAGAGACGGGGAGGGAAGTACTGCGCGCGGCCGGGCGGTTTTCATGCCGCCCGGCCGCTTGCGAAAGCGACGGGCTTACTCGCCGCTGTCGCCCTTGATCTGCGGCAGCGCCGACGATTCACCCGGCGTCAGCAGGCCGACTTGCGTGTACACGCGCAGCTTGTCGCGCGTATCGGTGATGTCGAGGTTGCGCATCGTCAGCTGGCCGATCCGGTCGCGCGGCGAGAACGTCGATGCGACCTTCTCCATCGACAGGCGTTCCGGCTGATACGTGAGGTTCGGCGACTTCGTGCTCAGGATCGAGTAGTCGTTGCCGCGGCGCAGTTCGATCTTCACTTCGCCGGTGATCGCGCGCGCGACCCAGCGCTGGGCCGTTTCGCGCAGCATGATCGCCTGCGGGTCGAACCAGCGGCCCTGATACAGCAGGCGGCCGAGACGGCGGCCGTTCTCGCGGTATTGCTCGATCGTGTCTTCGTTGTGGATGCCGGTGACGAGACGCTCGTACGCGATGTACAGCAGCGCGAGGCCCGGGGCTTCGTAGATGCCGCGGCTCTTCGCCTCGATGATCCGGTTTTCGATCTGGTCGCTCATGCCGAGGCCGTGGCGGCCGCCGATGCGGTTCGCCTCGAGCAGCAGCTCGACCGGGTTCTTGAACTCGACGCCGTTCAGCGCAACCGGCTGGCCGGCTTCGAAGCGCACCGTCACTTCCTCGGCGGCGATCTTCACGTCGTCGCGCCAGAACGCGACGCCCATGATCGGGTTCACGATCTTGATGCCGCTTTCGAGGCTTTCGAGATCCTTCGCTTCGTGCGTCGCGCCGAGCAGGTTCGAGTCGGTCGAATACGCCTTCTCGGCCGACATCTTGTACGCGAAGCCCGCCTGGTTCATGAACGCCGACATTTCGGCACGGCCGCCGAGCTCGTCGATGAACGTCTGGTCGAGCCACGGCTTGTAGATCTTCAGATCCGGATTCACGAGCAGGCCGTAGCGGTAGAAGCGCTCGATGTCGTTGCCCTTGTACGTGCTGCCGTCGCCCCAGATGTTGACGCCGTCTTCCTTCATCGCGGCGACGAGCATCGTGCCCGTCACGGCGCGGCCGATCGGCGTCGTGTTGAAGTACGTGACGCCGGCGGTCGTGATGTGGAACGCACCGCTTTGCAGCGCCGCGATGCCTTCGGCGACGAGCTGCGCGCGGCAGTCGATCAGGCGGGCGCCGGCTGCGCCGTATTCGATCGCGCGTTTCGGGATCGCGTCGTAATCGTCTTCGTCGGGCTGGCCGAGGTTCGCCGTGTATGCGTACGGGACGGCGCCCTTCAGTTTCATCCAGTGCAGCGCGGCGCTGGTGTCCAGGCCGCCGGAGAAGGCGATACCGACCTTCTGGCCGGTCGGGAGGCTTTCGAGAATCGTGCTCATAGGAATTACCGTGGATTGAAGCCGGTGGGATCGTATTTCGCGGAATATGCGAGTATCGGCTGTCCGGGAAGTTGGGGCAAGACCTGATTTTCGCGGCAATACGTCGCCGCGGCCGGCGCGGCGGGGCTGGCGGGCCGCTCACCGGCCGGATAATCCGTCGCGAAACGGTGCCGGACGGAAGGGGAAACGGGCGAAAACGCGCGCGGCGCATCGGCTCTCTTTGCGGGGCCGGATCGGCTCGGGCGGCGCGGATGCCATAGTCCAGGCGCCGGCCGGTCTCGGTGAAAGCAAAATGAAATATTGTCCGGTGCCGCGCGGAACCCGTCCGCCTTCGGCCCGGCCTTCAGATATTCCACGCCCGTGCGGTTTCCAGCAGCTTCTCGCGCAACTGATCCACTTCACCGGCCAGCTTCGCCGTGATCGACACGTAGCCGGACAGTTGCAGCGGCGGCACGCCGTGCGGCGCGTCAGCGGGCCGGCGGCGCGGCGCGAGCCGGCTCGGCGTGCCGAACTTGAGCGCGCGGCTCGCGCCGACCAGCGTGTCGCGGATGCGCCGGTTCACGGCCTTCATCGCGGTGCGCATGTATTCGCGGGCGGCGAGGTCGTCGCGGGCCGGCACCGCGCTCGACAGGATTTCCAGATAGCCGATGCACAGACGCAGGCTGCGCTGGATCGCTTCGAGGTGCGCGACCGGGATGTCGCATTCCTTCGACACCGACGGCATCAGCGAGCGCAGCTGCACCAGCAGCGCGCTCAGCGCGGCCATTTCCTTCAGGTGCGCGTCGTCGCTCACGGGGCGGTCGCCGGCGAGCCGCGCGTGCACGGCCGCGCACGCGCGCAGCGCGTCGGCGAGCTTGTAGCGCCACGAATAGGTCGCATAGAGCGGCAGCGCGAACGAGAACGCCAGTGCGATCACGATGCCGGCCAGCACGTTCACCGCGCGCCACAGGCCGTCGACGATCTCGTTGTCGCCGTGCCCGGCGACGATCACCATCGTGATCGCCGACAACAGCGCGATATAGCCGGCCTTGCCGATCGCGTGATACGCGCAGACGCCGCAGCCGATCGCCATCAGCAGGTAGATCACGAGCGGCGCGTGCAGAACGGAGTACAGCACGATCAGCCCGAGCCCCGCGAGCGCGCCGATCGACGTGCCGAGCGCACGTTCGGCCGCCTTCTTGCGGATGTTGCCGTGGTGCTGCAGCCCGCCGACGACGATCAGCACGGTGATCGTCGACCACTCGCCATGCGGGACGTTCAGCCCCGTCGACAACGCGATCGACACGAGGATCGCAAGCGCGACGCGCGCCGCGTGAATCAGTTTCGCGTGCCGGTAGCGGCGGTACGGGTCGAGGAGCGGGCGAAGCGCGTGGCGCAGGAAAGGCGGCAGTCGGGCAGGAAGCTGGGCGGTCATGACGGAGCGAGGGTGGCCGGAACACGCGCGGGCGGGCTGCGCGGGCCGGCGCCGCGCCGCACGCGCAGCTGACGTAACGCTAGCCGAACGCGCGCGGGCTGTCCACGGCGGCGCGGCGGAGCCGTCACGCGGCGGCATCGCATCGCGTCGGTTGGCGTCACGCGGCATCACACTGTATTGCCCGGCGTCCGGCGTCCGGCGTCCGGCGTCCGGCGTCCGGCGTCCGGTGTCCGGTGTCCAGCACCCAGCACCCAGCACCCCGGCGTCGCACGCCATCACCCGGTGTTACGCAGCATCACCGCGCATCACGCGTCGGCCGCACTCGCCTCCTCGGCGTCCGCCACGCGGTTGCGGCCGCCGGACTTCGCGCGGTACAGCGCGTCGTCGGCCTGGCGCAGCAGCGTCGCGGCGTTCGCGCGGCCGTCGGCGGCAGTCGCGATGCCGATGCTCGCGGTCACGTGCCCGTACGGGCTGCGGTCGTGCGCGATGTCGAGGCCCGCGATCGCGCGCCGGATCGCTTCGGCGACGGTCGCCGCGCCCTGCGCATCGGTGTCGGGCAGCGTGACGACGAATTCCTCGCCGCCGTAGCGCGCGACGTGGTCGCTGTCGCGGCGCAGGCAGCGCGACGCGGCTTGCGCGACACGGCGCAGCACGTCGTCGCCGGCGAGATGGCCGTAATAGTCGTTGAACGCCTTGAAATGATCGACGTCGACGAACAGCACGGACAGCGGGCGGCCGCTGCGCGACGCGTGCTGTGCCTCCTTCGCGAGCACCGCGTCGAACGTGCCGCGGTTGTCGAGGCCGGTCAGCGAGTCGGTGCGCGCGAGCCGGTACAGCTTCGATTCGGCGATCTGCCGGCGCTCGAGTTCGCGCGACAGCGCGAGCGAGCCCCACGCGATGAACGCGGTAAACAGCCCCATCAGCACGGCGGTCCAGATCGCGCGATGGCGCCACGATGCATAGATGTCGACCTCGGCGGGCGCGACGTCGACGATCAGCGGCAGATGCGCGAGATGCTTGTAAACATAGATGCGTCGCACGCCGTCGATCGCGCCGACGCCCGCGAGCGCGCCTTCCCTGCTGCGCTGCGCGTCGATGAACAGCGGCGAGTTGTGCAGGTCGACGCCAACCGTGCGCGGATCGTACGGCAGCCGCGACACCAGCGCGCCGTTGTCCTCGACGATCGCCGCGCTGCCGTGCCGGCCGACGGCGAGCCCGTCGAGCAGCGCGCGGAAGTAGTCGATGCTGAGCGTGCCGACGACGATTCCGCCGAACGTGCCGTCCGCGAGCGTGATGCGCCGGCTGAGTGCGATCGTCAGTGCGCCGCCGCGCAGCCGTGACGCGTAGGGCCGGCTGATGTAGAGGCCTTTTGCGAGCCCGTCGCGGTGCGCGGCGAAATATTCGCGGTCGGCGAAATTGCCTTGCCGCGCCGGCGACTCCGCCGAATCGATCACGATATTGCCGTGCGCGTCCATCACGAAAATGGCGCCGAGAAATGCGCCTGTGGCGGCGCGATCGAACAGCAGCCGGTGGCGCTGGTGCGGCGGCAGCGTCGCCAATTCCGGATCCGCGAGACCGTCGACGACGTTTTGTAGCGACAGATCATACAGTTCGATATTGCGGGAAATATCGCGCTCGATCAGCAGCATCAGGTTGCGCGCATTTTCGACCGCGTGGTCATACGCGTCGTGGCGCGCCTCGATCAACAGCGACGTGGAGAGTCCCCAGCTGAACACCAGCAGCACGATGCCGGCGGCCAGCACGCCGCGGGGCGACAGAATGCGCGCCACGGCCAACGCGGTGTGGCGGCGCAGCGCAGCGAGCAGCGGGTATGACTTCATCCTCGGCACGGGGCGGCGGCGGATATTTTGCGTCATCGACGATTCCGCGCGCTGAATATTTCAAATTAATCCGCATTATCTCGCGAATTCGTATATTTCGCCGCGCGATGCAAAACATGCATGTGCGAATGGCGATTCGAAATGGGTACGCATCGTTTAACGTGATCCGCATGGACGATTGATTTGAAGCAAATGCAGGTGCCGGGAAATTCGTCTGATTATTGCCCGCTGAGCCGGCTGAATTGTCGTTTTAAAACCGCCACGGCCGGCGTTCATGTCGATTCATTCCGAATATGCGCTCGGCATCGCGGCCCGCCGCGCCGATGCAGGCGGGCTTTTGTCGCGGCGCGTGGCAGCGGCCCGCTGGCGTCGCGGATAACGCATCCAACTCGTTGATTCTGCGGTGTCTGCGTGCGAGGGCCGGGCCGTCCGGACCCGCGCTGTCCCCATGACGAATCAGGTAGAATCCGCGCTTCGCCGCAGGCGCCCGCGCGCAACGCGTATCGGGGCCGCATCGAATGCATCGCAGGCGGCGCGCCGCGCCCCGCTCCTCGCATGCGCCGGCCCCGGATGCCGGCCCGCTCAACGTTCGTCTCGTTTATGTCCGCACTTCCGAAATCCGACCAACCCGGTTCGTCCGCGAACCCACCCAAGCTTCATCGCGCGCTGAAGGCGCGCCACCTGACGATGATCGCCATCGGCGGCTCGATCGGCACGGGCCTGTTCGTCGCGTCCGGCGCGTCGATCTCGCAGGCCGGCCCAGGCGGTGCGATGGTCGCGTACATGCTGATCGGCCTGATGGTCTATTTCCTGATGACGAGCCTCGGGGAAATGGCCGCGTTCATGCCGGTGTCGGGCTCGTTCGCGACCTACGGCGCGAAATACGTCGACGAAGGCTTCGGCTTCGCGCTCGGCTGGAACTACTGGTACAACTGGGCCGTGACGATCGCGGTCGAACTCGTCGCCGCGCAGCTCGTGATGCACTACTGGTTTCCGCACGTGCCGGGCGTGTGGTGGAGCGCCGCGTTCCTCGCGGTGATGTTCCTGCTCAACGCATTGACCGTGCGCGGGTTCGGCGAAGCCGAATACTGGTTCGCGCTGATCAAGGTCGTCACCGTGATCGCGTTCATCGGCGTGGGCCTGCTGATGATCTTCGGTATTCTGAAGGGCGCGCCGGGCAACGGCTGGGGCAACCTGACGGTCGGCGACGCGCCGTTCGCCGGCGGCCTGCCGGCGCTGATGGGCGTCGCGATGATCGCGGGCTTCTCGTTCCAGGGCACCGAGCTGATCGGCGTCGCGGCCGGCGAATCGGAGAACCCGCGTACGACGATCCCGCGCGCGGTGCGTCAGGTGTTCTGGCGGATCCTGCTGTTCTACGTGCTCGCGATCTTCGTGATCGGCGTGCTGATTCCGTACACCGACCCGAACCTGCTGAAGAGCGACGTGACCGACATTGGCGTGAGCCCGTTCACGCTCGTGTTCCGCCATGCGGGTCTCGCGTTCGCGGCCGGCGTGATGAACGCGGTGATCCTGACGGCCGTGCTGTCGGCCGGCAACTCGGGCATGTACGCGTCGACGCGGATGCTCTACAACCTCGCGACCGAAGGCCGCGCGCCGAAGCTGTTCGCGAAGCTGTCGCCGGGCGGCGTGCCGCGCAACGCGCTGTATGCGACGACCGCCGTCGGCGCGCTGTGCTTCTTCACGTCGCTGTACGGCGACAAGACGGTGTACCTGTGGCTGCTGAACACGTCGGGGATGACGGGCTTCATCGCATGGCTCGGCATCGCGATCAGCCACTACCGGTTCCGCAAGGGCTACGTGAAGCAGGGTTACGCGCTCGACCAGTTGCCGTATCAGTCGAAGTGGTTCCCGTTCGGCCCGCTGTTCGCGTTCGTACTGTGTCTCGTGATCGCGCTGGGCCAGGACTATCAGGCGTTCCTCGCGAACCGGATCGATTGGGCCGGCGTGGCCGCGACGTACGTCGGCATTCCGCTGTTCGTCGTCGTGTGGCTCGGCTACCGGCTGCTGAACAGGAGCCGTTTCGTGCGCTACGAGGACATGGAAATCGCGCCGTGGGTCGCCGCGAACCGCGGCGCGCACGCGCAGCGCGTCGCGAACCGCGAAACCGCAAGCTGATGCCGGCGCGGCGAGCGCCGCGCGACGGGCCGTGATACGCACTGAAGACGGGAAGCCCACGGGCTTCCCGTTTGTTTTCCGGCGGACGTTGCCGCGTAGTGCGCCGTGTCGGGCGTCACGCGCCGATGGCCAGCGCCGCGCCGTGTCCGCGAAGATCGCGCAACCCGTTTTTTTTGTCGGCTTTTCGCTGCACGGGGTCAAAGCCGGTTATATTTCCCGACCCTACCGGGCCGCAGCCCGGCCGGCGCGACGAGCGCGGCGTGGATCGGGCATCCGGCGCGCGCGTCGTGCGGCGGCCGGCGGCGCCCGGCGTTTTCATCGCTCCGGCGGCGCGTGTACGGCCGGCGGAGCGCGCAACCCAGAGGAATCCATGAGCGCATCACCCGCCGAGCGGAAGGCCGGACCCGTTTCCATCGTGCGAATCGAAGCCGCGATCAATGCGTGGCGCGAAGTGTATCCGCCGGCGCCGGACGGCGAGGACGGCTACGCGCTCGACGCCGGCAGCAACTGCCTGGCCGAACTGTACGGCGCGATGATCTGCTATCGGCTGCCGGACGTGCCGCTCGATTCGCTGAGCGACGCGCAGCGCGACGCGCTGTACGCGACCGAGGCGTGACGCGCGGCCGGCACGATGCCGCGGTGCGGGGCCGGCGAACGAACGGGAAGCCTCGCGGCTTCCCGTTTTGCTTTGCGCGGCGCGCGGGACGTCGCCGCGACCGCGCTGCGCGTCGCGGCGGGATCGGCGCCGGCTGAGGTATCGTGACGGGATCGGGAAGCAGGCGATCGACGAAGCCGGGCACGGACAGCCGGCGACGGCGACCGGTGCGGGCGCTGTCCGCGCGGGGCCGAACGAGCGTCCATTGCGTGCCCGGGAGGATTCGAACATGGAGTTGAGACATCTCCGCTACTTCGTCGCGGTTGCCGAGGAGCGGAACTTCACGCGCGCGGCCGAGCGTCTGCACATCGCGCAGCCGCCGCTCAGCCGGCAGATCCAGCAGCTCGAGGAGGCGCTCGGCGTGCCGCTGTTCGAGCGCAACGCGCGGCCGCTGAAGCTGACCGACGCGGGGCGGTTTTTCTATTCGCATGCGGTGCAGCTGCTCGCGCAGACGGCCGAGCTCGAATCGATGACGAAGCGGGTCGGCAAGATCGAGCGCAGCATGTCGGTCGGTTTCGTCGGCTCGACGCTGTACGGGATGCTGCCGAAGATCATCCGGCGCTTTCGCAGCGAGTATCCGGCGGTCGAGCTGAGCCTGCACGAGATGTCGACGATGGACCAGATCAAGGCGCTGAAGGAAGGGCGCATCGACGTCGGGTTCGGGCGTATTCGTCACGAGGATCCGAGCGTGCGGCGCGTCGTGCTGCGCGAGGAACGGATGATCGTCGCGCTGCCGGTCGGTCATCCGCTCGACGGCGCGAAGCCGGTGCTGTCGCTGCACGATCTCGTCAACGACACGCTGATCATCTTTCCGAAGGCGCCGCGGCCGAGCTATGCGGATCAGGTGCTCGCGGCGTTCCACGATCGCGCGCTGCAGCCGCGGCGCATCTACGAGACGCGCGAACTGCAGATCGCGCTCGGACTCGTCGCGATGGGCGAGGGCGTGTCGGTCGTGCCGCACAGCGTGTACGGGCTGAAGCGCGACGACATCAGCTACAAGCCGCTCGACGATCCGAACCTCGTGTCGCCAATCATCATGAGCATGCGGATGCTCGACGAATCGGAGGACATCCGCGCGATGCAGGCGCTGATCTACCGGCTCTACGACGAAGCGCAGATGGAGTATCTGCCGCCGCAGCCGCAATGAACGCGCGGACGTTGAGGGCTTGCTTGACGCGGCGCGCGCCGCCGGGCCGCCATCGCGGAAATTCGATGCGGTACGCGCGCGCGGCCGCCTTCATGCAGACGACGACATACACATGACCGACATCGTGACCGAGGACACCTGGGTCGAGACGCCGCAAGGGCGTCTCTTCGCGAAGCGCTGGCGTGTGCCGCGTGCGGCGGAAGCGGCAGTGTCCGAGCGGGCCGCACCTATGCAGGCCGCGCCTATGCCGGCCGCACCCATGCAGGTCGCACCTGTGCAGGCCGCACCCATCGTGCTGCTGCACGATTCGCTCGGCTGCGTCGAGCTATGGCGCGACTTCCCCGCGCAGCTCGCACATGCGGCGCAGCGCGACGTGATCGCGTACGACCGGCTCGGCTTCGGCCGCTCCGATCGCCATCCGGGCAAGCTCGCGACGACGTTCGTGCGCGACGAGGCCGATCACGGATTCCGCGCGCTGCTCGACCAGTGCGGCATCGAGTCGTTCGTCGCGTTCGGGCACAGCGTCGGCGGCGGCATGGCGGTCGGCTGCGCGGCCGCGCATCCTGAACGCTGCCGTGCGCTGGTGACGGTCGCCGCGCAGGCATTCGTCGAGGACCGCACGCGCGACGGCATTCGCGAAGCAGCGCAGCAGTTCGGCGCGCCCGGCCAGCTCGACCGGCTCGCGCGCTATCACGGCGACAAGGCTGAATGGGTGCTGCGCGCGTGGGTCGACACGTGGCTGTCGCCGGCGTTTCGCGGCTGGAGCCTCGACGACACGCTGCCGCGCGTGCGCTGCGCGACGCTCGCGATTCACGGTGCGCGGGACGAATACGGATCGGACGTGCATCCGAAGCGGATCGCCGCGCGCGTCGCGGGGCCATCGTCGTACCTGCTGCTCGACGGATGCGGACACATGCCGCATCGCGAGCGGACCGACGACGTACTCGCCGCGGTCGCGACGTTGCTGCGCGACGCGCCCGCGTGAGCGGAGCGCACGCTCGCGCCCGACGCGACTGGCGGGCCGAGCCCGCCGTCGCTCAGAACGACAGCTGGATCGCGAGATCGATCGCGAGCAGCGCGATCGAGCAGCCGATGCCGAGCACCACGTTCGGCAGGCGGTGCTCGAAATCGCGATGGTCGCGGCGCATCGCGGCGCCGAGCAGGAAGATTGCCTCGACGACGATCTGCAGTCCGACGAACAACAGCATCAGCAGATACTCGTAACCCATCTGCTTGAACGCGGCGAATTGCATCCCGTGATCGCGGATCCACTGACCGACGCGCAGCAGTTCGTAGACGAACAGCAGGGCGGGAAACAGGTAGCTGATGAAGTAAGTCGGCGCGGTGGCGTGCCGCAGTTCGAGGTGGAAGTGCTGATGCGTGGTAGCCATCACGAAGCCCTCCTTGCAACGCATGATTGCGGTCGCGACGGCGGCGCGGCGACGTGCGGACCAAGGGGGTGCCCGATGCATCGTGCGCGGCCGTACGACATCAGCATACTGCTGCGCGAGAAATTTCGCATCCCGCACGCAAGTTCGTTGTAAAAAACCCTGCGCGGCGCGCGGCATTTTTGGCGGCCGGCGTTCACGCCTTCGCTTGCGCGCCTTCGACGAACAGCTTCGCCACCGCCTGGAATTCCCGCTTCAGCGACAACCCGGGCACCGTCAGCCAGCGCAGCATCGCCGCGAGATACAGATGATGGAACCACGTGGCGAGCTGGTCGGCGGCGAGCGCCGGATTCAGTTCGCCCGCCTGCTGGCCCGCCGCGATCAGCTGCCGCCACACGAGCGCGATGTCGGCGCCGTTCTCCTTTGCGCCTTCCGCGTGCGCCGCGCCGATGCTCAGGAAGCGGTGCCGCAGGTACGCGAGCAGATACACGGGATGCTGTTCGCACCACGCGGCCGACGCGTCGAGCACGCACGCAAGCCGCGATGCGAACGTCTTGCGTCGCGCGACGTCGCGCTGCAGATGCGCGAGATCGCGCGCGAGTTCACTTTCCAGCCAGTGCGCGAGCACGGCTTCCTTCGTCGCGAAGTGGTTGTACAGCGTCCGCTTCGCGACGTCCGCATGCACGGCGATCTGCTCCATCGTGACGGCGTCGTAGCCGTGTGCGTCGAACAGGCGTGCGCCGGTATCGGCGAGATGCGCGAGCATCTGGATGCGCTTGCGCGCGCGGCGGCCCGGATCGTCGGTCGTCATCGGCATGGCTCCATGGCGCGGGTCTTGACGAAAAGTGTACGAATTGCATTAGTATACGACGTGCATTTTTACGAATCCACCCGTTTGCGTCGGCAACGAGGAGTCCTGCATGAAGTTCGTCATCGCCACCTACGGCACCGAAGGCGACACGCGCCCGCTCGCGGCGCTCGGCCGCGCGTTGCTGAATGCCGGCCACGAGGTCCGGTTGCTGGCCGATGCCGCGACGCTCGGCTCCGCCGCCGCGCTCGGCGCGCCGTGCGCGCCGTTGTCCGGCGATATCCGCGCGGCGATCGCGCCGGACGGCCCGTTGTCCGATGCGGTGCGCGGGCGCGGCGGCTTCAACGACACGTCGAAGGCGCTCGCGGCGATCGCGAATGCGAATACCGCTGCATGGATGCGCGAGATCGCGGACGCATCGGCCGAATGCGATGCGATCCTCGTGTCGGGGCTCGCGTCGTTCGCCGGGCTGTCGGTCGCCGAGTATCGTGGCGTGCCGGCGATCGGCACGGGGATGATTCCGATCACGCCGACGGCCGCATTCGCGTCGCCGTTCCTGCCGCCGGGCAAGTTGCCGCGCTGGCTGAATCGCGCGAGCCACCGGTTCGTGAACGCGCTGCTGTGGCGGGCGTTCCGCAACGCAACCAACGCGGCGCGCGCAAGCGTGTGCGGACTGCCGCCGCGCGAGCGCGTGTGGACCGATCATCCGATGCTGTATGGCGTGTCGCCCGCGTTGCTGTCCGCCCCGGCCGACTGGCCGTCGAACGCGCTGGCATGCGGACAGTGGCGCATCGACGCGCAGGCGTGGACGCCGCCGGCCGCGCTGTCGGCCTTTCTCGAAGCGGGCGAGCCGCCCGTGTACATCGGTTTCGGCAGCATGGCCGGCTTCGATCGGGCCGCGATGGCGCACGCGCTGGTGCAGGCGCTCGGCGGCCGGCGCGCACTGTTCTATCCGGGCTGGAGCGGCATCGATGCGTCGCTGCTGCCCGCGCACGTGCACGTGATCGGCGACACGCCGCACGACTGGCTGTTTCCGCATGTCGCGATGGCGATCCATCACGGCGGCTCGGGCACGACGCACTCGGCCGCGCGGGCGGGGAAACCTTCGGTCGTCGTGCCGTTCGCGGGCGATCAGTTCTTCTGGGCCGATCGGCTGCGGCGGCTCGGTGTCGCGGATGCGCCGGTGGCCGGGCGTCGCGTGAACGGCGCCGCGCTCGTCCGCGCGATCGCGTTCGCGGCGCGTGCCGACACGCAGGCGCGTGCCGCCGAACTGGGTGCGCGAATCGCGCGCGAGGACGGGCTGCGGCGAGCGGTGGACGCGGTCGAGCGCTGGGCGCGCCGCGGCGGGGGCTGAACGCGCTCATCGCGCGGGCCGCGCGTCAGAAATGCCCGGTGAAGCGGTAACGGCTGCCCGGGTGCCACAGGTTCGCGACCGACGCGACCATTCCCTGCGACCACGTGCGCCGATGCAGCAGCAGGCACGGCTCGCGTTCGTCCATCGCCAGATGGCGGTGCGTTTCCGCATCGGGCATCGCGGCCTCGATCCGGTATTCGACGCGCTGCAGCGGCGCGACGCGCGTCAGGTACTGGTTCGGCGTCGTCGTCGTGAAGTCCTGCAATGCGTATTCGGGCGCGCAGGCCGGATTGACCCAGCGCTCTTCGAGCTGCACGGGCGTGTCGTTTTCGAAGTGCAGCACGCGCGAATGGAAGATCGGGCTGCCCGTGTCGAGCCGCAGTTCGTCGGCGAGCTTCGCGTCGGCGACGGCCGCACCCACCTGCAGCACCTGCGCGCGATACGCATGGCCGCGCGCGGCCACTTCGTCGGAGATGCTGCGGATCGCGACCAGCGTCGATTCGTATTTCGGCGACGCGACGTACGTGCCGGAGCCGCGCGTACGCGTGAGCACCTGCTCGGCCGTCAGCTCGCGCAGCGCGCGATTGACCGTCATCCGCGCGACGTTGAATTCGCGCGCGAGTTCGTTCTCCGACGGCACCTGGTCGCCTTCCGCCCACTCGCCCGCATGGATGCGCGCGAGGATGAAATCCTTGATTTCCTGATAGATCGGTGTGGTCATTGCATTGCTGTTCAAGAGACGGCGGCCGCGTGCCGTCGCAGCGCGGCCTTCGTGCGGTGCCCGGGCGAGTGTACCGGGTTCGACGCCGCGCGGGCCGGCCTGTAGGCCGGTGATCCGGGTTAATCCGGCCTTCCTGCGACCGCAAGCGGCAGCCGCGCGCTCCGCTGGCGGATCGCGCGGCCGGCGGCCGCCAGAATCCGGCAAAGCCAAAAGTATAGACAAATGCGCAGCGGCCGACGGCGGCTCGGACCATCGCCGAAAGCAGCGTTTCAGCGAAACGGAATGCGTGGCGAATTGAAATCTCGGGGTAAATCCGCCCATGGAAACAATCCGCCGACAATTAGAGATAAACACGGATTGCTGGTGCCAGGCGTAAAAAGGCAAAGTTGTATGTACAACTTGGGGCGTCGTTCGACCCGGCGGCGTCCGGGTTGGACGCGTTCGCGGCGGTGCCGGCGGACGGCGCCCGTGCGTTTCGCGCGATGTCCCGGCTTGATGAGCCGCCCGCATCACGTCGTGCGCAGAACTCGTTTGATGCGCGGTTAATGGCTGCCGACAATCCAGCCACATCGTTCTGGACCCCTTACATGATCTTCCAAGGATTTGGCCCGCTGCTGTGGGCCGGCACGGTCGAGACCGTGAAGCTCGCGGTGCTGTCGCTCGCCGCGTCGCTCGTACTGGGCCTCGCGGGGGCGGCCGCGAAACTGTCGGCCAACCGCATGCTCAAGTCGCTCGGCACGTTCTATACGACGCTGATCCGCGCGGTGCCCGACCTGGTGCTGATGCTGCTGCTGTTCTACGGGATCCAGATCCTGCTGAACAACGTGACCGACCTGCTCGGCTGGGACCAGATCGACATCGACCCGTTCGTGGCCGGCGTCGTGACGCTCGGCTTCATCTATGGCGCGTACTTCACCGAGACGTTCCGCGGCGCGTTTCTCGCGGTGCCGCGCGGCCAGCTCGAAGCCGGCTTCGCATACGGGATGAGCGGCTGGCGCGTGTTCCACCGCATCCTGTTCCCGCAGATGATGCGCTTCGCGCTGCCGGGCATCGGCAACAACTGGCAGGTGCTCGTGAAGGCGACCGCGCTCGTGTCGATCATCGGGCTTGCCGACGTCGTGAAGGCATCGCAGGACGCCGGCAAGAGCACGCTGGATTTCTTCTTCTTCACGCTCGCGGCCGGTGCGATCTATCTCGCGATCACGACGGTGTCGAACGTCGTGCTGCACCACCTCGAGAAGCGTTATTCCGCCGGCGTCCGGAGGCTTGCACTGTGATCGAACTCGTCAGCCAGTACTGGCAAAACTTTCTGTATACCGACGGCTACCGCTTCAGCGGCCTCGCGATCACGCTGTGGCTGCTGGTCGTATCGATCGCGCTCGGCTTCGCGCTCGCCGTGCCGCTCGCGATCGCGCGCGCATCGTCGAACCGCTGGATCGCCGGGCCGGTGTGGCTCTATACGTACGTGTTCCGCGGCACGCCGCTCTACGTGCAACTGCTGATGTGCTACACCGGCATCTACAGCCTGCAGGTCGTGCACGACCACGTGCTGCTCGACACGTTCTTCCGCAACGCGATGAATTGCACATTGCTCGCGTTCGTGCTGAACGAATGCGCGTATGCGACCGAGATCTTCGCGGGCGCGATCAGGGCGACGCCGGCCGGCGAGATCGAGGCCGGGATGGCATACGGGATGTCGCGCTTCAAGCTCTACATGCGGATCATCCTGCCGTCCGCGCTGCGCCGTTCGCTGCCGAGCTACAGCAACGAAGTGATCCTGATGCTGCATGCGACGACGCTCGCATTCACCGCGACCGTGCCCGACATCCTGAAGGTCACGCGCGACGTGAACTCCGCGACGTACATGTCGTTCCAGGCGTACGGCATCGCAGCCGTGCTGTATGCCGTGGTCGTGTTCGCGCTCATCTGGGCGTTCCGCAAGCTCGAGACGCGCTGGCTCGCGTACCTCGCGCCGCGCGGCCGCTAACGCATTCGAACGATTCGCAAGGAAGATCAGGGATGTACAAGCTCACCGTTGAAAACCTGCACAAGAAGTTCGGCGACAACGAGGTGTTGAAGGGCGTGTCGATGAAGGCGAAGGCCGGCGACGTGATCAGCATCATCGGCTCGAGCGGCTCCGGCAAGAGCACGTTCCTGCGCTGCATCAACTTCCTCGAGCAGCCGTGCTCGGGGCAGATCACGATCGGCGCCGAGCCGATCCATACCGCGCGCGACCGCAACGGCTCGTTGCGCGTGGCCGACCCGAAGCAGCTGCAACGAATGCGCACGAAGCTGTCGATGGTGTTCCAGCACTTCAATCTGTGGTCGCACATGACGGTGCTCGAGAACGTGATCGAGGCGCCGATGGCCGTGCTCGGGATCGGCAAGGACGAGGCCGTCGCGCGCGCACGCAAGTATCTGGAGAAGGTCGGGCTCGCGCCGCGCGTCGAACGGATGTATCCGTCGCACCTGTCGGGCGGCCAGCAGCAGCGCGTCGCGATCGCGCGTGCGCTCGCGATGGAGCCCGAAGTGATGCTGTTCGACGAGCCGACGTCGGCGCTCGACCCGGAGCTCGTCGGCGAAGTGCTGAAGGTGATGCAGCAGCTCGCCGAGGAAGGCCGCACGATGGTCGTCGTCACGCACGAGATGGGCTTCGCGCGCAACGTGTCGAACCACGTGATCTTCCTGCACCAGGGCAAGATCGAGGAAGAGGGCGATCCGCAGCAGATTCTCGTCGACCCGAAGAGCGAGCGGCTCGGGCAGTTCCTGTCCGGGCGGCTGAAGTAAGCGGGCGTTGCTGAAACTGGAACGGTAAATGCTTGTCCCGGACGACTCTTTCGATCGAGGAGCGCCGCGATGAGCACGCCGACCCCTACCGCGTTTTCCCACGTGAAGCCGCAGGACACGCCGTATCAAGGCGAAGGCCTGCGCGACTTCTTCCTGTATCGCGATCTCGGCATCGCGGGCGCGACCAATGGCCGGGTCGTCGCGCAACTCGTCAGGGCGAATCATGCACCGGCGGCGGGCACCGGCTGGCACCGTCACGAGGCCGACTTCCACATCGTGATCATGCTGAAAGGCTGGGCGCGCTTCATGTACGGCGAGCGCGAGACGCTGGTGAATGCCGGCGACTGCGTGCACCAGGCGCCGGGCATCGTCCATTACCTGTTCGACTACTCGCCGGACATGGAGTACCTGGAAATCGTCGGGCCGGCCGATTTCAAGTCGATCGACGTCGAAGGGCCGTGCGACGTGCCCGCGCCGACGCCGTGGGGCGACGCGGGCGCGTAAGTCGTCGTCGCTTTGCGCGCGGGGCATCCGCAGGCTGCGACAGGCCTTGGTCGGGCGCGTCCGTGCCGCGCCGGTCCTTCGGGATCCGAACGCATCGGGCACGTCATGAAAATGAAAAAACAGTCAGCGGATCGTCGGCTTCGCGTGATGTTTCGTTACACCGTGTCAAAGATGGTCAATTCGACGCCCTGCCGTGCACGGCGTCAGCGCGACGGGCGTTAAGGAAGGACAGCCGGGCCACCGGCTGACCAACCAGGAGAAAGTCATGACCCGCATCGCGAAGATTCTGACCGTGGCGGCCGTCGCATGCGCCGTCCTCACGCCGGCGCTGGCCGAAGCCCATTCGCACCGCGTGTGCCATTTCGACCACCACCATCACCGCATCTGCCGCTGGGTACGTTGACCCGCGACGCGGCATGCCCGACATCGCGTCGGGATGCTTCCAGCATTCAGGCAAATCAGGAGAGGATCATGAAAAAGACGATGTTGATCGCCGCGCTCGTCGCCGGCATGGGTGTGTCGCTCGGTGCGTTCGCGCAGGTTCCGGCGAGCGCGCCGGCCGGCACGACCGGCCTGTGCAAGGACGGGTCGTTCTATTCGGGTGCGTCGAAGAAGGGCGCGTGCGCCGGTCACAAGGGTGTGAAGGCATGGTACGGCGCGTCGTCGGCCGTCGCGGCCAGCGCGCCGGCCGCGGCGCCTGCGGCGGCAGCGTCCGCGTCGGCGGCACCCGGCGCCGCACCGGCGAAGAACGCGCCCGCGACGACCGCCGCGGCAGCGCCCGGCGGCGGAGCGGGCAAGGTGTGGGCCAACGACAGCACGAAGGTCTACCACTGCTCGACCGACAAATACTACGGCAAGACCAAGCACGGCAGCTACATGTCGGAAGCCGACGCGAAGGCCAAGGGCTATCACGCGTCGCACGGCAAGGGCTGTTCGTAACACCGGCGGCACGCGCGGGCCGTCCCCGCCCGCGCACCGCCGGGCATTGCGCCCCGCCGTCGGCTCGGCGGGGAGATTCGCCGCGATATCGAGCGCCGCGCCACGCGTCGCGACAGCACGCGTTCAGCGCACGGCAGCGGCTTACGTGACGGGCGTTGCCGAGTCGCGAAGCGTCGCACGCGTATCGAGCAATGCGCGCAGCGTCACGTAGTGCGCACCGCTCGCATCGCCGTCGGAATCAGCGGTGCGGTCGTACGGCTCGTTGTCGTGGATCGTCGCACGCACGATCGGATAGATCTGCGTTTCCCAGCGGCTGCCGTTGAACACGCCGTAGTGGCCCGCGCCCGTCTGCACGTGGTGCGTTTTCAGATACGACGGCAACCCCGAACACAGCTCCTGCGCGGCCACGGTCTGGCCCACCGCGCAGATGTCGTCCTTTTCGCCTTCGATCGTCAGCAGCGCGGTGCGGTGGATCGCCGCAGGCTCCACCAGCCGGTCGCCGACGGTCAGTTCGCCGCGCGCGAGCGCGTATTGCTGAAACACTTTCTCGACCGTCTCCAGATAGAACTCCGCGGTGAGATCGGCCGTCGCGAAGTATTCGTCGTAGAAGCGGCGCAGCGTGTCGGCCTTCGCCGGATCGCCTTTCGCACGCTCGAAGTACAGATCGGCAAACGACGCGGCATGGCGATCCGGATTCATCGACATGAACGCGCCGACCTGCACGAAGCCCGGATACACGCAACGCTGCGCGCCGACGAAACCGGGCGGCACCACGCTGATCAGGTTGCGCGCGAACCACTCGATCGGCCGGCTCGTCGCGAGCGCGTTGACCTTCGTCGGATTCACGCGGCAGTCGATCGGCCCCGCCATCAGCGTCAGGCTCGCGGGCTGTGCCGGATCGCCGGCGGCGGCCATCAGCGCGACCGCCGAAAGCGCGGCGACGGTCGGCTGGCAGATCGCGAGCACGTGCGCGTCCGGGCCAATGTGCCGAATGAAATCGATCACGTGCTCGACGTATTCGTCGAAGCCGAAGCGTCCGGCCGATAGCGGGATGTCGCGCGGGTTGTGCCAGTCGGTGATGTACACGTCGTGATCGGCGAGCATCGTGCTGACCGTGCCGCGCAACAGCGTCGCGAAATGCCCGGACATCGGCGCGACGATCAGCACGCGTGGCTGGCGTGCCATCGTTCGCGCCTTGCGGAAATGCAGCAGCGTGCCGAACGGCGTCGCCGCGGCGGCTTCCTCGACGACGGGTATCGTGTTGCCGTCGACGACGATCGACGCGATTCCGAACGGCGGGCGCCGGTGCGAAAACGCGCAGCATTCGAGCAGCTCGCACAGCGCGTCGATCATGCGGCCCGCCGGTGTCGACGTGGCGGGCGGCCACACCGACATCGCCGCGCGGGTGGCGGCCGCCCATGCGCGCGCCGGGCGCAGGCATTCTGCAGACCATTGGTAAAGCGGATAGGCAAGCAGGTTCATGGCCGTCGCTCGGTGCGTCACGTTGCATTGAGCGAGGCAAGCGGTGTGCCAGCAGTGCGCTGGCACGCCGGTTGCAGCAGTTCCGCAACGCGGCGCGAACGGCGGCGCGCATGCGGCACGTGCGACCGCATGCGCGCACGCGGCGCACGGCCGCACGTGCCGCATGCGTGCCGATCCGTCCGCTGCGCCGTGCGAGATTGCGCCACTTCGGCGAATGCGCCGCACGGGCGTGGTGCGGTTCGCACGGCGCGGCGTGCGCTTTCGGTGCAGGGGCACGAACGGCAATCAGCAGGGGAGTGACATGGAATCGACCCGACAGACGACGTTGACCATCAGCAGCCGCAATTATTCGTCGTGGTCGATGCGCGGCTGGCTGCTCGCGAAGCTGAGCGGGCTCGCGTTCGAGACGGTCAGCGTGCCGATCGATGCGGCATCGCGCGCGGAGCTGCTGCTGCTGTCGCCGTCGATCCTCGTGCCGTGCCTGACGCACGACGGCAGCACGGTGTGGGACACGCTCGCGATTGCCGAATATCTGAACGAGATCCGCCCGCAGGCGCGGCTGCTGCCCGACGATCGGCGTGCGCGTGCGCATTGCCGTTCGATCTGCGGCGAAATGCATTCGGGTTTCCACGCGTTGCGCTCCGCGTTGCCGATGAACCTGCGTGCGCATTTTCCGGGTTTCCGGATCTGGTCGCGTGCGCAGCACGACATCGAGCGGATCGTGACGATCTGGCGCGAATGTCTGTCCGCATATGGCGGCCCGTGGCTGTTCGGCGCGCAGATCGGCATCGCGGATGCCATGTACGCGCCCGTCGTCACCCGATTCCTGACCTACGACGTGAAACTGCCGCCCGATGTCGCCGACTACTGCATGCGCATGCTCGCGCATCCGTTCGTTGCGGAGTGGATCGATGCGGCGAAGGCGGAGCACGAGGACATCGACGAACTCGACATGGAGTTCTGACAAGCGGGCATCGAAACGAACTGCCTCTGCGATCGATCGGTTCGCAAACGTTTGGCTTCGATTGCGCACCGAAACGAGTGCGAATTCCCTAAAGGATGTTGCGCGCGATGACGTAAACGGGTCACGGGGACGACTCGCGATCGCACGCATCCGACATGCGACGCGCAGTCTGCAACAACCAGCGCAGCAGGGGAACCAACTTGAATCGTCAGCAATCGTGGACGCGTACGGCCGCGCCCGGAGAGATCATCTACTCGGAGGGCTTCGCCGGTGAGCCCGTCATCTTTCTGATCGCCGACGGCAAGGTCGAGTTGTCGACCCGCTGCGACGACAAGCGCGTCGTCGTCGCGACACTCGGGCGCGGCGAGTTCTTCGGCGAATCCGCGCTACTCGCCGCTGAGCCGCGCGCGCATACCGCGAAGGCGCTGTCGTTCTGTCAGCTCACGGTCGTGCCGGCGGCGATGCTCGACGACGAAATCGAGCACGTGTCCGCGCTGCTGCGTCATATCGTGCGCACGATGATCCGCCGCGTGAAGCGCAAGGACGATCAGCTCGCGACCTATACGCATGCGGACTTCATGCCGGGTGTGCTGTCGTATGCGCACGTGCTGTCGCTGATGGCGGGCGCCGACACGCGCGGCTCGGATGACGCATGGTCGCGCCGGCCGATGCAGGCCCACGCGGCGGAAACGTCGGTGCCGCTCGCGGACGTGATCCGCCGCTGCCGCGCGATCGCCGGTCATTCGCGCCCGCACGTGCTCGCGATGCTGCGCCGCATGGAGAAGCTCAATCTCGTCACGATCGGCGCCGCGCACGCCGACCACGCCGGCGGTGCGGCCGATCATGGCGTGTCGGCGGATGCGCGTCAGGTCGTCACGTTCGACGCCGCGCGCGTGGTCGATCGCGCGCAGCAGGTTGCCGATCACGATCTCGACGTATCGATCAACAGCGAGCTCGAGGTCATCGAGCTCGCCGATCTCGAGGCGCTGATCGGCGTCGACCGGAAGCTGCTGCTCAACAAGCTGTCGCACGGCGAGATCGCGGACGAGGTGTTCGCGTTCCGCAAGTCGAAGGTGCTCGGCTACGTCGAGCAGAAGGGCGTCGCGTATTTTTCACGGCGCAGCCCGCGTGCCGGCGGCGACGTGCGCGCGCTCGAGGACATCGTGTGGGTCGACCAGCGCACGCTGTTCGACGTGATCAGCGCATTCGACACGTACGATCTCGCGAAGCTGATCGCGAGCCTCGACGATCGCGCGGTGGCCGACAAGCTGTTCTCCGTGATGACGGAAGCGCGGCGCAACGAGGTGTCGTGGGTGATGCGCCGCGAGCTGAAGCTCGATCCGATCGAAGTCGACGAGATCGAGCGGCGCGTGCTGGATGCCGTGCGCGCGGCCAAGGCGCCGGCCGCAGCGCCGCTGGCTTCGTCCGACGCATGACGCACGCACGACGGAGACGCATATGGACCTGTTGACCCTGGTGGGCGTGGTAGTCGGCGGCGCGGCGATCGTGTTCGGCTTCGCGCTCGAAGGCGGGCATTTTTCGACGCTGTTCCAGCTCGAGGCGCTCGTGATCGTGCTCGGCGGCACGCTCGGCGCAGTGATGATCCAGAACACGTGGGCGCGCTTCTTCGACGCCGTGAAGCAGCTGCGGCTCGCGTTCGTGCGCGCGCAGGAGGTCGATCGCAAGCACCTGACCGACCTGCTGGAATGGGGCGATCGCGCGAAGCTCGACGGGCTGCTCGCATTCGAATCGATGGACGTGACGGGCATTCATCCGTTTGCGCGGCGCGGGCTGGAGTTGCTCGCGAACGGCGTGTCGACGGCCGTGCTCGAGGACGCGCTGCATCGTGACCTGGACGCGTACGAGCGCAGCCGGCTCGCCGCCGCGCGCGTGTGGCAGCAGGCGGGCGGCTACGCGCCGACGTTCGGCATTCTCGGCTCGGTGCTCGGGCTCGTGCAGGTGACGAGCCATATCCTCGAACCGGCGCAGCTCGGCCCGGGCATCGCGGTCGCGTTCATCGCGACGCTGTACGGCCTCGCGTTCGCGAACCTCGTGTTTCTGCCGCTCTACGGGAAGCTGCGCGCGCAGATCGACAGCGAGCTGCGTTTTCGCAAGCTGTATCTCGACGGCCTGCTCGCGATCTCGCGCAAGGAGTCGCCGCACACGATCGAAACGCGCCTGACCGGCGACGTGCGCGGCCGTGCGTCGGAGTCGCTCGCATGATGCACGGGGAGCTTCGACATGACGGCTCGAACTGACGCGGCGCGCGCGGGCGTGGCCGCGGCCGCGCGCGACGACGATGAAGCCGAAGGCGCGCAATCGGGGCGCTGGCTGATTTCGTACGCAGACCTGATCACGACGCTGATGGTGCTGTTTCTCGCGCTGTACGTGCTGCAGCTCGCGAAATACAACGCGCTCGATGCGCGGTATCAGACACTCGCGCGGCACGACGGCGGCACGGCGAGCGCGGCGGCCGCCGCGCCAGCGCTGCCGGATCGTGCGCCTGCATGGCTCGCCTCGCTCGATGCACTGAAGACGAACGGCCGCATTTCGCTCGTGCGCGCGTCGCACGGGATCGAAATCGGAATCGACGCGAAGGTGCTGTTCAACGTCGGCGACGCGCGGCTGCTGCCGGATGCGGCGCCCGTGCTGAGCGAGATCGCGCGTGCGCTGAGCACGCACGCGACCGGCGACATCCTCGTCGAGGGGCATACCGACAGCGTGCCGATCGCGAACGCGAAATACGAATCGAACTGGGAGCTGTCGTCCGCGCGCGCAGGCAGCGTCGTCCGCTATCTGGCCGAGCGCGGCGTCGCGCCGCATCGGCTCGCGGCGATCGGCCGGGCCGATACGCAGCCGCTCGTCGCGGGTGACGATGCGGCCGCGCGAGCGCGCAACCGGCGCGTGACGATCTTCGTCGCGTACTGATGCGTGCGTCGCGCGACGGTCGATCGCCGCGCGATGCACGTTTGCCAACGACAGCGACATAACGGATCCCGCATGGCCGTTATGTGACGCCGGCGATGCGATTTCGCGCGCCGCGTGCCGATAACCCAAGCTGGCTCAGACCGAGCGGTTATCGAGGATTCCCCATGCACTTCTGGCGCAAGCTGTCCATTCAGAACAAGCTGATTCTCAGCATGACGAGCTGCCTGCTCGTGTTCGTCGCGATTTCGAGCGGGTTGAGCGTACGGTTGATCGGCGACGCCGTGCGCGAGCGCGTCGTCCGCGAAGAACTGCCGACCGCGGTGAACGGTATCCGCGCCGACGTGCAGCGGCAAATGGCCGGGCCGATCGCCGCGTCGCGCATCCTCGCGCGCGATGCGTTCCTGCTGCAGTGGGAAGCCGATGGCGAGCCCGACGCCGGCACGCGCAACTGGATCCAGCTTGCGAAGAACGTGAAGGGCGAGCAGAACGCCGCGTCGGTGCAGTGGGTGTCGGTCAAGAGCGGCAACTACTACAACGAGGCCGGCCTGCAGCGCAAGATCACCGACCAGGATCAGTGGCTGACCCGCTTCCTCGCGTCGGGCAAGGCGTACGACGTGAACATGGATCGCGAAGTCACGCTCGGCGGCTACATGATGTTCATCAACAGCCGCGTGGAGCTCGACGGCGCGGCGGTCGGCGCGGCCAGCATGAGCTTGTCCGTCGACGCGCTCGCGAAGGGCATCGCCGCGTACCGGATCGGCGACACCGGGTTCGCGTATCTCGTGCGGCCGGACGGCGCGATCATGATGCATCGCGATACGTCGCTGATCGACGGCAAGCATTTCCTGAAGGACGCGCCGGGCTTGCCGGGCGACGCATCGGCGACGCTGCTGGCCGGCAAGCCGTATGCGTATCTGAGCGTCGCCGGCGACGGCGCTGCGCGATTCATCGCGACGTCGTTCATCCCGGAGCTGAATGCGTACGTGGTCGTCGAAGTGCCGCAGGCGGAGTTGCTCGGCCCGGTGACGCGGGCGATTCGCAGCGCGGCGCTGGTCGCCGCGATCGTCGGCCTCGGCGTCGCGCTCGTCGTGATCTGGCTGGTCGGGCGCGCGATCGCCGCGCCGATCCGGCGTGCGGCGACGCTGCTGTCGGAGATCGCGAGCGGCCAGGGCGACCTGACGCGCCGGATGACGGTCGAGAGCCACGACGAAATCGGCCAGCTATCCGACGCATTCAACCGTTTCGTGTCGTCGCTGTCGACGCTCGTGCACCGGATCCGCACGGCATCCGCGTCGATCGCGACCGGCTCCGCGCAGATCGCGTCGGGCAATGCGGACTTGAGCGGGCGCACCGAAGGACAGTCGAGCAACCTCGAGCGCACGGCGTCGTCGATGGAGGAAATCACGGCGGTGGTGCGCAACAACACCGAAACCGCGACGACGGCCGCGAAGCTGATCACCGGCGCGGCGGATACCGCGACGCGCGGCGGGCACGTGGTCGGCGAAGTCGTGACGACGATGGAGCAGATCAGCGACGCGTCGCAGCGGATCTCCGAGATCATCGTGATGATCGACAGCATCTCGTTCCAGACGAACATTCTCGCGCTGAACGCGGCGGTGGAAGCCGCGCGGGCCGGCGAGCAGGGCCGCGGGTTCGCGGTGGTCGCGTCGGAGGTGCGCAATCTCGCGCAGCGCAGCGCGCACGCGGCGAAGGAGATCAAGGCGCTGATCGAGCACAGCGCGGGCACGGTGAACACCGGGGCGCGGCTCGTCGGCGAGGCGGGCAAGGTCATGCGCGATGTCGTGTCGCAGGTGCGGGGCGTCAGCGCGATGATGAGCGAGATCGCGGAGGCGAGCGTCGAGCAGAGCGCCGGCATCGGCCAGATCGGCGACGCGGTGCAGTCGCTCGACCAGATGACGCAGCAGAACGCGGCGCTGGTCGAGGAAAGCGCGGCGGCCGCGGAAAGTCTGAAGCAGCAGGCGGCCGAACTGACGCGTCTGGTATCGGCGTTCAAGGTCGATGAATGACGCGTCCGGGTAACGGCTGCCGGCGCGGCCTGCGCCGACGTCATCACGATGAAACGCGTTTCAGGACTGAAGACCGGCGCAGGGGCGGGGTGATCGCGGCGGTGCGCGCCGCGGTCGGCACGAACGTGATCGCCTCGCCGCCGGATGCGTATCTCGCGTAGCGGAAGAAGCCGCGGCGGCGCCGGCGGAGTGCGCGCCGACCGCACGGCGCGTGATGCGCGGGGCGTTCACGCCGGATGAACGACAGGCGGCGACGCGATCGCGCCGCCGTCTCACAGGCTCCTGCGGCCGGACGCGAGGCTTCAAGGCGAGCGCAACGCCATCAGCCCGAGTGTGAGCGCGTTCAACGGCATCGCCGCACTGCCCATCAGGAAGCTCGACGCATTCGCGCTCGCGCCCGGCATGTGCATCAGCGCGTGGACGATCCGTTCGCTCGCATGCCCATCGCCATAAGGATTGCTCGCGCGCGCCATTTCCTCGTACGCGCTCTCGCTGTCGAACAGCCGCGACGCCTCCCACAGGATCCGCTCCTGATCGGTGCCGACGAGCCGCGCGGTGCCGGCCTGGATCGCTTCGGGCCGCTCGGTCGTCTCGCGCGTGACGAGCACGGGCTTGCCGAGCGCCGGCCCTTCTTCCTGGATGCCGCCCGAATCGGTGATGATGAAATGCGCGCGCGACATCAGGAACACGAACGACAGGTATTCCTGCGGCTCGATCAGGTAGATGTTCGGCACGTCGCCGAGCAGCGCGCGCGCCGGCTCGCGCACGTTCGGATTCAGGTGCAGCGGGTACACAAACTGCGCATCGGGATAGCGGTTCGCGAGCGCGCACAGCGCCGCGCAGAAATGCCGGAACGGCTCGCCGAAGCTCTCGCGGCGATGGCCGGTGATCAGCACGACGCGGCGCGACGGTTCGAGAAACGGAAAATGCGCGGCGATCTTGTCGTGGAGCTCGGCATCGCGATCGAGCATTCGCTTGACGTCGTGCAGCGCGTCGATCACGGTATTGCCGGTCATCACCACCGCACCGACCGGCACGCCTTCGCTGAACAGGTTGTCGCGCGCCTGACCGGTCGGCGCGAAATGCCATGACGACACCGCGTCGGTCACGCGGCGGTTCAGTTCCTCCGGCCACGGCGACCAGATGTCGCCGCTGCGCAGGCCGGCTTCCACGTGGCCGACCGGCAGATATCGGTAGAACGCGGCGAGACTGACGGCCAGCGTCGTGGTCGTATCGCCGTGCACCAGCACGACGTCCGGCTTGAAGTCGTCGAAGACGATGCCGATCGCCTGGAGAATGCCGGTCGTCACGTCGGTCAGCGTCTGGCTCTGACGCATCAGATTGAGGTCGTATTCGGGCTTGATGTCGAACAACGTGAGCACCTGGTCCAGCATTTCGCGATGCTGCGCGGTCACGCAGACTCTGGCGTCCACATCCTTGCGCGCCTTCAGCGCGCGGACGAGCGGCGCCATCTTGATGGCTTCCGGGCGCGTCCCGAACACAAGCAAGATCTTCTTCATCGTTATCCTCGTTGAGCTTCTTCGCGCCGGAAGATCCGGCGCCTGGCGCCAAGCATCGTTGCAGGCGGTCGTCCCGTTCACGCGCGGCTCGCGCCGGCCCCTTCCGGCCGCGCGACGAGCAGCGGTGTGGCGGGGCGAGCGCACCGTTCTTGTCCGCGCGGTCTGCGCCACGCAATCGTCGGACGACGGCCATCCCGTTGGCCCTGATCAATCACGTCATGAGCGTTCCTCGCTGTGTCGATCGCCACGTCTTCGTCATATCGTTCGCGGGGCCGTGCGGCCGCGCGTCCGACAGGTGATCCCGATTCCGATACAGCAATATTCAAACCAACGGCCCCTGCTGACGGGTCCGCTTCGAGCGGCGCGCGCGGTTCGTTACGGAACGTTTCACAACTGCTACGGGCACCGTGTCGGCGGCACGCGGCGATACAGGGAAACGTGCGACGCATCGCGGAATCGCTTCGCCCGCGTGGTTCGACGAATGGCCGCGCATGTCGCGTGTCGACGGCCGATCGTCGTGCACGCAATTTTCGAAGCGCGTTGAATCGCTTCGCTCTACGAATTCCGTATGGGCAATGCAGGGCGCGCCGTCGATGGGCCGATTCCGGTGGTTCGTCAACGGTTTCTCCGCCGTGCGCTGCGCGGTGCCGTCCGGGCCGGCCGCTGCGAAATGTTGCGTATCTGTAACGTACGGGCGGGCCGCGGCCGCGATATCGGTATGACGGTCGCCGAAGCCGCGCCACGGCGGGCCGCGCGCGCGGCTTCCGGTCACGGTCCGTCCATTGGCGATTCACGTTTGATTGCATGCCGAAGCCGCGTCGTGCAAAGCGATGCGCGCGCGATCAGCAGACGATTCGCCGCGCGATGCGAACGGCTCGCGATACGCGGTCGCAGAGCGTGCGCCAAAGCTGATTCGCCGGTGAATCAAAAAAGCCCGGCCGCAACCCGGCCCGCGCCGGCCGCGGGGCTGCAGGCCTTTGCCGCACGGGGCCGCGCGGCCGATGGCTCGCCGCTTGCTTGTTCTAGCCGCACAAGGCGCTTCCCGACGCGTGCGAACGCGGCAGACGGACCGGGCGCCACAGCAACGCATCCGGAAAGCGGCACGACACGCTCGTCAGGCGCGCCCCATGGCCGCGCCGGCGCGCCGAACGTGTGCCGCTTCCCATTGACATCCGCGCGACTCACGGCCCGTGCCTCAGCGTTCATCGGCCGCCGTCGCCGGCACGGGGGCCAGCACATGAAGAATCGTCGGACGATGTCGCTCTGCGCCGAAGGCATTCTGCTGCTGATCGTGCTTGCGTGTTCGCAGGCGCTGCACGACACCGCACCGCGGCCGCTTGACGAAGCGGTGCGCGCCGGCATGCCGGCCGGCGATGCAGCGGGGCGCATCGCCGGCTACGTCGATCCCGAGCCGCTCGCGGTGCGCGCATCGACCGATGCGAACGCGCTGCTCGAGCCGCCGCCCGCCGACGCCGCAAGCATCGCGTTCGATCCCGACATACTGCTGATCCCGTGCGTCGCGTATCTGTGGCTGTTCACGCTGCTCACCTGCGTGTACGCCGCGCGGCATTACGTGTTCAGTCTCGACCGGCTGTTCAAGCCGCAGCACGCGCCTTATCAGACGATTACCCACGGCGAGTGGCCGCGGCTCACGGTGTTCGTCGCCGCGCACAACGAGGAAGCGGTCGTCGTCGATTGCCTGACGGCGCTGCTCGCGACGACCTATCCGCGCGACCGGCTGACGATCATTCCGGTCAACGACCGTTCGACCGACAACACGCGCGCGCTGATCGACGACGTGCAAGCATTGGCGCCCGACCTGATCAAGCCGTTTCACCGCGAAAGCGGCAAGCCCGGCAAGGCGGCCGCGCTCAAGGATGCGCTGCGCTTCATCCGCGGCGACATCATGGTCGTCTTCGACGCCGACTACCTGCCGCGCCCCGGCCTGCTGAAGGAGCTCGTCGCGCCGTTCTTCGATCCCGAAGTGGGGGCGGTGATGGGGCGCGTCGTGCCGCAGAACGCCGACAGCAACCTGCTCGCGCGGCTGCTCGATCTCGAGCGCGCGGGCGGCTACCAGGTCAATCAGCAGGCACGCAACAACCTGAACCTGGTGCCGCAGTACGGCGGCACCGTCGGCGGCATCCGCAAGGGCGCGCTCGATGCGGTCGGCGGCTGGTGCGACGACACGCTGGCCGAGGACACCGACATGACGTACCGCCTGTTGCTGAGCGACTGGCGCACGGTCTACCTGAATCACGCCGAATGCTACGAGGAAGTGCCCGAGCGCTGGGCGGTGCGCGCGCGGCAACTGACGCGCTGGGCGAAGGGGCACAACCAGACGCTGCTGCGCTATCTGGGCCCGGTGTTGCGCAATCCGCTGATCTCGCGGCGTTGCCGGCTCGACGGCGCGCTGCTGCTCGGCGTGTTCCTGATGCCCGCGCTGCTCGCGATCGCATGGGCGACCGCGATCGCGCTGTACCTGCTCAACGGCGTCAATTCGACGGCGCTCGGCCTGCTCGTGTCGCTGTTCGCGTTGTTCGGGTTCAGCACCTTCGGCAACTTCGGCGTGTTCTTCGAGATCGTCGTCGCCGCCCGGCTCGACGGCCGCGCGACGCGGCTGCGGCTCGTGCCGGTCAACGTGGTCGGCTTTTGCGTGACGATCGCGGCGGTGGTGTCCGCGCTGTGGGGGCTCGCGCTCGACGCAGCGTTTCGTCGCGAACTGAAATGGGACAAGACCGAGCGCTTTCGCCGGCAATTGAAACCGGGGCGATGAACGATGACGACCTTCAACGTGATGGTGCCGGTGGCCGGCGTGCTTACGCTGCCGTTCCTGCCGCTGCTGCATGAACTGATCCGGCGCAGCGACGTGGCCGCGCTGCCGATCGGCGACGGACCGTTCGTCGATCAGGCGCTGCTCGCCGCGCGCTGGCGCGATGCGCTGCGCATGCACGCCGGCGGCGCGCAGCCCGCCGCTACGGCCGACCCGGCCGCCGCGCCGCCGTGGCACGCGCTCGGGCTCGTGGTGCGGGACGACGACGAGATTCGCGTCGTGCGCGGCGAACACTGCGACGACGTGCTGTACGCGCGGCGCACGATCACGCTCGACGGCGGCACGCGGGCCGCGTATGCGTTCGCCGAGCAGCGCATCGACATTCGCGCCGGCGCGACGGTCGGCATGCTCGCGCACGCGCCGCACATCGACGTCGACAACGCGGTGCTGCGCGGCGCCGTGGTCGGCGGCACGATGGTCCTGCACGGCGCGGGCGGCTTCGCATGCCTGTACGGCGAGCCGATCGTGTTCGGCAAGACCGCGGACGCGGCGCTCGACGCGGCGTCCGCCGACCTGCCCGATCCGCCGCGCCGCGCCGTGTCGCTGACACGCCACTTCGCGAAGCTGCCGCATCGTTACGTACACGGCCGCTATCTGCTGCCGTGCGACGTGCGCCTGCCCGCGCATACGGCCATGCAGGGCAATCTGGTGGTGGACGGCACGCTCGTGCTCGGCGACGGCTGCGTGCTGCACGGCAGCGTGAAGGCGCATCGCGTCGAACTCGAACGCCACGCGTTCCTGCATGGCGGCGTGTTCGCGCGCGACGACGTGCTGCTCGCGAGCGGCAGCTGCATCGACGGCGTCGTGTCGGCCGGCGGCCTGCTGCGCCTGACCGGCGCGCGCATCGGCGTGGCCGGCCATCCTGTCAGCGCGTGCGCGCGCGACGTCTCGGTGATCGGCCATGCGTGCGTGCACGGCGACCTCGTCGCATGCCGCAGCGGCTGGTTCCACGCATCCCGTTAAGGAGCGCCCCATGTCCGATCGTTCCCGCCGTCGCGGCTCGCGCGCTCCGGTCGCCGCCCTGGCGGTGCTGTGCGGCGTCGCCGCCGGCCCGCTTCCGGTGCGCGCGGCGCAGCCCGATGACGCCGACGTTTCGCCACCCGCGCAGGCGGCTGACGCCGCACCGCCCGTCATCGTGCCGCGTACGCTCGACGGGCCCGTATTCGTGCGCGTGTCGCCCGACGGCGTGCCGGACGGCACGACGCTCGCCGAATTCTCGCCAGACGAAACGAACCGGCCGCCGCTGCCCGACGCCGTGATCGCGCACGTGCAGGCGCCGGGCGAACCGCATGCCGAGATGTCGCTCGGCGTGTCGAGCGCGCACCTGACGCACGGCTACGGCGACTGGTACGGCGTACACGTGCGCGGCGTCTATCAGGACGGCGGCCGCACGATACTCGGCGAGCTCGCGCAATTGCACCGCTTCGGCGAAAACACGCAGCTCGGCTCGCTGACGTACGTGCAGGATCTGGGACCGGACTGGTTCGGCGGAATCGGTTTTTCCGGCACGACGTCCGGCACGATCCTGCCGAGCGCGCGCGTCGACCTGTCGATCAACCGCAAGCTGCTGTCCAACCGGTCGCTGATCGTGTCGCTCGGCGCCGGCTACGCATGGAACCGCAGCGGCCACAAGGATCAGCTGTATCACGCGGGCGTGATCTGGTATGCGCTGCCGAAGTGGATCTTCGAGGCGGGCACGAACTACACCGTCGATTCGCCGGGCTCGGTGAAGGCGCCCCAATACTACGGCGCCGTGACGTACGGCGAAGTCGGCAAGAGCGTGATCGTGCTGCGCGCCGGGTTCGGCCGCGAGGCATACCAGGTTACGGGCTCCGGTTCGCAGATCGCCGACTTCCGCAGCCACGAGGTGATCGCGAAATGGCGCTACTGGGTCACGCGCAAGTGGGGCACGCAGCTCGAATTCGACTACTACCATAATCCCTACTATTCACGGATCGGCGGCGAGCTGAGCGTGTTCTATCGCTGGTAACGGGGGCGGGCGCCATGCAGACGCATCCCGGCCGTCCACCCGTCGACCGTTCGCTGCGGATTCATCCGCATCCGCAGCACTGGCTGCTGTCGATCGCGCTGTTGACGCCGACGCTTTACGCGCTGCTGTGGGCCGGCTTGCCGCTCGCGTGGCGCTACTGGCGCGCCGTCATGATCTGGGGCGCGCGGCAGATCGATCCGGCGCTGCACGTGGTCGTGCTCGGGTACCCGCCCGATGCGCCGCGCGTGCCGCTGCTGTCGATTGACGTCGCCGCGCGCATGCCGAGCGGCACGCAACTTGCCGTCACCGCGGCGATCTGTGCGGCCGGCTTCGGCGCGTCGTTCTTCCGCCGCGCGAACTGGCTGCCCGTTGCATATCTGTTACGTATCGCGAGCTTCACGCAGATGCTGATTTGCGCGTATTTCTGGCTCGCCCCGGGCGCGTTTCCGTACGTGCCGATGCTGCACCTGCGCGACATGTTCGTGCTGGACGGCGCGGCGATCGCGCTGATTCCGCTGGTGATGGCCGCGCTCTACTATCCGCTCGATTTCTCGCTGCCGCAGAAGGTCGCCGCGTCGGTGCTCGTGGTCGGCTACTTCGTGTTCGCGCTGCCGTTCGTGATGCTGCTGCACGCCGTCGTCATCCATCACGGCTCGCTGCTGTTCCTGCCGTTCTGCTATTTCCTGCTCGGCGGCCCGCTGCTGATCGGCCTGCTGGTCACGCTCTACACGTACTGCGCGAGCTGGCCCGGCGCGCTGACGAATCCGTCCGACGGCCCGCACTGACAGCGCCGACAAAAGCCGCCGTATCAGCGATGAAACGATTCGCGCGCGTTTTCGGCCCGCCCGCGCGGCGCCGCGGCACACGAAGCGCGCACGACCGGGCCTCCGGCGCCAATGGCACGTTGTTCGCTTGACTCACCACGTCGCATCGATGCGTTTTCAGCGGAGAAAACGGTGCGGTTCGCCGGGGCCGGTTCGCAGGTCCGGCTGCCGGCGGCCGGTGCCGTTCGATGCTCGACGAATTGGGCAGCCTCACACATCTACCGGGCAAGGTTGGTTGATCGGCCGGCACGCGCACCGCTGCCGCGCACAACCCATTCCTTAAGCGAGGAGCACACCATGTTGGCAAAGTCAGGCAAGTTGTTGCGGATTCTGTTCGCGTTGTTCGCGCTCGCATTCGCATTCAGTCCGGGCGGCGTTCGGGCGGCCACCAACCAGTTGCTGCTGTTGGTGCCGGACACGCTGACGCTGCCCGATCCTCGCGTGTCCGCGTGGCTCGACACTGCACAGGAAGAGGGGCTGCAGATCAAGGTGATGACCGACAGCCAGTTCCTGGCCGCCGGGTCGACGCTGTCGCAGTATCCGGGCCTGATCCTGCCGGACCAGGTGCATACGACGGCAGCCGACACGCTCGTGACGGCGATCCAGAACTACGCACTGAACGGCGGCAAGGTGATGCTCGTCTACGATTTCGGCGTGCTGAATTCCGCCGGCTTCTACGTGAGCCCGAAATCGCGCTTCAGCAGCATGGCCGGCGTCGACTACGTGTTGTATGACCAATACGGCGGCAACATGATCGGCCTCGGCAACGTGACCGGCATGAGCAGCTGGCTGCGCACGCTGCAAGTGCCTCCCGGCAAGTCGATGCCATGGACGACCACTTCGGCGACCACGGCCGCCAGCCCGACGACGTCGTTCGCGTCGACGAGCAGCTCGGGCACGTCGAAGACTTCGGGGTCGACGTCGGGCACCAACGCGCTGTTCCTGTCCGCGAGCCCGTCGAACCCGGGCGGCCTCGCCAACTACAACCATGGCGCATGGTTCCAGTACACGACGCCGCCGACCGGCAGCGGGCTGGTGAGCCAGACGCTCCCGAAGCTGACCGGCACCGTGACCGGCAAGCTGAAAAAGACCACGTCGTACAGCGCCGGTTCGCTGCTGAGCACCGCGACGGGCACGACGGCCACCGCGCTTGCGTCGACGCTTGCGACCACGACCGACACGCTCGAAGGCATCTCCGGCTACGTGTACGGCTTCCTGACCTATCCGAGCTTCGTCACGCAGGGCACGTATTCGGGCACGACGATCCTGACGTCGCCGAACTTCGGGCTGGTGTCCGGCTACAACCCGTACGGCAACGGCGGCGTGCTGTTCGTCAACCTGCCGCTCGCGTACCTCGACGGGCAGACCGACGGGATGCTGATTCACGGCTACCTGCATTATTTCGGCACGCAGTTGCTGAACCTGCCGTCGCTGTCGCCGCTGCCGAACGCGCAGGCCGGCCTCGTGTTCAACTGGCACTTCTGCGCGGGCGACCAGATCCAGCCGGCACTTCAATTGAAGAACCTCGGCGTATGGAACAACGGCCCGTTCTCGCTCGTGGTGACGGCTGGCCCGGACGAGGCGGCCTTCGGTGACGGCGGCGGCATCAATCTCGCGAACAACCCGACCGCGCAGAACCTCCTCAAGTACTTCGTCAGCAAGGGCCATCGCGTCGGCAGCCACGGCGGGTGGATCCACGACTACTGGGGGGCGAATGCGAGCGAAACGAACGCAAGCACGTTCACGCAATACCTGGTGATGAACCACCAGGCCGTGCAGGCGGCGACGCTGCAGCCGGACGTCGAATACGCGGCGCCGGAAGGCAACACGCCGACGTGGTCGGTGAACTGGCTCGAAAGCAACGGCTTCAACGGGTACTACTTCACCGGCCACACCGGTTCGGCGCCGACCCGCGCATATCGCAACGGTGCGCTGCTGAACCCGGGCCTGTGGGCCTACCCGGTGATGCCGTTCGGCAAGTACGCGACGTTCGAGGAGTTCCAGCAGTACGCGGTGCCGACGACGGACGTGAACAACTGGTACGCCGCGCTGATGAACTTCGTCGTCGCGAACCGCACGAGCCGGCTGATCTACGCGCACCCGCTCGGCGCGTCGTCGTACACGTCGACGCTGTCCGCGATCTTCTCGCAGGCGAATATGCTGAAGCTCACCGGGCAGTTCCGCTGGTACACGATGACCGACATCACGGTGTTCGACCGCGCGCGCCTGAACGTCACGTGGTCGGCCACCGACACGGGCTCCAGCTGGGCATTCTCGGCCAGCCACCCGACGAGTCTCGCGAACATGACGTGGCTGCTGCCGAAGGCGAAGTTCGGTACGCCGGTCATCACGCAAGGCCTCGGCACCATCGGCATCACCGACTCGAAGTACTGGCTCGTGACCGCGAGCAGCGGGACCAGCCTCAAGTTCACCAGCGTCAAGATGAACTGAGCCGCAACGTCGACACGTTCGCCGGACGCGGTGCGGCCAACGCCGCGCCCGGCGACGATTTGCGCAGGACTACCGCGCAGGAGCCCCGATCATGAACCGGCCCGCGCTTCTCCCCGCCGCCCGCGCATGCGCGGCGGCCACCGCCAGGCTGCTGCGTTTCGCGCGCGTCGCCTGCTGCGTCGCCGCGTGCTGCTCCGTGCCGCACGCGGGCGCCGCCGAGCTCCAGCTCAACGGGCTGTATCAACGCCCGGACGGCGCGATTACCGTGCGCCTGAACGGCGCCGGCATCGACCCGTACTTCGCGGCGAAGGCGCTGCTGGCCGCGGCCGATACGCGGATGGACGCCCGTCAGTCCGCGCTTGCGTGGATCGCATGGGTATTGCCGCGCCAGCGTCCGGACGGCGGTTTCGACCGCTATTGCGTGAAGGGCGGTCAAGTCGGCTCGTGCGCGGAAGCCGATGCGGACGACGCGATGATGGCAACCTGGATCGAGCTGCTCGCACGCTTTGCGCCGCCCGACGGGATGCCCGCCGCGTGGGAAGCGAGCCTGACCCGCGCGGGTGCGCATCTCGACACGCTGCTCGACAAGGCGACCGGCGTCTATCAGATCTCGTCGACGCTGCACGTCGCGCTGCTGATGGACAACGTCGAAGTGCACAGCGCGTTCCAGGCGCTCGCCGCGTATTACCTGCGCCACGGCGACAACGCGCGTGCGGCGCCGTGGACCCAGCGGGCCGACCGGCTGGCGTCGGCGATCGTGAAGGTGTTCTGGCGCGGCACGCAATCCGGTTTCCGCGCGAGCACGCAGAAGATCAGCGACACGAGCTTCTATCCGGCGAAGGTCGCGCAGATCTTCCCGATCCTGTCCGGCATTCACGTGCCCGATCAGTCGAACGAGCGGATCTATGCGCAGTGGATGCAGAAGTACGGCAAGACGTGGATGCAGCTCGCGGGGTCCGATTTTCCGTGGGGGCTGATCGCGCTGGTCGCATTCAAGATGAACGACTGGAGCACCGTCGCGTGCTGGTATGCGCGCTCGGGACCGTATCGTCACGGCGCGCACTGGAACGTGCTGGAGGAGGCGCTGTACCTGGCATTCGAAAGCCGGATGACCGACCCGCTCGCACCCGCCACCTGCGGGTTCACGACGGCAGATGCAACGGTGACCGGATCGCGCTGATATGACGGCGCACGGTCCATCAAAGGGCAAAGGGAAGGAGACGTGTCATGTGTGGCATCGTCGGCGCGGTCGCGCAACGGAACATCGTTCCGATTCTGATCGAAGGGTTGCGCCGCCTCGAATATCGCGGCTACGACTCATGCGGGGTGGCGACCGTCGTCGACGGCCAGGCGCGCCGCGAACGCAGCGTGTCGCGCGTCGCCGATCTCGACGCGCACGTGCGCAGCGCCGGCCTCGCCGGCAGCACCGGCATCGCGCACACACGGTGGGCAACGCATGGCGCGCCCGCGACCTGCAATGCGCATCCGATCTTCTCGCGCGACGAGATCGCGCTCGTGCACAACGGCATCATCGAGAATCATGAGACGTTGCGCAGGCAACTATCCGACGAGAACTACGAGTTCGACGGGCAGACCGACACCGAGGTCGTCGCGCACCTGATCCACAGCAAGTATCGCGGCGACCTGCTCGCGGCCGTGCGCGATGCGACGTCGCAGCTGCACGGCGCGTACGCGATCGCGGTGTTCAGCAAGCACGAGCCGCAGCGGCTGATCGGCGCGCGCGCCGGTTCGCCGCTGGTGGTCGGGCTGAAGGACGACGAGTGCTTTCTCGCATCCGACGCGCTCGCACTGGCCGGCATCACCGACCGCTTCATCTTTCTCGAGGAAGGCGACATCGTCGAACTGACGCCGGGCGGCGTGCGGGTGCTCGCACGCGACGGCACGCCGGTCGAGCGCCCGATCCAGACCGTCGCGTCGACGCAGGGCGTCGTCGAGCTCGGACCGTACCGGCATTTCATGCAGAAGGAAATCTTCGAGCAGCCGCAGGCCGTGGCCGCGACGATTCCGGATGCGGGGCTGTTCGATCCGGCGGCATTCGGCCCCGATGCCGCGCGTGCGTTCGGGCAGATCGACAACGTGCTGATCCTCGCATGCGGGACGAGCCACTATTCGGGGCTGACCGCGCGCCGCTGGCTCGAGACGATCGCGCGGCTGCCCGCGCAGGTCGAGATCGCGAGCGAATATCGCTACAGCGACGCGCTCGCATTGCCGAATACGCTGGTGGTCGGCGTGTCGCAATCCGGCGAGACCGCCGACACGCTCGCCGCGCTCAAGTACGCGCAGGCGCTCGGCCACATGGACACGCTCGCGATCTGCAACGTGCCGACCAGCGCGATGATGCGTCAGACCGGCCTGCGGTTTCTCACGCGTGCGGGCCCGGAAATCGGCGTCGCGTCGACCAAGGCGTTCACGACGCAGCTCGTCGCGCTGTTCATCCTCGCGGTCACGCTGGGCCGGCTGCGCGGCTACGTGGACGACGCGCAACTCGCGCGCTACACGACGCAGCTGCGGCGGCTGCCGGACGCGCTCGAGGACGTGCTCGCGCTCGAGCCGCAGATCGGGCGCTGGGCGGCGGAGTTCTCGCGGCACGAGAACGCGCTGTTTCTCGGGCGCGGGCTGCATTACCCGATCGCGCTCGAGGGGGCGCTGAAGCTGAAGGAGATCTCGTATATCCACGCGGAAGCGTATCCGGCCGGCGAGCTGAAGCACGGGCCGCTCGCGCTCGTCACGCACGCGATGCCGGTCGCGACGATCGCGCCCAACGACGCGCTGCTCGAGAAGCTGAAGTCGAACATGCAGGAAGTGCGGGCGCGCGGCGGGCAGCTGTACGTGTTCGCCGATGCCGACACGCGGATCGACAATGGCGACGGTGTGTCGGTGCTGCGGATGCCGGATTACTACGGGCTGTTGTCGCCGATCCTGCACGTCGTGCCGCTGCAACTGCTCGCGTATCACGCCGCGTGCCTGCGCGGCGCGGATATCGACAAGCCGCGGAATCTCGCGAAATCGGTGACGGTGGAGTGACGGGAGAGGGGCACCGGCGCTCGCATCGCAGGGTGGCTGGTCCCGGACGAGGGTTGGCGGGCGAACGACATCGCCCGCGCCGTCAAGCCTCCGCGTCGTCGAAAGGCGTGTCTCGATCGACGCGGAACATGATTGGCTCGCGCGGATAGTGCTTGATATCCGGAGAGAAATCATACTTGCCCGCGGTCCAGTAGTACCCGAAGGACACGACCAGAATCGCCATGGAGAAAGGCAGCGACATGCGTCCCCATACCCAGAAGGCGAGAGACGCGAGCACGACGATGACCAAAAGCCAGAGCAAAGCCGGTCGCCGTGCTTTCGCAAGCGGTTGCCAGGTTTCAGGGTGAATTCCGGCGGCGACGAACGTCTCCGGATTGAAACGCAGCCCCTGATGCGCCAGGCCGCACAGCAGTGCGACAAGCAGTTCATGCCGATTCTTGAAGCGAACGCAAAGAATGGTGTTGTCCGAACCGTAATCCACGAGATTCGTGCGCAACGTATATCGTTTTGCCGGTTCGCGCTTGCCGTCGCGTCGCCAGAACTGGAAGCTTGCCGGGCGCATGGTCACGTGGGAGGCGGCGTTGTACTCGACGTCGCAGCGAAGATCCGGGCTCGGCACGATTTCCCGCCATTCGATGCGCTGCTCTTGCTGCACGGCGTTCGCATTCGCGCGCTTGCCGATGCCGTACCGGAAACCGGTTGAGTCGACCTCGAACCACGCGCCGATATTCATCGCGGCTCGAATGACGAGCACCACTGCCCATGCGGCGACCCCAAGCATGGTGGTCCATAGTCCGAACCCGAAAAGCCCGATCCGCGCGAAGGACGCATCTTTGAAAGGCGCGACGAGCAACCCGCAGAACATTGTGCCGAAGAACAGCAGTAAGCCGATATTGGCCACATAGGTGCTGGACCGGTCCGGAATGCCGCTGCATGACGGTATGTGCCGAAGATGGGCGGGCAACGTAATGACGCGCGGTGTCGCGGCGGTGCCCGGGCTCAGTGATGTGTGCGACGCGTTATCGGGGCTGCACGACGAGGTATCGTCAAAGCGGGTTGTCATGGCGCGCGGTTCCTTTTTCGGAGCCTGTTTCCGAAGTCGAGCGATTGTTCGGATGGTAGTCGATCTCGAGGAGCGGCTCGCGTTGGGCATCCGAGGTCGAACGGGAGAGAAAAAATCCGGCGCATTGTTTCGGATGTGTCGAGGATCGGAAAGGTCGGGCGGCCGATGACAGCCCGTGTGCAACCGGGCGGGACCGCGCTGCCATGTCGCATCGTTCGTGCGAAGATTGGTGCTTCGCTCCGACACCCGACCTCGAGACCCCCGTGACCCGATCGCCCCCCGAGCGCAACCCGCAAGCCGGCCATCCGCCGTGGATGGCCGTCGCGCTGGCCGAGCTGGGCATCCGCCGTTTCCCGCCCGGCAGCATCAATCCCCGCATCGTCGAATACAACAACCACACGAACCTCGTCGGCTACGACGACAAGATTTCGTGGTGCTCGTCGTTCGTCAACTGGTGCATGACGCACGCCGGCATCCGCGGCACGGGTTCCGCGCTCGCGCGTTCGTGGCTCGAATGGGGCCGCCCGCTGGAGCGGCCGGTGTACGGCTGCATCGCGATCCTCACACGCGACGATCCGGCCAGCTGGAAGGGCCACGTCGGCTTCTATCTGCGTCATGACGACCGGCACGTGCACCTGTTCGGCGGCAACCAGCTGGAAGAGGTGCGCGAGCTCGCGTATCCGCTGGGCGAAGTGATCGGTTACCGGTGGCCCGACGCCGGCTGAGCGCGTCATATCGATCCGCGCAGCGATTGCCGAGCCACTCGTCTGCGCTGCCCGGGCGCCGCGCTCGCCCGCGTTCGTCGCGACAGTGCGCCCGTTGCGCCCGTTGCGGCCGGACGGTGCAGGCGGCGGCCTGCATCGGCCGCCAGCCTGCACCGCGCGCCCGACACGCGTGATACGCGTAAAACCTTGCGTCGGCTATCGCCGGACGCCCGCCGTCAATGCTCCGCGGCAGTGGTAGCGGCAGTGGTGGCTACCGCCACGGCTTCCGTCTCCGTCCCGCCCGCCGCATCGTTCCGGCTCCATCCGCCGCCAAGCGACCGATACAGCGCGACCGCCGCCAGCGCATGCTCGCGCCTGACCTGATTGAGCGCGTCCGAATCCCGCAGATACACCTCCTGCGCGGACAGCACGTCCAGAAAATCCGTCGCGCCGCCCTTGTAGAGCTGGTTCGCGAGCCCGAGCGCCTTGTCCGACGCGGCGAGCGCACTATCGAGCCGCCGCGTCGCGTCAGCGCTGCTGACGAGGTTCGCTCGCGCATCCTCGACTTCCCGCAGTGCCTGCAGCATCGTCTGCCGCAACCCGAGTTCCGACTCGCGCATCCGGCTCTCGCTCTGCGTGATGTCGGCCGTGATGCGCCCCGCATTGAAGATCGGGCTCGTCGCGCTCAACGCCGCGCTGAACAGGTTGTCGGTCAGCGTCGGCAATCCGAGGTACGACGCGGCCAGAATTCCGTCCGCCAGGTTCAGCGAGAACTTCGGGTAGCGCTCGGCCTTCGCGACGCCGACCTGCGCCGCGCGCCGTTCGACCTGCGCATACGCGGCGAGCACGTCCGGCCGGCGCAGCAACGCCTGTGACGGCAACGTAGCCGGCGAGCCGGCCGGCGGCGCCGGAATCGCGCCGCCCTGCGCGAGCACGAGCCGGTCGACCGATTCCGGCGTGCGGCCCGAATACACGGCGATCAGGTTGAGCTGATGCGCGATCTGCGCGCGCGTCGGCGGAATTCGCGCTTCGAGCGCATCGAGCTGGTTCTGCGCGCGCGTGACGTCGAGTTCGGTCGACAGCCCGAACGCCTGCCGCTTGCGCGTGAGTTCGAGCGCATGCCGGCGGATCGCCGCGTTGTCCTGCAGGATCTTCAGCTCCTGCTGTGCCCAGCGCAGATCCACATACGCGGACGCCGCATCGGCCGCGAGCGCGAGCCGCATCGCATCTTCCGCGTGCTTCTGCCCGACCAGCTCGGCCTGCGCGGCCAGCAGGTCGAGCCGTGCGCCGCCGAACACGTCCGGCGACCAGCTCAGCGCGAGCCCCGCACCGGCCTGCCGCACGTAGCCGAGCGGCGGCGGCGTGTTCTGACGCGCGTCGGACGCATGCGCGGTCGCGTCGAGTTCGGGCAGCAGCACCGCGCGCTTCTGCACGGTCAGCGCCTGCGCCTGCTTCACGCGCTCGGCGGCGGCCTGCAGATCGAGGTTGCCGTCGAGCACGGTCGCGATCAGCCGGTCGAGCACGGGATCGTCGAACTGCGCCCACCACGCGGCGGCGTCGATGTCGGCGCGCGGCACGTCGATGTCCCACGCGGCCGGCGCGAGCGATTGAACGGAGTCGTGCAGCGCGGGATGCTGCGCGGGCTGCACCGCGCAGCCGGCGGCGAATGCGCTGACGGCCAGCGCGACGAGTAGCTTTTTCATGATCGGGGCTCTCTGCTTCAATGCGCATCCGGCGGCGGCGCGTTCAGGGTGATGGGGCGCGAAAACGCGACGGCGGCCAGCGCGACGACGAAGCACAGCGACAGCGCGTAGTACGCGTCGGCGTAGGTGAGCGTCAGCGCTTCGCGATAGACCAGGCGGTGCAGGTTCGCGAGGCCGGCCTGCGCGGTATCCAGCGTGTTGCCGGCCACGGACGTCCAGTACGCGGCCTGACGGTCGAGCAGCGATGCGACCTGCGGCTCGCCGGCGCTCACGTGCTCGTTCAGGCGCAGATAGTGGAAGTTCACGCGGTCGTTGAGCATCGTCGCGCTCACCGCGATGCCGATCGCGCCGCCGAGGTTGCGCATCAGGTTGAACAGGCCGCTCGCCGATTTCAGCCGCGACTGCGGCAGCGAGCCGAGCGCCATCGTCACGATCGGCGGCACGCTGAACTGCTGGCCGATTCCGCGCAGCGCCTGCGGCAGCAGCAGCTCGCGCCAGCCCCAGTCGTGCGTGATCGGCGTGTACATGTAGCAGCCGAGGCCGAAGCAGATCAGCCCGAACACGAGCAGCGCGCGCATGCTGAAATGGCGCGCGGCGAACGCGTACGCGCAGAGCGCAATCAGCTGGAACACGCCGACCGACAGCAGCGCGATGCCGATCTGCAGCGAGCTGAACGCACGCACCTGCGCCAGAAACAGCGGCGTGAGGAACACCGTCACGAAGATCCCGATGCCCGTCACGAACGACAGCAGGCTGCCGATTCCGAAGTTGCGCACGGCCAGTGCGCGCAGGTCGACGATCGGATCTTTCGCGGTCAGCGCATGCACGATGAACAGGAAGCCGCAGATGGCGGAGATCCACGCGCAGAACAGGATCGCGTCGTCGCTGAACCAGTTCTTGCGCGGGCCTTCCTCCAGCACGTATTCGAGGCAGCCGAGGAAACCCGACATCAGCGCGATGCCGAGATAGTCGCCGCGCTTGACGAGGCTCGGGTCCGGTTCGTCGATGTGCACGTAGCGCGGCACGAGCGCCGCCACGACGATGCCCGGCACGAGGTTCAGGTAGAACAGCCAGTGCCACGACCATTGATCGGTGATCCAGCCGCCGATCACTGGCCCGATCGCCGGCGCGAGCGATGCGAGCGCGCCGATCGTCGTCGACGCGATCAGCCGCTGCTTGCCCGGGAACAGCACGAACGCGGTCGTGAACACTGTCGGGATCATCGCGGCGCCGAGTGCGCCTTGCAGCCCGCGGAACAGGATCATCGAGTTGATGTCCCACGCGAGCCCGCACAGCATGCTCGTGATCGTGAAGCCGACGGCCGACGCGACGAACAGCCAGCGCGTCGACATCACCTTCGACAGCCAGCCCGACATCGGGATCACGATGATCTCGGCGATCAGGTAGGCCGTCTGCACCCACGACAATTCGTCCTGGCTCGCGGACAGCCCGCCGCCGATGTCGCGCAGCGACGACGCGACGATCTGGATGTCGAGCGTCGCCATGAAGAAGCCGACGCACATCAGCGCGAACGCGAACACGCGCTGCTTCGTCGGTTGCGACGCGGGGTCGCCGGAAAACGCGGTGGTCATCGTCGGCTCCCGTTCAGCTCGCGTGGTGGCCGGTATGCACGGTCACGACCGCGGACAGGCCCGGGCGCAGCACGTGCTCGATTCCCGGCTGCGGATCGAGATGCACGCGCACCGGCACGCGCTGCACGATCTTCGTGAAGTTGCCCGTCGCGTTCTCGGGCGGCAGCACGCTGAACGTCGCGCCGGTCGCGGGCGCGAGGCTGTCGACGCGGCCGTGCAGGCGCGTGGTCGATGCGTCGAGCGCGACGTCGACGCGATCGCCCGCGCGCATCTTGCGCAACTGGTCTTCCTTGAAGTTCGCGTCGATCCACAGGCCGGCAGCCGGCACGACCGTCAGCAGCGGCACGCCGACGTTCGCGAGCATCCCGACGCGGCCGGTGCGGTTGCCGACGTAGCCGTCGACCGGCGAGCGGATCGTCGTGTATTCGACGTTCAGCGCCGCGACGCGTTGCGCGGCGAGCGCCGTGTTCACGCGCGCCCGCGCATCGGCGAGCTGCGCGCCGAGCACGTCGAGCTGGCGCTTCGCGGCGAGCAGCGCGGCATCGCTGCGCACGACGGCCGCGTCCGCCTTCGAATAGTCGGCGTCCGCGCGCTCGACGATCTGGTTCGACACCGCGTCGGATTTGACGAGTTCGCGGTAGCGCACGCGATCGGACGACGCGCGCGTGAGTTCGGCCGCCGACGCGTTCCTGTCCGCCGCATGCTGACCGATCACCGCGTACTGAAGCTGCTGCTTCGCTTCCAGCTCCGTCACCGCGGAGCGCGCGCTGTCGACTTCCGCGGTGGCCTGCGCGAGCTTCGCCTCGTAGTCGCGCGCATCGAGCTGCACGAGCACGTCGCCGGCCTTCACGCGCTGGTTGTCGGTCACGAGAATCCTGTCGACGAAGCCGCTCACCTTCGGCGCGAGCACCGTCACGTCGCCGCCGACATACGCATCGTCGGTGCTTTCCTGGAAGCGCAGCACGAACAGCCAGTCGAGCGTCGCGGCCGCGACCGCGACGACGACGGCGCCCACCGCGATCCGCATCCACGGCACGCGGCGCTGCTGCTTCGCCGGCGGTTCAATTGTGGCTGCCTCGCGCGAGGCAGCGGTCTGGGTCGTGTCCATCGAATCACCTATGTATATGCACTTATTGAAACGACCGGCGACGCGTCGCCGATCGGGGAAGTCGTCAATCGCGTTCCGGCAGGTGGTGCGTGATCCGGAACAGTTCGTCCCGGAGGCGGGCCGCGCGGGCCGACCCGAACCGCTGCTCGAACGCTTGCTGCGCGGCGAGCCAGTGCACGTGCGCAGCGGCGATCTTCGTTTCGCCGTGCGCGGTCAGCGCGAACGTCTGGCGGCGGCAACGCGGTTCGATCCGACCCGTCACGAGCGCCGCGCCCACCAGCGGCTTCAGCGCGCGCAACAGCGCCGTGCGCTCGATCACCAGCACCGCCGACAGCGTCGCCATCGTCAGGCCCGGGCGCTCCCGCAGCAGTGCGAGAATGCTGTACTGCGACGGCGTGACGCCCGCGCGCGACAGGTAGCGTTCGTAGAACTGCGAGATGCGCCGCGCGGCTTGCCGGACCGCGAAGCAATCGTCATCGGTGAGCATGGTCGTGTGCATGTGCACATATTAGGCGGGCTGCAGGCGGCAAGCGAGCGGCGGCGCGGGATCAGATTGGTGTCGCGGCTGTACCAATCGACGGCGGAACGCCGCGATTGCGCGCCGGATCACGCAGCGGCCGGAACAATCCCGCTTTCGCGGCCGGAGTATGCGGCCGTGTAGTCGATGAACGCCTTGACCTTCGCGGGCAGCAGTGCGCGGTTCGCGTAAGCGAGCTTGATGTCGACGAACGCGTCGACGAGGTCCGCGTCTTCGAGCAGCTGCACGAGCGCGCCCGACGCGAGTTCGGCTTCGACGAGCGTCTTCGGCACGACGCCGATGCCGAAGTCGTGCATCACCATTTCGCGATTGAACACGGGGCTGTTCGACGAGATGTCGAAGTCGAGCGGCACGGTCAGCGTGTCGCCGTCGACGCGGAACGACAGCGCGGGCCGGCGCAGCGACGGCGACATCGGCACGAACGCATGACCGGCGAGCGCGGCTGGCGTGTCGGGGCGCGGATGCGCGCGCAGATACGCAGGCGTCGCGACGATCACGACCGGTATGCGTTCGATCAGCCGCACGACGGTCGTCTCGCTCGTCAGCATGTACGGCACGACGATGCCGATGTCGTAGCCTTCCCCGACGAGATCGACCGGGCGCTCGGTCAGCGTGACGTCGAGGCGCACCTGCGGATGCGCGGCCTTGAAGCCGGCGATCAGCGGCACGAGCCGGTTCAGCGCGGCCGTCGTGTGCGCGACGAGACGCAGCAGCCCTTCGGGCTCGCGCGTGTGCGACTGCGCCTGCGCTTCCAGCGAATCGAGCTCGTCGAGCACGGCCGCGCAGCGTTCGTAGATGCGCTCGGCGGTTTCGGTCAGCGAGACCTGGCGCGTGGTCCGGTGCAGCAGGCGGCTGCCGAAGCGCGCCTCCAGATCCGCGACCGCCCGCGACACGACCGGCCGCGCGAGGCCGTGCATGTCGGCGGCGCGCGTGAAGCTGCGCATTTCCACCACCGACCGGAAGATCCGCAGCTTGTCGATGTAGTCCATGTCCGTCTCCTCGAGCCGGCGCTGCGGCGCTTCGCGCACGCGGCCGACCCACCACGATACCGCGGAGTGTACATTGACTTTATGCATATGCACATATAAATTGCCGCACATGAACGATACCCAGATAGCCCAGGTCTGCAATTGCCTCGCGCTGCGTCAGGCGGCGCGTTTCGTCACGCAGCTCTACGAGCGGCATCTGGCCCCCGTCGGGGTCACGCCCGCGCAATTCTCGATCATGGCGAACCTGGCGCGTCAGCCTGGTCTCGTGATGAGCGAACTCGCCGAGACGCTCGTGATGGACCGCACGACGCTGCTGCGTGCGCTCAAGCCGCTGCAGCGCGACGGGCTCGTGGCCGCGGCCGCAGCCGAGCATGACGCGCGCGCGCATGCGCTGAGCCTGACGAAGCTCGGCGAGCGCACCTACGCGCACGCAAAAGTCGCATGGCAGGCCGCGCAGGACGAGTTCGAGACGCAGTTCGGCCGCGGCCGGGCCAAGGCGCTGCGCGACGAGCTGTTCAGCCTGACGGCGATGCGTTAGGCGCGACGCGCGCGGTAGTATGACGAAAGCGATCCGGATCCACCGGACGAGACACGAGGAGCTCCCATGCTGCAGTTGAGCGAGCGCGACGACGCGATGTTGCGCGGCGCATTCGGCGACGGCGTCGCGCGCGCGATGCGGATCGTCGCGCGCACGGCCGACGTGATGTCTGCGCCGCACCTGATCGACATCACGTCCGCGCATATCGACGGTTGTCTTTACCACGGCCGGACGAGCCTCGATTTCGTCGAATATTTCGTCGACACCGGCGCGCAGGTCGCGGTGCCGACCACGCTGAACGTCGGGTCGCTCGACCTGATCCATCCCGAGCTGTATCGCGGCGACCGCACGATCCGGCGCGACGCGCAGCGGCTGATGGATGCGCATCTGCAGCTCGGCTGCGAATCGAGCTTCACGTGCGCGCCGTATCAGCTGAAGAATCGTCCGCGGCTCGGCGAGCAGATCGCATGGGCCGAATCCAATGCGATCGTGTTCGCGAATTCGGTGCTCGGCGCGCGTACCAGCCGCTACGGCGACTTTCTCGATCTGGCCGCCGCGATCACCGGACGCGCGCCGTATGCAGGGCTGCACGTCGAAGCGAATCGCGCCGCGCGGATCGTGTTCAACGCGCCGGATTTCGGCGGCCGCGCGTCGCGCGACATTTACTTCGCGGCGCTCGGGCTGCTGATCGGCCGGATCGCGGGCGCGGTCGTGCCCGCGATCGTCGGGCTGCCTGCGGACACCACCGAAGACGAACTGAAGGCGCTCGGCGCGGCGGCCGCGTCGAGCGGGGCCGTCGCGCTGTTCCATGCGGTGGGCGTCACGCCCGAGGCGCCGACGCTCGACGCCGCGCTGCACGGCCGTGCGGCCGAGCGCATCGTCGACGTCGCGATGGCCGATCTCGACGACATCCGCCGCACGCTGAACCACGGCGCGGCCGGCGACGCGCTCGTCGCGGTCGCGCTCGGCACGCCGCATTTCTCGCTGGCCGAATTCCGCACGCTCGACGCGCTGCTCGACCAGTTCGACGGCCGGCCGAAATGCGATTTCTACGTGAATACGAGCCGCTTCATCCTGTGGGAGCTCGGCGAGCTCGGGCTCGCGGAGAAATTCGACGCGCGCGGCGTGCAGATCGTCGTCGACACCTGCACGTACATCACGCCGGTGATGAAGCAGCTGTCGGGCCTCGTGATGACCAATTCGGGGAAATGGGCGTCGTATGCGCCCGCGAACATCGGCGTCACGGTTGCATACGGCAGCATGCGCGAGTGCGTGCGTTCCGCGTTCGAAGGAAGGGTGCGATTCGATGACTGACGCGATGGTTCGAACACTGACGGGCGATACGCTCGTGCCGGGCAGCGCCTGCGCGCACACGATCGTCCTCGACAAGCCGCTCAGCTTCTGGGGCGGCTACGATTCCGGCGCCGGCAAGATCGTCGATCGCGGGCATCCGCAGGCCGGCGCGAGCCTCGCCGGCCGGATCATGGTGATGCCGCACGCGAAGGGATCGAGCTCGAGCAGCAGCGTGCTCGCGGAAGCGGTGCGCAACGGCACGGGGCCCGTCGGGATCGTGCTGAAGGAGCGCGACCTGATCATCTCGATCGGCGCGATCGTCGCCGCCGAGCTGTATGCGATCGCGGTGCCGGTCGTGTGCGTGACGGATGCCGTGTACGACGCGATCGTCGCCGCGCGCGGCGGCGTGCGGATCGACGCACGCGAAGGCGACGGCGCCGCGCGGATCCGCGTCGGCGGCTGAGCGCCCGGCCTACTCGCGCGCCGGCGCGCCGGCCGTTTCCCGATACGCGCTCGGCGTCTGTCCGGCCCAGCGCCGGAACGCCCGCGTGAAGTTCGCCGGGTCGGTGAATTGCAGCCGCTCGGCGATCGTCTTCAGGTCGAGATCCGACGCGGACAGCAACTGCTTCGCGTCGCGAAACCGCGCTTCGTCGAGCAGTTGCCGATAGCTCGAACCGGCTTCCTCGAGCCGGCGCCGCAACGTGCGCGTCGACACGAGCAGCGCGTCGGCGAGCGCGTCGGGGTTCGGATAGCGGCCGGCCGTCCGCGCCAGTTCCGCGCGCACGCGCTCGACCAGGTCGCCTTCCTCCTGGCGCACTTGCGCATATTCGCGTTCGACCTGCACGAGCGCCTGCCGGTGCGCGACTTCGTCGGCGAGCGGCAGCGGCCAGTCGAGCACGTCGCGCGCGATCCACAGCGCATTCGCCGCGCAGCCGAATTCGACTGGCGGAAGCCGGTCGCGATAACGCGCGAAATAGTCCGGCTCCGGCCACGCGAAGCGCAGCGAGATCGGCGGCGACGCGCGCCCGGACCACTGCGAGATGTTCTGCGCGAGCCCGGTCAGCACGAACTCGAACATCACGTGATGCTGCAGCACCGGGCTCGCCTGCACGCCGTGCAGTTCGAGCGTCGCGCCGTGGTCGTCTTCCGCATAGGTCAGGCGATATTGCCGGTTGCGCATCCGGAAGTAGCGCTGCGTGACGACGAGCGCCGCGCGGATGTCCGGCGCGGTCAGCGTCGCATAGCCGAGGAAGCCGTGAACGGTCGGCTTCAGCAGCAACCCGAACGCGAGGCCGATGCCCGGATCGCCGCCGATCTCGATCGCGTTGAGCACGAGCCGCCCCCATTGCGACGGCGCGACGCGCGCGTCCGGTTCGGCCAGTACTGCGTCGCGCAGCCCGGTGCCCGCGCGCACCGCGCCCAGATCGACGCCGCGCGCGGCCAGCGCCTGCAGCAGCAGGCGCGTATAGGCGACCGGAATCGTCGGCCGGCGCAGCCCGAGGTGATCCTTGCGACGCGGGGAGGTCATGTGTTTTTGGCCGGAAATGACAAGCATTATGGCTGTTTGCCCCCTCACGTTCAACCTGGCGTGCGGCCTACGATCTGATCCATCGCCCAACCGCAGAACGATGATGACGACCTCTTTTCCGCACCTGCTCGCGCCGCTGGACCTCGGTTTCACCACGCTGAAGAATCGCGTGCTGATGGGTTCGATGCACACGGGCCTCGAGGACAGCCGCAAGACGCTGCCGCGGCTCGCCGACTATTTCGCCGAACGCGCGCGCGGCGGCGTCGGCCTGATCGTGACCGGCGGCTTCGCGCCGAACGTGGCCGGCTGGACCAAGCCGTTCGGCGGCACGCTGATGACGTCGGCCGGCGCGCGCCGGCACCGCGTGATCACCGACGCCGTGCATGCGGACGACGGCAAGATCGCGCTGCAGATCCTGCATACCGGCCGCTACGGCTACCATCCGTTCGCGGTCGCGCCGTCGAAGATCAAGTCGCCGATCTCGCCGTTCGCGCCGCATGCACTCAGTGCGCGCGGCGTCGAGCGGCAGATCCGCGCGTTCGTCCGCTGCGCGCAGCTTGCACGCGAAGCCGGCTACGACGGCGTCGAGATCATGGGCTCCGAGGGCTACCTGATCAACCAGTTCATCTCGATGCACACCAACAAGCGCCGCGACCAGTGGGGCGGTTCGTACGACAACCGGATCCGCCTGCCGATCGAGATCGTCGAGCGCACGCGCGAAGCGGTGGGGCGCGATTTCATCCTGATCTACCGGCTGTCGATGCTCGACCTGATTCCGGACGGCAGCGACTGGAGCGAGACCGTGCAGCTCGCGAAGGCCGTGGAGCGCGCCGGCGCGACCATCATCAACACGGGGATCGGCTGGCACGAGGCGCGCGTGCCGACGATCGCGACGTCGGTGCCGCGCGGCGCGTTCGCGTGGGTGACGAAGAAGATGAAGGGCGAGGTCGGCATTCCGCTCGTGACGACCAACCGGATCAACCGGCCCGAAGTGGCCGAGCAGATTCTCGCGGACGGCTGCGCGGACATGGTGTCGATGGCGCGCCCGCTGCTCGCGGATCCGGAATTCGTCGTCAAGGCCGCGCAGGGGCGCGCGGACGAGATCAACACCTGCATCGGCTGCAACCAGGCGTGTCTCGACCACGCGTTCAAGAACAAGATCGCGTCATGTCTGCTGAACCCGCGCGCATGCCACGAGACCGAGCTGATCTACGCGCCCGCGCGGCAGCCGAAGCGCATCGCGGTGGTCGGCGCGGGGCCGGCCGGGCTCGCGTGCTCGACCGTGCTCGCGCAGCGCGGCCATCGTGTCGACCTGTTCGACGCGGCGGCGGAGATCGGCGGCCAGTTCAACATGGCGAAGCGGATTCCGGGCAAGGAGGAGTTCGACGAAGCACTGCGTTACTTCGGCCGGCAGATCGAGTTGACCGGCGTGAACCTGCACCTGAATCGCCGCGTCGATGCGAGCGACCTGATCGCCGGCGGCTACGACGAGATCGTGCTCGCGACGGGCGTCGCGCCGCGCGATCCGAAGATTCCCGGCCAGGACGGGCCGAACGTGCTCAGCTACATCGACGTGCTTGCCGGCCGCCAGCCGGTCGGCCGGCGTGTCGCGGTGGTCGGCGCGGGCGGTATCGGCTTCGATGTTGCCGAATATCTGGTGCAGGACGGCCAGTCGCCGACGCTCGATCTCGCAGAATGGAAAGCGGAGTGGGGCGTGACCGATCCGGCCGCGACGCGCGGCGGCGTGACGCGTGCGCACGTCGCGCCGCCCGCTCGCGAAGTGACGCTGCTGCAGCGCAAGGCCGCACCGCTCGGCAAGGGGCTCGGCAAGACGACCGGCTGGATTCACCGCGCGACGCTGAAGATGAAGCAGGTGAAGATGATCGGCGGCGTGAACTACGAACTGATCGATGCGCGCGGGCTGCACGTGTCGTACGGCGAGCAGCGCACCGATCACGAACTGATCGAGGCCGACACGATCGTGCTGTGCACGGGGCAGGAGCCGCAGCGTGCGCTACTCGCGCCGCTGCAGGCGGCCGGACGCCCGGTGCACCTGATCGGCGGCGCGGAACTGGCCGCCGAACTCGACGCGAAGCGTGCGATCGACCAAGGCTCGCGGCTGGCCGCGCGGTTGTAACGCGGCGCTGTTCCGGCCTTCGCGGCGAAGCGCGTCGCGCGATGGCCTGCGACGCGCGCTCCAGCCATTTCGTATCCGTTCGATGCCGACGACGTCGAACGGATGCGGCCCGCGTCGCGATGCGACGTGGCGGCGCGATTCCGGCAGCCGGCGCCGCTGGTGGCCGGCATGCATCACGCCGCTTCGGCCCGCTCTTCTTCTTCCGCTTCGAGCATTGCCCTGACGATCAGGTAGACGGCCGGCAGGTCGTCGTCGTCGCGACGCCAGTCGACCGGCTCGTCGAGGTCCGCCGCGACGAGGCGGCTGTCGCGCAGGCGGATGAATGCATCGACGACCGCCGGATCGTTGCGGCTCAGGAAACCGGCATTCGAGAACGCGAGCTCCTCGACGTTCAGCAGCGCCTGCCAGCTCATCGTCCGGGCGGCGGCCGGATGGGTGCGGCGCCGCAGCCCGAGCGCGCGCTGCGCGGGGCCGCCGACGACACGCTGCAGATCGACGACCGCCCGCTGCGCAGCGCGCTCGAAGTGGGCGGGATTGAAGCCGGGTTGCTCGGGATCGAATGCGGATGACTGGAACATGGTCGCCTCACAAAAGTCCGTCCGTCATGAGTGACGGAATTCGGGTCAAATGGTGCAAAAGCACTGTAAATATATACAGTGTTCGGCGCCGTATCAAGTCCCGAATGAACGTGTGCGTGCGGCGGCCGCTTCCGGCCGGTCGCGCGGTGCGGCCGCGCGCGCCGGACCCGCGTCTTTCACACCGATGCGGCGATCGTCTCCCGCAGCCAGCGATGTGCGGGATCGCGATGCACGCGCTCGTGCCACAGCATCGACATTTCGTAGCCGGGGACGTCGACCGGCGCCTCCACGACGCGCAGCGCCGGCGTGTTGCGCACCAGCCGCTCCGGCAGCATCGCGACGAGGTCCGTGCTGGCAATGGCCGACATCACGAACAGGAAATGCGGGACCGACAGCACGACGCGCCGCGTGGCGCCCGCTTGCGCGAGCACTTCGTCGGTTACGCCGAAAAAGCCGCCGCCGTCCGGCGACACGATCACGTGTTCCAGCGTGCCGAACTGCGCGAGCGTGGGCCGCCGCTTCAGCTTCAGATGGCCGGCGCGGCCGACGAGCACGTAGCGCTCGGTGAACAGCGGCAGGCGCCGCATCCCTTGCGGCGAGCCCTCGGACGTATGGAACGCCAGGTCGATGCCGTTTCGTTCGGCATCCTGCTCGATGCGCGGCGGCACGAGCTCGACGACGGCGAGCCGGGTCGCGGGAGCGGCCGAGCGCAGCGTGTTCAGCGCCGGCAGCACGATCGTCGATTCGCCGTAGTCGGTCGCGGCCACGCGCCACGTGTTCGTCGCGGTCGCCGGATCGAACGGCGTGGCCGTCAGCACCGCGCGCTCGACCGCCTCGAGCGCATCCCGCAGCGGCTCGCGCAGCGTTTCCGCACGCGCGGTCGGCCGCATCCCGCGCGGCCCCGGCAGCAGCAGCGGATCGCCGAACAGGTCGCGCAGCTTCTGCAACTGCACGCTGACCGACGGCTGCGACATGTTCAGCTTTTCCGCGGCGCGCGTGACGTTGTGCTCGGCGAGCAGCACATCGAGCGTGACCAGCAGGTTCAGATCGAGTCGTCTGAGATTATTCATGTCTATACCTGGAATGTCAGGAATTCATTTCAAATATACCGTTGGTGGCGGCATCCTGCAGTCATTCCATCCACGGAGCAACGAACATGAATGTGCTGATCGTCTATGCCCATCCGGAGCCGCGATCGCTGAACGGCGCGTTGCGGGACTTCGCCGTCGCGCATCTCGAAGCGGCGGGTCATGCGGTGCAAGTGAGCGATCTGTATGCGATGAACTGGAAGGCCGCGTTCGACGCCGATGACGTGACCGACCGTGCGTCCGACGCACGCTTCGATCCCGCGCTCGATTCGAAGCGCGCGTTCGAGACGGGCACGCAGCGCGACGACATCGCGCGCGAACAGGCAAAGCTCAACTGGGCCGACGCGGTGATCCTGCAGTTTCCGCTGTGGTGGTTCTCGATGCCGGCGATCATGAAGGGCTGGGTCGAGCGCGTGTACGCGTACGGTTTCGCGTACGGCGTCGGCGAGCATTCCGACCGGCATTGGGGCGATCGTTACGGCGAGGGTTCGCTCGCGGGCAAGCGCGCGATGGTGATCGTGACGACGGGCGGATGGGAGTCGCACTACAGCGCGCGCGGCATCAACGGGCCGATCGACGACGTGCTGTTTCCGATCCAGCACGGGATTCTGTATTACCCGGGGTTCGACGTGCTGCCGCCGTTCGTGATCTACCGCGCGGGAAAAATGAACGACGCGCGCTTCGATGAAATCCGGGCGGCGCTCGGCAAGCGTCTGGACGAGTTGTGGACCGTGCAGCCGATTCCGTTCCGGCGGCAGAACGCGGGCGACTACGAGATTCCTGCGCTGACGCTGAAGCCGGACATCGCGCCGGGGACGGTCGGGTTTGCCGCGCATCTGGCCGCGGCGCGGTGATCGCCGGCGCATCGCCGTGATGCGGCGCGCCGCCGGAATCCCGCGCCGCAAAACGACGCGGGCGGCCGGCGAGAAAATCGCCGGCCGCCCGTGTGATGCGTGCCGCGGCCGCCCGCCGGCCGCGCGCTTGACCGCCGCCTACCGATCGTCGTCGCGCACCGAAGACGGATGCCGGCACAGCGCCCGCACCTCCATCTCCATATACGGAAACAGCGGCAGCTGGCTCAGCACGTCATGCAGCTGCTGCACGCTGTCGACGTCGAAGATGCTGACGTTCGCGTACTGCCCCGCGATCCGCCACAGATGCCGCCACACGCCTTCGTTCATCAGCCGCTGGCACATCGCCTTTTCTTCGGCCTTCAGCGTGGCCGCCTTGACCGGATCCATGTCCGCCGGCAGACGGACGGTCATTTCCACATGAAACAGCATCCTGTGCTCCTTGCGTTGTCGATGCGTCGAACCGGACGGCCGCTCAGGCCTGCGCGCGCGGCCGCTCGACCTCGCTCGCCGGCACGTCCTGCTTGTCCTTCAGAAGCGTGAAATCGAAGTCGATCAGCGCGAACTGCCCGTCGATGCCATACGGCTTGCCTTCCGCGCCCTCGGCCCGCGCGATCTTCGGGATCAGCCCTTCGCGCGTCGCGAATGCGAAGTCGTCCCAGATATGCGGATCGCCTTCGATGTTGATCTGCGTCGTCAGCTTACGATATCCGTCCGCGGAAACGAAGAAGTGGATGTGCGCCGGACGATGGCCGTGACGGCCGAGCAGGTCGAGCAACTGCTCGGTCTTGCTGCCGGGCGGCACGCTGTAGCCGACGGGCAGCACGCTGCGGAAGCTGTAGCGGCCTTCGGCGTCGGTGCGGATCGAGCGGCGCAGGTTGAACGCCGGCTGCGACGGGTCGAAGTACGAGTAGTTGCCGAGATGGTTCGCATGCCACACCTCGACGAGCGCGTTCGCGAGCGGCGTGCCGTCCTGGCCGAGCACCCGGCCGCGCATGACCAGCGTCTGGCCGGGATCGGTGCCGTCGTCGAGACGCGCATGGCCGACCGATTCCGGCGCGCCCGCGACGTACAACGGCCCTTCGATCGTGCGCGGCGTGCCGCCGTGGAAGCCGGCCTTCTCCTCGGCCTCGTCCATCCGCACGTCGAGGAAGCGCTCGAGGCCGAGGCCCGCCGCGATCAGCCCGAATTCGCGGCCGGCTTCGTTCAGGTAGTTCAGCGCGGTCCAGAACTCGCTCGGCTGCACGTCGAAATCCTCGATCGTGTAGCAGATGTCCCTCACGATCCGGTTGACGATCGCGCGCACGCGCGCGTTGCCGGGCTTTTCCGCGGCGTCGTCGAAGGTCTTCAGCAGCGCGTCGATGGCTTGCTTGTTCATCCGTGTCTCCAGGTTCGGTTGTCGTGTCGTGTGGGATCAGCGGGCGCCGCGTCGCATCCGTTCGATGCGGGCCCAGTCGAAGGTGATGCCGAGGCCGGGCGTGGCCGGCAGGTGCAGCTTGAAATTCTCGTAGCGCAGCGGCTCGACGAGGATTTCCTCCGTGAGCAGCAGCGGGCCGAACAGCTCGGTGCCCCATTTCAGCGCGCCGAACGTGCTGAACAGTTGCGCGGACGCCATCGTGCCGGCCGCGCCTTCGAGCATCGTGCCGCCGTACAGATCGATGCCGGCCGCGGTCGCGATCGATGCGACGCCCGCCGCGCCGAGCAGGCCGCCCGATTGCGCGATCTTCACCGCGAACACGTCGGCCGCGCGGTCCTGCGCGAGCGCTAACGCGTCGACGGGGCCGTGCAGCGCTTCGTCGGCCATGATCGGGATGTGCGCGAGCTGCGTGAGCCGCTTCAGCCCCGCGCGATTGGCCGCGGCGATCGGCTGTTCGACGAGGCTCACGCCGGCGTCGGCGAGGCGCGCGCCGGCGCGGATCGCGTCGGTTTCGCTCCATGCCTGGTTCACGTCGACGCGAACGTCGCCGCGCTCGCCGAGTGCGCGCTTGATCGCGATCACGTGCGCGACGTCGTCGTCGACCGCGTTCGAGCCGATCTTCAGCTTGAATGCGCGGTGGCGGCGCGCGTCCAGCATCGCCTCCGCTTCCGCGATGTCGCGCTGCGTGTCGCCGCTCGCGAGCGTCCACGCAACGTCGAGCGCATCGGTCGTCCGGCCGCCGAACAGCTCGGACAGCGGCACGCCGACGCGGCGCGCCTGCGCGTCGAACAGCGCCGTTTCGAGCGCGCACTTCGCGAAGCGGTTGCCCTGGAACAGCTTGCGCGCACGCGCCATCGCGGCTCCCGGCCGCGTCGCGTCCATGCGTTGCAGCAGCGGGGCGAAGTACGTGTCGATGTTGGCCTTGATGCTTTCGGGGCTCTCGTCGCCGTACGCGAGACCGCCGATCGTCGTCGCCTCGCCGACGCCTTCGATACCGTCCGTGCATCGAACGCGGACGAGCACGAGCGTCTGGCAATTCATCGTCGCGACCGACAGTTTGTGGGGCCGAATCGTCGGCACGTCGACGAGCAGCGTCTCGACGCGTTCGATGGTGGCGGCTGTTGCTATCATGCGATTCCTCCTGTTGGCGCACATGGTAGGAATTTCCGCTGCGCGTCGTCCAACACTCTTTCCGACTACTTCCATACCTTTGGGGCATGAAATGGAATTGCGCCAGCTCCGGTACTTCATCGCCGTCGCGGAGGAAATGAACATCACGCGGGCGGCGGAGCGGCTGCACATGACGCAGCCGCCGCTCAGCCGCCAGCTTCAGGCGATCGAGGAGGCGCTCGGGTTGCCGCTGTTCGAGCGCGGCGCGCGGCCGCTGAAACTGACCGACGCGGGCCGCGTGTTCTATGCGCAGGCGAAGCGCGTGGTCGAGCAGGCCGACGAGCTCGGCCCGCTGACGCGGCGGCTCGCGCAGTTGTCGGAGCGGATCGTGATCGGGTTCGTGCCGTCGACGCTCTATGGCGCGCTGCCGGACGTGATCCGCGCGTTTCGCGACGCGCAGCCGGACGTCGAGCTGTCGCTGGTCGAAATGTTCACGCTCGAACAGCTCGGCGCGCTGAAGGGCGGGCGGATCGACGTCGGGTTCGGCCGTCTGCGCTTCGACGACGACCAGCTCGTGCGCGAGGCGCTGATCGAGGAAAAGCTGATCGCGGCGCTGCCGGCGGGGCACCCGCTGGCTGATCCCGGCCGGCCGCTGACGCTCGCCGACATCGCGAACGAAACGCTGATCGTCTATCCGAGCACGCCGCGGCCGAGCTTTGCCGATCAGCAGCTGTCCGCGCTGCGCGACGGCGCGTTCGTGCCGGCGGCCGTTCACGAGGTGCGCGAGCTGCAGACGGCGCTCGGGCTCGTCGCCGCGCAGGTCGGCGTGTCGCTCGTGCCCGAAAGCGTCGACGGCGTGCGGGTGAGGGGCGTCGTGTACCGGCGGCTGCCTGAGCCCACGGCGACGTCGCCGATCATCATGAGCCGTCGGCTGCACGGCGAAAGCGCGGCGACGACGGCGTTCTGCGCGATTGCACGGCAGATGATTGCCGCGGCGGCGTAACGGGAGCCGCCTCCGTGGCGACCCCGTTCTCCCCAAGAACTGCAACTAACGGCCTATCTCTCAGACTCTTTCGGAACGAAAATCCGGCTCGCCGCCGTGGCATTGCGCCGCCGTCCGAACGCCGGTGGGTTTATTAATGGGATATGTTGGCGATGGCATGGAAGCAACTCTCGTCCGGATTTGCTTAATCTATTAATGCGGACGGGATGTTAATGAGATAAAGAGGGAGATCGGATCGGCTTGAATTCCTGATTCTTGCTGTTTTGCGTTTCAATTATTTCGAGGCCGACGACTAAACCATTCGGTTTTTTCTCCGTAAACCCCGGTCATGGAGGGGCGCTTCCGCCCCGTATCGATCCGAGAAACCGGGGGAAAGCGACGTGAGTCGATTTGCAAAAAGCATTAAATTCAGGATTTTTTCCGCGCTGGCCGCGTGCGTCGCGTTAATGATGATCATTGGCATGTTCAGCGTATTCGGCTTGTCTCGATTGAATTCGAATCTCCATCGCGCCTATTCGGGCAATACGCTGCCGATTTGCGAATTGACCGAAATTCGCGCCATCGCGCTGGGCATGCAACTGCAGATGCGCCGGATCCAGGCCGAGCGCGATCTCGCGCGCACGCGCGCCGGCGTCGACGACATCCGCGCGCAGCAAAACCGGCTCGACACGGTCTGGAACCGCTATTACGACGAATCGATCACGAGCGACAAGGAACGTGAGATCGCCGAGCGCATCCGCGGCGTGCTGCCGCAGTTCAGGGCGGGCGTGAGCGACGTGGTCGACGCGATGCGCGGCGGGGACCATGACGCGATCGGCGCGGCGATCGAGCGGCTGTCGCCGGCCGCGCGCCTGCTCAGGCAGACGCTGGAGGACGACATCGCGCTGAACGTCGAGCAGGCGAAGTCGTTCGTCGACGACAGCGAGTCGACCTTCCGCAACATTCTGTGGATCGCGCTCGGCCTGATCGGCGCGGGCATGCTGATCGCGGCGTGGGCGTCGGCGCATCTGCTGCGGCACATCTCGACGCCGCTCGGCAAGGCCGTGCGCGTGGCCGACTCGATCGCGGGCGGCACGCTGGACAATCGGATCGACATCGACTCGCACGACGAATTCGGCCAGTTGCTCGGTGCGCTGGCGGCGATGGACCGGCAGCTCGGCACGACGGTGCGCGGCATCAAGCGCAGCGCGGAATCGGTCGCGATCGCGTCGCACCAGATCGCAAGCGGCAATACCGATCTGTCGGCCCGCACGGAACAGCAGGCGGGCGCGCTCGAGGAAACCGCGGCGAGCATGACGGAATTGACCGAAACGGTGAAGCAGAACGCCGAGAACGCGCAGCAGGCCAATACGCTCGCGACGCGCGCGACCGGGATGGCCGATGCCGGCAACGATGCGGTGCAGCACATGGTCGCGACGATCGAGCGGATCAGCAGCAGCTCGAGCCAGATTTCCGACATCACCGGCGTCATCGAGGCCATCGCGTTCCAGACCAATATCCTCGCGCTGAACGCGGCGGTCGAAGCGGCGCGGGCGGGCGAGCAAGGGCGCGGCTTCGCGGTGGTGGCGAGCGAGGTGCGCAATCTCGCGCAGCGTTCCGCGACCGCCGCGAAGGAGATCAAGGAACTGATCGGCGCGTCCGTGTCCATGATCCGCGACAGCGCGCAGCAGGCCACGGACGTCGGCGAGACGATGGGGCAGGTAAAGCACGCGATCAAGCAGGTGTCCGATATCGTCGCCGAAATCGCGGCCGCGTCGCACGAGCAGAGCCAGGGGATCGAGCAGGTCAACGTGGCGATCGGTCAGATGGAGGGCGTGACGCAGCAGAACGCGGCGCTCGTCGAGCAGGCGGCCGCGGCCGCGCATTCGCTCGAGGAGCAGGCAGGCCATCTGCAGGTGGCGATGTCGGCGTTCAAGCTTGCCGCAGTGGGCGGCGACGCGGCGCCCGCGCCCGCGCTTGCGCAGGTCCCGGTCCGGGTGCGGGTGCGGACGAAAGCGCCGGCCGCGGCGCCGGTGCCGGCTGTGCCAGCTGTGCAGGCCGTGCAGGCGCCGGCCGGGTCCGCCGATTGGCATGCGTTTTGAGCGGGCACGATCATGACGCATCCGACCCACGCAGTGCTTACGCTGGACGCGCTGATCGACGCGTGTGCGCGCTTCGATTCGTCTGATCAGGATCAGCGGCTGATCGTGCGCACGCTGGTCGTGCCGATGCTCGCGCGGCGGCTGAAATGGCTCGAGCTGTTGCTGCAAGCAAGTCCTGACAGCCGGGCCACGCGGACGATGGCCGAACAGGTCGAACGCGCGCTGGCATGCGCGTCGGCGCGGCTCGGCGAGGCCGCCGCGCCGCCTGCGGCGGCCGCGCCCCGTCCCGAGCCGCAGCGCGGGCACGCGCTTTCGTGACGGGCGGCCCGTCGGCGGCCCGCCGGCGGGCGGTAATGCGCAACGACAGGCGCGCCGGTCGGCGCGCGTACGGGTTCAGCGCCGGCCGTCGAGCGTGTCCGACGGCGATTCGCCGAACTTCTCCCGATACGCGATCGCGAACCGGCCGAGGTGCGTAAATCCGCAATCGAGCGCGATGTCGGCGATCCGCCGCTCGGATCCCGATCCGCGCAGCAACTCCCGCGCATGATCGAGCCGCGTCGCGCGCAGATATTGCATCGGGCTCATTCCGCGGAACTGCAGGAAAGCGTCGCGCAACGTCCGTTCCGGCACGTTCGCGGCCAGGACGATATCGGCGAGCTGCAACGGCTGCGCGTAGTGCGCGGCGATGAACTCCTGCGCGCGCCGCACGAAGCCCGGCGCCGGATCGTGGTGCGAGCGCTCCGGCACCGACGGCGGGTGACCTTCGATCAGCAGGTCGATCAGCAGATGCTCGAGCTGCGACGCGACACGCGGGTTCGCGTTCGCGCGTTCGAGCAGTTCGGGCGAGCGCGCGACCAGCATCAGCTGCTGGCGCCACGCAGCGAGCGCGGCGTCGCTGATGTGCAGCACCGGGTCGAGCGTCGCGCGCGGGTCGCCGGTCAGCGAACCGACGGTCGCCGCATCGATGCGCAGCACGAACTGCTCGCAGTCGGCCGACAGCGCCGCGTCGAAGCGCTCGCCCGGCGCGCACAGCACGCCCGTCTGCCCGTCGACGCCGAGCCGGCGCCCCATCGCATGGACTTCGGCCTGCCCGGACAGGCAGAACATCAGCAGGTAATAGCCGTCGACGGCGTCGACCTGCACGCGCATCGCGTCGCCGAACGCGATCGTGCCGATCCCGAGGCCGCCGAGCCGCACGAAATCCATATGCGATGCGCGCTGCACGCGGCCGCTCGGCACCAGCGCGTGCGGTTGCATCACGCGCGAGATCCGCTCGCGTGTCTCGTCGAGATCGCGGGATTCGAACAGCCGGTGCGCGCGCAGCGCAAGCGGCTCGAACGGCGTTGGGGACATGGGCATCGGCCTTGGTGTGGACGCGCGCGTCGCGCCGGCGAACGAGTCGCGATCGTGCACCGCTCGCGCGTGTCGCCATGCTAGCGCAGAAATCCGCCGAAAGTGGATATTGCGCCGCCGCAATCGCACTTTCCGGATAGACGCCGAATATTAGCTTTTCAAAAATCGGGTCCATGCAATCAACGAACCGGAACCACAAGGAGTCCGACATGGAGCAGACAGAATCGCCCGTCGTCTTCGCCGCGCGCGACGATGCATCCGGCGTGCATTTTCCGCACGACGACGGTTCGCGCGTGCCGTACAAGGTGTTCAGCTCGCGCGCCGTCTACGATCGCGAGCAGGAGCGCATCTTCCGCGGGCCGACGTGGAACTTCGTCGCGCTGGAGGCGGAGATTCCGAACGCCGGCGACTTCAAGAGCACGTTCGTCGGCGACACGCCGGTCGTCGTCACGCGCACGGAGGACGGCGCGCTGTCCGCGTGGGTGAACCGCTGCGCGCATCGCGGCGCGCAGGTGTGCCGCAAGTCGCGCGGCAACGCGAGCTCGCACACGTGCGTGTACCACCAATGGAGCTTCGACAACCAAGGCAACCTGCTCGGCGTGCCGTTCCGGCGCGGCCAGAAGGGGATGACCGGGATGCCGGCCGACTTCGACCCGAAGCAGCACGGGCTGCGCAAGCTGCGCGTCGACAGCTATCGCGGGCTCGTGTTCGCGACCTTCAGCGATGAAGTCGCGCCGCTGCCCGATTATCTCGGCGAGCAGATGCGCCCGTGGATCGACCGGATCTTCCACAAGCCGATCGAGTATCTCGGCTGCACGCGCCAGTATTCGAAGTCGAACTGGAAGCTGTACATGGAGAACGTGAAGGATCCGTATCACGCGAGCATGCTGCACCTGTTCCATACGACCTTCAACATCTTCCGCGTCGGGATGAAGGCGCGCTCGATCCCGGATGCGAACCACGGGCTGCACAGCATCATCACGGTGACGAAGACGGGCGACGACACGTCGGCCGCATACAAGCAGCAGAACATCCGCTCGTTCGACGAAGGTTTCCATCTGGAGGACGAATCGATCCTCGATCTCGTGCCGGAATACGACGAGGACTGCACGAACCACATCCAGCCGATCTTCCCGCAGCTCGTGATCCAGCAGATCCACAACACGCTGGTCGCGCGGCAGATCCTGCCGAAGGGGCCGGACAACTTCGAGCTGATCTTCCACTTCTTCGGCTACGCGGACGACACGCCGGAGCTGCGCGCGCTGCGCATCAAGCAGGCCAACTTGGTCGGCCCGGCCGGCTACATCTCGATGGAAGACACCGAGGCGACCGAACTGGTGCAGCGCGGCACCGTGCGCGACGCCGACGCGACGTCGGTGATCGAGATGTCGCGCGGCAATCCGGACCAGCAGGACACGGTGATCACCGAAAGCCTGATCCGCAAGTTCTGGGTCGGTTATCAGAAGCTGATGGGCTATTGAAGCGGGAGCGCGCAACGATGGAAAACCTGACGGAAGACATGAAGACGTGGTTCGAGATTTACATGCTCCAGAACCGCTACATCGGCCACCTCGACAACGACCGGCTCGAGCACTGGCCGGAGATGTTCACGGAGGACTGCACGTACGAGATCGTGCCGAAGGAGAACGCGGATCTCGGCCTGCCGGTCGGGATCGTCCACTGCACGAACCAGCGGATGCTGCGCGATCGCGTGGTGTCGCTGCGGCACGCGAACATCTATGAAGAGCACACGTACCGGCACATGACGTCGGGTCTGGCGATCGTCGCGCAGCGCGACGGCGAGATCGACACCGAGAGCAACTACGTGGTCGTGCAGACGCGCAGCAACGGCGAATCGAACGTGTACCAGGCCGGCAAGTATTACGACACGGTCGTGCGCACGCCCGACGGGCTGCGCTACAAGACCAAGCGCGTGATCTACGACACGTCGCGCGTGCAGACGCTGCTCGCGACCCCGATCTGACCGATCTGACGAAGCAAGGAATCGACATGACTGAAGCAACGCTCGCGCAATGGCATCCGCTGGGCGCATTCGACGAATTCTCCGAAGACGAACCGGCGGCGCGCGTCGCCGGCCAGAAGCCGATCGCGGTATTCCGCATCGGCGACGAACTGTTCGCGATGCACGATCTGTGTTCGCATGGTCACGCGCGGCTGTCGGAAGGCTATGTGGAGGACGGCTGCGTCGAATGTCCGCTGCACCAGGGGCTGATCGACATTCGCACCGGCGCGCCGAAATGCGCGCCGATCACCGAGCCGGTGCGGGTCTATCCGATCCGTGTCGTCGACGGGCAGGTGGAAGTGAATGTCGACTGACCCGTTCGTGATCGTCGGCGCCGGCCATGCGGCCCGGCGCACGGCCGAGGCGCTGCGCGAGCGCGATGCCGCCGCGCGCATCGTGATGATCGGCGCGGAACGCGAGTTGCCGTACGATCGCCCCGTGCTGTCGAAGGATGCGCTGCTGAGCGACGGCGGCGAGCAGCGCGCGTTCATCCGCGACGCGGGATGGTACGACGCGCAGCGCATCGAGCTGCGGCTCGGCACGCGCGTCGACGCGATCGAGCGCGATGCGCAGCGGGTGCGGCTCGACGACGGCGCGACGCTGCCGTACGCGAAGCTCGTGCTCGCGACGGGATCGCGCGTGCGCACGTTCGGCGGGCCGGTCGACGAAGGCGTCGTTGCGCATTACGTGCGGACCGTCGCCGATGCGCGCGCATTGCGTGCGCAGCTCGCGCCGGGGCGCCGCGTGGCGGTGCTCGGCGGCGGCTTCATCGGCCTCGAAGTGGCCGCGGCCGCGCGCCAGCTCGGCTGCGACGTGACGGTGATCGATCCGGCGCCGCGCCTGCTGCAGCGTGCGTTGCCGGAGGCCGTCGGCGCGTATGCGCGGCAACTGCATGACGCGCGCGGCGTGGTCTTCAAGCTGGCGACGCTGCCGCGTGCGATTCGCCGCGCGCCGGCGGGCGGCGCGATCGTCGAGACCGATCGCGGCGACGTGCGGGCCGACGTCGTCGTGGTCGGCATCGGCGTCGTGCCGAACGCCGAGCTCGCGCACGCGGCCGCGCTCGACGTCGACAACGGCATCCGTGTCGATGCAGGCTGCCGCACGGCCGATCGCGCGATCTTCGCGGCAGGCGAGGTGACGATGCATTTCAATCCGCTGCTCGGGCGTCACGTGCGGATCGAGTCGTGGCAGGTCGCGGAGAACCAGCCGGCCGTCGCGGCCGCGAACCTGCTCGGCGCGGACGAAACGTATGCCGAGCTGCCGTGGCTGTGGTCCGATCAGTATGACTGCAACCTGCAGATGCTCGGCCTTTTCGGTGGCGAGCGGACCACCGTCGTGCGCGGCGATCCGGCGAACGGACCGTTCACGGTGTTCGGGCTCGGCGGCGACGGGAGGATCGTCGCGGTGGCGGCCGCGAACCTGGGGCGCGATATCGGCGCGTCGCGCAGGCTGATCGCGGCAGGCGCCGTGCCGGATCCGGCGAAGCTCGCCGATCCGGCGGTGAACCTGAAAACGTTTTTGTGACGCGATGCGCGAGCGCGGCCGGCATGGCTGCGTTCGCGCATCGCTTCCTGGTCCGTCAAGTGGCGCGCGGGCGGACGCCCGCTGCGGACGACATGCCCTGGCATGCGGGTTTGTCGTCGGTCGGCGATCGGTGCATATTAGCGGCATTGCCGTTTCACCGGTCGCCCATGACGCCAGACAAAGCCCTCGAACTGAAACGCAGCAAGCGCCGTGCGCTCTGGCTGCTGCTGGCCGCCGTCGCGGTATTCGTGACGACGATCCTGTTGCCGCGCGGCCCGTGGGTCGATGGCTTCAAGGCGGTGGCCGAGGCCGCGATGGTCGGCGCGCTCGCCGACTGGTTCGCGGTCGTCGCGCTGTTTCGCCGCGTGCCGATCCCGTTCGTGTCGCGCCACACCGAAATCATCCCGAAGAACAAGGACAAGATCGCGGACAATCTCGCGGTGTTCGTGCGCGAGAAATTCCTCGGTCCCGACGCGCTCGCCGCGCAGATCCGCCAGCACGATCCCGCGCAGAAGCTCGGCGCGTGGCTCGGCGAGCCCGCGAACACCGACGCGCTCGGCGGCTACGTGACGAAGCTGATGAGCTTTGCGCTCGACATGACCGACGACGCGCGGATCCAGTCGTTCGTCCACGACGCGTTCCGCGCGGTGATCGACCGGATCGACCTGTCGCAATCGGCCGGCGCGGTCCTCGACACGCTGACGAAGGACGGCCGCCATCAGGCGCTGCTCGACGATGCGATCGAACAGGTGGTCGACGTGCTCGACAAGGAGGAAAACCGTGAGGTGATCGCGGGCTTCATCGTCGAATGGCTGAAGACGCAATATCCGAAGGTCGAGAAGATCATGCCGACGCAGTGGTTCGGCGAGAACGGCGCGCGGATGCTCGCGAGCGCGGTGAGCCGCGTGCTCAAGGGCGTCGCGGCCGATCCCGAACACGAACTGCGGCAGCGCTTCGACCGCACGGTCGTGCGGCTGACCGAACGGCTGAAGCACGACCCGGTGTTCATTGCGAAAGGCGACGAGATCAAGCGCTACATCCGCGATGGCGATGCGTTCAACGACTATGTGCGCGACTTGTGGGATCAGTTGCGCGCATGGCTGAAGGCCGATCTCGCGCGCCCCGATTCGGCGCTGCACCGGCAGGCCGCGACGCTTGGCGGCTGGCTCGGCGCGCGGCTCGCGGAAAGTCCGGCGCTGCGCGCGTCGCTGAACGAGCACATCGAGCGGGCCGTGCACGAAATGGCGCCGGATTTCGCGGATTTCCTGATGCGTCACATCCGCGATACGGTGCGCAACTGGGATGCGCGCGAGATGTCGCGGCAGATCGAGCTGAACATCGGCAAGGACCTGCAGTACATCCGCATCAACGGGACGCTGGTCGGCGGGCTGATCGGACTCGGGCTGTACGTGGTGTCGCTGGTGCCGCGCTGGGCGGGCGCGTGGCTGCATTGATGCGGTTGCACGCATCGCGCGGATGCCGGACCGCCGCGCGCTCGATTCACGCGTGCGCTTTCGCGCCGTGCAGTTGCAGGCCGAGTGCCTTGATCACCTTCAGGATCGTGCCGAAGCTCGGATTGCCGTCGTGCGACAGCGCCTTGTACAGCCCTTCGCGCGACAGGCCGGCGTCGCGCGCGACCTGCGACATCCCGCGCGCGCGGGCGATCACGCCGAGCGCATGCGCGATGAAGGCCGGGTCGTCGCCGGCTTCCTGCAGGCAGGCCTCGAAATAGTCGGCCATGTCGTCGTCGGTTTTCAGGTGTTCGGCCGAATCCCGCGGCCGGGTCTTGATCTTGTCCATCGCTTACTCCATGTCGAGCCGCTCGAGCATCGCGTGCGCGGCGCGGATGTCCGCCTGTTGCGTCGACTTGTTGCCGCCGCAGAGCAGGATCACCCATATGGTTCCGCGCCTCGCGTAGTAGACGCGATAGCTCGGGCCGTGGTCGATACGCATTTCGACGACGGGCGAGCCGGCGGATTTCCAGTCGCGCGGGCTGCGCATCGACAGGCGGTCGATGCGCGCCTGGATGCGCCGCCGCGCGACGCGAGCGGTGAGGCCGGCAAACCACGCGTCGAAGGCGTCGGTGGTCCGGATACTGTACGCAGGCGCACTGTGGGGCATGGATCGCAGCATGTAAACCATGGTTCACAGATTGATTGAATAGCGTTCGGTTCCCGCTACAGCAGGGCCGCGCGCGCGGTTTGAGGCCGAATTGGCCGTCAGGCCGATGCTGCGGGGTGCCGGCCCTGGCCATCCGGTCGAAGTCGCAATGCCGCGAATCCGTCTACAATCAAAAACGTCCTTGCCGCCCGCGCATGCTTTCCTGGTTTGCCGCGCGCGGGCGGATCCGTTCGTCCTCCCGCCCAGGGAGGCGCCGCCGTGCCGCCGAGCGACGCACGGCGGGCAGTGCAGTGGTTGTATCCGGTAGGTAAAGCGTCCGCGCGCCGTAGGCCGGCGCGCGTTCTGAACGTCGCGCGCCCGTAAGCCGGGCAGGCGGCATCAACCGAGAGTCCCCACCCATGAAAGCATCGGATCTGTTCGTGAAGGCGCTGGAAGCCGAAGGCGTCGAGTATGTGTTCGGCATTCCCGGCGAGGAAAACCTCGATCTGCTCGAATCGCTGCGACGATCGAAAATCAAGCTCGTGCTGACCCGGCACGAGCAGGCGGCCGGGTTCATGGCCGCCACCTACGGCCGTCTGACGGGCCGTACCGGCGTGTGTCTCGCGACGCTCGGGCCCGGTGCGACGAACTTCGTGACCGCCGCCGCGTACGCGCAGCTCGGCGGCATGCCGATGCTGATGATCACCGGCCAGAAGCCGATCAAGTCGAGCAAGCAGGGCCACTTCCAGATCGTCGACGTCGTCGACATGATGCAGCCGCTCACGAAGTTCACGCGGCAGATCGTGTCGATCGGCAACATCCCGGCGGCCGTGCGCGAGGCGTTCCGCCGCGCGGAGGAGGAGCGTCCGGGCGCCGCGCACCTCGAACTGCCGGAGGACATCGCGCACGAGGAGGGCGACGGCAAGCCGATTCCGCGCAGCTACAGCCGCCGGCCGGTGGCCGAGGAGAAGGCGGTCGCGCACGCGATCGACGCGATCCAGGCCGCGCGTCATCCGCTGCTGATGATCGGCGCGGGCGGCAATCGCAAGACGACCTGCAAGATGCTGCTCGAATTCGTTAACAAGACGGGCATCCCGTTCTTCACGACGCAGATGGGCAAGGGCGTGATCGACGAAACGCATCCGCTGTGGCTCGGCAACGCGACGCTGTCCGACGGCGATTTCGTGCACCGCGCGATCGAGCATGCCGATTGCATCATCAACGTCGGCCACGACGTGATCGAGAAGCCGCCGTTCTTCATGCGCGCGGACGACAAGACCGTGATCCACGTGAACTTCCTCGGCGCGCAGGTCGATCCCGTCTATTTCCCGCAGATCGAGGTGGTCGGCGACATCGCGAACGCGGTGTGGCAGATGAAGGAAGCGGTGACGCCGCAGCCGCACTGGGATTTCGAGCGCTTCACGATGATCAAGGAGCATTTCGACGCGCATCTGCAGAAGGGCCAGCACGATCCGCGCTTTCCGATGTATCCGGTGCGGATCGTCAACGACCTGTACAACGCGCTGCCGGTCGATGGCATCGTCTGCCTCGACAACGGGATGTACAAGATCTGGTTCGCGCGCTACTGGCGTGCGCACGAGCCGAACTCGCTGCTGCTCGACAACGCGCTCGCGTCGATGGGCGCAGGCCTGCCGTCGGCGATCGCGACGAAGATCGTGCATCCGCAGCGCAAGGTAATAGCCGTGTGCGGCGACGGCGGTTTCATGATGAATTCGCAGGAACTCGAAACGGCCGTGCGGCTGAAGCTCGACATCGTCGTGATGATCCTGCGCGACGATGCGTTCGGGATGATCCGCTGGAAGCAGGAAAACATGAACTTCCCCGATTTCGCGATGACGCTGAAGAATCCCGATTTCGTGTCGTATGCGCAAAGCTACGGCGCGCACGGGCATCGCATCGGCGCGGCCGACGATCTCGAGCCGCTGCTGCGCGACTGCTTCGCGACGCCGGGCGTGCACTTGATCGACGTGCCGATCGACTATTCGGACAACGAGCGCGTGCTCAACCGCGAAATCAAGCGCCTGTCCGCGCAACTCTGAATCCGCAGTTCACTGGAAGGAGCGTTCCATGCTGAAGGACACCTATCCGTACTACCTGGCCAACGAGGCCGTCTACGCGAACACCGATCTGGAAGTGACCGACAAGTTCAGCGGCAAGGTCGCGACGCGCGTCGCGCTCGCCGATGCGAACGCGATCGATGCGGCCATCGGCGCGGCGGTCGACGCGACGAAGCCGATGCGCGAACTGCCGGCCTACAAGCGGCAGGCGGTGCTCGACCACTGCGTCGCGCGTTTTCGCGAGCGCTTCGACGAGCTGGCCGAAGCGCTGTGCATCGAGGCCGGCAAGCCGATCAACGATTCGAAGGGCGAAGTGACGCGGCTGATCGATACGTTCCGCGTCGCGTCCGAAGAGGCGGTGCGCATCGACGGCGAAGTGCTCAACCTCGAGATCTCGGCACGCGCGCAAGGCTACACCGGCTATACGCGGCGCGTGCCGATCGGCCCGTGCTCGTTCATCTCGCCGTTCAACTTTCCGCTGAACCTCGCCGCGCACAAGGTCGCGCCCGCGCTGGCCGCCGGCTGTCCGTTCGTGCTGAAGCCCGCGAGCCGCACGCCGGTCGGCGCGCTGATCATCGGCGAGGTGCTCGCGGAAACCGATCTGCCGAAGGGGGCGTTCTCGGTGCTGCCCGCGCATCGCGACGGCGCCGACCTGTTCACGACGGACGAGCGCTTCCGGCTGCTGTCGTTCACGGGCTCGCCGGCCGTCGGCTGGGCGCTGAAGGAGAAGGCCGGCAAGAAGAAGGTGGTGCTGGAGCTCGGCGGCAACGCGGCGGCGATCGTCGACGCGGATCAGCGCGACCAGCTCGACTACGTGGTCGATCGTCTCGCGTTCGGCGCGTACTACCAGTCGGGCCAGAGCTGCATCGGCGTGCAGCGGATCCTCGTGCATGCGGATCTGTACGACGCGCTGCGCGACAAGCTGATCGCGAAGACGCGTTCGCTGAAGATGGGCGATCCGAAGGATCCGTCGACGTTCGTCGGCCCGATGATCTCCGAATCCGAATCGCGCCGGTTGTCGGGCTGGATGGATGCGGCCGTGGCGGCGGGCGCGAAGATCGTCGCGGGCGGCAAGGTCGACGGCGCGATGTTCGAGGCAACGCTGCTGGAGAACGTCGGCCGCGATCAGGATCTGTACCGCAAGGAGGCGTTCGGCCCCGTCGCGATCCTCGAGAAGTTCGACCGCTTCGACGATGCGCTTGCGCGCGTGAACGACAGCGACTTCGGGTTGCAGGCCGGCGTGTTCACCGATTCGCTCGCGCATGCGCAGCGCGCGTGGGACGAGCTCGAGGTTGGCGGGGTCGTGATCAACGACGTGCCGTCGTTCCGCGTCGACAACATGCCGTACGGCGGCGTGAAGGATTCCGGGCTCGGCCGCGAAGGGATCCGCTACGCGATCGAGGACATGACCGAGCCGCGGCTGATGGTCGTGCGGCGCCGCTAGCGAGACGGCGGGCGGCGCGGTGCCGCAGCGGCACGGCACGCGGGCGAGCGATCGCGCCGGCCCGCGTGCCGTTTTCGTTTCGGCGCACGCACGCGGGCGAGCGGCGGGGGGTTCGCACGTGTGCGCGTGACGGCGCATGAGGTCGCCCGTGCCAACGCACCCAATGCACCAACGCCCCAACGCGCTCGACTGCGGGCATCGCATCGTGATGTAATCGCGCGACACGGCCATCCGGGGTACGACACCTGCTGGCGTGCGCATTCATTCTTCACGAGGTCGATCGATGTCCCCCGTCTCGGCATTCAAGCTGGTTCTGCTGTCATTCCTCGCGATCGTCGCACTCGAGTGCATCGCCAAGCGGTTGCGATTGCCGCCCGCGGCCGCGCTGCTGATCGGCGGCATCGGCATCGCGTTCATTCCCGGCCTGCCGCCCGTCAATCTCGATCCGGAACTCGTGCTGCTCGTGTTCCTGCCGCCGCTGCTGATGGACGGGGCGTACTTCACCGTGTGGGAGGAGTTCAAGCGCAATGTCGGCGGCATCCTGTTGCTTGCGATCGGCGCGGTCGTGTTCACGACGTTCGCGGTCGGCTTCGCGGTGCACTGGGTCGCGCCGTCGCTGCCGTGGGCCGCGTGCTTCGCGCTCGGCGCGATCGTGTCGCCGCCCGATGCGGTGGCCGCGAAGGCGGTGCTCGAACGGGTCGCGCTGCCGCGCCGGCTGATGGTGCTGCTCGAAGGCGAGAGCCTGTTGAACGACGCGGCCGGCCTGGTGCTGTTCCGCTTTGCGGTCGCGGCCGCGCTGACGGGCGCGTTCAGCTTCGAGCACGCGGTCGTGCGCTTCGCCGAACTCGGGCTCGGCGGTGTCGTGGTCGGCTTCCTGGTCGGCAAGCTCGTCGTGTGGTTCCTGAAGCAGCTCGACGACGACTATCTGACGATCACCGTCGCGGTGATCGCCGGCTGGATCGCGTACATCGCCGGTGAAATGGTCGAGGTGTCGGGCGTGATCGCAACGGTCACGGCCGGGATGATCATCGGCTGGCACCAGCACGAAGTGTTTTCGGCCGCCGTGCGCACGCGCGGCACGGCATTCTGGCAAGTCATCGTGTTCCTGCTCGAGGCGATGGTGTTCGTGCTGATCGGGCTGTCGCTGCGCGGCGCGATTCATCGGCTCGGCGGCTTCGAGCAGGTGCTCGGCACGATGATGCCGGCGGTGCTTGCGGTGCTCGCCGCCGTGATCGTGTCGCGCTTCGTGTGGGTCTATGCGATCGAGGCGCTGAAGTGGCCGGTGCGCGGGATCGTGCGGCGCGGCGGCGCGCCCGACTGGAAGGCCGCGACGATCATGAGCTGGGCCGGCATGCGCGGCGTCGTGACGCTGGCGATCGCGCTGTCGCTGCCCGAGGCGATGCCAGGCCGCGACGTGATCCTGGTCGCGTCGTTCGCGGTGATCCTCGTCACCGTGCTGCTGCAGGGCACGACCATCGGGCCGCTGATCCGGCTGCTGCGCGTGCCGCCGAGCGAAGCGCGCGCCGCGCATCACCTGACCGAGCCGCAGACGTGGGCCTATATCGAGGCGGCGCAGCTTGCGGCGATTCAGCCGCTGGTGCGCGACGACAGCGGCAACGTGATTCATCCGCGGCTGCTCGAGCAATACACGTATCGCGCGGAGCTGACCGAGCGCGCGAAGAACGAGCCCGAGTATCCGGCGGAGGTCCGCGTCGCGCACTACGACGTCGTGCTCGCGGCGATCAAGGCCGGCCGCGCGGAATTGTTGCGCCTGCATCGTTCCGGCCGCATTCACGACGAGATGCTGCACATGGTCGAGCGCGATCTCGACCTGCAGGAAGTGTCCGCGCAGCACGCGCGCGGGTAAGCCAGTCACGCGCCTGGTGCGCGGGCGGTACGGCGCGCGCCACCCCCGCGCCCGCGCTCAACCGCACGTCGACGCGTTCGCGCTGCGGCCGAGCCGGTCGCGGCGCCCCGGCTTCTCGTCCATCTTGCCGGATTGCGCGTTGCCGGAATCCGGCCCCGATACGATCCCACCCGCCACCCTTGCAGCGCATGCAAGCCTCGTGGCGCCGGCTTCGCAAACGTTATCGTCTTTCGCGTCGGGAAATGATCCGATTTATCTGAATCCCGGACTTTCACCATATTTGGCAAAACTAAACCGTAACGAGATAGATGCTGTGTTCTAATTTCATTTAGAATCAGCCGGTTATCTTTATTTAGAGAAAGCGCGCGGAGGTAATGCGACCGTCGTCGGGGGAAAATCGGCGTTCGGATCTCCGCGAGCCAATGCCGACGGGCCAGATCGGCAACCACAGGCGGATTTCTCGACCGCCAAATTAAGATGGCGTCCAAGTCGGATAAACAACTCCCATGAAAGAATCAATTGGAGATTTGGCGTTTGAAACGGTATTTATGAAAGAATCGAGCGGTGAAAATGCGCCGGATTGTCTTGAATCGGGGCTGTCGGTTCTGCTCGTCGACGATCAGCCGTTCGTCGGCGAGGTGATCCGCCGCGCGCTGCGCGGCGAGCACGATATCGACCTGCATGTATGCACCGATGCGCACCGGGCGATGGCGGTCGCGCGCGACGTGAAGCCGACGGTCATCCTGCAGGATCTCGTGATGCCGGACATCGACGGTCTCGATCTCGTTCGCGCATGGCGCGCCGACGCCGATACCGCGCGCGTGCCGATCATCGTGCTGTCGGCGAAGGAGGAGCCGATCGTCAAGCGCGAGGCGTTCATCGCCGGCGCGAACGACTATCTCGTGAAGCTCCCCGATGCGATGGAACTGACCGCGCGCATCCGCTATCACTCGAATTCATATCTGATGTCGCGCCAGCGCGACGAGGCGCTGGATTTCCTGTCGCACGACATGCGCTCGCCGCAGACGTCGATCCTCGCGCTGCTCGAGGTCTACCGGAACGAGCACGGCGACATGCCGGCGATCATGGAGCGCATTGCCGGCCATGCGCGGCGCGCGCTCGCGCTCGCCGACGGTTTCATCCATCTGACCCGCGCGCAGTCGGAGCGTCGCGCGCACGAGGTCGTCAGCCTGAACGAGATCGTGCTCGATGCCGTCGACCAGCTGTGGGAGAAGGCGGCCGGCTTCGGCAGCCGCGTCGTCGCGCACGTGCCCGGCACCGAATGCGTGACGATGGGCGATCGCATGATGCTCACGCGCGCGGTCGCGAACCTGATCGACAACGCGCTGAAGTACGGGCCGGCCGGCACGGACGTGCACTGCACGCTGAGCGGCGACGGCGGCGCGTGGCTGATCGGTGTCGAGGACGCCGGCGCCGGCATCGCGCCCGAGCAGCGCACGGCCGCGACCGAGTCGTTCGTGCGGCTCGAATCCGCGCACGGCGCGGCGCGCAGCGGCTTCGGCCTCGGGCTCGCGTTCGTCCGCGCGACGGCCGCGCGGCATCGCGGCCAGATCCTGATGCGCAATACGGCGCGCGGCTTCATGGTCGCGCTGCGGTTGCCGGCGCAGGCGGAGCGGTGATGCCGTGGCGCGGCCTGCCGGTGCCGCGCTGCCCGAGAGACCCCGATGTGCTCGTGGCGTGCCGTGCGGCGCGCGGGCGGGCGCGGATTTTTTCAACGCTGAAATTTAGAAAGCCCATAACGAACATGGCCACCGTGACACCTCGCGCGACCAATGAAAGCCTGCATCCGACGATCGGCGGCGCCGCCCGGCTGACGCTCGGCAACCGCATTCTGCTCAGCTTCGGCGTGCTGTTCGTGCTGATGCTCGTGACCGCCGGCGTGTCCTACGAGCGTCTGCGCGCGATCAACGCGGAAGCCGTCAGCATCGAGCGCGACTCGCTGCCCGGCGTCTATCTCGCGGCGTCGTTGCGCGCGGCGGTCAACGAATCCTTCACGCTGCTGCAGCAGGCGACGTTCGTCGAAAGCGATCCCGAGGCCGTGCAACGCGATCTCGCGAAGATCGGCGATGCGGTGAAGGACGTCGAGTCGCTGTCGGTCGATTACCAGAACACCACGTTCCGCGACGACGACCGCCAGCGCTTCGCGACGTTCCGCGCATCGTTCGACCGCTACCTGCCGCTGTTGAACGATGCGCTCGAAAAACACCGGTTGTCGCACGAAGAAGCCGTCGCCGCGTACGCGAAGGTGCAACCCGCGTGGGCCGAGGTCGTGCGCAACGCGAATACGCTGGTGCAGGAGAACCGCAAGTTCGCCGACCAGTCCGCGAAGCTGATCCGCGGGTCGGTGCAGGATACCGAGATCGTGCTCGCGGCCGCGCTCGGCGTCGTGCTGCTGTCCGCGCTCGCGCTCGGCTACGGGCTGTTCCGCGCGATCACCGTGCCGATGGCGCGGCTCGTCGAGGTGCACGACGTGATGCGCACCGGCAACCTGACGCGCCGTCTCGACCTGCGTCGCCGCGACGAGTTCGGCACGCTGGAGACGGGCTTCAACCGGATGGCCGACGAACTGACCGAGCTGGTCGCGCGTGCGCAGCAGTCGTCGCTGCAGGTGACGACGTCGGTCGCCGAAATCGCGGCGACGTCGCGCGAGCAGCAGGCGACCGCCAACGAAACCGCGGCGACGACGACCGAGATCGGCGCGACGTCCCGCGAGATCTTCGCGACGTCGCGCGACCTGCTGCGCACGATGAACGAGGTGGCCGGCGTGGCCGAACAGTCTGCGACGCTCGCGGGCGTGAGCCAGAGCGGCCTCACGCGGATGGGCGAGACGATGCGCAGCGTGATGGACGCGGCCGGCTCGGTGAACGCGAAGCTCGCGATCCTCAACGAGAAGGCGCTGAACATCAACCAGGTCGTCGCGACGATCACCAAGGTGGCCGACCAGACCAACCTGCTGTCGCTGAACGCGGCGATCGAGGCCGAGAAGGCCGGCGAATACGGCCGCGGCTTCGCGGTCGTCGCGACGGAGATCCGCCGCCTGGCCGACCAGACGGCGGTGGCGACCTACGACATCGAGCAGACGGTGAAGGAGATCCAGTCGGCCGTGTCGGCGGGCGTGATGGGGATGGACAAGTTCTCCGAGGAAGTACGCCGCGGGATGCTGGACGTGCAGCAGGTCGGCGGCCAGCTGTCGCAGATCATCGCCGAGGTGCAGACGCTCGCGCCGCGCTTCCAGATGGTCAACGAAGGGATGCAGACACAGGCGAACGGCGCCGAGCAGATCACGCAGGCGCTGTCGCAGCTGTCGGAGGCCGCGCAGCAGACGGCCGAATCGCTGCGGCAATCGTCGCAGGCGATCGACGACCTGACGCTCGTCGCGAACCAGCTGCGCACCAGCGTGTCGCGCTTCAAGGTCGACGCATGATGCGCGCCGAGCCGCACGGCGGCGCGCACGCGCTGTTCCTGATGTTCGACCTCGACGGCGAGCGCTATGCGCTCGACGCGGCCGACATCGACGCGGTGCTGCCGCTCGCGGCCGCCAAGGCCGTGCCCGGCGCGCCCGAATGGATCGCCGGGCTGCTGATGCGAGGCGGCCAGCCGGTGCCCGTGATCGACGTGCCGATGCTCGCGCTCGGACGGCGTGCGCATGCGCTGCGTTCCACGCGGCTGGTGATGGTGCGCTACCGCGCCGAGCCGCTCGATCGTGCGCGTGTGATCGGGCTGATCGTCGAGCGCGCGACGCAGACGCTGCGGATCGACCGCACGGCGTTCCGCGCGAGCGGCATCTCGACCGCGCGCACGCGCTGGCTCGGGCGCGTCGCGCACACGCCCGACGGGATCGTGCAGCAGGTGTCGGTGTCCGAACTGATCGGCGACGTCGCGCGCCCGTATCTGCTCGACGGTCTGCCGGGCCACCGGGGGGAGTCCACATGAAAGCGTCCGATTCGCGATTTCGCGACTGGCTGCTGCGCGAAACCGGCATCGATCCCGATTCGCTCGGCAACGATTTCCTGCTCCGCGCGCTGACGGAACGCGTGCACGCGCTGCAGGGCGACGGCGAACGGCTGCCGTCGGCGGCGCGCGCGCCGCTCACGCCGGAAGCGCTCGATGCGTACTGGCAGCAGCTCAACGCGTCGGCCGACGAGCGGCGCGCGCTGATCGAGCTGTTCGTCGTGCCGGAAACGTGGTTCTTCCGCGACCGCGAAGCATTCTCGACGCTCGCGCGGCTTGCAGCCGAGCGCGTCGCCGCCACGCCCGGGCGCGTGATTCGCGTGCTGAGCGCGCCATGCTCGACCGGCGAGGAGCCGTATTCGGCGGCGATGGCGCTGCTCGACGCCGGGCTCGATCCGGCCAGCTTCGCGATCGACGCGATGGACCTGAGCACGCGCGCGATCGAGCACGCGCGGCTCGGCTGTTACGGGCGCAACGCATTCCGCGGCACGGCGACCGAGTTTCGCAGCCGCTACTTCACGCCGGTCGCGGACGGCTGGCTGCTCGACGAACGCGTACGTGCGTGCGTGCAGTTTCGTCAGGCGAACCTGATCGAGCCGGGTGCCGATACGGGCATCCGCTACGACTTCGTGTTCTGCCGCAACGTGCTGATCTATTTCGACCGCGACGCGCAGGATCGCGTGATCGGTTCGCTGGAAAGCCGGCTCGTCGATGACGGCATGCTGTTCGTCGGTCCGGCCGAAACGGGCGTCGCGATGCGGCACGGAATGCGCTCGGCGCGCGTGCCGCTCGCATTCGCGTTCCATCGCGCGCACGGCGGCACGGCGGACGGTTATGCGGCCGGGCATGCGGCGCCGATGCCGGCGCCCGCGCCATACCGGCGCGCGGAGCGCTTCGCGGTCGCGCCGCCGGCCGCGACACGGCCGTTGCGGGCTGACGTGCCGCCGGCATGGGCGGGCGCCGCGCCGGTGTTCGGCGCGCGTGCGCCGGCCGAGCGCGCGACGGCGTTCGAGCCGCCGGCCGACATCCGTGGCGGCTCGCCGCGCGATGCGATCAACGCGATCAACGCGATCAACGCGATCAACGCGGCCAATGCGATCAACGCGGCGAACGTCGCGAATGTCGTGCATGCAGCCGACGCGCCCGCCGCTCCGCTCGCCGACAGCACCGCGCCGACGCTCGAGGAAGCGCAGGCGCTGGCGAACGCGGGCGCGTTCGACGAGGCCGAGCGCGTGCTCGCACGGTTCTCCGCGCATGCCGGGCCGCACGCGGACGCGTTCTACCTGAACGGGCTGATCGCGGACGCGCGCGGACGCGCCGCCGAAGCGGGCGATTTCTACCGGAAGGCGTTGTATCTGCGGCCGACGCATCACGAAGCGCTGACGCATCTCGCGACGTTGCTGGACGTCGTCGGCGACGGCGCCGGCGCGCAATGGCTGCTCGAGCGCGCACGGCGCTCGGCCGGATGATGAGAAGACGGGTTGGGAGCCGACATCGGGATGACCGACGAAACAATGAACCGCGACGCCGTGGCCGCTGACGTCACGACGATCGGCGTCGACGACTGCTGGAACCGGATCGGCACGCGGGGCGACCGCTCGTGCGAGCGGCTGGCCGACTGCCTGCGCTGCCTGAACTGCCCGGTCTACGCGTATCACGCGGCGAAGCTGCTCGAGCGTCCGCTCGGCGCGGCCGAGATGGCCGACGCCACGCAGCGGATCAGCGCGGCCGACGCGCCGCGCGCACACGCCGACGACGATACGCGCCACGCCGCGCTCGCGTTTCGCGTCGCCGACGAATGGCTCGCGCTGCCGATCGGCGTGCTGCGCGAGATCGCCGGCACGCGCCCAATCCATTCGCTGCCGTATCGCCGTCATTCGGCCGTGCGCGGCGTGGTCAACATTCGCGGCACGCTGCGCATCGCGATCTCGATCGGCGCGCTGCTCGGCCTCGACGCGGGCAGGAGCGGAGAACGCGGCGCCGATGGCCGTTTCACGCGGCTGCTCGTCGCCGCGCACCACGGCGAGCCGGTGGTGTTTCCGGTCGACGAAGTCGAGGGCGTGCTGCGCTTCGGCGCGTCCGAGTGGGTGCCCGTGCCGGCGACGGTCGGGCGCGCGAGCGCCGGGCTGTCGCGCGGCGTGCTGTCGTGGCGCGGCAAGTCGGTGGGCCTGCTCGACGACGATCGGCTGTTCGACGCCGTCACACGGAGCATGCGATGAGCGGCGACGACGATCTGAGCCACCTGTCGTTGCTCGAGCTGTATCGCGAGGAAACGCGCACGCAGACCCAGGCGTTGTCCGAGCGCCTGCTCGCGCTCGAAGCGGGCGAGCCGGACGCCGCCGCGCTCGAGGCCTGCATGCGCGCCGCGCATTCGTTGAAGGGCGCCGCGCGGATCGTCGGCGTGCCGCTCGGCGTCGACATCGCGGGCCGGATGGAAGAATGCTTCGTCGCCGCGCAGGCCGGCACGATCGTGCTGACGGCCACGCACGTCGACGTGCTGCTCGCCGGCGTCGACCTGCTGGTGCGCGTCGCCGATCCGCAGGCGCAGCCGGTGTCGGCCGTCGAGATCGATGCGTTCGCGCTGGCGCTGACCGGCGCCGACGGCTCACGCGCGATGCCGGCGCCGGCCTTCGCGCCGCCGCCGGCGCCGCCGTCCGCCGTGCCGTTTCGCGAGCACGACGGC
>NZ_CABVPL010000016.1 GCF_902499045.1 Burkholderia latens | reverse complement strand
GACGGTTCGACGTCACTGCGCCGCCCGCGCCGCCGCCGATCGCGCCGCCGATGACGGAGCCGGTGCTGCCGCCGACCGCGCCGCCGACCGCCGCGCCGGCAACCCCGCCGAGCGCGCCGCCAAGCGCGTTGTTCAGGTCACCGGCCATTGCCGGCAGTGCGGTCGCGCCGGTCAACGCGGCGACGACGAGAGCGGGGGCGATTTTCTTCCACATTCCCGTATTCTTCCTTGTTCGCAATCTGGTTATTGAAAGTCCGCTCGTTATGACGATCCGAATCGATCGACGTCGACATCGGCATTGTGCCGAATCCCGGACCAATTCATTTCAATGAGCTTGCGGCGAAGAATAGCACCGGTCGAGCGTCGTTGCTGCCGACATTCTGGTAACAAGTTGTTTGCCGGAAAGGCGGCGGAAAAGCTTGCCGAAATCGCCGGAGACGCCCGTCAGCCGGTGCTCTGCGGCGATCTACCCGCATTTGAAGGCGAAGCGCGAGGCGCCGGTTGCGCCGGTTCAGACACACGTGGCAACACATCGGGACACGAGGACACGACGCGACCCGGCGGGGCTTCGTTGGCGTCGTGGCCGCGAACGAGGGTCAGTACGCGCCGGGAATCAACCGTCACGCCGCTGCCGGGCACCGCGGGCCCGAGATAGACGAGCGTGGACACGCTCGACACGATTGCGACGTTGCGCGTCACGGCCATGGCTGCGTCGCCGGGTGGACTTTCCTTTGAAGTATAGGAATCCGGGCGAGCGATGCGCACGCGCGCCGTCATGCGGCGCGCGTCGTCGTGCAATGAAGCGGCGGCGAATCGAGCGGCGTCGCCGCCGATGCGCGGACGGGGCCCGCGGCCGCCGCGGGGTCAGCGGATGCGGAAGCTGCCGCCGATCCCGACACTGACCGGCGGCGCGTAATACGCCGGCGCATAGCCGTAGTAGACCGGAGCGGGCGCGTAGCCGTACGGCGGCGCGACGTAGCAGCCGGACAGGCCGGCGATCAGCGCGAACGTGATCAGAACTTTGTACATGGTTCGACTCCCGGCGAAGAGGACACTCGGCACCTCGCGAACGCCGCGCCGCCGCAGCCCGCGGCGGCCGGCACGAAGGTGCGATCCGCCCTTCCTGTCGCTCGATGAAGCAATGCGCGGAGTCTAGCGCCGGGCCCGCCGGAACGCGTTTCGCGAGCGGTTACACGTGTTACTTCGCGTGACCGCTGAAACAGCCGGCGCGCGGCGCGACCGCCCGTATGGCGCCGCCGAAGCCCGCTCCGCACGCCGGGCACGCGTTACACGAAATGCGCGCGGATGCGTTGCGCGACCGATTCGAGCGTGGCCGCGTCGGCGACGTCGCGCGCGTGCATCCGCAGTTCGACGCCTTCCCAGCGCGGAATCACGTGGAAATGCACGTGCGGGACCGTCTGGCCCGCCGCCGCGCCGTTGAACTGGCCGATGAACACGCCGTGCGGCCCGAGCGCCGCGCGCACGGCCGCCGCGACGCGCTGCGTCATGCGGATCCCTGCCGCGGCCGCGTCGCCGGACAGCTCGAAGATCTGCGCGGCCGGCTCCTTCGGGATCACGAGCACGTGGCCGTCGGCTTGCGGCATGAGGTCCATGATCGCGAGGGTCGCGTCGTCTTCGGCGACCTTCACGCACGGCAGTTCGCCGCGCAGGATTCTCGCGAACGGGTTGTTGTTGTCGTAGGACATGGCGTTTTCCGATGTTTGCGATTGCGGTTTGACGGGAGCGATGCCGGACGATTATCGGCCGGCGGGGGGCCGGCGTTCAACTCGTCGTCCGCCGGCGCCGACGTTGGCAGCCGAGCGCTCGGTCGCGCGGCAACGAAGCACGCACACGATCGCCTCCGTTCGTCATGCAGCCGCGATTGCACCGCGTCGCCCGAACCTGCGACACTGCCGCATCGTTGCCGGCCGGCACACCACCCCGAGGACGCTCGCGCATGACGATCCCCTTCAAGTCGCTGATCCTGCGCGGTGCCGCGATCGCGCTCGTCGCTGCGCTGGGCTACACCGGCTACATGCTGTCGCGGCTCGCGCCGATCGCGACCGGCTATGCGGCGAAGGCGCTGTGTTCGGGCGTGTTCGTGTCGGGCCGTCCGGCTGCGTCGGTGATCGACGTCGACATCATGGCCGGCGTGCATCCGCTGCTGAAACTGGTGCGACCGTCGATCGATCCGGACCATCGTCGCGCGGTCGCGACCTTCGCCGGTTTCGCGCGACGCGAAGCGGACTTCCGGCCGGGGCTCGGCTGCACGCTCGCGCTCGGGCCGTCTCCCGGCGTGCTGCCTGCCGCGCTGCCGCCCGCCGACGCGCCGCCGGCAGTACACGCGCTGCCGGTCGCGCTGAGCGCTCCGCCCGCCGGCATCGACACGCGCAAGCTGCAGGCCGCGCTCGACCGCGCATTCGACGAACCCGATCCGGCGCGGCCGCGGCGCACGCGCGCGGTCGTCGTGATGTGGCGCGGCCAGGTCATCGCCGAACGCTATGCGCCCGGCTTCACGGCCGATACGCCGCTGCCCGGCTGGTCGATGACGAAGACGGTGACGGCCGCGCTGGCCGGCATGCTCGTCGCGCAACACAAGCTGGCGCCGGACGCGTCGGCGCTGCTGCCCGAATGGCGCGGCCACGCCGACCCGCGCGCGGCGATCACGCTCGACCAACTGCTGCGGATGACGAGTGGCCTGGCCTTCAACGAGGACTACGACGACCCGCTGTCCGACGTCGCCGTGATGCTGTTCACGCAGCCGGACACCGCACGCTTCGCGTCGGCCAAGCCGCTCGCCGCGGCCCCCGGCACGCAGTGGGCCTACTCGAGCGGCACGAGCGCGATCGTCGCGCGCGTGATGCGCGTCGCGATGGGCGGCACCGAGGACGACTACCTCGCGTTTCCGCGCCGCGCGCTGTTCGCGCCGCTCGGGATGCGCAGCGCTGTGTTCGAGCCCGACGCGGCCGGCACGCTGGGCAGTGCGTCGTTCATGTATGCGAGCGCGCGCGACTGGGCGCGCTTCGGGCAGTTTCTGCTGCAGGACGGCGTGTGGAACGGGCAGCAGCTGCTGCCGGACGGTTGGGTGCGCTACCTGACGCGCGTGACGCCGCTGTCGACGCGGGAGGAATTCGGCGCGCATCTGTGGGTGAAGGTGCCGGAGCCGTTCAACGATCGCGATGCGCACGCGAGCGCGCTGCCGGCCGACGCGTTTCATGCGGTCGGCCATGAGGGCCAGTTCGTGAGCGTGGTGCCGAGCCGCGAGCTGGTGGTCGTGCGGCTCGGGCTGTCGCGGCCGGAATCCGCGTGGAATCACGACGCGTTTCTCGCGCGTGTGCTCGACGCGGTGCCGGGCTCCGGCAAGTGACCGCGGCGGTGCGGCGGGCGGCGGTGCGCCGCCGCGTCGCGCAGCGCATTCGCCGCGTTACGGATTCGCGCTGCCTGCGTACTGCCTGAACCCTGCGCGCGTCGCGAGGCGATCGATGTAGCGCTTCGCCGCCGGGAAATCCGGATGCTCGAACGGTGTGCCGAACCAGCGGTTCACCGACAAGCCGATCGGAATGTCGGCGAGCGTGAAGCGGTCGCCGGCCACGAACGCGCCGGTCGCGTCGAGTTGCGCGTCCAGCACCTTCATGTGTTTGGTCCAGTCCGCGATCGACTGCGCGATCGCCGCCGGGTTCTGGTGATCGGGCGACTTGCGCACGAGGCCGAGAAACGCGCCGACCCACGACCGGTTCAAATCCGACGCCTGCCAGTCGATCCACTGGTCGACGCGCGCGCGCGCCTGCGGCTCGGCCGGATAGAGCGCGTCGCCGCCGTAGCGGTTCGCGAGGTAACGGATGATCGTGTTCGACTCCCACAGCACGAAGTCGTCGTCCTTGATGACCGGCACGAGGCCGTTCGGATTCAGCGCGAGATACGCCGGGTCGTTGGTCGTGCGAAAGCCGGCGCCCCAGTCTTCCTGTTCGAACGGCAGGTTGAGTTCGGTGCACAGCCACAGCACCTTGCGGACGTTGATGGACGGAATCTTGCCGAGGATGTGCAGCATGCAGGCTCCTTGTGAGGTCGAATGCGAAGCGCTCGGCGCGCACGACGCGGCCCGAACGCGGTCACGTCGATTTATACACGAGCACGCGGAAATCGACAGCGCCTGCATGCGAAAGCGGTGTTTCAGGCCGCGCCGCACCGCTCACACCGGCTTGAGCACCATCAGGAAATAGACGGTCAGCATCGCGAAGAACGCCGGATAGCCGAGCAGTTCCCAGCGCTTCGCATAGCGCCAGTAGCGCTCCGGCAGCGCGGTATCGCCATTCGCATGCGCGAGCTTCGCCATCGCGGCCAGCTCGATCTGCAGCCACACGACCGGCAGCCAGCACGCGCCGGCAATGGCGTACAGCACGATCGACGCGACGAGCCACGGCGTATCCCACGGCCAGCCGGCCGTATGCGCGAGCCACAGCCCGGACGCGGGCTGGAACAGCACGGCCGGCGTCGTGAACCACCAGTCCGCGCGCACCACGAGCCGCGACACGGCGGCGATGGCCGGAACCGAACGCGTGCGGTTGGCGAAGAACAGATAGAACGCGGTGCCGAAGCCGGTGCCGACCATCAGCACCGAAGACAGGATGTGCAGCGTCTTGATCACGAGATAGGTGTTCATGCGGGTTGTTCTTCTGAAAACAGGATCAGCAGGATCGCGAGAATCGGCAGGTTCTTGAGCACGGGCCCGAACGGCTCGGCGAGCAGGCCCGGCATCGTGACCGCGATGACGGCCGAATACGCGACGATCAGCACGCCTTGCGCCGCCCACAGGCGTCGGGACGGCGCGGCAACGGTCGCCACGCCGAACGCGAAGTCGAGCGCGCATGCCGCGTAGAGCGCGACGAGCGCGGGCAGCCCAGTCAGGTGCGCGCGGGCGAGCATCGCGACGCTGTCGCGTTGCGGATGAATGAATGCGCTGACGATGGCCGTCCAGATCCAGACGATCGCGAGCGCACCCCGCAACAGCGGCCGCCGCCACATCGCGAGCGCATCGTGGCGCAGCGCGACGGCGTCCGGGCCCGCGCCGATGAAATGCCGCAGCCCGCGCGGCGGCCGGCCGAGCACCGCCTCGAGCGCCGCGGGATCGCCGGTATTGCCGCCGCGCAGCATCGTCCACGTGTCGCGGGTCAGCATTGCGCCCGGCAGCATGCCGAGCAGCACGGCCACCGCGCCGACTAGCGGCTCCGGCAGCGCGATGCGCAACGCCTGCGGGAACCCGAGCGCGGCGCGATACGCGCCCAGCATCTCGCGGTACTCGACTTCGTCGCTGCCGACCGCGTCGATGACGGGGCCGCCGGCCGCCGGCGAATCGACGAGCCGCGCGACGAGCTCCGCGAGATCGTCGACATGCACCGGGCGCAGCCGCTGACGGCCGCCCGCGGGCAACGCGTGCACGGGCAGGCTCGCGAGCATCCGGAACAATCGCGCCGACGCGCCGGACGCCCCGTAGACGAGCGCCGGCCGCACGATCCGGTAATCGAGCGGCAGCGTCTGCAGGAAGGTATCGGCGGCGAGCTTGCTCGCGAAATACGGCGTGTCGCCGCGCTCCACGCCCAGCGCAGAGATCTGGATCACGCGCCGCACGCCTGCGCGGCAGCACGCGGCGAAGAGTGCGCACGGCGCCGCGCGATGCACGGCATCGAGCGTTGCATCGCGCCGGTCCGAGAGAATTCCCACCGCGTTGATCACCACGTCGATACCTTCGAGCCGCGCCAGCCATGCGTCGGGATCGACGTCGTTCGCGAAGTCGATTGCGACGTCGTCAGGGCCTGCCGCATGACGCACGCCACGCAGCACGCGGTGGCCGCCCGCTTCGAGCCGCTCGCTCAGCGCCCGCCCGATGAAGCCGTTCGCGCCGCAGACGAGGATGTTCACGCCACCCTCCGCGATGCGGCATGCCGGTGAATCGAACGCAGGACCGTGTTCATCTCTTTCGACCTTTTTTTACAGTTATTTCTGTAATGACGGAAATTTCAATTCCAAAAAAAGCGGGCTGCGTGCCCGCACGTCCGGTACTGCTACTTCGACGACTTGCGCCTGACCGTCTGGCTGATCTTCGCGCCGATGCCGAGCGCCTTCATCAGCGTGTCGGGCTTCAGCCGCAGCATCTCGTCGGACCAGGTCGTCAGCGTCTCGACGAACTGCAGCGTGTCGCGGATGCGCTGTTCGGTCTCGCGGCTCTCGTCGGCGATCTCGGGGCTCGTCAGGCAATCTCGCAGCACCGTGAGCGTCGGCTCGATCTCGCGCTGCCGCCGCCCTTCGACGATCAGCTTGAACAGTTCCCAGATGTCGGTCGACGTCTCGAAATGGTCGCGGCGATCGCCCAGCACGTGCACGACCTTCGCGAGCCGCCACGCCTGCAATTCCTTTAGGCTCGTGCTGACGTTGGAGCGCGCGACGTTGAGCGTCTCGGCGATCTCGTCCGCCGCGATCGGCCGCCCGGCCAGGTACAGCAGCGCGTGAATCTGCGACACGGTGCGGTTGACGCCCCATCGCGAGCCCATTTCGCCCCAGTGCAGGATGAATCGTTCGGCAATCGGTGTGAGTTCCATGTCCGCGAATTTAATTTTTTCAGTTATTTCTGTCAAGAGAGAAATTACCGCACGCCTCGGATCGTGCCGGCTCGCCGCGGCCGTCGCCGCCCGCGATGACCGGCCTTTCCCGCCGCGCCTTCCCGCTTCCATTACAATGCGCGGGATTTTTCCGATTTCAGGCCGTCCCCGCCTTTCCGATTAGACAGAGGTTTTCATGATCATCAAACCGCGCGTGCGTGGCTTCATCTGCGTGACGACTCATCCGGTCGGCTGCGAAGCCAACGTCAAGGAACAGATCGACTACGTGACTTCGCACGGCCCGATCGCCAACGGCCCGAAGAAGGTGCTCGTGATCGGCGCGTCGACCGGCTACGGCCTCGCCGCCCGGATCTCGGCTGCATTCGGCTCGGGCGCGGACACGCTGGGCGTGTTCTTCGAGCGTGCCGGCAGCGAGACGAAGCCGGGCACGGCGGGCTGGTACAACAGCGCCGCGTTCGAGAAATTCGCCGCCGAAAAAGGGCTCTATGCGCGCAGCATCAACGGCGACGCGTTCTCCGACAAGGTCAAGCAGATCACGATCGACACGATCAAGCAGGATCTCGGCAAGGTCGACCTGGTCGTCTACAGCCTTGCGGCGCCGCGCCGCACGCATCCGAAGACGGGTGAAACGATCAGCTCGACGCTGAAGCCGGTCGGCAAGGCCGTCACGTTCCGCGGCCTCGACACCGACAAGGAAGTGATCCGCGAAGTGTCGCTCGAGCCGGCGACGCAGGAAGAGATCGACGGCACCGTCGCCGTGATGGGCGGCGAGGACTGGCAGATGTGGATCGACGCGCTCGACGAGGCCGGCGTGCTCGCCGACGGCGCGAAGACCACCGCGTTCACGTATCTCGGCGAACAGATCACGCACGACATCTACTGGAACGGCTCGATCGGCGAAGCGAAGAAGGATCTCGACAAGAAGGTGCTGTCGATCCGCGACAAGCTGGCCGCGCACGGCGGCGATGCGCGCGTGTCGGTGCTGAAGGCCGTCGTCACGCAGGCGAGCTCGGCGATTCCGATGATGCCGCTGTACCTGTCGCTGCTGTTCAAGGTGATGAAGGAAAAGGGCACGCACGAAGGCTGCATCGAGCAGGTCTACGGGCTGCTGAAGGACAGCCTGTACGGCGCGACGCCGCACGTCGACGAAGAAGGCCGGCTGCGCGCGGACTACAAGGAGCTCGATCCGCAGGTGCAGAACCAGGTCGTCGCGATGTGGGACAAGGTCACGAACGAGAACCTGTACGAGATGACCGACTTCGCCGGCTACAAGACCGAGTTCCTGCGCCTGTTCGGCTTCGAGATCGCCGGCGTCGACTACGACGCGGACGTGAACCCGGACGTGAAGATCCCCGGGATCATCGACACGACGGTCTGACGGCACGACTCGCCGCCCCCGCCGCGCTCGCGGCACGGGGGCGGCGGGTTCGTCCTGCCGGCCGCGTCAACGCGGCGCCGGTTCTTCCAGATAGACGCCCGACGACAGCGTGGCCTTCACCTGCCGCGTGAACTCGTCGGTCGACACTTCTTCCGCCCCCGCCTCGATCGCGTCGTACGCCTGACGCACGACGTCGGCCGGCGTCGCCTTCGGCACGTCGAGGCCGCGCGTCAGATCCGTATCGATGAAGCCGGCATGCAGCCCGATCACCTGCGTGCGCTGCTCGCGCAGCGAATGCCGCAGCCCGTTGGTCAGTGCCCACGCGGCCGACTTCGATACGCCGTAGCCCGACAGGATCGGCCGGTTGACCCAGCTCGCGACCGACAGCACGTTCAGGATCGCGCCGCCGCCGTGGCCGGCGAGGGTCGGCGCGAACGCGCGCGCCATCGCCAGCACCCCGAACACGTTCGTTTCGAGATGGTCGCGCAATGCGTCGACCGCGCCGTCGTCGACGAGGCTCCCGAGCCGCGCGATGCCCGCGTTGTTGATCAGCAGCGTGACGTCGCGCGCCGCGTCGGCGGCCGCGGCGACCGCCGCCGGATCGGTCACGTCGAGCTTCACCGGCACCACGCCCGGCAACGTCACGCTGGCCGGATCGCGCGCACCCGCATACACCTTCCGCGCCCCGCGTGCGAGCGCCTGCTTCGCGAACTCGAGACCGAGCCCGCGATTCGCGCCCGTGACGAAAACGACTGCACCTTCGATCTTCATGATCGTTCCTTTCCAATAATCGATCCCGATCGCGCCGGTTCGCCGCGCGTCCGGAATCCGGTGAAATACCACGCTGCCTTCGCGTACCGAACCGTTGCTCCGCCGGTGCCGGAACGCTCGCAGTGCCGCCGCCCGCGCCCTTTGCACCCCAAGACCCGCATCGACGCCTGTCCGTGCGGCACCGACCGCTTCGCTTCGTTCGCGAAGTCGGCTACACTCGATGTCAATGTCGATCACCATCGTCTTTGCCGCGCATTGTGTCAGCGCGACACCGGCACGTCAATGGCGATCACCATTGTGTTTTTCAATCGAGGTCATGTGCAGGTATCAGGGAGGGATCGATGGGCGTGTCGAGACAACAGGCGGCCGAAAACCGCAACGCGATCATCGCGGCGGCCGAGCGGCTGTTTCGGGTGCGCGGCGTCGACGCGGTCGGGTTGACGGAGCTGATGAAGGAAGCCGGCTTCACACAGGGCGGCTTCTACAACCATTTCAAGTCGAAGGATGCGCTGGTAGCCGCGGTGATGGAAAAGGCCATCCAGGATCGCGCGGATTCGCCGAATGCCGGCAGCGTCGCGAAGCAGGTCACGGCGTATCTGTCGAACGCGCATCGCGACAACGTCGAAGCCGGCTGCCCGCTGTCCGGCTTCGCCGGAGACGCGCCGCGCCTCACCGACGCGGCGCGCGCCTGCTATGCGCACGGCGTGGCCGGGTATCTCGACCGGCTCGAACGGACGATAGCCGCGGAAAACCCGGCAGCCACGGATCCACGCGGCGACGCAATCGCGATCTTCAGCCAGATGATCGGCGCGCTCGTGCTGTCGCGCGCGGTGGCAGGCAGCGAGCCGGCGCTGGCCGACGAGATCCTCGACGCCGGGCGGCGCACGCTCGTCGCGCGCCCCGACGATCCGGCCGTTCCGGCGTAGCGGCACGGCGGCGGACGCCGGCCGGGCGCGGCTGTCATTCCGCCGCCTTCGCGGCCTCCCACAGCGGCTGCGTGCCCAATGCGGCATGCCACGCGGCGAACCGCGTGCGCCACGACTCGAACGGCTCCTTCAGCGGATGACGCGGATCGTCGCTGAGCGCATACGCCATCCCCTCGATCAGCCAGCGCGGCTTGGTCGCGACCGCGAGATTGCCGAGTACCTCGGCCTGGCGGTGATGGATCAGTTCGTGCGCGAGAAAGTAGGTCTGCCAGCCGCGCGGCGCGATGACCACGCCGAAATCGCCGAGCGTCAGGCCCGCGCGGTCGCCGAGACCGAATTTGTCCGCGCACGCGCGCGTCGAGCAGAACACGACGCGCGGCGCCGCGCGGAACCGGCCCACCGCCGCCGCCGCACGTGCGTAGCCGTCGCGATAGAGTTGCTCGGCGCCGCCGAGCTTCGTGGGGTCGTCCGTGCAGATGTCCGCGCTCGGGCATGACACGCCCGGCAGCAGCGCGGGCGCGACGACGCGCAGCGGCTTGACGAGCGCGTACGCGGCGATCGGCGCCGCGACGAGCAGGCCCGTGAAGGCGAAAGCGACATGGGAGCGTTTCATCGAGGCGGCGATTCCGTGGGCGTTCCGGGGCATTTTCCTGCGCGGCTCACTATATCGGAGCGGCAACGCGTGCGGCGTGCATCGCGAACCGGAGCAACCGGAGCAACGGAGCAACCGGGTGCACGGCAGGGATGAAGGATCGGCATCAACCAGCATCTCGACGCGCCCAGTACGCCTGCCCGCCATTGTCCGGAACCGTTACACGAGCTGCTTGTGAAAGTACGTGGTCGAGCACAACGTGCCGTCCGGCATCAGCGCATAGTTCGGCACGACGCCGACACGCTGCCAGCCGGCCCGTTCGTACAACCGCTCGGCATCGCCGCCGGTCACGGTGTCGAGCACGAGGACGGTCTTGCCGGCGTCGCGCGCCGCTTCGTCGGCCGCCGCCATCAGCCGCGCGGCGACGCCTTGCCGGCGCGCGTGGCGGGACACGAGCATCTTTGCGATATCGGCGCGATGCGGCTGGTTCTCCGGCTGCGCTGTGACGATCTGCACGGTGCCGACGATCCGGCCCGCGGCGTCCTCGGCGACGAGCAGGATCCGCTCGCCGCTCGCGACGCCTTCGGCGACGCCGGTCCAGAACGCGACGGCCGTCGAGCGCGCGATGGGCAACATGAAGCTGACGGACGCACCGCCCTCGACGCAATCGATCAGCACGTCGGCGAGCGCGTCGATGCAGGCGCTTGCTTCGCTCGCGTCGACGCGGCGTACGGTAACAGCTTGGGTCATGCGCTCTCCGATAGTCATACGGGGCGGCGTGCGCCCGAATCCGACGTAACGCCGGCGCGCGACGCCGGCCGCGGCCGAGACGCGCGCGAACGGCGGCTGCCGGCTGGCAACACCGCGCCGGACTGCCGATGCGCGTGTTACCGCCCCATCATCCTACTCGACGAAAATTCGCGTTGCATTGGCCGACATTTCGCCTACACTTAGCCGAATGGATAACCTTCAACCCGGCATCAGCGACGTCTTCCACGCGCTTTCCGACCCGACGCGCTGCGCGATCGTCAGTGCGCTCGGCGACGGCGGCCGGACCGTATCCGAACTGGCCGCGCCGTTCGACATGGCGCTGCCGTCGTTCATGAAGCACGTCGCGGTGCTCGAGCGCAGCGGGCTCGTGCGGACCCGCAAAGCCGGCCGCTCGCGCACCTGCGAGCTGGTCGGCAGCCGGCTCGCCGAAGCCGAGCAGTGGCTCGCCGCGCAGCGCGCGCTGTGGGAAGCGCGCGCGGATCGTCTCGTGGAATTCGTCGAACGCCAACACCAGGAGGAGCAAGCGCATGTCAGCCAACCACGTCGAACCCGCCGAAACCGATGATCTCGTGATCACGCGCACGCTGCGCTCGCCGCGCAGCGCGCTCTGGCGCGCATGGACCGACCCCGATCTGCTGAAGGAATGGTGGTGCCCGAAACCGTGGACGACCGAAGTCCGCGCGTTCGACCTGCGCGCGGGCGGCGCCTTCCACACGTTCATGCGCGGCCCGGACGGCGGCACGAGCGACAACCCCGGCTGCTTCCTCGAAATCGTGCCGGAAGCGCGGATCGCGTTCACGTCGATGCTGGCCGGCGGCTGGCGGCCGCAGGTGCCGTGGCTCGGCTTCACGGCGATCATCACGATGACCGACGACGACGCAGGCTGCCGCTACGAAGCCCGCGTGATGCATCCCGACGCGGCCACGCGCGAACGCCATGAGGCGCTGGGCTTTTTCGAGGGTTGGAACATCTGCATCACGCAACTCGACGAACTCGCGGCCGCGCTGCGCTGAAAACGCCGGACGCAGCCATTGCGTGCCGCGTCGTACACGCCTAGCATTCCTGAAGAAAGCGCGACGACACGCCGGGCGCCGGCGTGCACCGTCGCGCGCGTTCGCAGGAGGCGACATGCTGCACATGCACACGCATTCGACCCGGGTCAGCCGGCACCTGAACGCACCGCGCGGGCGCGTCTATCGCGCGCTGCTCGATCCGCACGCGGTCGAACAATGGAAGGTGCCGGACGGCATGACGTGCCGCGTGCACGCCTACGACACGCGCGAAGGCGGCGCGCTGCGCGTATCGCTGAGCTACGACGAACCGTCGGACGATACCGGCAAGACCACCGCGCACACCGACACCTATCACGGCCGCTTCGTGACGCTCGTGCCCGACGAGCGGATCGTCGAAATCGACGTGTTCGAAACCGACGATCCGATGCTGCGCGGCGCGATGACGATCACGATCACGCTGTGCGACGAGGAAGGCGGCACGCGCGTCGATGCGGTGCACGACGGCGTGCCGCCCGGTGTGCCGGCCGCCGACAACGAGACCGGCTGGCGCATGGCACTCGCGAAACTCGCGGCGCTGGTCGAGAAGGGCTGAACCGGCCGAAGCGCGCGCGCCGGGGCGCCGGTCGGCGTCAAACGAGCCGATAGACGCGCGTGACCGTGCCGCGGAACAGCGCGTCGCGCTCGTCCGCGCTCGCGTGCGCGGTCAGCCGCTTGAACGCGTTCCAGCCGTTCACGTACGAATACGAACCCTTGTCGACCGGGAAATTGCTCTCGAACATGCAGCGCTCGGCGCCGAACGCGTCGATGCACGTGAGCATCCACGGCTTCCACGCGGCGGCGAGCTGTTCGGACGACGGCGGCCGCTCACCCTTCTCGAAATCGAAGCCGTTGATCCGCATCCCGAGGCCGCCGACCTTCACGAAGACGTTCGGCAGTTGCGCCAGTTCGCGCATCGACGCCCGCCAGCGCTCGAACACTTCCGGCCGCTTGTCCGCATAGCTCGCGATCCGCACGACGCCGCCGCAATGATTGACGACGATCCGCGTGTCGGGGTTCGCCTTCGCGAGATCGAACAGCTCGGGCAATTGCGGAAAGAACAGCCACGCGTCGTACGACAATCCGAGCGGCGCGAGCTGCGCGACGCCGGCCCGGTACGCGGAATCGAGCAGCAGCCCGCGCGGCACCGCCGACAACGGATTGGCGAGCGACGGATCGGCATCCCACGTGCTCAGGTGCCGCACGCCGCGAAAGCGTCCGCGCCCCGCGTCGAGATGCGCTTCGAGCACGTCGCGCACGCGCGCGCCGAGCCGCAGGTCCGCATGCCCGACGATCCCTTTCGCGACGGCCGGCGCGCTCCGCTGCAACGCGTCGGTCACGCCGGCGACGTACGCCGTCTCGCCGACCGGCTTCAGCTCGACCGGGCCCGCGTCGCGATAGCGCGTCAGCGCCTGCATGTAGACGGACGCCTGCACGTTGTGGCCGGAGCGCGCATCCTGCAGATAGTCGTCGAGCATGTAGATCCAGCCCGGCCGCTCGTAGAAGTGGTGATGCGCATCGACGATCGGCAGGTCCGGTTCGAGCGCGGGCTCGAGCGCCGAGGCCAGCCAGTCGTTGCGCACCGCGAGATAGTTGCTTTGCGTCGTCATGCGGGAAGCTCCGTTTTCAGCGGGCGTACGCGTGTCGGCCCATGCAGGCAGCGCGAGCGATGCGGCGGCCGCGCCGAGCAAGCGGCGTCGTGTGATCGAAATCGTCATCTCATTCGCTCCGGTCGAACGCGTACAGCGACAGCGTCAGCAGCGTCGTGATCGCCAGCACGATCGCGAGCCCGAGCATCCCGGCCGTGAAGGTGCCGAAGCTGTCCTTCAGGTAGCCGACGAGATAAGGGCCCGCGAATCCGCCGAGCGCGCCGATCGAATTGATCAGCGCGAGCCCGCCGGCCGCTGCCTGACCGGACAGGAAGCGCGAAGGCAGCGTATAGAAGATCGTGCGTCCGGCGATCGTGCCGATCAGCGCGAGCGTGATGCCGACGAGCGCCGGCCCGAGCGTCAGGAAATGCGTCGACACGCCGAGCGCCACCGCGCCGATGGCCAGGCCGATCGCGAGGTTCGCGACCGGGCCGCCGCGCCGGTCGACCCGCTTCGCCCACCACAGCAGCGCGACGGTGGCGAAGAAGTACGGCACCGCGGACAACCAGCCGGTCTGCATCGTCGACATCCCGTGCGCCTTCAGCATCTGCGGCAGCCAGATGCCGATGCCGTACGAGCCCATCGTGAAGCCGAACGAGATCAGCGCGAGCACGTACACGCGCGCGTCGCGCAGCGCGACGCCGAAGCGCTTCTTGCGGCCGGCGGCGGCGCCTTCGCGGTCGAATGCGCGCTGCAGCGCGGCGCGCTCGTCGTCCGACAGCCACGCGGCCGTGGCCGGGGAATCGGACAGCAGCTTCAGCACGAGAAAGCCGAGCGCGCACGCGGGCAGCCCTTCGACGATGAACATCCATTTCCAGCCCGCGAGACCGAGCACGCCGTCGAGCTGCAGCAGCCACGTCGACAGCGGGCCGCCGATCAGCGACGACAGCGGCGTCGACACCGTGAACCACGCGAGCACGCGCGTGCGGTAATTGGCCGGAAACCACACCGCGAGGAAAAAGATCACGCCCGGGAAAAAGCCGGCCTCGCCGATGCCGAGCAGCAGCCGGATCACGTAGAAGCTGGTCGGCCCGGCCGCGAGCGCGGTGGCAGCCGCCATCAAGCCCCACGTGATCATGATCCGCGCGAGCCAGCGCCGCGCGCCGAAGCGGTACAGCGCGAGATTGCTCGGCACTTCGAACATGCAATAGCCGGCGAACATGATCCCGGCGCCCCAGCCGAACTGCGTCGCGGTCAAGCCGAGATCGCGGTTCATCGTCAGCGCCGCGAACCCGACGCTCGTGCGGTCGAGATAGTTGAAGAAATACGCGAGCGCGAGCAGCGGAATGAAGCGCCATGCGGCCTTGCGCACGGCCCGTTGCTCGATCGACGCGTCGGTCTCGCGATCGGCCGTGAGCGCCTGGGAAGCGGATGTCATGGTTGTCTCCGTGGATGCGCATGCCGCGCCCGCGCGGTCGCGCGGCCGGGATGCGTTATTTCGTTCGATGGATCACAGCGGGCGCTACGCGCTCGCCACTTCGTTCGGCGACGGCCTGTCGGCCGGCGCTTCCGGCTCGCCTGACATGCCCGGCGGTTGCCACTCCGCTCGGCGTTCCTGCGGCCCCGCGACGACGCCGGCTTCGATCAGCGCCCGCGCGTCGTCCGGCGTATAGCCGAGCTCGCCGAGCAGCGCGCACGTGTCCTGACCGAGCGCCGGCGGCGCCGCGCGCAGCCGCAGGCGTTCGCCCGCGAGCGTGAGCGGCAGCAGCGCGGTGCGCGTGTCGACCGGGCGGCCGGCGCAGCTCGCATCGGCCGGCAGCGTCACGGCTTCGAGGCCGCCCGTCGCCAGCAGATGCGGGTCGTCGAACAAGTCCTGCGGCTTCGTGATCGGCGCATACGGCAGCCCGATCAATTCGAAGATCGCGCCGATTTCATCGGCCGAACGCACGGCGAGCCGTGCGCGCAGCTCCGGCAACAGCCACTCGCGGGCCTGCACGCGCAGGTTGTTGGTGGCAAGGCGCGCATCGTCCTTCAGCGCGGTGAAACCGAATGCGTCGCAGAACAGCGCCCACTGCGTGTCCGACACGACCGCCAGAAAGATCTGCTCGCCGCCCTTCACCGAAAACACGTCGTACACGGCCCACGCGGAGATCCGGCTCGGCATCGGCGACGCGGCCTGCCCCGTCACCGCGAACTGCATCATGTGCTGCGCGACGAGGAATACGTTGTTCTCGAACAGCGAACTCTGCACCTGCTGACCGCGGCCGGTGCGTTCGCGCTGCGCGAGCGCGGCCATCGCGCCGATCGCGCCGAACATCCCGCCCATGATGTCGTTCACGCTCGAGCCCGCACGCAGCGGCCGGCCTTCGGGGCCCGTCATGTACGCGAGGCCGCCCATCATCTGCACGACTTCGTCGAGCGCGGTGCGATGTTCGTACGGCCCCGGCAGAAAGCCCTTGTGCGACACGTAGACGAGCCGCGGATTCAGCGCGGACAACGCGGAATAGCCGAGGCCGAGCCGCTCCATCGTGCCGCTCTTGAAGTTCTCGCTGAACACGTCGGCCGTCGCGACGAGCCGCCGCACGATCTCAAGCCCGCGCGGATCCTTCACGTCGACCGCCACGCTCTTCTTGTTGCGGTTGAACATCCCGAAGAAGCCCGCGCCGGACCCGCGCAGCGCGCGCGTGCTGTCGCCCGCGATCGGTTCGATCTTGATGACTTCCGCGCCGAGATCCGCGAGCAGCATCCCGCAGGTCGGGCCCATCACCATGTGCGTCATCTCGATCACGCGCACGCCTTCGTACGGCAGCGGCGAAGCCGGTTGGCGATCGTTCATTGTGCGACTCCTGCAACGCAGCCTTCCGGCTGGACCGCGGTCGGCTCACGGCCGTCCGCATAACGGAAACCCTTCGGCAACCCGGCGTCCGGCACGTGGCCGTACAGCGCCTCGGCAGGCAGCGCCGCATGCAGGATCGCGCGCGCGGCGAGCAGCGCGTCGACGTCGATCCCCGTGTCGTATCCCATCGACTCCAGCAGGAACACGAGATCCTCGGTCACGATGTTGCCGGTCGCGCCCGGCGCATACGGGCAGCCGCCCAGGCCGGCCTGACTCGCATCGATCGTCGTCACGCCGGCGTCGAGCGCCGCGACGACGTTCGCGAGCCCCTGCCCGCGCGTGTTGTGGAAGTGCGCGCCGCCGGCCTTGTCGCCGACCTCGCGCTGCAGCCGCATGAACAGGCGGCGCACTTGCGCCGGGTTCGCGTAGCCGCTCGTATCGGACAGTCCGATCTCGTCGACGCCGCATTCCGCCATCGCGACGGCCATCGCGATCGTCTCGTCGTCCGACACCGCACCGGCGAGCGTGCAACCGAACGCGACCGACACGCCCGCCTCGATCTGCACTGACGGGAACCGCGCATCGCGCAGCGCGACGACCGCGCGCACCTCGTCGATCATCTGCGCGGGCGTCTTGCGGATGTTCGCGAGCGAGTGCGCTTCGGTCACCGATACCGGCAACGTCAGCTTGTGGACGCCCGCGTCGAACGCGCTTTCGGCGCCCCGCAGGTTCGGCGCGAGCGCGGCGACGTGCAGCCCCGGAATCGTCAGCGCATGGGCGACGACTTCGCGCACGTCGGCCATCTGCGGCAGCAGCCGTGCGGGCACGAACGACCCGACCTCGATCTCGCGCAGCCCGGCCGCGGCGAGCGCCGCGATCCACCGCAACTTGTCGGCCGTGGGCATTACGGCCTTGATGCTCTGCAGGCCGTCGCGCGGACCGACCTCGCTGACCAGCACCTTCGGACTTTCGGAAATACGCATTGGGCACCTCTTTGTTCTATCTGAAAGAACACAGTTCTGTCTGATAGAACTTTAGAGGCGTGACGAATCGCTCGGAAGCGGGGTATACCCGTGAAATCGCGATTTTTTGGAACTTGTGTTCTGTCAGACAGAACGATATAGTGGACTGACCGCCATCCGAAAAGGAACCGCCCCCGTGCCGCCGACCCCGCCCCCCGCAGATCACACCGACGACGTTACCGATCCGTCGGCCGAAGCCTCGAGCGGCGTCGCCGTCCTCGATCGCGCGTTCGCGATCCTGCGTGCCTTCGGGCAAACCGATGACCGGCTGTCGCTCGCGGAACTGTCGCGCCGCACCGGGCTGTACAAGAGCACGATCCTGCGCCTGCTCGCCGCGCTCGAGCACGGCGGCTTCATGCGCAAACTCGACGACGGCCAGTACGCGATCGGCCACGAGCCGTTGCGGCTCGCCGCGCTGTATCAGCGCTCGTTCCGCGTCGGCCCGGTCGTCGAACCGCTGCTCGAGACGCTGAGCCGCGAACTCGGCGAAACGGCGTCGTTCTACGTGCGCCACGGCGACATGCGCTCGGTGCTGTACCGCGTCGAACCGGCGCGCACGGTGCGCGTGTCGATCCGGGTCGGCGAGGAGTTTCCGGTTCACCAGGGCGCGTCGGGGAAAGTGCTGCTCGCGTTCACCGATCCGCACGATGCGCGATGGGACGACGTACGCGAACGATTGTGGGCCGCGTCGTACGGCGAGCGCGACCCGGAGACGGCGTCGGCGAGCGTGCCGGTGTTCGGCGCGGCCGGCAACTGCGTCGGCGCGCTGACGATATCCGGCCCGAAATCGCGGCTGGCCGCCGCGCCGGCGATGGCCGCGGCGCTCGCGCTGCTGTTGCCGCTCGCGCAGAAGGCGACCGTCGCGCTCGGCGGCGAAGGCGCGCGCTACGACGCGCCGGCGGTGCGCGACAGCTTTGAGCAATTCGCGGCGGCGGCGGCCGACGATTCCGCGCAGCCCTGAGCCATAGCGGGCCACGCGGCGCGCACGCCGGGCGCCGCCGGCGGCGCAAAATGCGGCCGCGTGCGACACTGGCCGCCGATGCGTGCAGCGCGCCGCCCGCCGGCGCGGTACACGCGACTGCCCGACGAACATGCACAAGGGGGACTCGACGATGACCGCCGCGCGCACCGCCACCTGGTATTTCGATTTCGTTTCGCCGTTCGCGTATCTGCAGCAGGAACGGTTCGACCACCTGCCGCCTGCCGCCGCGTACGAACCGAAGCCGATCGTGCTCGGCGCGCTGCTCGCGCACTGGGGCCAAAAAGCGCCGGCCGAGATCGCGGCGAAGCGCATCTTCACGTATCGCCACGCGCAATATCGCGCGGACAAGCTCGGCATTCCGTTCCGGATGCCGCCCGCGCATCCGTTCAACCCGATCCGGCCGCTGCGTCTCGCGATCGCGATGGGCAGCACGCCCGACGCGATCCGGCGGATCTTCCGGCACATCTGGCGCGACGGCCGCGACGTGTCGACGCCCGACGGCTTCGCCGCGCTGTGCGAAGCGGTGGGTTTTCCGGAAGGCGTGACGGCGGTCGACGCGCAGCCGGTGAAGGACGCGCTGCGCGCGAACACCGATCACGCGATCGCGCACGGCGTGTTCGGCGTGCCGACCTTCGAACTCGACGGCGACCTGTTCTGGGGCGACGATGCGACCGACATGTTCGTCGACTGTGCGACGTCGCGCGCGTGGCTCGACTCGCCCGAAGTACGCCGCATCAGCGCGCTGCCGGAAGGCATCCGGCGCGGCTGACGGCACGGCCCGGCGCTTACGTGTCGCTCCCTTCGACGAGCGCCGGCACGGCCTCGCGCATCATCGCGACGAAGCGCACGAGCCGCGACGGATAGAACTGCGCGTGCGGGTAGGTCAGATACACCGGCAAGGGCGCGGCCTGCCAGTCGGGCGCGAGATGCACGAGTTCGCCGCGCGCGAGGTTCTCGGCGAGCAGCCACGACGAGCCGACGCACGCGCCGACGCCGAGCAGCGCCGCGCTGCGCAGCGCGTACAAATTGGCGGTCGTGATCCGCGGACGGATCGCGATGCGGCGCGTGTCACCCGTGACGGCATGCGTCAGCGTCAGCTCCGTCCGGTAATACGTGCGCAGCGCGAGCCACGGCAACGCGGCGAGCGCGTCCGGATCGGCCGGCACCTGCGCGCCGTTCAGCACCGACGGCGCGGCCACCACGAAGCGCGGCACCTTCGATAGCCGGATCGCGACGACGCCCGGATCCGTCGGCTCGCCGACCTGGATCGCGCAGTCGATCCCGCTGCCGACGAAATCGCGCACCTCGTCCTGCAGCAGCCATTCCACCGATACGCGCGGGTAATCGCGCAGAAACGTCGCGAGCGGCGCGACGAAGCGCTCCTGCCCGAACGCATGCGGCACCGCAACCCGCAGCAGCCCGTCCGGCTCCTCCTGCGCGCCGCGCAGGTCGGCCTCGAACGCCGCCCAACTGGCCAGCAGCTCCTTCGCGCGCGTGAAGCAGCGCTCTCCGTCGACGGTCAGCCGCATCGCGTGCGTCGTCCGTTGCAGCAGCCGCATGCCGAGCGAGCGTTCGAGCGTCTGCAGCCGGCGGCTGACGGTCGGTTGCGTCGTATGGAGCTGCGCCGCGGCGGCCGACAGGCTGCCGGCCTCGACTATGCGTACGAAGGTTTCCATCAACTCGAAACGATGGGCGGCGCCGTCGATGGGCACCGTGTCGATGCGCGGAGAGCCGCCAGCAGCGAGGGAAGCGGAGATTTTGTCGGTCATGCGCAGAGCGTATAACAAATCTGCGCCCGGCGGCACTACCGCTGCCGTCGGCCCATCGGCACACTGGCGTCCATCCGCTAATCGAACAAGGATGCACGCGATGTCCACTCCGACCCGTCTCGCTGCCGCGCCGCGCGCGGCCCACTCACCGGCCCACGCGGCCGCCTCGTCGATGCTCGACGGCCGCCTCGTGCTGCTGCTCGCCGCGGCCGCCGGTCTCGGCGTCGCGCCGCTCTACTACGCGCAGCCGATGCTCGCCGCGCTCGGCGCCGATCTCGGCGCGTCGGCCCGCGCGATCGGCTTCGTGCCGACGCTCACCCAGCTCGGCTACGCGCTCGGGATCCTGCTGCTCGCGCCGCTCGGCGATCGCTTCGATCGCCGCCGCGTGATCGTGACGAAGGCGGCCGCGCTGGTCGGCGCGCTGCTGCTCGCGGCGGTCGCGCCGTCGCTCGGGCTGATGCTGGTCGCGAGCTTCGCGATCGGGCTGACCGCGACGATGGCGCAGGACGTCGTGCCGGCCGCCGCGACGCTCGCGCACGATGCGCATCGCGGCCGCATCGTCGGCACGGTGATGACCGGGTTGCTGCTCGGCATCCTGCTGTCGCGCGTCGTGGCGGGTTTCGTCGCGGAAACGGCCGGCTGGCGCGCGATGTTCGCGCTGGCTGCTGCCAGCGTCGCCGCGATCGGCGTCGTGGCCGCGCGCGGGCTGCCGCGCTTCGCGCCGACCACGCAGCTGTCGTATCGCGCGCTGATCGGGTCGCTCGGCGAACTGTGGCGTCGTCACCCGGCGCTGCGCCGCGCGGCGCTTGCGCAAGGGCTGCTCGCCGTCGGGTTCAGCGCGTTCTGGTCGACGCTCGCGGTGATGCTGCACGGCGCGCCGTTCCACCTCGGCAGCGCGGCCGCCGGCGCATTCGGCCTCGCGGGCGCGGCCGGCGCACTGGCCGCGCCCATCGCCGGACGCCTGGCCGACCATCACGGTCCCGAGCGTGTCACGCGGATCGGCATCGGGATCGCGACGGCGTCGTTCGCCGCGATGGCCGCCGCGCCGCTGCTGACGCCGCATGCGCAACTCGCGCTGCTCGCCGCCGCGACGATCGGCTTCGATCTCGGCGTGCAGGCCACACTGATTGCGCACCAGTCGATCGTCTACCGGATCGATCCCGCATCGCGCAGCCGCCTCAACGCGGTGCTGTTCGTCGGCATGTTCATCGGGATGGCGGCCGGTGCCGCGGCAGGCAGTGCGCTGCTCGCGCAACTGGGCTGGAACGCGGTGATCGTGCTGGCCGTCGCGACGTCGCTGGGCGCGCTGGCCGTGCGCGTGTGGCGCCGGTAATTTCGCCGCATCTCGCACAGGAGGCGGGCAGGCCGCAGGGCTTGCCCGCCTTTTCTTTTCGATTTCGTTCGGCGCCGCATCACACGGCGCGGCGCGGCAGGTCCGTACAACACACCGAACGCACGCGTTCATTCGATGCAAGCTTCGCGGCGACGCGCCGGATCCCGCAGTTCAACCGATTATTTTTCGGCCGGCGTCGACCGGTGCGCACGCAACCATCTGATGATTCCGCATCGCCGCACAGCACGGCCCTCAGCAATCCGTCCCCGCCAAAACAGCGCGTTTTCTCAGGGGAATCCCGGTATTTTTTCCCATTTTCTTCGACATTACCGATGACATACTTGCGCCCCGTTGCGCTCCGGTGCGAGCGCGCTTCCTGATCCTGCCGGCCGCGCGTCCCGCGTGCCGCGGCCGCCGGGTTCGCGCACAACATGAACAATTTCGACACCACGATCCAGACCTTCCTCACTCACATCACGTTCGGCCCGGTGATGAATCATGCGATCCGCGTGATCGCGGGCCTGTACACGTTCAAGGGCTTCGTGCTCATCCCGGTGCTGTGCTGGCTATGGTTCCAGCCCGGCCCGCAGCGCGAACGGCAACGCGAGCTGGTCGTCGCGACGGTCGCGAGCGGGCTCGTCGCGCTCGCGGCCGGCCGGTTGCTCGCGAAAGTGCTGCCGTTCCGCGTGCGGCCGATCTACAACCCGGACCTGCACCTGCACTTCCCGTCCGAGGAATTGCGTGCGGCCACGCTGCAGGCGTGGAGTTCGTTTCCGAGCGATCACGCGATGCTGTGGATGGCGATCGCGACGGGCATCTTCATCATCGCGCGCCGCGCCGGCGTGCTCGCGCTGCTGTATGCGGCCGTGTTCATCTGCGTGCCGCGCGCGTATCTCGGCTATCACTATCCGACCGACCTGATCGCCGGCGCCGCGATCGGCATCGCGATCGCCTGGCTGCTGACGCGCGATCCGATTCGTGCGCGCTTCGCGCCGCAGGTGCTCGACGCGATCCGGCGCTTCCCCGCGCCGGCCTATACGCTCGCGTTCCTGCTGTGCTTCGAGTTGATCACGCAGTTCGACGAACTGCTGACGCTCGCACAGTCGGTCAAGCACACGGCGATGTGACGGGACGGCGCCGCGATGCATCCGCTGCTGTCGTCACGACGCCCCGGCCCGCGCTGCCGGCCGTGCGCGGCCGCGGCACGACACGCGCATGCGGCTGCCGCTCCCTCGCACGTCAGTCGCGATCGGGCGCACCGAGCGGGAAGAACGAACGATACGGCCGCGCCTCGTCGACCGCGCGCGCGAACGACGGCCGCGCCAGCAGCCGCTTGCGATAGGCGATTACGTTCGAGAACGACGGATCGATCCGGTGCGTCCAGTCCGCGTAGAACAGGAACGGCGCCGCGCCGCAGTCGGCGAGGCTGAAGCGGTCGCCGGCCGCCCATTCGCGCTCGGCCATCGTCCGATCCAGCCACGCGTACGACGTCTCGAGCATCGCGCGCGCGTCGGCCACGCCGCGTGCATCGCGCTCGTGCGCCGGCCGCAACGCATCGAACACGACTTTCTGCTGCGGGGTGGCCACGTAGTTGTCGAAGAAGCGATCCATCGTCCGCACTTCCAGCGCCGCGCGCCGGTCTTCTGGCACCAGCCGCACGGGGCCCGGATGGTACAGGTCGAGGTACTCGACGATGATCGTCGCCTCGATCACCGTGCGGCCCGCGTCGACCAGCATCGGAAAGCGTTTCATCGGCCATCGTGCGGCGAGTTCCTGCATCGGCTTCGGATCGTCGTGCGCGAGCACGCGGTACTCGAACGGCGTGCCGTTCTCGTACAGCGCGGTCAGCACCTTCTGGCAGTACGACGAAAACGGATGGGCATAGAGCGTCGGGGTCATCGCGGGGTCTCTCAGGGTTGCGGCGCCGCGTCATGCGGCGCCATGTGGTCGGATACCTGGACGACGAACGGCACGACGCCGATTCGACACCGGTCCGAACATTTTTGTGCCGCTACGACCGCCCGTCCTTCACGACGCGCCCTTCGCCGCGCCAGCGCAGCATCCCGCCGCCGAGGTTCGCGACCGCATCGAAACCGGCTTTCCGCAGGATCACCGTGGCCTGCGCGGAGCGGCCGCCGGCCCGGCACACGGTCACGATCGGCCGCTCGTGCGCGAGCTCGCCGGTGCGCGCGGCCAGTTCACCGAGCGGGATCGGCGTCGCGCCGGGCAGATGACCGAGCGGGCCGGTGAATTCGTCCGGCTCGCGCACGTCGACGATCTGCACCGCCGGCAGGTGATCCTCGAGCCACTGCGGATCGATTTCCCAGAACCCGGCGAACGTGTAGACGAGCGGCGCCCAGTCAGGGGCCGCCTGCGCATCGGGCGCGTTCGCGGCGACGCCGCATTGCAGGTTTGCCGGCACCGCGACGTCGATCTGGCGCGGGTGCGCGAGCCCGAGATTGCACATGTAGCCCGCGAAGTCGTCCTCGCTGAGATCGCCGCCGAGGCGCGGATTGAAACGCCGCTCCTCGCCGACGCTCGTCACCGTCAGGCCGCGATAGTCGTGCGCCGGATACAGCAGGCACGCGGCGGGCAGCGTGAACAGCCGGCCGTGCACCGCGCGATACAGCGCGCGCGGGTCGCCCTGCTGGAAGTCGGTGCGGCCGGTGCCGCGAATCAGCAGGCAGTCGCCGGTGAACGCCATCGACTCGTCGTCGAGCACGAGGCTGATGCAGCCGCTCGTGTGGCCCGGCGTCGCGCGCACGGTCAGGTAGCGCGCGCCGAATGCGCAGCGATCGCCGTCGTTCAGGTAGCGGTCCGCGCCCTGCGCCCCGCTCGCGGCCGAGATCGCGATCGCGCTGCCGGTGCGCTGCTTCAGCAGCCACGCGCCCGTCACGTGATCGGCGTGCACGTGCGTGTCGACGGTCGCGACGAGCCGCAGCCCGAGTTCGTCGAGCAGCGCCGCGTCGCGGCGCACCTGCTCGAACACCGGATCGATCAGCAGCGCTTCGCGCGACGCGGGATCGGCGAGCAGATAGGTGTAGGTCGACGATTGCGGGTCGAACAGTTGCCGGAAGATCATCGCGGGGTGCTCCGTCGTCGGGTGGGGCGGCTGGGCGGATGAGGATGCGGATCGCGACGGCGACGCGACCCGCTCCGCATGGGCGTGGGCGCGGCGGCGCGCGTGTCCATACAGCGTAGTGCAAATCACGCGTGCACGGCCATCGCTGCAAGCGGGCGGAAGTCATTCCCTGTCGCGGGCTGCCGCGCGCGCTGTCTTACACTACCGCGTCTCGTCTTACGTTCACAGGAATCGCGCCGACATGTCGATGACGATCGATCACAGACAAAGACGTGTAACTCATTGATCTTTAATACTTAGTCTCGCGCCGGTCAATACGCAGACTTTGTAGGCTTTGCTGGCTTTTCTTGAATTTCCTGACTATCGATCTTTATCGCAGGCACAGTTTGGTCCCAGTTCTCGAAATAGCTGTTACCGGCCGTGATGCGACATTCGTTGCTGGCGGGCCGCAGATGAGTACGCGCCATCGGCATGGACTAGTTCCGATCAACTCTTCGCCCGTTGCAACAATCGAAGTGCCGAGGGACCGAGAAGAAGCGGCAAGATCGGCGTCACCGACAAGCAAAAGGTTTGCAAGTTGTGGGCAAAACGCGCGGCATCAATCCGCCTGATCTAGCAGCGATATGAGATGGGTCTGCATTGCCATCCGGCAAGCGGAGAAACCCGCCATGATCTTCTCTACGTCGGAGAACCGTACATAGGTCTTGGGGTCGTCAAACACCTTGATGTCCTGCTTGACCATCAATAAGTCCCACTGTGTTGCGGAAGTATCAAACGCCAGATAGAAGGCACCCTGATGTGCTACGAAATTCCGTGCGCTGTCCAGTTGCCTGAACCAGCCGTGGTTAATTCCTTTCGCTTCCATCCACGAATTGATCATTCTGATGCGCTGCGTCGCCGTGATTGGCTGGCCAACGTGCTTGTGTACCGCGTGCATGAAGCCTTTCATGGCATCGATGCATGCGTTGAGCTCGAATAGAATTGAGTGCAGGTCGGCGATTACTAGATACTTCCGATCGTTGTCAATTGGTAACGCGAACGCTTCCTTGTCCGGTGTGTTTCTGTGCTCTACGGTTAAGTTTGCGGCCACGACACAGGGGCGGCCAGGTCTTGACCCAGGCGGTGGCCAATATATGGCAGCAGCGTGAGCCGGGTGCTGATGTGCAGGCCAACCTCAGTGATTGGTAATCCTTCATCGGTGATTACCGTCATCATGTCTGTCGTGCGCTTCTCCTGGACAGCCCGGTGCCATGCGGCGTAGATAGGCAGCACCCATTGATCGTAGTGCATCTCGCTGAGATGGACCCACTGTGCGATCGTCATGTTTTCCCTCTATATCGGATACGCCGAATAGCGACTGCACGTGGCAATCGGCGAAAGCCGACCCAAGGCGGTCCATCGACGACGCGTGGAATCGATGCCAGCTTACGAAAGGAGAGCTTCAGGCAGAAGCGTCAAGGCCGCTGATACGCATAGACCCGCCAAGGCAACTTTACGTCTTCACTCCGTGGTCACGATCCACCCCCGTAGTTGAGGGGATTGGAATGACAGGCGCAAGGCCTCTCCAGCAAGGCTTCTGCTCCGCGCTGTAGCAAATTTATAGCACAGCCGCCCCCCGATTTTCCGCTACTGCTGCTGAATCTTCGCGCCCTTTATCAGACCACCCACTAGTTCGGCTGTTGCCTTCTCAAGCGCGAGCGCCTGCAATTGCTGCCGGATCGTCGGTTGCGCCGCATCATAGGTCGGCACCTGCGTCGGCCGCTTGGCCTCGACCTTGACGATTGCACGCGCTCCATTGCCGAGTGGAACGGAGTCGGCCGTCACACCACCAACCGGCAATTTCGTCATCGCCTGCGCAACGGGAAGCGGCAGACCCTGGGTGTTGCCGTCCGTCAGCGGCATCTTGAAGCTGACCCAAGGCAGTTCCCCGCCGGCTGTAGCGGACGGAGCCTGACTGTACTGACGTGCCAGCGCTTCAAATGTGTGCCCGGATTTCAACTGCGCTAACACGGTGGCCGCCGTCGCCGCGTCCTTCGCGACAATGATGCGAGGCTTCACCTCATCTTTGCCGAGTGACCCCACGATCTCATCGTAGCGCGCTTTAACTTGCGCATCCGTCACAGGTGCCGGCCTGATGTTGTCCTTCAGGTACAGCTGCGTTTCGGCGTTGGCCTTCGCCGCCTGCATTGCTGCCTGCACCTCGGGCTTGCCGCCATACTTGGCCTTCTCGGCCGCCTGTTGAATCAACACGCGCGCGATCAATTGGTTTTTGATCGCCTGCCGGATTTGCGGGGTATCTGGCTGCTTTGAAGCCTGAAGCACCGCATTAACTTCGGCCTCAGTGATCGGCGTACCGTTGACCATCGCAATGCTACCGGCCGGCAGCGAGGAGGATTGTGCTTGAGCTTGGACCGGCAGCGCCATTTGCCAAGCGATCGCCGTCGCGATCAAGATTCGATTGAATGTCACTTGCATACCTGCCGCTCCTGCTTGAAGAAAAAAGCGCAGCAGCCGAAGGCGCCGCGCGAAGTGTCCGCCTGAGGGAGGGATCGGACACAGACCAAACTCATTAGTAAATCCAGTTCAATGTTCCGAGGACCAGTGTCGCCTTGCTCCCAAGCGCGGCTGGTTGCACCAGCGCACGGCCAGCCAGCAGTTCGCCGGAAAGAGACTGCTTATGCCACTGCCATTGCACGCGCACACCAGTGCCGACACCAGCAAGCGTGGGAAAGCCCGGTACGGCTACGAGGCTCGCCTTACCCGCGTCGACGAACACGTACGGTTCGAGCCGGCCGTCCTTCCACGCCGGCGCGTTCACCCACGCGAGTTCGTTGCGCGAGTAGAAGCCACGATCACCGGCGATCTCGCCTGAACGAAAGCCGCGCACGGTATCCATCCCGCCGAGGTACAGCTGCTCCGATCCGAACAGCGCCATGTTCGTATATTGCCCACCCAGCACGCCCCGATAGGCGAGCAGCACAGGACCGATCTTCGGCAGCGGCAGCGTGAATGCGGCCGTCGCATCCACCTTCGTGAACTGGCTGTGCGCTTCGTCGCGCGTGATGCCGTGCGGGTCGTGATTCGCGCCGAACCACGGCAGGCCCTGCGACAGCCCCCCGTTGATGGTGAAATTGCCCTGCGCATCGTTCATCACGAACTTGTGCAGCCAGTTGCCAGCCAGCCGCAGCACCGCGACCCGCTGCGGATCCAGGTCGATGCCGTTGACCTCGCGGTCGGTGCGGCGCCAGGACACCGTGGCGTCGACACTCGTAATGTCACTGACGCTGCGGCTCATCAGGTAGTTCCAGCCGAATATGTGCGACAGCGTGCGGCCGTATTCGAGCGCGGTCGTGCCGATCACCTGCTGGTATTCCGAATCGGAAATCGTATAGCTGAACGTGTGGCGGCCGAACGGCACTGCGAACGAGCCGACGATCGCATTGCTGTCGAGGCTGTCGAGGAAATTGACGCTCAACGACTCCTGCAGGCCGAGCAGGTTGTCGGCCTCGACGCCAGCGCGATAACGCGTCACGCCCGTGGCCGAGCTGCCGTAGTTGTCGACGCCCAACGTGTAGTACAGACGATCACCGGGTTTGTTACCAATGTCGACGATCGATGCGCCAGGATTCTGGCCGGGCAGGATCTGCACCGTCGCCTGATTGCGGCGCAGGCGGTTGATCTGCGCGACGCCCTGGTCGATGTCGGACAGGCGCAGCGGATCGCCGGACGATACCGGAAATGCGTTCTCGTAGCCTGCGTCCGTGAGCCAGCCTCCGCCGGCAGACGCTTCGCCCGCCTTGAGCCGCTGAATCGGCTTGCCGTTAACTGTGAATGCTTCGATCGTGCCGACCTGAATCGTGATCTTGAGCGTGCCGGTGGCCAGATTCTGCGGGCCGAGCAGCGCGCGCGTCGTCACCAGACCGTTTGCGACGAATACGTCCGTGATGCGTTTGAGCAGCACGTTGATGCGGTGTGAGCCGAGCTCGTGGTTCGCGAACGGTTCGACAATCGCGTCGAGCTGCTGGGCCGAGATCCCGCGAGGCGGCTCGAACGGCTTGCCGTCGGGCGCTTGCAGCACGATCTGCTTCACGGTAAAGGTCGGTCCTGTCTCGACGATCGCATCGACCGGCGTATCCACCGGAATGTCGAGCGTCGTCTCCGGCGTCGGGGCGACCGTAATCGACGCCGGCGGCTGGTCGAGTTGCCGCTGGCGCGCCTGTTCCCGCTGCTGCTCGATGATCAGTTGTGCCGGATCCTGGACGGGACGGCCGACTGGCGGCGTTTGTGCGTGCGTCGGTACATGGAATGCAGCAAGGCTCGCAACCAGTAGCGGCAGCTTCAGTCGAGGAAATACGCGTGTTTTCATTGTTGTTGTGCGTGCAGGTGCCCGAGCACTGACGCGATCGTGTCAATGGCGCCGCCCTTCGCCGCGACCGCGACGATCACGCAAGCCAGAAACGCGACGACGACCAGGCCGAGCCGGTTTTTTGTTTGATAGTTCATCGCCTAGCGCCACCACCAGGTCGTCAGGCCCAAATGCTGGTCGATCTGGACGGGGGTGCGCGAAGGGGCGCGTACGGTCGTGATGCCGCCAGCCGCTGCGACGCCCTTCCCGCCACTGAACGAGCCACCGTCGATCACACCGTCGCCGGTCAGCGTCACGCTGCCGTTCGCGGTGAAACCGCCGCCCACGTCCATCGCAATAATCTGCGCCCACGTGCTGCCGAAAAACGCCTTGAAGCCGCGGTGCTGGTTGATCGCCGAATAGCCGGTCACGCCCTGGGCGTACGTGATCGGTGCGTCGACCTTGATGTCGCCGTTCGCGAAGACGTTGCCGCCGACGTTGCGGGCGACCGTGCCGGCCTTGATGCCGATGTTGCCGCCTGCCTGGATCGTGCCGCCATATGGTGTGACGTTGCTCGATGCATCGGCGTGGCAGAAGATCCAGCAGCTGCGCGTATAGCTCGCCTGGCCCGTGAATACAGCGGCGTTAGTGAACGCGTTCTGCGCTGTGATGTTGACGTCGCCGTCGTTCGATTGAACGATCCCGCCAGCATTCGTGAAGTTGCGGCTAGTGATCGTTACCGGGCCGTGCACGGCAGCGATATAGGCGAGTTGGTCCGGATTACCGACCGTCCCGTAGTCAACGTTGAAGCCGGTCGTCGTATGCGTGAAGAACAGGAAGCTGCCGCCGCGATCGGAATAGGCGGTGGGCTGGCCGCCGTTCGTGCCGCCGGTGTGGTCGATGATGTTCTGCACGTCGCCGGCCGCGGTGAGGCTCACCGCGCCATTCGACAGAATGCGGGCGTTGTCATTGATGACGTTGCCGCCGGCTGTCAGTTTCGTCTGGCCGTTGGCCGCGAATATGATCCCGAGGTTGTTCGCGCTCGAGCGGTTCGTGATGTCGCCGGCGGCAGTGAGGACAACGTCGCCGCCGGTCGTCGTGCCGTCGCCCGCCGTGGTACCCGCCTGAATCAGGCTACCGGTGTTCGTGATCGCGCCGCGACTCGTCAGATTGACTGTGTTGCTAGCGCTCACGGTCGTAGGTCCGGTGGCGTCGTCGGACAGAACAATATTGCCGCCCTGGATGTTTACGTTGTTCGCGGCCGTTACCTGCATGCCTTGCAGCGACACGGTACCGGGCGTCGTAAGCGCGACGTCGCGCTCGGCCTTCAGCGAGCCGTCGGCAATCGCGATGTCGCCGCTCGCCGTGACGACGACGTCGCCGGCGTTCGCATAGATCTTGCCGAGGCTGTGCACGCCCGCGCCCTGGTCAGTGACGATCAACTGCACGCGGCCCGCCGTCAAGCCACCGGCCGCCGTGATATCGACGGCGACGGAGTTGCTTTTGGTGCCCGGCGACGACGTACCGATCAGCCAGTCGTGGCCGTTGTCAGATGGGGAGAAACTGGTGTCGTAGGTCGCTGTGCTGTCGCCCACGATCGCGCGGATGCCGCTCGTCGAGCTGGTGAAATCGTTGGTCACCGGACCGGTTATGCTCAACTGTTTGGCGATCAGATCGAGGTTCACTAGCGTGCCGGAGAGCCCACCGGGACCGATGGTGATCGCCCCGCGATCCGTCGTGAGGACGACGTTGCGCTGCACAACGCCCGGCGCGAGCGTGAGATCGGTAAAACCGACCTGCCCCGTTGAAAGCACGACGTGGCCCGCGTTCGTGAAACTGCCGCCGTCCACAGTGACCCCGTTCGGATTCGCGAGGATCACGTTCGCGCGCGGGCCTAGCACGTTGATGTTGCCCAGGATCAGCGACGGATTCGTGCTCGTGACCTGGTTGACGATCGTGCGCGCGTTGATGCCGACGTTGTTCAGGTCGGCACCAGCTTTGGAGACGTTGAACGACGTGTAGGTGTTGTTCGAAACGCCACCCACGGCGGGGGCGATGCTGACAGATTGGCGGCCTGTTGCGCCAATCGTTACCGTTGTCGCAGTTTGACCGTCTGCGACGATCCCTCCTGCGATGGTCGAGCCGGAAATGCCAGTCAACACCACGACCAAGCACTGCCGAAATAGTTTGACTCGCATTAAATCCGGACCTCAAATTCGAACGATATTTTGGTGGCGGATATCCGCCCAGCCCCGAATCTCAAAATGAGGGGAAAGAGAAATCGCCACCTACGCGCCGAGAAACAAACTCATCACCGCTTATAATGTGGCGTATAGAGTTTTCAGTAGCACTCGCACTTTCAATGAAATACGCATCATAGAAATAAGCATCTCGCTGGTCGACTGCAACCAGTTCTCCATCTCCCTCCGCTCTCGCAGTTGTAATGGTGAAGAAAATGCTGCCGGACGCTCCCCAGCGCCCCTCCTCTTTGGCAGTCCGCAGTTGACCATTCTTTTCGAGAGTTCGCCACGATTCTGAATATGTCCCATCGAGCTTGATGTCCATCAATGACATCGTCTGGCTTCCGTCACGGGCGTTTTGACGATCGTACCACCGACCGACGAAGACATCTCTACGGGCTTGAGCGGCATGATCGACCGGCAGACCGCTCCCTTGCAATTGCTTAGGTGATGTAAGGCCATCAGGATTTTGCGAAGCACAACCACACATGGCCAAAGCAACAAGCGCAAAAAATATTTTTTTCATAGTCATCCCCCTTACTCGCAGCCGACGAGTTCCCCAACAGACCTTCCAAGCGGGGAATTACTTTAATGCGATCGATTAGCGGGCGTTGCAAATCTTCGACCCTTAAATCAACCCCGTTTAATCGCGCGCCACTCCTTTATTAGCTGGCACGTAATCCCGACAAATATGGTTACATAGAGCGGCATCCCCGCCATGGCGGGCCTCCATCCCGAACCATGCGAAATGGAAATCACCACTGCAAGAGCAACAATTCCTATTGCACCCAAATAAGCTACCAAGGCCCGCTTGAGCAACCTCGCCACTGCAGACGACCGATTCCCAGAAGAAATTGTCATTTTCCATTCCCTCCTTGCGTCACCGCAGTCTGCAACGGTCCTGCTGCGCCCTGGATTGCTTGGTTCAAGAAATTCCCTATAGCACCCGGGAACAAGCATTTTTACAGCACTTCCCAAGGCTGTAGCCCCTGCGCCAAAGGTACCCGCAATATCGAGATTATCTTGATGGGTCACACCCGCCGCTCCAAACGCGGCCGTCCCCGCCACGGTTGCATTGTAATGCGAATTTTGGCGGTCATACCATCGCCCAACGAACAGATCTCTCCTCTTTTGCGCCGTCATATCGACTGACAGCCCATATTTCTGCCATTGTTTAGGCGAAGTTAGATCGCCCGAATGATGCGAGACGCAAGCGCACAAAGCCAAAGAAAAAATCCCCACAAGAACTGCTCTCGTCGCCTCGCGCATCATGTCACATCGAAATCGAAATGCCTGCCAAAAAGCCACTGTCGCGCGACCGCAAATTCAATCGGATGAATGGATGTCACATCCCCGCTTGATCTCTCGCCGCCGCTTTACAAACTGATAGGTGATTCCAATAAAAAGCAAAATAAATAACGGCAATGGAATCAAAAGCGGCTTCCAGCCAGCCCCTTGAACCAGAGAAATCGCCGAAAAGAAAGAAATCACAGCAGCCAACGAAAGGTAAGCCTTAACGTAGCAGGCCGCGATTCTATTCACTCTAATATCATTCATAGCCTTCAATTTCGAACGCCAGATGCATTTTGACCGAACTTTGGAACGATCCCGAGCGCCTCTAACAAGCGGAGTGCGATTATCTAGGATTCTTTTCCGGAAGCCATCCTTCCTCGATCCGATTAATCAGCATTGTGTCGTTCCATGCTTCTCGAATCGGCAGCTTTCTTTGACCGGCCGTGATCTGGCCCACCATCCACTCATTTTCGCCATCCCACAACCACCGATTCTCTACCTTTCCAGTAGGCGGACCCTCATAGTATTGCATCGACAACTCCATGGCCGATCAGACGATCATTCTCTAGAATTTCAAAGTGATCTCCGACACCAACGCTGTCACGCATATGCTCCCAACTAGCGAACTTTATCTTCGCCTTTAGCGTTTCTCCAGGATAGTGCACATCTGTATCGTCGTAGACATGCTTTCCGCTTGCAAGCCAATCAATGCGGGCAAACTTATGGTGTGGAGAATATCCGGTGCGAACACCCGAGACCTTTGGATCCGGAACGTCGATCGAGATCTCTACCGTGGCAATAATATTTTCCATTTTAACCTCCGTTTAATATGCATGCCCAATATTCTTCACAACAGAATTGAAAATATTCAGTTGATTTTCCTTCATTACGGACAGCACACCACTCTTGAATATAAACGGATCGATTGAGTACGACACACCAAATTTTCCTATAACACTTGCTGGAATGTCCGCCTTTATGATTGCCGCATACTCAGATGCAGTATTTGCATAGGCCATGACCTCATTCAGGTTGAAGCCAAACTGTTTCATTTCATTTGCGCCAGGAGCGAAAGAGAATTTTCCAGTTTGCATGATGGAACTGAATTCCTCCGGGCTAACAGCGCGATAGACCGTAATAGTATCCGCCGCTGCGAGGACTTTGCCCACGGCTTGTTTAACCGCAGCCCCCTCGCCTAGAGTCAAAACACCCAGCCCAGCATCAGCCACAGATCCAAGTGCCAGCGCCGCCGCCATTCCATAGTTGCCGACACTAGCGGCAGCTTGCGCCTGATCCGCCATGTGGACACCCGGTATCGCGCTCCGGGCACTCTGCCAAAATGCGGAAACGGCTCCCAGAACTTTATCCAGGTGCAAGGCGTCGTTGTTTAGCGCTTCGTTTTCGGCCCAGGTCGAACCGGCTGTGGCATTTTGACCAAGTACTCCGGCGGCTCCGCCGCCCGCGAGGGCCGCTACGGTGTTGAGTACCGCCAATTGACCGGCATCCAACGCCGCACCGCTTGGATCGATACCTGCCAACACAAAAGGTGAGATCAGCGAACTGGTCGCAGCACCCAACGCACCCCCAGCGCATCCGGTGCCCTCCGCAGCCGAGGCTGCACATCCCAACGCGGCGTGCGCGGCAATATTGCCTAGCGTCAACGGGTCGGTCCCATTGCCAATCGCGAAGGCCGCGGCTGCAGCAGCATTGCTTATCGCGCTGTTTCGGAGGTTTGTCAGAAAACTGCCGCCGTCGATCGCCGTTTGTACGCCCGCCTGAAGTGCCGACTCGGCCGCGAGCGCGCCGATCGTAGTCGGCAGTGAACCCGTCGCCGCGCCAGCTTGCGGCACCAGCGTATTCCCGACCGACTGCACCCCCGCCAGCGCAGCCAGACTGTTCTGCGACGCATTCCATGACCAGCCCACTGCACCGTTGTCGAACGTGATGCCGTTCGTCAGTCCGGCCGTCAGTGCTGCCACACCGCTGGCCTCAAACATCTTCCCAGCACTGAACGAGCCACCGGAGTTCAGCTGGCTCATCGCGCTGTTCATCATGCCGGCGAACCCGGCCGACAACGCAAGGTTGGCCGTGCCCGCGCCAACCGCTGCCGTCGTCGTGGTCACCGTCGTCGTGCCAATCGTCACCGTCGTCGTGGTCGCCGGCACAGCCGCCGCAAAGGTCGTCCCCGACGCTGCCGACGCCATCGCCCCGACGGCCGCCGATGCCGCCATCCCCGACATGATCGACAGGCCCGTAATGACCGCCGTCATGAAGAGCTGGTCGTACCACGCGTCACCGTCGACGACGTCCGTATGCAGGTTGTCGCTGACCGTCTGCTGCGTAAAATTCCCGCCGAGCTTCGTCTTCAGGTCCGACAGCATCTGCTGCGTCGCGGCCTGATTCACGCTGCCATCGGCATTGACCTGCTGCAACGCTCCGCCGATCTGCGCGATCGACTGCGCGTTGAGCTGGTAGTTGGCGGCCGACATGAAGCCGCCTTGCTGTATCACGGTGCCGGTGGTTTGCAGCAGCACACCGTCCTGCCCGGTCTGATAGATCGTCCCGACGTTCGTCGAGCGCTGCTCGTTGGTCAGCGAGTTCGTGTTGACCGCCAGGTTCTGCGCCGTGACGGTCCCGGTGTTCAGGATGCTGTTCGCGTAGTTGAGCGTGACATTGCTGCCGGTGATTTCACCATCGGCATTCACGACCGCGTAGTTCTTTGGCAACAGCACTTCGGGCATCAATGCCTGCACCGTCGGGCACGTTGCGCCGCCCGTCGAGCTGCAACCCGGCTCCGGCACCGACTGCTCGACGTACCAGAGCATCGGATGATCGATCATCGCCAGCTGCGCGTCGGACAACTGCGTACCGAGCGCGATGTTGTGCTCCTTCGCGTACTCGAGCGACGCGCCGTAAAGCGCCGCCTTGTCCTGATTGGCGATCGATGCCTGGCTCGTGCTGTCCGTCGCACTCGTCGTGCTGTAGAAACTGCTCTTGCCGGTCGCCTGCAGCGCGGCCTGCTCGATCTGCTGATTCTCCGTGTACGGGTCGTAATAGAACGGTACGTTGCCCGGCTGCAGATTCGCCGGCAGGTTGGCGATCAACGACGCCGACGAAACCGTGTCCACGACCTGTGCGGCCGGGTTGTTCGTCAGGTAGGTGACCGTAGTCGTTTGCCCGGAAATCGTCTTGACCGTCGCACTCAGCGGCGTATTTGCCTGCGCGACGACCGGCGCCACGGGCGTGCCGACAGTGCGCACACCAATCGGCGTGTTCGACGGCAGACCGGCCGAACCCGTCACCGACGTCAGCTGACCATTCGCGTCGACCACCTGGCCTGCCACGTTGACGGTCGTGGTCACGCCAGACGGCGTCGACACCGGCCCCAGCGAAATCACTTGTCCCGACACGACCGGCGGTGGTGTAAAGACGTTCGGATTCGTGATCCCGTTGACGAGCTGCGAGCCCGTCAGGGCGACGGTCTGGCCGATGACGTTGCCGGTATTCGTGAGCGTCGGCGAGTTCACCGAGAGCGAGTTGCCTGCCTGAATCGTGGCCGGCACAAAATCCGACATGCCGACATTCGACGGCAAGCCGGGCGCTGCCTGCGCATCGCCAAGACTAAACGCCCCGCCGTACAGGTTCTGGCAGGTCGCCGCCGAGCCTTGGCAACCCCACGTGCGAATGCCGGCGGGGTTACCCGTCCAATACGCATGCAGGTATTGGTTGTCGCTCGACGCACTTGAGCTCGCGTTGATCGTCGCGTTGTTCAGCGCCGTGACGAGACTGCCCGTGTTGCTGAACACCCCCGCCGTGATCGACAGGTTATTGTTCGCTGTAATCGTCGACGGCTTGGCCGACTGCACCTCGATATACGCTTCACAGTTCTGGCCGCACCCCGAGTACGGCGACGCCGACCCATAGTTCTGGTGGACCGTCACCGGCGCGGCGATCGTGTTCGTCACCGTGCCTGCGTTGATCTGGACATTGTTGCCGGCTTCGATCGCGGCCGATGTGTTGGTGACGCTCGAGGCCTGCGTCGGATTGCCCGCGGTCGTGCCTGTGCCACCGATCACGACATCGTGCGCCGCGACCAGATTGCCATAGGTATTGGAAACCTGATTCGCGGCGATAACGATGTCATGGCCGGCGGTAACGTTGCTGTTGGTCTGCTGATAGCTGTACGTCTCCGAGTTCGGATTCGTCGTATGCAGCGACGTACAGCCCGAATTCGAGACACCCGATGCGCAACCCGCCGTCACCGTCTTCGATCCGACGTTCGAACCTTGATTGGTAAAGCTCGCTGCCTGAATCGTGACGTCGTTGCCCGCCGTCAGCGTTCCTGCGTTGGTCAGGTTGCCGCCCGACACGTTCAGGTTGTGGCCCGCCACAACCTGTCCAGCTGAACCCTGCACCGTGCTGCTCGTCGATACGGTCGGAGCTGCTACCGTACCCGGCGAATTGATCGTGAAGGTCGTCGGCGGACCGATGGTGTACGAACAGTGACTATTCAGGTCACAAGCATGGATCCCCGTGCCGACGATCCCGCCTCCGGACTCTCCCGGCGTCGTGCCGACGCTCTGGTAGACCGCGATCGGCGCACCGCCCTGCCCCAGGAATCCCCCCGACGTCGAACCGCTCAATGCCTGCAGACCCGACAACAGTGAATTCAATGCCGTCGCATCGACCATGTCCGTCACGGTCGACGTGTACGAGCGCGCCTCGTTGTTCAACGTCTGAACGTTCAACGAAACGTCGTGCGCCGCGCTCACGGTCCCGCCTTGATTGTTCAGGGTCTGAGCCGTCAACGAAAGATTGTGCCCCGCCGCGATCACGGACGGCGAGCCGAACACCACGCCGACCGTCGTCGTCGTTTCCGTTACGCTCGGCAGCGTGAACGTCTGGCTGATGCCGGCATTCGGCACGCTCCCAGACTGCAGATACCAGTATTCAGCCGCGAGGCTCCCGAGCTGGGGCTGCGCCTGCGACGAGTCGCCCGGCAACTTGACCATCGTGAACGTGCCCGTGGACGCGATGGGCGCCTGCGTTCCGGCCACGCCGACGGGAGACAGCAAGTCACCCAGCGTCGCCTGCTGGGTCAGCGGAATGTTTTCCGCAGGGACGTGATTGCCCACGCCCGGGAAATAGAACTGGTAATTGATCGTGCCGATAACGGTCGACCACAACAGTCCGGGGTTATCCACCGCCTTGGTCGTCGTCGTGGTCAACGAGCCGGATGAAGTGGTCGCATTATTGACGGTCGCCGCCGTGATCGACAGATCGTTTGTCGCCGTCAGCGTACCGCCTGCATTTCCGAGATCGCCACTCAGGTTGATCGTCGCGTTACCGCTGCCAGCCGGGCTATTGCTATTTCCCGCCTTCGTGATGCCTTTCGAATTGTCGTAACTCGTGCCCGAGATCGTCAGCGTATTGGCGGCCTGGACGGTGCCGGCGTTCGTGCCCGAACCATTCAGAGTGAACGCATCGTTGGCCGTGACCGTACCGCTCGCGGCGTTCGCGAGCGTTCCGTTGATCGTCAGGTCGTTGCCGTTGATCGCACCCGTGTTGCCCAGCGCGCCGTTCAGGGTCAGGGAGCCCGTGCCCTGGTTGATCGTCCCGGCGTTGTTGATGCCCTGAGCCGCCGAGACCGTAACCGCCGTTCCGGGCAGCGTCCACGTCCCGGAATTGCTCACCGACTGCGCGGACAGGTTCAAGCCGTTACCACCATTGACCGTCCCATAACTGGTTACCGATGGGTCGAGCGTCTGGTTCGGCAGGTTCAGCGTGGCGACGTTTTGCGCGAGAATTCGGCCGTTCGTGTTGTCGAACGAGCCGTTGCCGCCCGTGACCGTCACTGTCGTGTTGCCGACTGGAGCGGTCGGATTGTTGACGTCACCCGAGTAAATCAACCCGTTCGCGTTGCTCAGGCTGCCCGTGGTCAGGTTCAGCGCGTTGGTCGCGAGCAAACCGCCCGAGTTCGTCGTCGCACCCGAGACGTTGATATTCACCGTCGGCCCGTAGATCGTCCCCGAGTTATTGAGGTTCGTCGCGGTGACGTTCGCCGTCTGCAGTGACGACAGGCTACCCGAGTTCGAGACCGTAAAGCCAGATACATTCAGATTGCCGGCCGCCATCTGCGTACCGACGTTCGATACCGTGCCACCGGCCAGCGTCGCATCGCCCTTGAACGCAGCCGTGCCGCCCGTCGTGATGCTCTGCGTGCCCGTGATCTGCGTCGTGCCGCCCACCACGGCGTTCGCGGTCGTTACGTTCGCGCCCGACAGGGTCGCGTTGCCACCCACCGACAACGCCGGGGCGGTTGCACTGAAGGGCTGGTTGAGCTGGCCCGCCGAGGTGTCGAGGTTGTTCGTCGCCGTCGCGGTCAGATTGCCGCCGACCGCCACGCCTTGCGTCGCGATGTTGGTCGCCGTGAGGCTCGCATTCTTCGAGGCGGTCGTCTGGCCGTTGAGCGTCAGGTTCTGGCCGGCGTTCAGGGTCGCGTTGCCGGCCGTCCCCACCGGACCGGCGGCCGTCAGACTGCCTGACTTCGCATTCGCGGTGAGATCGCCCAGGCTCTTGACGCTGCCTTGTGCATTCAGGTCCGTGCCAGCCGTGATGGTCGTTGCCCCGCCCGACAGCGCATCGCCAGCAAGCGTCGCACTACCGTTGGTCGCCGTGAGCGTGCTAGTGCCGACCGCCGTCGTCGCGCCGACCGTCAGGTTTTGGCCGGCGGTCGCGCTCAGGTTGTTGCCGGTCTGGATCGCGCCCGACACGGCAATGTTGTTGCCGGCATTGAGCGTCGTGTCGTTCGCGACGCTGATCGCGCCCGTACCGTTGATGTCGCGGCCCGCCGTCACGCTCGCGTTGCCGGCATTGCTGACTGCGACGCCACCGTTCAGGTTTGCATCGCGTGAGGCGGCGATCGTCGTATTCTGGCCGCTCTGGATCGAGCCGGCGACGGTCGCGTCCTGCCCGGCATTGATGTTCACCGCGCCCGGCGTCGACACCGCGCCCGCGACCGACACGCTGCCCGCGCTCGATCCGATCGATGCACTGCCGCCGCTGTAGACTGTCCCGCCCAGCGTGACGCCCTGCTTGCCGCTCGAGTTCAACGCACCGAGCGACACCACATTGCCGGTCGTCGAGAGCAACGCGCCGTTGGCCGCGAGCGTCATGTCGCCCACGGATGCAGCTGTTCCCTGCACGGTCGTGTTGCCGCCCGACGTTACGTTCAGGTTCCCGCCGCTCGTGACGTTCCCGCCGAGCGTCGTATCTTGCCCTGCCTGAATCGTCACCGCGCCCGGTGCGGACACCGTGCCACTGAAACTTGCGTTCGAGCCAGCGGTCGCGGTGATCGTGCTGCCACTCTGTACCGCGCCATTGAGCGCAATCGCTTGTCCGGAATTCAGGTTGACTGCGCCCTGCGACGACGCGACATTGCCTTGGCCCGTAATCGAGCCGGCTTGAGCTGCAATCGTTACCGGCCCCTGAGCCTGCACCGTGCCGCCTACGGCCGCGTTCTGACCCGCCGTCACTGACAGCGCACCATTGGACAGCGCGTTGCCGTTCACGGTCGCCGAGCCAGTCTGCGCGGCAATCGTGGTATTGCCCACGCCTGACACCTGTCCATTCACGGTCGCGTTGCGCGCGCCCGCGAGCGCGACCGTGCTGCCACCCTGCACCGCGCCGTTGACCGTCAGATCCCGCCCGGCCTTAGCCGATACCGTGCCCGGCGCACTCAAGCCGCCGACCGTCAAATCGCCGTTGGTCGTCTGCAGCGCGATGTCGTGCGCCGTCAGCGAGTCGATCGTCATCGACTGGCCGGCCGTCAGATTGGCCGCGCCGTTTGCCGCAACCGATGCGGCGTTCAGATTGCCGCCAGCCGTCATCGTGACGTTCTGACCAGCCGACACGGAACCCGGTGCGTTGATGTCGCCGTTCGCATTCACCGTGTAGCTTTGATTCGCGAGCGCCGTGCCGTTGATCGTCGTGTTGCCAGCACTATTCAGATTGACGTTCTGATTGGCAAACGTCTGTCCGACCGACACGTCGCCGTTGGCCTGGACGACTACGTTGCCGGCCGTTGCCGACAACGGGCCCTGCGTGTTCACGCCCATACCGGCCGCTGTGGACACGATATAGACGGTCCCCGATGTGACCGATCCATATTGGCTCGCATCCACCGCGACGGTTTTGCCGATCGCAGCGGCCGTGTTGGTCGCGCCGTTCGCGGCCGTTCCGTATGTGATGCCGGTCGCGTCCGATGCAGTCGGCGTGACGAGTTGATTGCCGGTGACTACGTTGACACGCTGATTGGCTCTCAGAGGAGCATTGATCGTGACACTTTGACCGACCACATCAAGGTTGCCGACCGTACCTTCCACCCCAGCGCCCGGCGTCCCGTCATTGCCTGCCGGCCCGTTGATCGAAATATTGCCGGAGCGAACGTCGTACGCAACGGCACCTGCGTGCGCAAAATCGGTTGCCGTGCCGCCGACGCCCGTGAGAAACTGCGGCGTGCCGGTTGTGAGCGTCAGATTCGTCACGTTCGTAACGCTCAACCCATTGACGCTGACTCCATTCGGTGAGGCCACGACAACAGCAGCGGGCGAGCCGAAGACCTCCAACGGGCCATACAATGAGGCCGCTGGCCCGGTCGATGTGACCTGATTGATAATGGTTGTCGCAGGCCGACCATTCAAATTCGGATTCGCGCCAAGCGTGCCGCCAAGCAGCGGCGTCCCCGCCACCGTGCTGTTGTTCAGCACGAGACCTTCAGGTCCTACGTTGAACGACTGATACTGTCCAACGCTAATCCCATTGGAATTCGCGGTGGGAATATTGATAGCCGGGACGCCCGTGCTGGTCTGCGTGATCGTCGGCTGGAATGGAATCGGAGCACGTGGATCGACGATCGGCGCCGCATGCGCCACTTCATCGGCGAGAAACACGGCCGGCGCGAAATACATCACGACCGCCATCACGGCAGCTACGCCACGCATCCATACCGGACGCGCGGTCTCATCGCATGCCGGCCCTGCAAATCGATAATTCGTGCACGCCGACTCGCGTGCCAACTTCTGTTGCGCAACGCGCACGACCCCGGCACGCTGCGCTTTCTTGTTACTTGTCATCTACGCCTCTGCGAAGGCTTGTTGTTGGGTCGTGTCGGACAAAAGTCCGACACGACATTTCATGGATTGCCAACTTTCTCGCGCGGATCGTACCACGTGCGATTTTTGGCAAGCGTCAACAATCGTCAGGCGAATCAATAGCTTACAAACACACTTCGCAATCATTCGATTTCCCTACTGTTCGGCGCGCACGCGATCAGAACAACCCGACCGGCTGCGCGGCGTCATCCCAGCTAAAGATGATCAGCTCGTTTCGCTCCGCTGCCCTTCCGCCACCGCCCACGGTGTACTGGATGGGCACGGTCTCGATATGAAACCCGTCGAACACACGCCGAATGTCCGGATGGTCGTTCAGGCTGACGATCGCGTGTCCCTTGATTGCACGCAGCTTTGCCGCCATCTTTTCGTACTCGGCAAACGGAAACGACACGCCGTAGCCTTCCGTCTCGTAATACGGCGGGTCCAAATAAAACAGCGTGTGCGACCGGTCGTATCGATCAATGCACGCGGCCCAATCGAGCCGCTCGATGAACGTGTTCGCGAGCCGCAGATGCGCCGCTGATAGCTCCTCCTCGATGCGGAGCAAATTCAAGCCGGGCGGCGTTGTCGTCGCCGTCCCGAACGTTTGCCCTTCCAACTTCGCCCCAAAGCAACTTTTCTGCAGGTAATAGAACCGGGCGGCCCGCTGGATATCGGTGAGGGTTTCCGGGATCGTCTGCTTCAGCCATTCGATCCGAAGCAGGCCGCCGCGCTGCTGGCCGTCGCCGACACCGGCAGCTTCGAGCAGGCGGCCGTGCGGCTGCACGTGACCGCATCCGCCGTCACGCAGCGCGTCCGCGCGCTCGAAGCGAGCCTCGGCACGCCACTCGTGCTGCGCACGCGTCCGTGCCGGCCGACGGTGGCCGGCCAGCGCGTGCTGCAGCATCTGCGCCGCGTCGCGCTGCTGCAAGCCGATCTGCAAAGCGCGCTCGCGGCCGAGCGCGAATCGCCGATCTCGGTCACGATCGCGCTGAACTCCGACAGCCTCGGCACCTGGTTCCTGCCCGCGCTGACGTCGGTGCTCGCGGGCGAACGCATCCTGTTCGAGCTCATCGTCAAGGATCAGGATCACACGTTCGCGCTGCTCGAAAGCGGGATGGCCGTCGGTTGCGTGACGACCGAGCCGAAGCCGATGCGCGGCAGCGTCGCGACACCGCTCGGCACGATGCGCTACCGGCTGCTCGCCGCGGCCGCATTCGCCGGCCGCTGGTTCCCGCGCGGCCTGAATCGCACGAGCGCACGCGCCGCGCCCGTCGTCGCGTATTCGCGGCGCGACACGCTGCAGTCGGCGTTCCTGAAGGAGAAATTCGGCTTGCCCGAGGGCGCGTATCCGTGCCACTACGTGCCGGGCACGCACGCGCACTTCGCGGCGGTGCGGCACGGGCTCGGCTATGCGATGGTGCCGGAGCCGCTGATCGGCGGCGCGCCGCTCGACACGCAGGGGCTCGTCGATCTCGCGCCCGCGCATCCGACCGACGTCACGCTGTACTGGCATGCATGGACGGTGCAATCGCCGACGATGGCGTCGCTGTCCGCGCGAGTCGTCGAAGCGGCGCGCCGGCTGCTCGCGCCATTGCCGTAAAGCGTGAGCGGGCGGTTGATCGACACTGCCGGCACGCACTGCACCGAGAAAGCCAGCGGTGCCGCCTATACTTTTTCCATCGGCCTCGCGAACGCGCGGCGCGGCCGATCATGCAAGTCCGGCCGTTCCCTTTCCTGTGAGGAGAACATCATGTCCCGCCGCTATATCGATTGCCGCGAGTTTCCCAGCGCGACGCATTGCTCGGTCGCAATTTCCGCCGACTCCGACAACGAACTGCTGGAGGCCGCCGTGCAACATGCGGTTTCGGTACACCAGCACACCGACAGCGCCGAACTGCGCACGCAGCTGAAATCGCTGTTCCACGACGGCACGCCGCCCGTCGACACGCCGCGGCAAGCGTAATCCGCCGGCAGACCGGCAACGCGCCGCGTCACCGCTACATGCGTTGGGCAATGTCAGGTCGCGCCGGCCCGCCGCCGGCCGGCGCATTTCGCGTTACGCGTTACGCCCGACGCTGCGCGAAATACGCGCCGACCGCGTCGATGAACGTGTCGATGTCCGCGCGCGACACGTCGCAATGCGTGACGAAGCGCGACGCATACAGCATCTGCGTGAGAATCCCGCGCTCCTTGAGCCACGCCTCGAGCGGCGCGCAGTCCGCTTCGGGGAATTGCGCGAACACCATGTTCGTCGCCTGCGACAGCACCTTCACCGGCTCGATCCGCGCGAGGCCCGCCGCGAGATGCGCGGCGTTCGCGTGATCGTCGGCGAGCCGCTCGACGTTGTGATCGAGCGCATACAGGCACGCCGCCGCGAGAATGCCCGACTGCCGCATTCCGCCGCCGAGCACCTTGCGCCAGCGCTGCGCACGCTCGATCAGCACGCGATTGCCGACCAGCACCGAGCCGACCGGCGCGCCGAGCCCTTTCGAGAAGCAGATCGAGATCGTGTCGAACGGCGCGCACAGCTCGGCGATCGTGCGCCCGGACGCGACAGCGGCATTGCACACGCGTGCGCCGTCGAGGTGCGCGACCAGTCCGCGGCTGCGCGCGAGCGCGACGGCTTCATGCACATAGCCTTCCGGCAACACCTGGCCGCCGATCGTGTTTTCGAGCGCGAGCAGCCGCGTGCGGGCGAAGTGGTTGTCGATCGGCTTGATCGCCGCGGCGATCTTCGCGAGCGGCAGCGTGCCGTCGGGCGCGTTCTCGATCGGCTGCGGCTGGATGCTGCCGAGCACCGCCGCGCCGCCGCCTTCGTATTTGTAGGTGTGCGCGAGTTGGCCGACGATGTATTCGTCGCCGCGTTCGCAGTGGGCCATCAACGCGGCCAGGTTGCTCTGCGTGCCGCTCGGGAAGAACAGGCCGGCTTCCTTGCCGGCCCGCTCGGCCGCGACGGCCTGCAGGCGCAGCACGGTCGGGTCGTCGCCCCATACGTCGTCGCCGACTTCGGCGGCAGTCATCGCGGCCAGCATCGCCTTGCTCGGACGTGTCACGGTATCGCTGCGTAAATCGATCATCTTCGTGCCCTTGTGAACGCGGACCGGAATCGAGGCGCCCGGCCCTGCCGAAACGAGTCTGAGAGTGTACGCAATTCGCGCGGCGGCTGCCGGTGGCCGTGCGCACGGATCGCCCGCGCGCGGCGTCGTTCCGATGATGCGACGCGCCAAATTGCCGCACGTGCGGCAGACCGCCACGCCGCGCCCGACTGTGCCGCGTGCCGCGTTCTTGATACGAATCAACGATTTACCCCAAAAACAAGCGCGGCGCACTGGACATCTGCGACGAGTTGGCACATTTCGCGGCGCAACATCGCGATCCATACTCCAGCCAACCCCGCCGCCACGCGCCACGTCGGCCCGGGGGCCGCCGGCACCCGCCGGCGGGCATCGTCAAGCCTCGGTCAACTGGTATGGACACCGCTTTTTCGGCCCTCGATCTGGCCCGCCTGCAATTCGCGTTCACCGTCTCCTTTCACATCGTCTTCCCGGCGCTGAGCATCGGCCTCGCCAGCTTCATCGCCGTGCTCGAATATCGCTGGCTGAAGACGGGCAAGCAGTACTACAAGACGCTCTGTCTGTTCTGGTCGAAGATCTTCGCGGTCGCGTTCGGGATGGGCGTCGTGTCCGGCGTCGTGATGAGCTATCAGTTCGGCACGAACTGGTCCGGCTTCTCGAGCTTCGCCGGCTCGGTCACGGGCCCGCTGCTGATGTACGAAGTGATGACCGCGTTCTTCCTGGAAGCCGGCTTCCTCGGCATCATGCTGTTCGGCTGGAATCGCGTGAGCCCGCGCGCGCACTTCGGCGCGACGCTGATGGTCGCGATCGGCACGCTGATCTCGACGTTCTGGATCCTCGCGTCGAACAGCTGGATGCAGACGCCGCAAGGCTTCGAGATCGTCGACGGCCGCGTCGTGCCGACCGACTGGTTCGCGATCGTGTTCAACCCGTCGTTTCCGTACCGCCTGTTCCACATGGCGATCGCCGCGTTCATCGTCGCCGCGCTGGTGGTGGCGGCGACGGGCGCATGGCACCTGCTGAAGGGCCGCCGCGACAAGGGCGTGAAGAAGATGTTCTCGATGGCGCTGTGGCTGCTGCTGGTGCTCGCGCCGCTGCAAGCCGTGATCGGCGACCAGCACGGCATCAACACGCTGAAGCACCAGCCGGCGAAGATCGCCGCGATCGAAGGGCTGTGGGAAACGGAAAAGGGCGGCACCGCGCTGAACCTGTTCGGCCTTCCGGACATGCAGGCCGAAACGACCCGCTACGCGGTCAAGGTGCCGCACCTCGGCAGCCTGATCCTCACGCACAGCTGGGACGGCGAAATCCGCGGGCTGAAGGACTTCCCGCCGGAAGACCGCCCGAACTCGACGGTCGTGTTCTGGAGCTTCCGGATCATGGTCGGCCTCGGCTTCGCGATGATCGGCCTCGCCGCGCTCGCATGGCTGCTGCGCCGCCGCGGCCGCCTGTATGAATCGAAGTGGTTCCAGCGCTTCGCGCTCGTGATGGGCCCGACCGGTTTCGTGTCGCTGCTCGCGGGCTGGGTGACGACGGAAGCCGGCCGCCAGCCGTGGGTCGTGTACGGCGTGATGCGCACCGCGCAGGCCGTGTCGCCGCTGTCGGTGCAGCAGGTCAGCCTGTCGATGATGACGTTCGTGATCGTGTACTTCCTCGTGTTCGGCACCGGCGTGTACTACATGCTGAAGCTGATGAAGGCCGGCCCCGCGCTGCCCGACGCCCGGCATGACGACAAGCCGGACACGCGCCGCGATCACACCGCGCGCCGCCCGATGTCGGCCGTCGACGAGCCGATCGAGACCGTCTGAGCCCACCCCATTCGCAAACGAGAAAACCTATGGACGTCACTGTAATCTGGGCCGCGATCATCGCATTGGGGCTCTTCATGTACGTCGTGCTCGACGGCTTCGACCTCGGCATCGGCATCGTCTTCCCGTTCTTCCCGGACGAGAAGGAACGCGACCTGATGATGAACACGGTCGCGCCCGTGTGGGACGGCAACGAGACGTGGCTCGTGCTCGGCGGGGCCGGGCTGTTCGCGGTGTTCCCCGTCGTCTATTCGACGGTGCTGTCGGCGCTGTACCTGCCGCTGATCTTCATGCTCGTGTGCCTGATCTTCCGCGGCGTGTCGTTCGAGATCCGCGCGAAGGCGCGGCGCACGAAGCAGCTGTGGGATCTCGCGTTCATCGGCGGCTCGGCCGGCGCGACGCTGTTCCAGGGGATCGCGCTCGGCGCATTCCTGCAAGGCATCGACGTGAAGGACGGCGTATACGCCGGCGGCGCATTCGACTGGCTCACGCCGTTCAGCCTGCTGACCGGCCTCGGCCTGATCGTCACGTACGCGCTGCTCGGCTGCTGCTGGCTCGTCGCGAAGACGGAAGGCGACCTGCAGCGGCGCCTGCATCGCGTCGTGTGGCCGCTCACGGTCGTGCTGCTCGGCTTCATCGCGGTCGTCAGCCTGTGGACGCCGCTGCAGGATCCGGCCATCGCGCAGCGCTGGTTCGATTCGGGGCTGTTCTGGCGCCTGCTGCCGGTGCCGTTCCTGGTCGCCGGGTGCGCGGTGTGGATGCGCCGCGCGGTGCGCCAGCGGCACGACATGACGCCGTTCGTGCTCGCGCTGGCGCTCGTGCTGCTCGGCTACGTCGGCCTGCTCGTCACGATGTTCCCGTACGCGATTCCTCAAACGATGACGATCTGGGAAGCGGCCGCGCCGCGTTCGAGCCAGACCTTCACGCTGGTCGGCGCAGCGGTTATCCTCCCGATCATCATCGCCTACACGACGATGGGTTACTGGGTATTCCGAGGCAAGGTGCGCCATGAAGACCAGCATTACTACCACCACTGATTCCCCCGCCGGCCAGGCCGGCGCGCCGCGGCCGCGGATGCGCGGCTGGATGTGGTTCGTCGTCCTGTGGGCGGGTGGCGTGCTCGGCGCGGTCACGCTCGGCTATGCGTTCAAGATCTTCATGAACCTGACGCTGTTTGCGGTGAAGTAGGCAAAGCGGTCGCCCCGGTCGAACGACGGTCGGGGCGGCCGTTTTTTCGTGGATGGCTGCGGCTTCTTGCCGATATGCCGGGCCGGCCCAGCGCAGCAACCGACAGTGGGCATCGCCTGGCTACCCGTTCTGTCGCACCACACCGAGTTTGAGCCCCAACATGCCGAAGATGCGATTCATCGTCTGAACCGTTCCGTCGCTGCGACCCTGTTCGATATCCTGAATCGTCTTCGTCGATACGCCGGCAAGCTTCGCCATTTCAGCACTCGTGAGCCGCATCGTCTTCTTCAAATGACGCACCGATTCGCGCAGCGGCCATTCGGGATGCGCGAGGAACACCAAACCCCGCCCTGCCGGTCATAGGCGCGGCCGCCCCACCCTTCGGCCGGCTCGCCGAACAGGGTGACGCCACCGACTGCCGAAACAAAAACCATGCGTTTGGATAGACGCGGCGCGCGCTCTAATCCCGCCCGCGCAGCGCCGCGTCGATCTTGCGATCGGTCTTGTACTGGCTCAGCGCATACACCGACCAGATCGCGGCCGGCAGCCACCCGATGATCGTCAATTGCAGGATCAGGCAGATGATCCCGGCGATCGGACGGCCGATCGTGAAGAACTGGAACCACGGCAACAGCAGGGCAAGCAGCAGGCGCATGAGCGGTCCTCTCGGTGCGTCGTTGAACGGTTGATCCGCAACGGATATGCCGGTGCACGCCGCCGAATTCAAGGCGTGCACCGGCATTGCGGCGCCGTCGCCGTCCGCGGGGCGCGCATCATGCCGCAGGCCCCGCCCCGCTCCAGCGCTCAGCGATCGATACCAAGCCCCGGCAGCACGTGCGTGTTCTCGGCCACGACCGCGTGCAGCAGCTTCGGATCGGCACCGAGCAGCCCGAGGATCGTCGGCGCGACCTGCTTCGTGCCGACGACGTCCGGCACCGTGCGCGCGCGATGCAGGCCCGGATACGACACGAGCAGGCCGAGATGGCTGTCGTCCGGCGCGTTGCCGCCGTGTTCCTCGTCCTTCTTCGTGCTCGACGTGTAGATCACGCCCGGATTCGGCTGCACGATGATGTCCGGCGTGCGGCCGTTGGCCGGATCGCCGAACCGCTCGGCCAGCGCTTCGCCGTACAGAATGGCCGCCTGCGGACCATCAGCGCAGATCCCCGGCGCGTTGCAGCCCAGGTTCGCCTTCAGCGTCTGCACCACCGCCGTGCGCTGGCTACGGTCGCGCAGCCAGATCAGGCCGACGTCGTCGGTCTGCACGAAGCCCGTGCCGACCAGGCCCGAACCGTCGTTCGGGTTGCCGGTCGTCGTGTTGTTCTGGCCGAAATTGCCGTTCCGGTCGAGATAGTCGTTCGCTTCGAGCAGCTTCGCCAGCGTGTCGCCGTTCTTCACGAGCTTCGTGTGATCGGTGGGCGACTGGCCGTGCTTCGCCGTGACGATCACGGCCGTCGACGTGTACAAGTTGCGCTGCTTCAGCTCGTTGACGATGCGGCCGATCGAATTGTCGACGTACGTGATCGCGTTCGCGACCTGACCGTTCGGCGTGAAGTTCGCATCGAGGTAGCCGCCGCCCTTGGCGACCGGCGCCTTCTGCGCGACGCTGAGCGTCTGGAAGTTCGCGCCGAACAGCGTCGGCACCGGCGCGTCCTTCGTACCGGTGGAATCGCGGCCGTCGATCTGGTTGATCAGCGCCTGCACGTGCAGGTTGTCGAAGCGCGCGGTGTGCGAATAGACGTCCGTGTAGTCGGTGTGGGTCGCCGGGTCGATCGAGTTGATCTCGGTGCGCATCAGGTCGTCGACGCCGGTGCCCGACGGGCCGTTCAGCCAGTCGTAGCCCCACGCGTGCTTGTCGGCCCACGCGGTGTACGCGTTCGGCACGCCGGCCTTCACGGCCTCGAACACCGTATTGGTCTTCACGTAGTTGTGCGGGTAGACGGGCACGCACTGGCCGTTGACCTTCGCATGCGGGATCGCCTGCGGGTTGAATGCGCCGCCGCCGTCGAGATGCACGAGCGCGCCGCCGTTCTGCGCGTCGATGCCGGTCGTCTCGTCGAACACGACGTTCCAGCCCTGTTTTCCCGAACACGTCGTGTCGCTCGGCGCGTACAGGTTGCGGTCGTACGACACGTCGTAGAACAGGCCGGCCGTCTTCGGCGAGCCGCCCGTCACGAGCGCCGCGAGCCCCGGAAACGAGTCCGACAGGCCGGGCGTATACGCGTTCGTGTACGTGACGCCGTTCTGTGCGAGCACCGCGATGTTCGGACACGTGTTCGCGCCGATGCAGCGCGCCAGATCCTGCTCGTGCAGACCGTCGACGCTGATCAGCAGCACGTGCTTCACGACGCGCTGACCGTGGCCGTTCGGCTGCGCCGCGTGGGCGCCCGCGCTGGCGAGCGCCAGCGCGCCCGCGACCATCACCGCCATGTTTCGTTGCTTGACGAACCTGGAAATCATCACCCCACCTCATCGATTGACGTTGAACCGCATGACTTGCCAACAGGCGCGTCAATATCGCTGCGTCGTGCGGCGGTCCGATGAAGCGCGGCTTTCTGTTCTCTATCAAACGTAACCAATCGCAAATGACATTCCGCGGCCGCGTGCCGCCGGATTTTTTCCCCGGTTGGCGCGCGACTATTGGCGTGTGATAAAGGGTTTTCCCTGACCCGGAGCACGAGTATGTCGACCCTGGAAGCTCTCCGGTTCGTGCTGGACGATGCACGCACCCCCGAAATCATTCGCCACCACGTCGTCGATGCGCTGCAGTACGCGTTGCGCAACTACGGTCAAGTGTTCACCGCGAAGGAAGTCGAATGGCTCACGCAGTGGGACGATGCGCGCCTGCCGCTGGCCGCGAGGAAGGAGCTGGACAAACGCGAGCCGGAATTCACCGCGCGCTGACGGGAAACGACGAAGCGACGAAGCAAGGAAGCGCGCCGCCGCGCCCGGTTTCCGGTCGGGCACGGCGGCGGCGGATGGCGTAACGCTTACTGCAGGCCGAAGTCGACGCGCGTCGTCGCGCCCTTGTCCTCGATGCCCTTCGCATCGAGCTTCGGCGCCACGACGAACATGCGGCTCGAATCGATCTTGCCGTCGAGGTACTGGCGCACGGCCTGCGCGCGCTGCTGCGCGAGCGCACGCAGCGCGTTGTCGTCGGCCGGCGCGTGGTCGGCGAGCGCCTGCTTCATGTCCGCATCGGGCAGCGTCTTCTGCAGGCCGATCACGTTGCGCGGCTTCTTGAAGTCGGCGGCCTTGTACGCACGCGTGAGGTACTTGCTGTATTCGGCCTGATCGACCTTCACCGACATCGGGTCGACGCTTTCGCCCTGGCCGATCACGTCCTTCAGCTTCTGCTGGCGAACCAGACGGTCGACGTACGCATCGCGCAGCCCCGGCGTGTCCTTTACCGGATCGACGCGGCCGATCAGGTCGAGCCGGATCGACGGCTTCTCGGTCAGCATCTTCACGACGGTATCGAGCTTCTTCTGCTGGGCGTCGGTCAGCTGGTACGAACCGGGCGCGAACTCGACGTAGCCGAGATCCTCGCCGCCGCTGCCGCCGAACGCATTCGCGAGCAGCGTGAACGGCGACGTGACCGCCTTCGCGATCAGGTTCAGCACCGCGCGCCAGATCAGCCCGCCGACGCTGAACTCCGGATTCGACAGCGATCCCGACACCGGCAGGTTCACGTCGATCTGGCCGCGCGTGTTCTTCAGCAGCGAAATCGCGAGCTTCACCGGCAGCTTGGTCGCCGTGTCGTTCTCGACGTGATCGCCGAACGTGAGCTGGTCGATGAAGATGTGGTTGTTCGCCGACAGCTGATCGTTCGCGAGCTGGTAGTGCAGGTCGACGTTGAGCTTGCCCTTCGTGATCGGATAGCCCGCGTATTTCGCCGAATACGGCGTCAGGTTGGTCAGCTCGATGTCGTGCGCGGTCGCCGTCAGGTCGAGCGCCGGCTTGTCGATCAGCGGGTTCACCGTGCCCTTGATCGTGATCGGCCCGTTGCCCGCCAGGTTCGCGGCGACGTCCACCGGCGCGGATGTCGTCGAGTCCGTTCCGAACGCGCCGACCTTCCCGTTGATCGCGACCAGGTTCGCCGTGTAGTTCGGCTTGATGAAGTTGTCGGTGTAGGTCACGCGGCCGCTTTGCAGCAGCAGCTCGCCGAAATGCATGCGCACCGGGTTCTGCGGCGGCGGCGCGGCCTTCACGACGACCGTCGCCGGCGCGGAAGCCTGCTGCGCGGCCGCGGCCGACGCGGCCTGCGCGGCAGCCGGCGGCGTCACGCCCGGCGACAGCGGCACCGGTTCGGCCTTGCTCGCATCGCGCGTCAGCGATTGCGCGGGGCCCGTCTCCTTCGCGACCACGTCCTTCAGGTTCAGCCGCCCCTGTGCGTCAAGCAGCACGCGACCGTAGAAGTTCGAGAACGTCACGCGCGCGGCGTCGACGTCGGTGCCCTTCTCGTCGTAGTTCACCTTCAGGTTCGACAGCGCGAGCGAGCGCCAGCCGGCGAACGGGTCGGACGTCGCCTTGTCGAGCATCCGCACGTCGACCAGCGCGACGTCGCCGCGATAGGTCGCGCGCGGCGTGTCCTTCACCTGCGCGAACGTCAGGTTGCCCTGCGCGTTGAGCAGCGCGCTTGCGATGGTCGCGTTCAGCGCGCTGCCGAAGTACGGCTCGAACGCGGCCGCGTCGACGCGGTTGCCGTTGATCTTCAGCCCGAGCTTCAGCGGCTGCGCGGTCACGTCGCCCGACACGTTCAACGAGCCCTTGCGGTTCAGCGTCGCCTTCAACTGCACCGGCAGCGGCTTCGTCATGTCGTCGCTGAGCTTCTGCACCGACAGGTCGAGCGGCTTGATCGCGAGCTTCACCGGGCGCGGCGTCGACAGGTCCGTGAAGTTCGCGGACGAATCCTTCACGTTCAGCGCGTCGATCCGGTAGTGCCACGACGGCGCCACCGCCTGCGCCTTGCGCGCGACCGTGCGCTGCGGCACCGCCGGCTGCGCGGGCTCGGCCAGCGCCGCGAGGTCGATCTTGCCGTCCTTCAGGCGCTTCACGTCGAGCGCGAGGCCGGTGGCGTCGACGCTCGCGATCTCCGCCGTGCGCGCGGCGACGTCGACCTTCGCGATCTTCGCGCTCGCGTCGGGCAGCACGATCGCGGGCGCCTTCGCGTCCGGCGTCGCGAGCTTCAGCGACTTCAGGCTGACCGTGCTGTCGGCGACCTGCGCGTCCAACGGCGTCTTGCCCCAGTCGGCCTTCGCGTTGACGGTCGCGCCGAGCGACCCTTCGAGCACGCGCGCGCGCGTCGCTTCGCCGAGGTACGGCTGCAACGCCGGCAGCACGAGCGCATCGACCGTCAGCTTCGTGTCCGCCTGCTTCGCCGCGAGGTTGAACGCGCCTTCGGCCTTCACGTCGCCGCCGCGCGACAGCGACGTCGACAACGTGTACTTCGCCGGCGTCTTGCCGCGCAGCGTGAAGCCGTCGAGCGTCGCGGCGAGCTTGGTCAGCGACATCGCGGTCGGCGTTGCCGGCACGCGGTCGTCGATGTTGATCGTGCCGCCGTCGATCGCGAAATGACGGATCGTCAGGTCGAGCGGCGGCGCTTCCTTCGCGGCGGCTTCGGCTTTCGCGCCGCTCGCGGCATTTGCACCACTTGCGGCGGCGGCCGTGGCCGCGGCGGTGCCGGCCGCCGATGCGGACGCCGATGCCGCGGCGCCCGGCGCGGGCGACCGCGCGGCCGCAGCCTGCTGCGCGGCGGCCGGCTGGCCGGCCAGCTTCTCGACGTTCAGCACGCCCTGCCTGTCGCGCGCGAGGTCGACGACCGGCTGGTCGAGCCGGATCTCGTCGAAATGCAGCGCGTTGCGCAGCGGCTCGAGCCCGGCGGCCGCGACGTGCACGCCGCGGGCGGCGAACAGCGGCGCGGACGCGCGGTCGGTCACTTTCGCGTCGTTGAGATCGACGGTGCCCGACACGCGCAGCGTCGGCGTGTCGCCGCTCATCACGAAGTTCAGCGACAGGTCGCTGCTCAGCAGGCCGCTCGTGACGATCACCGGCAGCTTCGACGGCGCATACGAAATCAGCTTCGGCACGTCGAGCCGGTCGAACTTCAGCGCGACTTCCGACTCGCGCGACTGCGCGAACGGCTTCGTCCTGCCGTCGATCGAGATCGGGCTGCCGTCGAACCGCGCGCGCAGCTTCGGCTGCACGAAGATGTCGGTCTTCGACGGCAGCGTCGCGATGAACGGAATGCCGAGCGTCCAGTTGTCGACCACGTGCTTTTCGTTCAGCAGGCGATCGTCGAAATCGATGCGGCCGTCGTTGACCTGGATGTTCGACACCGAGAATTGCGTCGGCTTGCTGTTCGGCTTGCCCGGCGTCGAGAATTTCTCGATCAGGTCGGTGAAGTTGAAGCGCTGCGCGTCGTAGCGGACGATATGGAAGCGCGGCGCGTCGACGCGCACTTCGTTGACGATCGGCGCGCCGCGGAACAGCGACGACCACGACGGCCTCACGACGAGCTTGCCGATGTCGATGAAGTCGCCCTGGCCGCCGCGCTCGCCGACGTGCACGCCATCGGCTTCGAGGTTCAGCGTGTACGGGTTCAGTGCGATGCGCTGGATCGTGGACGGCCGGCCGAGCTGCTCGCTCAGTTGCTGCTCGGCGACATGGCGGATCAGCGGCGGCGCCGCGAAGAATCCGAGCAGTCCAAATAAAACCAGGAAGATCAGCACGCCGAACCCGATACGCCGGGTCCGGCGCGAGCGTGCAACGCCGCCGAGGGCATGGAGGGTCGTGGGGATGGTTTGTTTGTCTGCGCTTGACATGCGTGGATGCCTCGGAAATGGATGCCGGTCGCGCCAGAAAACCGGCACGGCCGCGCACGCTATCCCGAAAGTATAGGCTGAGGTGGTGACGGAACGGCGTTTGGGTGCGGCCGCCGCGCCCGCGGACCGGACGGCGGCCGCGCGTGGCCGTTCACTTGCGAACGACGGCGGGCGGCATCCACGAGCCGTCGCTCGCCTGCGGCTTCGGTGCGTAGAGACGCAGCGCGAGCGCAAAGTCGGTGCGCGGCGCCGGCAGCCAGTTGGCCGCATGCGCGCCGCCCGGCGACGCCGACACGACCACGTCGATCGACCCGTCGTGATTGCGGCGCAGGCGGTCGCGGTCGCCGAGCGAGCGGCGCGCGGAACCGACGTCGGGCAGCGCGCCGTTCGTCGTGTACGGCGTGAGTGTCCAGAAGCCGCGTACCGGCGGCAGCGCGCCTGGCGCAAAATGCAGCACGTAGCGGTTCGCGCCGTTCAGCGGGTGACCGTCGCTGTCGACGCGCACGAGCGCGAGCGTCTCGTCATCGCGCGTCGCGGTGCCGAACTGCGTGTACGCCGCGTACGCGCGCAGCGCGTAGTCCTGACCGTACTTGCCGGCCGTGTCCCCGATCCAGCTCCAGCCGTTCGCGTTCAGCAGGTTCGGCGGCGGCTCCGCGAGCCGCGCGCGCGCTTCGGCGACGCCGGCGGTCGCGGCGGTCAGGCGATCGCCCGTCCACAGCACCGGGTAGCCGGCCGATACGCCGATGTCGTTGAGCAGTTCCTGCGCATGCGCGTCGTCGGCGGGCGCCGGGTTGTCCTGCAGCGCCTGCGCGAAACGCGTGAAGAACGCCTTCGGGTCGAGCGCGGCAACCTGCTCGGCCGGCGTGCCGCCGCTCGCGGTTTCCGACGGCGCACTGCCCCCATGGACCGCGACCGACGCACCGCGCGTGGCGCCCGTGTACACCGACAGCGGCACCACGCGGATCGCCCGCTGCAGTTTCTTCACGTTCGTGAGGTCGCGGCCGCCGCTCGTCTGCAGCCGCACTTCGAGCCATGCGTTCGCGGACGGCACGTCGACACGCAACGCGCCCTTCGGCAGCGTGCCTTGCCAGTCCTTCGCGGCGAAGGCAATCGTTTGCGATCGTGCGGCACCGCGTGCGCCCCGCGCTGTCACGCTCGACGACGACCACAGCACGTTCGTCCACATGTCGAGCGCGCGGGCATCCCAATAGCGGCCACGGGTATCGGGCAGCGTGACGATCACCGGCTCGGCGCGGACGTCGAGCCAGCCCGTCGAGTCGAGCGTGTCGACGCCCGGCAGCGGCGGATTGAACGCGCCGACGGGCGGCAGCGCCTGCGCGTGACGCAGCGTGTTGAGCGGCGCCTGGCCCGGCTGCGCGCCGTCGCCGCCGGTCGCGGCTTCCTTCGCGACGTCCATCAGCACGAGCGGATACGCGTATACATAGGAGTCGGCCACCTCGGCGCGCATCCAGCCGGTTTTCCGCTGGATTGCGTCCGGTTGCGACGCGCAGCCTGTCAGCAGCGCCGCAATGGCCAGCGACGCGCCTGCCGCGCGCCGCAGCGAAATTGTTTCTCGTCGATTTTCAATCATTGATTACTGGCCGAATATCGTTCTTGTCAGTCAACGCCTTGTTCGACTCACGATCGGCGAAAGCAAGGCACCTCAGCGTGCCCGTTCGCCGTCTCGCTACGGCGGGCGCTGATGTCAGGCCGGTATCATAGCGCCTACGGGCATCCCCCAATATGCCGAATAACGGATCGGAAGGTAGCCGGCCGGGCGCCAGCGTCGAATTCCTACGATTCGGCACCATATCCGGTAGCAACCCGGTTCCCCGGACGACGGCGCGGCCGAGCGCGAATGCGCCGCCCGTCGGCACATTCCGGACGACATTGCCCCCTTGACCTTCCCATGATGGGAATGTTGATACTGGCGTCATTGGCGGTTCGAACCGCGCTTTTGGGGATTCCGACATGAACGAACCACTCGCCTCCGCAGCCCTGCAAACCGTCGAGCTGACCGTCGACGGCATGCATTGCGGCGGCTGCACCGGCCGCGTCCAGCGGGCGCTGGCCGCCGTGCCGGGCGTTGTCGACGCCACGGTCGATCTCGACGCGCATGCGGCCACGGTCATCGCGCACGACGCGGTCGCGCCGGAGCAGCTCGTCGATGCGGTCGGCAGAGCCGGCTACCGCGCGACGGTACGCGAGCGCGCGTGCGATATCGTTGAAACGGCGGAGGCGCGACACGCCGGCGCGCCGCCGGCACCAGCACCGGCGCCGGCGCCGGCCGTCGCCACGATCGAACTCGACATCGACGGCATGACCTGCGCGTCCTGCGTGTCACGCGTCGAGAAGGCGCTGGCGAAGGTGCCGGGCGTTGCGCGCGCGTCGGTGAATCTCGCGACCGAGCGCGCGACCGTCGACGCGGCGCCCGACGTGTCCGCGCCGCAACTGGCCGCCGCCGTGCAGCAGGCCGGCTACGGCGCGACGCCGGTCGCCCCCACGCCGCCCGCCGCCGACGCCCCCACGCCGCCCGCCGCGTCCACCGGTCTCGAACTCGACATCGGCGGAATGACATGCGCATCCTGCGCCGGCCGCGTCGAAAAGGCGCTGGCCGCGGTGCCGGGCGTCGCGCGCGCGTCGGTCAATCTCGCGACCGAGCGCGCGTCCGTGCAGGGCAACTCCACACTCGACGCCGCGACGCTGATCGCGGCGGTTACGACGGCCGGCTATCGCGCGTCGCTCGCCGCCGCTCCGGAAGCCGCTGCTGCGGCCGTTACCGATGCCCGCGCCACCGATCCGGCGCAAACGCCGGACGCGCGCAAGCGTCGCGAAGCGATTCGCGAACGCAATCTCGTGATCGGCTCGGCCGTGCTGAGCACACCGCTCGTCGCGCCGATGCTCGTCGCGCCGTTCGGCATCGACGCGATGCTGAACGGCTGGCTGCAGTTGGTGCTCGCGTCGATCGTCCAGTTCGGCTTCGGCGCGCGTTTCTACCGCGCTGCATGGCACGCGGTGAAGGCACGCACCGGCAACATGGACCTGCTCGTCGCGCTCGGCACGTCGGCCGCGTTCGGCCTGAGCCTGTGGATGCTGCTGCGCGACCCCGCCCATCCCGGCCACCTGTATTTCGAGGCGTCGGCCGTCATCGTCACGCTCGTGCGCTTCGGCAAATGGCTCGAAGCACGCGCGAAACGCCAGACGACCGACGCGATCCGCGCGCTGAACGCGCTGCGCCCCGACCGGGCGCGCGTTGTCGAGCACGGCGTCGAACGCGACGTGCCGCTCGCGCAGGTGCGCGTCGGTACGATCGTCAGCATTCGTCCCGGCGAACGCGTGCCGGTCGATGGCCGCATCGTGTCGGGCCGCTCGCACGTCGACGAATCGCTGATCACCGGCGAAAGCCTGCCGGTGCCGAAGGACGACGGCGATCCGGTCACGGCCGGCTCGATCAACGGCGAAGGCGCACTCGTCGTCGAAACCACCGCGATCGGTGCCGAGACGACGCTCGCGCGCATCATCCGCCTCGTCGAATCCGCGCAGGCGGAGAAAGCGCCGATCCAGCGGCTCGTCGATCGCGTCAGTGAAGTGTTCGTGCCGGCGATCCTCGGCATCGCCGTGCTGACGCTGATCGGCTGGCTGATCGCCGGCGCCGGCGCCGAAACGGCGATCCTCAACGCGGTCGCCGTGCTCGTCATCGCATGCCCGTGCGCGCTCGGCCTCGCGACGCCCGCCGCGATCATGGCCGGCACCGGCGTCGCCGCGCGCCACGGCGTGCTGATCAAGGACGCGCAGGCGCTCGAACTCGCGCAGCGCACGACCGTGATCGCGTTCGACAAGACGGGCACGCTGACCGAGGGCAAGCCGTCCGTGACCGCGTTCGACGCGGTCGGCATCCCGCGTGAGCAAGCACTCGCTCTCGCGGCTGCGGTCCAGCGGCAAAGCGACCATCCGCTCGCGCGAGCCGTGGTCGCCGCGTACGATGCCGACGTCGCCGCGCGTGCCGGCGCCGTCGCCGTTTCTGCCGGTGCTGTCGTCGTCGCCGATGCCCGCGCGGTGGCCGGACGCGGCGTCGAAGCGCGCGTCGACGGACAGCTTCTCGCGCTCGGCAGCACGCGCTGGCGCGATGAACTCGGAATCGTCGTGCCGCCCGAACTCGATGCGCGCGCCGCGGAACTGGAGCGCGCCGGCAACACGATCTCGTGGCTGGTGCGTGCCGATGCGCCGCGTGCGCCGCTCGCGCTGATCGCGTTCGGCGACACCGTGAAGCCGGGCGCGCGCGACGCGATCACGGCGCTGTCGGCGCGCGGCGTCGCGAGCGTGCTCGTGACGGGCGACAACCGCGGCAGCGCGGCGGCCGTCGCGGCGTCGCTCGGGATCGGCGAAGTGCATGCGCAGGTATTGCCCGACGACAAGGCGCGCGTGGTGGCCGAACTGAAGCGCACGCACGGCGGCATCGTCGCGATGGCTGGCGACGGCATCAACGATGCGCCCGCGCTCGCCGCGGCCGACGTCGGGATCGCGATGGCGACCGGCACCGACGTCGCGATGCATACGGCCGGCATCACGCTGATGCGCGGCGATCCGGCGCTCGTCGCCGATGCGATCGACATCTCGAAGCGGACCTACCGGAAGATCCAGCAGAACCTGTTCTGGGCGTTCGTGTACAACCTGATCGGCGTGCCGCTCGCGGCGTTCGGCTTGCTGAATCCGGTGATCGCAGGGGCGGCGATGGCGTTTTCCAGCGTCAGCGTCGTCACGAACGCGTTGCTGTTGAGGAGATGGAAAGGCAGTGCGCGATGAGGTGGCGCGGTGCGAAAGCGGGTGGGACAACGATCCGCCCGCTTTGCACTGCGTGCAGGATTCAACGGCTTCGACGAATCCACAAACAATACGCGGCGATCGCGGCCAACATCGCGCCGTCAACCATACCCAGCAACGGGAGCGGGTTCGTCCACTTGTCCATGTTGGTGGTGCGCGCGTAGTAGGGCGGACCGTCGCCGTACGCCTCATTGAGACTGATTGCGTTGAACGCGCAAGCGAGCAGGATAGCCGTCAGGAGCGCCACACCGATCAAGTTGCGCAATGGGCGTTTTCGCATGTCAGCATTGAACCGTCAGCGGAACATGGCACTCGGGCGCACCTTTTGTCGCGTCCTCGATCTCTCGAACGAAATCTTCCATTCCGGCATGAAGATTGATGCATCCCGCAGACCCGGCATGCGTACCGCCGTCGATAAAGAATCCGCCGCGACCGAACGTTTGTGTACCGGGCATGACGTGAATGGTCAGTCGGTGATCGCCCCATGCTGCGCGCGAAGTTGGGTTGTACCAGCGATTCGTCCACATTTGGGGAGGCTGAACCCGATATCGACCAGGTGGTATAGGACCAACATTTTCCGCCTGATGGCGGTTGCCGATTGAGCACACCAGGTGAGTGGCGTTCCATCATAGCGGGGCTACGCTGGATTTCGGTCGCTATGCAGATCGGAACGCACTGTGTTCAAGCGGTTGAACCAGGCTCTCGAGCCCGATCCACGGGACGCCACCACTCACGCATACCCTCATGCGCAAACGCGTCGAACCGCACATGCCGAGCCGATGGTGTGGGGATCTTGGCCGCTAGCCCTGAACGACCGGCTTGATCAGCGTCGTCGTGATCGGTACGAAGCCGCACGCGCGATAGAGAGCGCGGGCAGCCGTGTTGTGATTGAACACCGACAACCCGATCTCCGTGACGCCATGACGGCGCGCCTCGGCCTCGAGCGCATCGAGCGCGCGCGTGGCCCAGCCCTGGCGGCGCCGGGACGGGGCGATGTCGAGGTCGTAGATGAACAGCGTGCGGTGGGGCCCTTCGGTCACGATCGCGTACCAGAGATCGCCGACCGTATCGCCGGTGGCGGTGTCGATCAGCTGGACGAGCGTCTGGCCGGCAGTGAGCAGGCCGTCGGGCAGCAGCGTATCGAAGCAGGCACGGGCGCGGCCCGCCGCGTCGTCGATCGCGTTCTGCCCGGATGACACGAGGTCGCGCGCGTAGCCATCGATGGCGCGCGTGCGGTATGCGTGGAATTCGCCGGCCGTCATCGGCCGCATCTGCAGCATGGCCCGGAGTCGCGAGGGAAGTCGGACTTCCAGTGTAGCGGGACGGTCGCACCGGCGCGCGACGCGGCAGCCGACAACGGGCACGCAGGTGCGGCGAGCGCCGCGCCGAATCAGCGAATCAGCGAATCAGCGAATCAGCGAATCAGCGACGGTACAGGACGATCGGCACGAGGTTCGCACGACGCATACGCTCGACTTCAGCGTGACGGGCAGCATACGAATAATCCGAGTCGAGCGGCAGGTGCGGGGAGACGAACAGGTCGTCGATCTTTTGCAGCAGGGCGAGAATGAAGCTCATTTGAGACTCCTGACAGAGGCGCTAGGGTTTTCCCTTAGATGGACTCCATTTTAAGGGTTTTCCCTGAACTCTGCCAGCATGCCGCATCAGTTTGCCGCGCCCATGCCGTCGTCTCGCGACGCCAGAAGACGACGATCCTTGCCCGGCGGGACGTTGCAGGTAGGGTCCGACCTTTTAGCGAGTTCGACGCGCGCGCTTCGCGACTGCCGCCTCACGATTCGCATTGCGCTGGAGCCGGTCGACCTGCGACAGCAGCGCGTCGTGGTGGTCCGCGAGAGTCATCAGTGTCGCCTGCTGCGTCGATAGATCGGCTGCCAACCGGTCGATCCGCTGTTGGCGAACGTCCAGTTCCTGTTTCAGGTGTGCGATTTGCCGGGTTTGCAGCACCAGCGCGGCGAGCCCCGCGAACACGACGACCGCCAGCGCCAGCAGCAGCCGGTTGACGCGGCGCATCTCGCGATCGGCCGCGTGCTTGACGCCGGCCATGTCCGCCTGCAACGCGGCGAGCCGATCGGACAGCGGACGCAGATGGGTGTCGGGATCGAAGGCCGACGCACTCGGCGAGGCCGGTTGCGGGCGATCGGCCGACGGCTTCGTCACGAACGACGCCGCGGACGCCACCGGCTGCACGGCCGGCGACGCCGGCACTGCGGCGCGCGCCGCATCGCCGGCGGTCGCCGCAACGGTCGGCGGAACGGGCTTCGCCTGTTCAACGGACGCCTGCGGCTCATCGAATCGCACCGGCTGCTCGGTCGTCGATGATGCAGAAACCGAAGCCGGCTCTGCGTTCGCACCAACCGCATCCGCTTGCGGCTCACCGCGCCCCGCTGCCATGTCGTGCGCGCCGTTCGCTGCACGCCGCTTGCCGCCTGACGACGCCCGGCGCGCCTTCGCTGCCCCGCCGGGCGTGCGCGCTGCTTCATCGCGTTTGCCCGGCGCACCGGGGCCCGCCACATCGCTGCCCGGTTTCACGGACCGATCTCCGATGACCGCGCCCGGCGCACCGGCGACCGCAATCGCACTCGCCGCCGCCAGCGCGGCATCCGTTCCGGCATCGTCGGCAGCTTCCGGCACGCCGCCGGCCTTCGGCTGCGCGCCGCCGACCACCGGCTCGCCGAGCGCAGTCGCACCGATGCCGCCGGGCTGCTCCATGTCGACTGCCTTGGTTGCGTCGGCATCGGACGCGCGCATGACATTCGCGTCGCGCACATCGCGATGTCCTGCCGCCGGTCCCGCTTCCGCCGACATCGCAACGCCGCCATCCGACACCACGATCGCAGCAGGCGCATCGAACCCGTCCAGCGTCGCCTGCCGGGCGGCGTGCTCGCTGTCCGCCACGGCAGCGGCCGCCTGCATGTCCGCCAAGGTATCGTCACGCGCAACGCCCGCCGCACGCGCATCGGGCTCGAACACCGGATCGCCGAACAGGTCGAGCGTGCGTTCGTCCCGCTGCGCATCGCCAGCCGGCACGTGGCCGGGCCGCGCGGATGCGCTGGCGGCGGTATCCGCGGCGGCCGCGACCGAGCGCGAGCGCGAACGGGCCGACGAACGATGGGAACGGGAACGCGAGCGAGGCTGGGAGACGGATTCGGTCATGGAGTCGGATTACAGGCCCGCGCACGCGGAACCGGATGTCGAACGGAATCGGTGACCGGCCATTGTCGCATGACCGATCGCCGACCCGGCCGGTCGGATGCCGTCTATTCGTCGCCGGCCACGCCGTTGCCTTCATCGAAGCGTGTCACGCACGGCAGCGCGCGCAGCTTGTCGCAGATCGCGCGATATTCGAGATCCGACACGCGCGCAAGCGCGATGCGCACCTCGTCGTGCTCGCCGGTCTCGTCGGCGCGCTGCACGATGAACTGCTTCACGCGCGCGCTGTCGGGACCGAGCGCCGCATGCAGCGAATCGAACGTCAGCGCGCCGCTCACCACGGTCAGCGCGAACTGGCGGCGCTGGCGCACCGTGAAGTAGCGGCGCTCGAGCGGCTTGATGCCGGCCAGGATGATGAGGATGATCACCGTCGCGGAAATCGACGCGACGTAGAGGCCGCCGCCCACCGCGAGGCCGATCGCGGCCACCGACCACAGGCTCGCGGCCGTCGTCAGCCCGCGCACGATCTCGCCGCGCAGCAGGATCGAGCCCGCGCCGAGGAAACCGATGCCCGACACCACCTGCGCGGCGATCCGCGACGGATCGAGCACGATGTGATCGCTGCTGCCGAGCACGTCGGCGAAGCCGAACGCCGACACGATCATGATGAGCGTCGAGCCGACGCAGACGAGCATGTGCGTGCGCAGGCCCGCCGCCCATGAAAGGCGCTCGCGCTCGAAGCCGATGACGCTGCCGAGCGCCGCCGCGAGAACCAGCCGCATCACGAGTTCCAGATTGCTGAGCATCCGATTTATCTCCTTTTTTGGTGTCGGCGCTGCGGAATGTTTTATCCTTGGCCCGGCCGCGCCGATTGTCCGGGCCGCGCCGACACGTTCCGATCAACCGTACAACTCCGCCATGTCCGTATCCGAATCCGCTTCCGCCCAGGCCGCCCAGTTGCGCGACCATTTTGCGCACGTCATCTTGCCGATCTGGCAGGGTTCAGGGTTCGACCACACGCTGCGGCTGCCGTTCGAGGCGGTCGATCCGGCCACTCACGCACCGCTGCCCGTCACCCGTTATCGCGCAATGGCGTGCGCACGGCAACTGTTCGTGTTCGCGCAGGCCGGCCACACCGCGCACGCGGCCACGCTGTTCGATTCGCTGTGCAGCCGCTTCCGCGACCCGATTCACGGCGGGTGGTTCTATAGCGTCGACGCGCAAGGCGCGCCGCTCGACACGACGAAAGATCTCTACACGCACGCGTTCGTCGTGTTCGCGTGCGCCGCATGGCATGCGGCGTCGGGCGACGCCGCCGCGCGCACGGTCGCCGAGGACACCGCCGCACTGATCCAGGACCGCTTCGCGCCTCAGCCGGGCGACGCGCTGCTCGACGCCGCGCGTCACGCCGATTTCTCGTCATCGGGCAGCGGCGCACTGCAGAACCCGCTGATGCATCTGACGGAAGCGTGGCTCGCCGCGGCCGACGCGTTCGGCGACGCGGCGTTTAACGATGCGCTCGCGTGCACCGCGCAAGCCGTCGAGCGCACGTTCGTCGATCCGGCGACCGGTTGCGTCGCCGAGCTGCCGCTCGGCGCGGCCGGCAACCGCTTCGAGCCCGGCCATCAGTTCGAATGGTTCTATCTGGTCGACGCGGCCGGCGCGCGGCTCGCGCACACCGGGCTGCGCGGCGCGCTGTCGCGCGCGTTCGAGTTCGCGGAACGGCACGGCATCGATCCGCAGACGGGCGCCGTATGCGCGGCGCTCGACGCGCAAGGCGCATGCATCGACGGCACACAGCGGATCTGGGCGCAGACCGAATACCTGCGCGCGCTCGCGACGCACGGCGGCACGCCGGCGTCCGCGCCGCTCGCGCAGCAGATCGAGCGCTTCGCCACGCGCTTCCTGCATCCGCGCGGCTGGTTCGAGTGCAAGGCGGCCGACGGGCAGGTGTCGCGCGCGGACATGCCGTCGACGACGCCCTACCACCTCGCGACTGCCTACGCGGCGCTGCCCGCCGGTTCGTAATCCGCAGCGGCGTCGGCAAACGGCGACGACGCGCGTGCATCGCGCGCACCGCTGCCGCTGCGCGCGTCGCCCAGTTCGAACACCGACACCGCCTGCATCAGGTGCGCGGTCTGCTCGTTCAGCGACGCGGCCGCCGCCGCGACTTCCTCGACCAGCGCCGCGTTCTGCTGCGTCAGTTGATCCATCTGCGTGACGGCCTGGTTCACCTGCTCGATGCCGACGCTCTGCTCGACCGACGCGGCCGTGATCTCCGACATCGTCTGCACGACGCGCGTGATCGACGCCGAGACCGTCCGCATCGCGTCGCCGGCGCGCTCGACCAGTTCCGAGCCGCCGTCGATCTGCGCGACCGATTCCTCGATCAGCGCCTTGATCTCCTTCGCCGACTGCGCGCTGCGCTGCGCGAGCGAGCGCACTTCGCCCGCGACCACCGCGAAGCCGCGGCCCTGCTCGCCGGCGCGCGCCGCTTCCACGGCCGCGTTCAGCGCGAGGATGTTGGTCTGGAACGCGATGCCGTCGATCACCGAGATGATCTCCGCGATCCGCCCGGAGCTCTGCGCGATGCCGCGCATCCGGTCGATCACGCTGTCCACCACGCCGCCGCCGTGACGCGTCGCGTCGAGCGCCGCGTCGGCCAGCGCGCTGGCTGCGCGCGCGCTGTCGGTGTTCTGGCGGACGGTCGCGGTCAGCTCCTCCATGCTCGCGGCCGTTTCCTCGAGCGACGCGGCCTGCGTGCCGGTGCGCGCGGACAGGTCCGCGTTGCCGCCGGCGATCTCGCCCGCACCGAGGTGGATCGCGTCGGACGCCTGACGCACGGTGCGCACGGTGTCCGCGATGCTCGCCTGCATCGCGGCGAGGCCGCGCAGCATCCGGTCGATTTCGAACACGCCGCGCGCCCGCACGGCTTCGTCGAGCCGGCCTTGCGCGATCCGCTCGAAATGGCGGCCGGCTTCGTCGAGCGGCGCGACCACCGCGCGCCGCGCGGCCGCGTAGATGGCCGCGCTCGCCGCGAGCATCGCCACCAGCAGCACGATGCCGACCCACTTGAACCACCGGATCCCGCCGTCGATCGTGTCGAGCGCGGCGCGGCTCGATGCGCCGCCGTAGTCCGTGAAACGATGCAGTTCGGCGATGTATGCGTCCTGGAAGCCTTGCGTCGGCTGGTCGAGGAACGCCTGGATGTTGTCGGCATCGAGGAACTGCACGAGTTCGCCGAGCGCGCCGCGCAGTGCGCGATAGCGCTCGGCGAGCGCCGCGACGCGCGCGCGGTTGGTTTCGTCGACGGCCTGCGCGGCCGTCAGCGACGCGAACGCCTTGTCCGCTTCGGCGAGCGAAGCGCTCGCATGGCGGATGATCTCGTCGGGCTTCGGGCCGCCGCGGACCATCCGCGTGCCGGCGCGCGACAGGTTCACGCGCGCGTCGAGCAGGCGCTCGGTGGCCTGGCTCGCCGCGTCGACCTGCGCGATCGCGACGTTCGACAGATCGTCGACGCCGCTGCGCGTCGACGCGAGCGCCCAGAAGCCGAGCGCCTCGATCGCGAACAGAAAGAGGCAAAACACGGTCAACACGCCGAGCAGACCCGACGCGAGCTTGATTTTTCCGAACATGGGAAGATTTCCTGGAGAGCCGACGATGGTGCAATGAGGAATGCCCCGGCATTAGCGGCATTTCTTCGTCGGACTTTAGTGTGCCCGGTTGCATACGCCCGGCTGGGGCTGCCGGCAAGGGTGTGCGTATCGGTGCTGCTGCCGCGTCATTCCTGTCGAATCGCCGTCAAACGAGGACAACTCCGACGTTCGACGCAATAATCGCGTCGCATCGCGTCGGCAATTGCACGAAAAGCGGACGAATTTCCTTGCTTATCCGCAGCCCCCTTCCTAGAGTTCAGCGCAAGCGGACACGCATTGCGAGGCAACTCGATGACGGACATCACGGACCACGCGCGCGGCGCATTGCGCGCGCAACCGTTCAGCATGTTGCTGGGCACGCAGTTGATGCATATCGGCGACAACGAGGTGTCGCTGTGCCTGCCCGTGCGGGACGAACTGCGGCAGCAGCACGGCTTCGTGCACGGCGGCGTGATCGGCTATCTCGCCGACAACGCGCTGACGTTCGCCGGCGCGCTCGTGCTCGGCCCGCGCGTAATCACCGCCGAATACAAGATCAACTACCTGCGGCCGGCCGTGAACGGCACGCTCGTCGCGCGCGCGAAGGTCGTCTACGCGGGGCGGCACCAGGCGACCTGCCAGTGTCATGTGTTCGTCATCGACGGCGATCACGAGCGGCTCGTCGCGATCGCGCAAGGCACGATCAATCGCGTCGGCGACGGGAAGATGCCGGATGCGCCGGAGGAAAAGGCGTGAATTGCTTTGGGGCCGGCACGCCGGTGATCACGTGACCGGCCACAGGCAATGCGATTTCGCGCCGGCCCGGTCTATCGCTTCATCGCAGCAAGATAGACGGCGTCGCGATCGCGTCGCCCCCCCTGCAACGACACGCACGATCACTTCCACACCCCGCACCTCGCAGACGAGTCGGTAGCCGGCGCTACGCAGCTCGATCTTGTAGCGGTCTGGATGGCCATGCAATTTGGCCGACTGAACGCGAGGGTTCTGGAGCCGCTCGGCAAGTCGAGATTTGAACTGGTCGCGGATGGTGCGATCGAGCTTCTTCCACTCTCTCGGCGCAGGTTCGAGAAAGGCCAGCTCAAAGGTCATTCGGCTTGACGTTGACGACCTTGCTTGGCTCGCGCGTTGGCGACTGCGTTGCCTTCGATGACTTCGAGACGTTCGACCATCGCTTCCCACGTCTTCGCCGGAATGCAATAGAACGCGGGCGCGTGGTGATTCAGAATCGCGACCGGAAAGCCCTCGCCCGCCGCGACGGCGCCCATTGGATTGCGCTTCAGCTCCGAAACGCTCGCCGTAACGTTGGCTCGGATAGTGTGACGCACATCGGCGCCTTCATCGATCGAAGCCCGATTTTGCTCTATTTAGCACCAAATTCAGCACCATATTTGGTGTCTTTCGTCGTCTCGCCGCACCGTGTCGAGTGTTCGGGACCGATGCCGACGCGGACCTATTCCGCTCCATCCGCCTTCAACGGCATGAACCGCGGCGCCACGCGCGCCCGGATGTTGCCGGCCGCATCGGTGCGGTAGATCCCGCGCGCCGAATTGTGCGGATGCGCGACTGCGTCGGCGATGCTCAGCACTGGCGCGAAGCACGCGTCCGTCCCTTCGAGCAGCCCGCGCCAGTATGTGGACGGCTGCTGCGCGAACACATCCGCGAAACGCGCCTTCAGCGCCGGCCAGCGCGCGCGGTCGTACTGCGACGCCGGATCGACGTCGGTCAACCCGAGCCGCTCGATCAGCAGCGCATAGAACGGCGGCTCGAGCGCGCCGATCGTCACGTATTCGCCATCCGCGCAGCGATAGACATCGTAGAACGGCGCGTCGTGGAACAGGCTCGGCTGCGCGCCGTCGAGCTGTCCGTTCGCACGCGCCCACAGCGCGAGCGAGCCGAGCATCGACACGATGTCGACGATCGCACCGTCGACCACGCGCCCCGCGCCGCCGCCGCGCACGTCGAACAGTGCGCAGACGATCCCGAATGCAAGCCCGAGCGCGCCGCCCGCGTCGCCGACGACGGTCGGGGGCACGCCCGGCCGCCCGTCGCGCGGCGCGGACAACGAAAGCAGCCCCGTCAGCGCGACGTAGTTGAGGTCGTGTCCGGCAGCCGACGCGAGCGGGCCGTCCTGGCCCCAGCCGGTCATGCGTCCGTACACGAGTGTCGGATTGGCGCGTGCGCAATCGTCGGGACCGAGGCCAAGGCGCTCCATCACGCCGGGCCGCAGGCCTTCGATCAGCGCGTCGGCCTGTGCGATCAGCGCGAGCGCGGCGTCGCGGCCGGCCGCGGTTTTCAGGTCGAGTTCGACGATCGTCTTGCCTTCGCGCAGCAGGTCGCCGTCGCGGCCCCGTAGCGCGTCGGGTGCGCTCGTGCGGCCGGCCGGGCGTGTGATCAGCGTGATGCGGGCGCCCATGCCGGCGAGCATCCAGGCCGCGAGCGGGCCCGGGCCGAGGCCTTCGAATTCGACGATGTGGACGCCGGACAGCGGGACACCTGGCGACATACGATTCTCCTGTCGACCCACGTTAGCGCTTTAGCGCTTACGTGGGTCCCATGCTTCGCGGTCGACCCACGTTGGCGCGTTAGCGCTTACGTGGGCCCCATGCTTCGCGGTCGGCCCAGGTTGGCGCTTCGGCATTCACGCTGCCCCCGTGCTTCGCAACCAACCCACATCAACCTTTCGGCACCGACGCCTGCATCAACAAAAAATCCCTGCACGGCGGGATACGCCGTGCAGGGATCGATTACCGGTCGCCGCCGCTTCGCGAGCGATAACCGACGCGTATCAGAACGCATCCCCCGGCACCCGCACCCAGCCTTCCATCAGCACGCGCGCGCTGCGGCTCATGATCGCCTTCGTGACCGTCCATTCGCCGTTCTCGAACCGCGCTTGCGCACCGACGCGCAGCGTGCCCGACGGATGACCGAAGCGCACCGCGTTGCGCTCGCCGCCGCCCGCCGCGAGATTGACGAGCGTGCCGGGAATCGCCGCGGCCGTGCCGATCGCGACCGCCGCCGTGCCCATCATCGCGTGGTGCAGCTTGCCCATCGACATCGCGCGCACCAGCAGGTCGACATCGCCCGCATTCACGCGCTTGCCGCTCGACGCGACATAGTCGGCCGGCTTCGCGACGAACGCGACCTTCGGCGTGTGCTGACGCGTCGCGATCTCGTCGAGCGTGTCGATCAGCCCCATGCGCAACGCACCGTGCGCACGGATCGTCTCGAACTTCTCGAGCGCCTTCGGGTCGCCGTTGATCGCGTCCTGCAATTCCGTGCCCGTGTAGCCGATCGCTTCAGCCTCGACGAAGATCGTCGGGATCCCCGCGTTGATCATCGTCGCCTTCAGCGTGCCGATGCCCGGCACGGCCAGATCGTCGACGAGGTTGCCGGTCGGGAACATCGAGCCGCCCGCGCCTTCTTCCTCGGCGGCCGGGTCCATGAACTCGAGCTGCACTTCGGCGGCCGGGAACGTGACGCCGTCCAGCTCGAAGTCGCCCGTCTCCTGCACCGCGCCGTTCACGATCGGCACATGCGCAATGATCGTCTTGCCGATGTTCGCCTGCCAGATGCGCACGGTCGCGATGCCGTCGCGCGGCACGCGCGACGCATCGACGAGGCCGCCGCCGATCGCGAACGGGCCGACCGCCGCCGACAGGTTCCCGCAGTTGCCGGTCCAGTCGACGAACGCGCGGTCGATCGCGACCTGCCCGAACAGGTAATCGACGTCGTGACCGGGCCGCGTGCTCTTCGACACGATCACGGTCTTGCTCGTCGACGACGTCGCGCCGCCCATCCCGTCGATCTGCTTGCCGTACGGGTCGGGGCTGCCGATCACGCGCAAGAGCAGCGCGTCGCGCGCGGCGCCCGGCGTCTGCGCGGCGTCCGGCAAATCCTGCAGCCGGAAGAACACGCCCTTGCTGGTGCCGCCGCGCATGTAGGTCGCGGGAATCCTGATTTGAGGAATGTGAGCCATGTTGTGTGTTGTCCCTGTGTGACCGGGTCAAGCCGCCTGCGACGACTCGAGGAAGTCCTGCGCGAAACGCTGCAGCACGCCGCCCGCTTCGTAGATCGACACTTCCTCGGCCGTATCGAGCCGGCACGTCACCGGCACCTCGACACGTTCGCCGTTCCTGCGATGAATCACGAGCGTGAGGTCGGCGCGCGGCGTGCGCTCGCCGATCACGTCGAAGGTCTCGGTGCCGTCGATGCCGAGCGTCGTCCGGTTCGTGCCCGGCTTGAATTCGAGCGGCAGCACGCCCATCCCGATCAGGTTCGTGCGATGGATCCGCTCGAAGCCTTCGGCGACGATCGCCTCGACGCCCGCGAGCCGCACGCCCTTCGCGGCCCAGTCGCGCGACGAGCCCTGGCCGTAGTCCGCACCGGCGATCACGATCAGCGGCTGCTTGCGATTCATGTACGTCTCGATCGCTTCCCACATCCGCATGACCGTGCCGTCCGGCTCGACGCGCGCGAGCGAGCCCTTCTTCACGGCGCCATCGACGACCGCCATCTCGTTGACGAGCGTCGGGTTCGCGAAGGTCGCGCGCTGCGCGGTCAGGTGGTCTCCGCGGTGCGTCGCGTACGAGTTGAAGTCCTCTTCCGGCAGGCCCATCTTCGCGAGATACTCGCCGGCCGCGCTGCTCGCGAGAATCGCGTTCGACGGCGACAGGTGGTCGGTCGTGATGTTGTCGCCGAGCACCGCGAGCGGGCGCATGCCCTTCAACGTGCGTTCGCCGGCCAGCGCACCTTCCCAGTACGGCGGACGGCGGATATACGTGCTCTGCGGCCGCCAGTCGTACAGCGGCGCCGCGCGCTCGCCCGCATCGGCCGTGCGCGCGAACATCGGTTCGTAGACCTTGCGGAACTGCTCGGGCTTCACGCTCGACGCGACGATCGCATCGATCTCCTCGTCGGTCGGCCAGATGTCCTTCAGCGTGACGGGCCGGCCGTCCTGATCGTGGCCGAGCACGTCCTTCTCGATGTCGAAGCGGATCGTGCCGGCGATCGCATACGCGACGACGAGCGGCGGCGACGCAAGGAACGCCTGCTTCGCATACGGATGGATGCGGCCGTCGAAGTTGCGGTTGCCGGACAGCACGGCCGTCGCGTACAGGTCGCGATCGACGATTTCCTGCTGGATCGTCGGATCGAGCGCGCCCGACATCCCGTTGCAGGTCGTGCACGCAAACGCGACGATGCCGAAGCCGAGCTTCTCGAGTTCGGGCAGCAGCTTCGCTTCTTCCAGATACAGCTCGACCGCCTTCGAGCCGGGCGCGAGCGAGCTCTTGACCCACGGCTTGCGCGTGAGGCCCTTCGCGTTCGCGTTGCGCGCGAGCAGCCCCGCGGCGATCACGTTGCGCGGATTGCTGGTGTTCGTGCAACTCGTGATCGCCGCGATGATCACCGCGCCATCGGGCATCTCGCCCGGCTTCTCTTCCCACCGGCCGGCGACGCCGCGTGCGGCGAGATCGGACGTCGGCAGCCGCTTGTGCGGGTTCGACGGGCCGGCCATGTTGCGCACCACGCTCGACAGGTCGAACGTCAGCGTGCGCTCGTACTGCGCGTTCTTCAGCGTGTCGGCCCACAGGCCGGCCGTCTTCGCGTACGTCTCGACCAGCTTCACCTGCTCGTCGCTGCGGCCGGTGAGGCGCAGGTAGTCGATCGTCTGGCCGTCGATGAAGAACATCGCGGCCGTCGCGCCGTATTCGGGCGCCATGTTCGAGATCGTCGCGCGATCGCCGAGCGTCAGGCTCGCCGCGCCTTCGCCGCGGAATTCCAGATACGCGCCGACGACTTTCTCCTTGCGCAGGAACTCGGTCAGCGCGAGCACGACGTCGGTCGCAGTGATGCCGGGCTGACGCTTGCCGGTCAACTCGACGCCGACGATGTCGGGCAGGCGCATCCACGACGCGCGGCCGAGCATCACGTTCTCGGCTTCCAGCCCGCCGACGCCGATCGCGATCACGCCGAGCGCATCGACGTGCGGCGTGTGGCTGTCGGTGCCGACGCAGGTGTCCGGGTACGCGACGCCGTCCTGCGCCTGGATCACCGGCGACATCTTCTCCAGGTTGATCTGGTGCATGATGCCGTTGCCCGGCGGGATCACGTCGACGTTCTCGAACGAACGCTTCGTCCATTCGATGAAGTGGAAGCGATCCTCGTTGCGGCGATCCTCGATCGCGCGGTTCTTCGCGAACGCGTCCGGATCGAAGCCGCCGCATTCGACGGCGAGCGAGTGATCGACGATCAGCTGCACGGGCACGACCGGGTTCACCTTCGCCGGGTCGCCGCCGCGCTCGGCGATCGCGTCGCGCAGGCCTGCCAGGTCGACGAGCGCCGTCTGGCCGAGGATGTCGTGGCACACCACGCGCGCCGGAAACCACGGGAAATCGCGCTCGCGCTTGCGCTCGATGATCTGCTTCAGCGAATCGGCGAGGATCGCCGGATCGCAGCGCCGTACGAGGTTTTCGGCGAGCACGCGCGACGTGTACGGCAGCGTGTCGTATGCGCCGGGGGCGATCGCTTCGACCGCGGCACGCGCGTCGAAGTAGTCCAGCGACGTGCCGGGCAAGGGTTTGCGGTAGGCGGTATTCATGATGTGGGGCGGAATTCGGGGTGAGACATGCCGCGCGCGCCGGCGGCGGCCCGCGTCACGGGCGCCGGCGCGCGCGGCGCAGCGATCAGCGCTTCTCGATCGGCACGAACTGCAGGTCTTCCGGACCGGTGTAGTTCGCGCTCGGGCGGATGATCTTGTTGTCGATGCGCTGCTCGATGATGTGCGCGCTCCAGCCGGACGTGCGCGAGATCACGAACAGCGGCGTGAACATCGCGGTCGGCACGCCCATCATGTGATACGACACGGCGCTGAACCAGTCGAGGTTCGGGAACATCTTCTTCGCGTCCCACATCACCGATTCCAGCCGCTCGGCGATGCTGTACAGCTTCAGGTCGCCCGCTTCCTTCGACAGCTTGTGCGCGACGCCCTTGATCACCTTGTTGCGCGGATCGGAGATCGTGTAGACCGGATGGCCGAAGCCGATCACGACCTCCTTGTTCTCGACGCGGCGGCGGATGTCGGCTTCGGCGTCGTCCGGCGAGCTGTAGCGGCTCTGGATCTCGTACGCGACTTCGTTCGCGCCGCCGTGCTTCGGCCCGCGCAGCGCGCCGATCGCGCCGGTGATCGCCGAATAGATGTCCGAGCCCGTGCCCGCGATCACGCGGCCCGTGAACGTCGACGCGTTGAACTCGTGCTCCGCATACAGGATCAGCGACGTGTGCATCGCGTCGACCCACGACTTCGACGGTGTCTTGCCGTGCAGCAGGTGCAGGAAGTGGCCGCCGATCGAGTCGTCGTCGGTTTCCGTCTCGATGCGCTTGCCGTTGTGCGAGAAGTGATACCAGTACAGCAGCATCGAGCCGAGCGACGCCATCAGCCGGTCGGCGATGTCGCGCGCGCCCGGCAGGTTGTGATCGTCCTTCTCCGGCAGCACGGTGCCGAGCACCGACACGCCCGTGCGCATCACGTCCATCGGATGAGCGGAAGCCGGGATCTGCTCGAGCGCCGCCTTCAGCGCGCTCGGCAGGCCGCGCAGCGCGCGCAGCTTCGTCTTGTACGCGGCCAGTTCGGTCAGGTTCGGCAGCGTGCCGTGCACCAGCAGGTGTGCGATTTCCTCGAACTCGCACGATTCGGCGACGTCGAGAATGTCGTAGCCGCGGTAGTGCAGGTCGTTGCCGGTCTTGCCGACCGTGCACAGCGCCGTGTTGCCGGCCGTCACGCCCGACAGCGCCACCGACTTCTTCGGCTTGAACGCGCCTGCGGCGGCCGGTGCTGCTGCGTCTTTCGTCTCGCTCATGTTTCCGTTCTCCAATGGGGATCGATCTCGGCCGGGGCCGGCGCTGCGGCGCGCGCCCCGGCTTCATGCAATGCGTTCCGGGAACCGTGTCCCGGCGCGCGGGCGCGTTACTTCTTGCCCTGCGCGAACAGCTCGTCGAGCTTCTGCTCGTACGCGTGATAGCCGAGGAAGTCGTACAGCTCGGCGCGCGTCTGCATCGTCGGCACCGCGGCTTTCTGCGTGCCGTCGCGGCGCAGCGTCTCGTAGAAATTCAGCGCGGCCTTATTCATCGCGCGATACGCGCCGCAGCAATACAGCGCGATGTCGACGTTCGCCTCGCGCAGCTCGTCGACCGTAAACAGCGGCGTCGAGCCGAACTCGGTCAGGTTCGCAAGGATCGGCACCTTCACGGCAGCCTTGAAACGGCGGTAGTCGTCGAGCGTCTTCATCGCTTCCGGGAAGATCATGTCCGCGCCGGCTTCCACATAGGCGATCGCGCGCTCGATCGCCGCGTCGATCCCTTCGGCGGCGGCCGCGTCGGTGCGGGCCATGATCACGAACTGGTCGTCGGTCCGCGCATCGACCGCGGCCTTCACGCGATCGACCATTTCCTCGGTCGGCACGACCTCCTTGCCCGGACGGTGGCCGCAGCGCTTCTGGCCGACCTGGTCCTCGATGTGGACCGCCGCGACGCCCGCGTTGATGAACGAGCGGATCGTGCGCGCGATGTTGAATGCGCCGCCCCAGCCCGTGTCGATGTCGACGAGCAGCGGCAGATCGGTCGCGTTGGTGATCCGGCTCGCGTCGATCAGCACGTCTTCCATCGTGCTGATGCCGAGATCGGGAATCCCGAGCGAATTCGCGGCGACGCCGCCGCCCGACAGGTAGACGGCCTTGAAACCGACGGCCTGGGCCATCTTGGCCGCATACGCGGTGATCGCGCCGACCACCTGCAGCGGCTGTTCGGCCGCGACTGCCGCGCGAAACTTCGCGCCGGCGCTCTGAAGATGCGTGTTGCTCATGAACGGCCTCCTGAAGGAATGACCATGAACAGCAAGGACCGGGCCAGTTCGCAAAACCCGGCTAACTCACTGATTCTTAAGCAAGCGTCGTCAACGGCGTTTCACCCCGAGATTTCAATTCGGCAATTTCATGTTTCAAAAATGAAATCGCACGCGCATAATCGGTCGCCATGGACCTCTCCTCGACCAAGCCAGTCGGCCCGGCCGACCGCACGGTGCGTCCGCGCATCTGGGCGATGGGCATCAGCCGCCTGCGCGACCTGTTTCGCGAGATCGCCGGCGAATTCGACGAACGCGCCGACGTGCGCATCGTCGCGCGCGCGTACGAAGACGCGCTGAGCGCGATCGCGGAGGCCGGCACCGCGCGGCCCGACGTGATCGTCGCGGCCGGCTCGAACGGCGGCTTCCTCAAGACGCGCGCGCAGGTGCCGGTCGTGGTCGTGTCGCCGACCGGCTTCGACGTGATGCAGGCGCTCGCGCGCGCGCGGCGCGACGCCTCGCGGATCGCGCTCGTCAGCGCCGGCGAGACGCCGCCCGAAGTGCGCCGCTTCGTCGCCGCGTACGGCCTCGACGTGCAGTTTGCGTCATATCAGTCCGCGCAGGAAGCGGAAGCCTGCGTGCACGACCTGCACGATCGCGGCATCGAGACGATCGTCGGCCCCGGCCTCGTCACCGACCTCGCGGCGAGCGCCGGCATGGGCGCGGTGTTCCTGTATTCGCACGCGTCGGTGCGCAAGGCGGTCGAGACGGCGCTCGAAGTCGCGTATGCCACGCACGCCGAGGCGTTTCGCCGCCAGCGGCTCGACAACCTGCTGCAGCACCTGCGCGACGGCGTGGTCGCGCTCGATGCGCGCGGCCGCGTCGAGGCGATCAACGAGCGGCTCGCGTCGGCGCTCGGAGTCGAACCGGCGGCGGCCGTCGGCCGCGCGCTCGTCGACCTGCGGCCCGAGCTGCGCACGCTGCGCGGCGAGGACGGCGACGCGCTCGCGACCGTGCGCGGCGTGCGTTACGTCGTGCATCGCGGGCCGCTCGTCGACCGCGGCGTCACGTCGGGCAGCGTGCTGACGTTTCAGGAGTCGCGCGCGGTCGAGCGGCTCGACCGCGCGCTGCGCTCGCAGCCGAACACGCAGCAGTTCGCGGCGCGCTATGCGCTCGACGACGTGGTCGGCACATCCGCGCCGATGACGCGCGTGCGCGATCTGGTGCGCCGCTACGCGAAATCCGACGCGACCGTGCTCGTGCTCGGCGAGAGCGGCACCGGCAAGGAGATGATCGCGCAGAGCCTGCATGCGCTGTCCGCGCGAAGCAGCTATCCGTTCGTCGCGGTCAACTGCGGCGCGTTTCCGGAAGCACTGCTCGAGAGCGAATTGTTCGGCTACGAGGAAGGCGCGTTCACCGGCGCGCGACGCGGCGGCAAGACGGGGCTGGTCGAGGCCGCGCACCGCGGCACGCTGTTTCTCGATGAAATCGGCGAGATGCCGCCGTCGCTGCAAAGCCGGCTGCTGCGCGTGCTGCAGGAGCGCGAGGTGATCCGCCTCGGGTCGACCGAGCCGATCCGCATCGACGTGCGCGTGATCGCCGCGACGCACCGGCCGCTGCTCGCGGCCGTCGAGGCCGGTACGTTCCGTGCGGATCTCTACTACCGGCTCAACATCCTGAACATCGGGCTGCCGCCGCTGCGCGAGCGCGCCACCGACATCCCCGCGCTCGCGGCGACGCTGCTCGTGCAGGCCGCACGGCGCGAGCCGCGGCTCGCCGAACGCGTGCGCGAGCTCGGCGATGCGATGCGCGTGCTCGACGCGACGCAGGCGACGCTCGCGCGGTATCGCTGGCCCGGCAACGTGCGGGAATTGCAGAACGTCGTCGAGCGAATCGCCGTTGAACTGGCCGAGGAAGTCGACGAGCGCGATCCGGACGCGCCCTGCCCCGTGCTCGCGGCCGAGGCGCTGCAGGTGATCGCGCCCGAGTTGGTCGCGGCGCCGGTTGACGCACTCGATACGGCCGAGGCCGGCGACGCGCGGACGCTCCATGCGCGCCGCCGCCGCGCGGAAGCCGACGAGATCCGCGCGGTGCTCGACGCGTGCGGCGGCGACCGCGATCGCGCGTGCGCGATGCTCGGCATCAGCAAGACGACGCTGTGGCGGAAGCTGTCCGCGAAATAGAGTCGGATTCGGCGGGCGGGATTCGGACGACGGAGACGTGACGCGCAGGACGCGCGTTGCCGTCACTCGGTCTTGTGATAATGGCGGTAGGCCTTCGCGCGGTTCCCGCACGACGACATCGAGCACCAGCGGCGGCTGCCGTTCTTGCTGTCGTCGATGAACAGCCACTGGCATGCGTCGTTCGCGCAACGCTTGACCTTCGCAAGGCGCGCGCCGCCCAGCAGGTCGGTCGCCGACCACAGCACCGGGCTCAGCAGCCGCCCGAGCGATACGTCCGCTTCCGGGACTCGCCATGCATAGGCGCCGTCGATCCGCGCGAGCGCGATGCGCGGCGCCGCTTCCGCGAGGAAACCGCCGAGCAGCACCAGATCGTCGGCCTCGGGTTCGCGCCGCTCGGCCTGCGCGTGAAAGAGCCGATACAGCGCCTCGCGCAACGCGAGCGCGCGCGCCAGGATCGCGGGCTCGTCACCCTGCTCCTTCTTCTCTTTTTCATATGCGAGACACGCGTCGGCCACGCGCGCCGGCACGCCCGCCTGCTCGCGGCACCACGCGAACAGCTCGTCCAGCGTGCGGAAGGTCTCCGTCGGCGTATCCGCGCCGCGCCAGTACAGCGTGTTCGCGAAATCGATGCTCAACGTTTCGGACGGCGCCGGCATCAGGCAGTCGGTAGTGACGGAAGGTTGCGTTCTAGTCATGACGCGATCGTATCTAACCACCATGCCGGTTGACAAGCATCGGCGCGGTTCCTAACATAACCTGCATGGTGGTTATGAATGGCTTGCCACTGACGCGCGTTCGATTCAGAGCGCCACAGACGAACAATCGACTTTCGTGCGGAGTTGTCCACACCGGCCGCAGCCGCACGCTCCAAGACAGCACGCTCGGCACGATGCGCCAGGCGACTGGAACAGGTTTTGCGCTGCCACCCCGTCTCAGTTCAAGGAGCCACAAATGATCGATCATCTTTCCTTCGGCGTTGCCCACATCGACCGCAGCCGCGCTTTCTACGACAGCGCGCTCGGCGCACTCGGCTACAAGCGGCTGCATAGCGACGACGCATCGCTCGGCTACGGCACCACCGAACCCGTGCTGTGGCTGCAGCACGCGAAGCGCCCTGTCGTCGCCGATCCGGATTCGGGGCTGCACGTGTCGTTCCGCGCGGCGTCGCCGGTGGAAGTCGATGCGTTCTACCGCGCCGCGCTCGAGCATGGCGGACAGGACAATGGCGGGCCGGGAAAGCGCGAACGCTACGGTCCCGGCTATTACGCGGCGTTCGTCGTCGATCCCGACGGATATCGGCTCGAAGCCCATTGCGAGCTGGACAACGTCGTCTGATTCGCGAAAGGCGAATGCGGATGAACGACCAGAGCCCGATTCCGCATCGCGCGGAATCGGGCTCTCGTATCTAGCGGATCGGCGGTCGGTGCGCGACAGACGCCGTTGCGTCGCTCGGGCGGCGGGTCGGCCGCGGAGCCGGCCGCGAGCGCACGCCCGCGCGGCGTCGGCCTGAGCGCGTCGGCGCTTACTGCGCGTTGCGCGTACGCTGCAGTTGCTCGCCGAGTCCGTCGATCCCGACGCGCAACGTCTGGCCGGCCTTCAGGAACACTGGCGCCGGCTTGATGCCCATCCCGACGCCGGGCGGGGTGCCGGTCGTGATCACGTCGCCCGGTTGCAGCGTCATGCAACGCGACAGATACGCGATCAATTGCGCGACCGTAAACACCATCGTGCGCGTGTTGCCGTTCTGATAGCGGTGGCCGTCGACCTCGAGCCACAGGCCGAGACGCTGCGGATCGGGCACCTCGTCGCGCGTGACGAGCCACGGGCCGATCGGCCCGAACGTGTCGAAGCCCTTGCCCTTGTCCCACTGGCCGCCGCGCTCGATCTGCCATTCACGCTCGGATACGTCGTTGACGACGCAGTAGCCGGCAACGTAATCGAGAGCGCGCGCTTCGTCGACGTCCTTGCCCGTCGCGCCGATCACGACGCCCAGCTCGACTTCCCAGTCCGTCTTCACGGAGCCCTTCGGGATCTCGATGCCGTCGTTCGGGCCGCAGATCGAACTCGTCCACTTGCCGAACACTACCGGCTCCTTCGGCACCGGCATGCCGGCCTCGGCCGCGTGATCGGCATAGTTCAGGCCAATGCCGATGAATTTGCCGACGCGACCGACGCACGCGCCGATGCGCGGCTCGCCGGGGACGAGCGGCAGCGCAGCAGGATCGAGCGCGCGCAGGCGGGCGAGGCCGGCGTCGGACAGCACGTCGCCGGCAAGATCCGGCACGTGCGCGGACAGGTCGCGAATGCGGCCGTCCGCGTCGAGAATCCCGGGCTTTTCCTGGCCGGACGGGCCATAGCGAAGCAGTTTCATCGTGCTCAACCTCTGTTGTCGAATGTGACAGGATACCGGCCGACGCAGCCGCCTGCGGCCACGCGCCGGACTGAATGCCGATCGTCGTTGACGCGGGTCGGCGCCGTCGTTGGCCCGCTGCTCTTTGTACCATCGGCGGCGCGCCGTGAAATGGCGCGCGACGGATACCGACTATTGGTGCGCCTGCGGGGATTGCACAGCGGCATCGGGCTGGCTGCGCCAATCGCGGGATGCCGGGTTGCATCGCTGGTCGACATCGGAACGTGAATAAACAATATTCGTTGCGACCCTGTCATCGAGAACGACATCTGATCCGTTCTTGCTCGGTAACGATCGGTAAAAAGACGCTGCATTGCACACTGGAAGTTTGTTGATAAGCTCGCGCGGATGGCGGCCGCATCGGATGCGGTCGTCACCGGCCAGCGTGCAGAAGGCCAGCGTGCGTCGCCACCGATCGGCCATTCCCGGACCTCATATCCATGATGCAATCAACCAATACTCCGCTTCCCGGCAGCGACGCACGGGAATCGCCGGGCGCAGCCGACCGCTACCGCGCGCCCGCGCTCGACAAGGGTCTCGACATCCTCGAACTCCTGTCGGAACAGAAGGAAGGGCTCACGCGCACCGAAATCACGAAGGAGCTCGGCCGCAATGCGAGCGAGATCTACCGGATGCTCGAACGGCTGGTCGCGCGCCGCTACGTGATGCGCTCGAGCGGCGGCGACCGCTACACGCTCAGCCTGAAACTGTTCGCGCTCGCGCACCGGCATCCGCCGATGAACCGGCTGATCGCCGAGGCGCTGCCGCTGATGCAGCGCTTCGCGGATGCCGCCGAACAGTCGTGCCATCTGACCGTCTACGATCGCGGCAACCTGCTCGTGATCGCGCAGGTCGACGGCCCCGGCCCGTGGGGCGTGTCGGTGCGGCTCGGCTCGCGCGTCGGGCTCGCCGACACCGCGTCCGGCCGCGTGATGCTGTCGTTCCAGAGTGCCGAGCAGCGTGCGCACATGCTGGCCGAGCATCGCAAGGTCAAGGGCGAAACGCCGATAAACGAGCAGGAACTCGCGTACGCGTGCCAGTCGATCCGTCAGTCCGGCTACGTGCGCCAGGACAGCCGCCAGGCGTATGGCGTCACCGACCTCAGCGCGCCGATCCTCGGCCCGGCCGGCCACGCGATCGCGGTGCTGACCTGCCCGTACATGCGCCGGATCGACGCGCACATGGCGCCGTCTATCGACATCGTCGTCGCGGGGCTGCGCGATACGGCAGGCCAGTTGTCGATGTGCCGCGTGCAGGCCTGCTGAACGCGCGGCAGCACGCTGGAGCCGGCCGGTCGGGCGGTGGGTCGGTCGCTTGAGCGGGCGCGGGCTTTCGCGATTTTCTTGGCCAACGAGACTCGGCTGCGGCGAGGCCGCCGCGGCATCCGAACCATTGCGGCATCGCGCGCGGGCGCGGCGCGACGTTCGGCGGTCGTTCGATGAATGGTTCGGCGGTCGTTCGCGGTCGTTCGCGGTCGTTCGCGGATGCGCGAGCGCCGGGCCTGCGGCGCTACGCTAGAATAGCGGCCCTCTCAAAAACTACGGCGGCCGGCTGTCGCGGCCGTCGTATCCGATGGATGTCATGGCCAAACTTCTGAACGATCAAGAATTCCAGCGTTTCTCCGAACTTCAGCAGAAGCAGGCAAGCTTCACGATCACGCCCGAAGAAGCGGACGAGCTGCGCGACATCGTCGCGCGCGCGCAGAAGAAGCGCGACGACCGTGCCGCGGCGATGCTCGCGATCGAGAACTACATCGAGCAGTTCGACATCACGCCCGACGAACTCTTCTCGCCCGAGCAGATCGGCGACGCCGCACGCACCTACGGCCTGATCACGGCCACCAAGAAGGAACGCGCGCTGCCGCCGTCGATCACGTTCAACGGCAAGCCGTACCAATGGACCAAGACGCTTCCGGACGATGTGCGCAGTGCGCTGTTCGATGCATTTACGTCCGGCGAGTCGGTCAAGCGTTTCATCGCGATGCCGAAAGACACCGCACGTTGCGCGCTGACGATCGCGCGACTCGAGCGCGAAACCGGCGGCGTGTATGCGGACGCGCACCTCGAGGAACTCGCGATTTCGCGCGAACAGGTGAACGACGCAGCGTCGAAACTCGCGGCGTGAAACCCGCCGCGGGCACGGTTCATGCGTGCCCGTGATGGCGCGGACGCCGGCAAACGCCCGCGCCGCGCCCGCCCGAGCGCTTCGTTCCCAGGCTCCCGAAAAATCTCACCGAAGGCTCCTGAAAGCCCTCACCAGTCGATCCTGGAAAAGCTCACCTCGAGCTCCCGGAAGGACTCACCGAAGCGTCCCGAACGTCCTCACCGACGTATCCCGCAGACGCTCACCAAGCCCTCCCGGAAAGGCTCACCAGCGCGTCCCGCAACGGCTCACCGGTAGCTCCCGGGAAGGCTCACCAGTCGCTCCCGTATCGCCTCACCTTGCCGCTCCCGGAAAGGCTCACTTCCCGCTCCCGAAAAATCTCACCTTTGCGTCGTGTCCGATGCCGGGGCGTGGCATGCGCCGGGCAGCGTGGCCGAATATTGGGCGAGTCCCTGCCGACGCGGGAAGTGGTCCGTACATGCCATACGCTCCGCGCGGCTGCCATGTTGCTGGCGTTCGGCCATTTCTCGCCGGACACTGCGGGTCGCGACGCTGTGTAATCGTTCCGTGCGATTTTGTTTGCAGCCCGAAGCGTCGCGAGGCTGCGTCGTCGCGAGGCTGCGTCGTCGCGAGGCTGCGTCGTCGCGAGGCTGCGTCGTCGCGAGGCTGCGTTGGGCGTAACGTATCGAACAACCGCGACATCGCCGCGCGCTCGAACGTCCGCGCGAACGCGGCTACGGTTGCAGCTTCATCCTGAACCCGACGACGCCCGGCTCCTCGGTCGTCGACACCGCGAAACCGCACGACTTCGCCAGCCCGATCATCGCCGTATTCTCGCGCAACGCTTCGCCGACCATCCACGCAGTACCGCGCGATCGCGCATATTCGATGATGCGGGTCATCATCAGCCGCCCGAGTCCCTTGCCCTTCTGATCGGGCCGCACCGCGATCGCGAACTCCGCCACCTCGTTGTCGGGGTCGGCCACCGCCCGTGCCACCGCAAGCGTGTGCGCCCGGCCCGACACGTCGGTGAACGACACGATGAAAGCCATCTCGCGGTCGTAGTCGATCTGCGTCATGCGCGCAACCTGCGAATGATCGAAGCTGCGCACCGCACCGAAGAAACGCATCCGCAGATCGTCCGGCGTCATCGCGCCAAGCAGTTCGTTGTGCGCTTCCTCGTCTTCCGGACGGATCGGGCGGATCGTGACGGTCTCGCCGCGCCATTCGAGCGTCTGCTCCAGATGACGCGGATACGGCATGATCGCGAGCCGGCTGCGCCCCGCCGCCAGCGTGATGCGCGGCGCGACGACGTATGCGCGATCGGACAGCACACGCAGCGTGACCGACATCGCGACGACTTCGCGCACGTCGCATACGACTTGCGACAACGCCGTCAGCGCGTCGAGCGTGGGCTCCACAGGCGCGCGGCGCGCATACGGCGAGCGCTCCATCACCGCACGGGCGAGCACCGTGTTCAGCGGCGGCAGCCCGAATACGACGAACGGTGCCGATACACCGTCCGCCGGCGGCACGACATAACGGAACACCGGGCCGAAGTTCGAATCGTCGTACATGTCGACCGTGACGTCGACGACCCGCGCACTCGCCGATGCCTCGGCCGGCTCGCCATGCAGGCCGAAGTGAGCGAGCCAGCGCAACGCCTCGGCACCGGCCAGTTCGTGTTCGCCGACGTCGATCATGCGGCGCGCCTCTGCTTGAGCAGACGCAACGCACTCGGCCGGCTGCGGCGGTGTGCCTTCAGGCGTTTGCATCAGCAACTGGCGGCCAAGGTTGTAGTCGACGAGTCGTGCGTATGCTCGCGCGAGCCGCTGCGGTGTCGTATGAACCGGAATGCCGTTCGCATGCAGTGCGTCGCGCGTTGCCGGCTCGACGGCGCCAAAGAAACACGCGAGGATGCCGCGATACGCGTACTGCTTCGATTCGATCAGCGTGCGCGCGACGGCTTCCGCGGGCGCGCTGTGGGACGTCGAATGCACGACGAATAACGTGCCCGTTTGCGGAAACGGCGCGAGCGCCTTGATGGCCGCGCCAAAATGCTCGGGAAGCGCATCGTCACCGAGCGTCAGCGGATTGCCGGGCACTGCGAGATGCGGCAGCGCGGCAGCGACCGCCGACGTTGCCGCGGCCGGCCAGTCGGCCAGCACGTCGCGCACCTCCGCGACCGCATCGACGGCGAGTTTCGCGACGCCGGCGTCGCTCGTCACGAGCGTCGCCGCGCCGCGGGCGGCGACGCGCCCGACGCCGAGCGTCTCGATCTCGTCGAGCAGATCATCGAGCGCATCGACCCGCACCATCCCCGCGCGCTGGAACGCCGCGGTATAAAGCGCGTCGCCGGGATCCGCGCGCCCGGTGCGCAACGCGAGCACCGGCTTGTTCCTGGCTGCCGCGCGTGCCGCGGACATGAACTTGCGTGCGGCACAGACGGTGTCGAGTTCGAGCAGGATCGCGCGCGTGCCTGGATCGCTCGCAAGGTAATCGAGCACGTCGCCCGCGTCGACGTCGGCCTCGCCGCCGAGCGCGACGACGTGCGAAAAGCCGAGGCCTCGCGCATCGGCCCAGCCAAGCACGGCGTTCGTCAGCGCGTTCGATTGCGACACCCACGCGACGCCGCCCGATCGGATCGTATAGGCCGGTGCGCCGAAGTGCGCTCGCCGCGCAGGTGACAGCACGCCGAGACTGCCCGGCCCGACGATACGGAGCACGAACGGCTTCGCGGCCTTGAGCGTGCGATCGAGCGCGGCGCGATCGGCGCCGGTGCGCGCCTCGCCGACGATCACCGCGACGCGCGTGCCGAGTTCGCCGAGCTTGCGAACGATGCCGGCCCACGTGGCAGGCGGCGTGCAGATCACCGCGACCGATGGCGGCGCAGGGAGCCGGTCGACGTCGGGCACGACCGCATACCCGTTCAGCTCGCGGTGCTTCGGATTGACGGGCCACACCGGCCCTTCGAACGCGCCGTCGAGCACGCGCGCCCACACCATCGCCCCAATACTTCCCGCCCGCAACGATGCACCGACGACCGCAACGGACCTGGGCTGAAACAACGCATCGAGATGGCGAACGGTCACATCGGCTCCCTACGGTATCGAAAGACGGCCTGCCCCGCACACGGGCGGGTCAGCCGTGCGCGGGGCAATGCGAACTCCAAGCATAGGCGAACGGGATGCCGCTGCCTATATGCCGAACGGCCGACTGTGCGACGTGCATCAGCGCCGTCAACATGGGCTCGTCACGGACGCCTTCGCTCGTTGCAACCGGCGAACGTCGCACGATGCGGCAACCCTGCCGCCTGTTCAACGGTGAGGATTTACAGGAGCCAAGGTGAGCACTTTCGGGAATTACCCGGCACACGGGCGCAATACGCGAAAGGTGATGGCAGCGGGCAATCGGCCAGCACCGCCAGCATCGCGAATGCCAATACACGCATCCGGCGCAATTGGCCGGCTGTTTACCGTAATTCACCGTGATATCCGGTCTGATCGCAGCGAATTTGCAAAACGGCATCCGTTAACCGTGCGCCATTGGCATTCAATTTGCGATGCGCCGTCGCGGCGCGGCGGCCCAAAAACGAAACGGTGCGACGGCCGCATGGCCGGTCGCACCGTCAGTGAGCGCACGAAAGGTGAGGACTTTCGGGAGTCAGTCCTTGATCAGGAAACGCGCGCGGTTCTTGCCGAGCCATGCCGGCGCACGGCCGCGGCCACTCCACGTTTCGCCGGTCTTCGGGTTGCGGTACTTCGGCGGCAACGGACGCTTCGGTTTAGCGGCAGCGGCCTTGCCCGCCGGAAGAAACCCGAGCTCTTCGGCCGTAATGTCGTATTCCTCGATTTTCGCCCGAATGGTGGCAATCGCATCGGCAATCGCCTTTTCTCGTTCCTTTTCGATCTTTTGCTGAAGTCTTTCGAGCTGCGCTGTCAGTTGCCTGTAGGTCGCCATATGGATGGGACTCCGTGAGTGTTATTCATGAAAAATAGCCGACTCCAAGCGAATAGAAAAGCGCTTCACCCGATCATGATCTCCTCATCCAGTCATGTCGGATCAATAACCGCTTTTCTTCTTGCATGCGAAGAGAAGATTTCGCACGGCGTCATCGGTCGATTGCTGGACGACATCAAATTCCCCGTTGCAGATGGCGCGAGCGTTGTCCGTGCAATTGCTCCAGTCGCTACCGGTGCACTGCACCTGCGTAGTCGGGCGCCCGTCCGACGTGAACAGCGGCGCCCCGCCACCGCACCCGCCGAGCCCCGCAACCAGGGCCAACAATCCGGCCCGACGCCAATGCGTTCGAGGCCACCGACAGACCGACGCAAGCATGTGTTTCATTATTCTTTCCGTCAACCGATTTTTTGATGTCGCGAGTATGCCACGGGCGATCCTCCCGCGTTCAGTCGGACGGACGGTCGGGCGTACGCTCCGGCTGTCCGCGCGTCTTGTACGGCAGCGTGCGATGCGGATCGTCGGTGATGCGAACGAACACCTGCTCGACGTCGGGAAGCGCGCCGAGTTCGCGCGCCAGCGCCTGCCGGTCGAACGCCGGGTCGGCGCACCCTTCGACGTAAATGAAGCGCCGCTGTACGGTGATCCACAGGCTCGTGCCGTGCAGACGATCGGTGCCGGCGAAATGCGCCTTCGCGGCCGCGGCGATCGGCGCGTCATACATATAGGAATTCGGCTTCGTGCAGCGATGGGCGAGCCAGCAGGTGGTCCCGCGCTCGACGCGGTAATGCGCGTCGTCTTCCATTTCGGCGCGCGTCATCCACGGGCCCAGCGGCAACGGGCACTCGGCGAAGTCCTGCGACAGCGCGACGAACGGATCGCCGTACCAGTTGCGCCGCGCCGCGGGCGCGTCCGCGACGCCCGGTTGCGCGAACGAGGACGTCGCCACCACTACGGCCAGCCATCCGGCGATGCCGAGTCGCTTCATCGTTGTCTCCTGTCAGGCACGTCACCATTGGCGCCCATCGGGTCGGGCCGCGCCCGTTGCGCGACGCTATCGATCGATGCCGAGCGCGGTCATTTTCTTGTACAGCGTCGCCCGGCCGATGCCGATGCGCGCGGCCGCGTCGACCACCTTCCCGTCGCAGGCGGCCAGTGCGTCGGTCAGGAACTGGCGCTCCCACGCGGCCAATGCATCGGCATACGAAACGACGGGTGTCCCATGCGCATCCGGCACGCTGTCCGCGTGGCGGCCAACCTGCGACGTCGCTGCGCGCGTGCCCGCCGGCACGCCGTCCGGCGCCACGCGCACCGGACCGAGAAACGGCGCCAGCGCATCCGCGTCGATCACCGCTCGATCCGACAGCATCAGCGCACGCTCGAGCGTGTTGCGCAGCTCTCGCACGTTGCCCGGCCATGGGTACGCGCACAGCATCCGCAACGCATCGTCGGTCAGCTCGCAATGCGCGGCGCGGCCGTGCTGCGCAGCCAGCTCTTCGAGCATTGCATAGACGAGCGCCGCGATGTCGGACGCACGCTCGCGCAGCGGCGGTGCATGAATCGTCAGCACGTTCAGCCGGTAGTACAGATCCGCGCGGAACCGGCCGGCCTCGACCAGCGCGGGCAAGTCGGCCGACGTCGCGGCGATGATGCGCACGTCCGCGCGCACGATCCGGTTCGAGCCGACCGGTTCGAACTCCTTGTCCTGCAGCACGCGCAGCAGCTTGCCCTGGAGCGGCAGCGGCATGTCGCCTATCTCGTCGAGAAACAGCGTGCCGCGATCGGCCAGCTCGAACTTGCCGACGCGCCCCTTGCGATCGGCGCCGGTATACGCGCCCGGCGCCGCGCCGAAGAATTCGGTTTCGAGCAGCGTGTCGGGTATCGCCGCGACGTTCACCGTGACGAGCGGCTGGAGCGCGCGCGCCGATGCCGCGTGGATCGCATGCGCGAGCAGTTCCTTGCCGGTGCCCGTCTCGCCGAGCAGCAGCACCGGCGAATCGACTTGGGCGGCACGCCGCGCCTGACGCTTCGTTTCGAGGCTCGCGGCGCTCGTGCCGACGAAGCTCGCAAACGTGTATTTCGCGCGGCGCGCCTGCGCGAGCGAGCGCTGCGTCGCGATCAGCTGCTGCTGAAGCTGCGCGTAACGCGAAAAGATCGGCGTGAGCGTCTTCAACTGATCGAACAGCGCGAAGCCGATCGCGCCGACGGTCTCGCCCGCCTCGTTCTTCAGCGGCAGGCGCGTGACGACGAGCGGCTCGCGGCCAGTCTCCATGATGTCGAGCAGGATCGGCTGGCCGGTCGACACGACCTCGCGCATCAGGCTGTTCGGAATCACCGCCTCGCAGTCGAGCCCGACCGCCTGCTGCGGATCGGCGAAGCCGAAGCGCGCCGCATAGCGCTCGTTCATCCACACGACGCGCGCGTCGCGATCGACGACCACCGTGCCCGCACTCGAATCCTCGAACGTGCGAAACAGCGACTCCGCCGCGCGCCGCAGCACGTCGCCGTAATTGACGGGCAGGCGGACCCAGTCGTTCATCATCGTGTCGTCGTCTCCGCGTATGCTTGGCCGGGTGTCTCCATAACGGGACGAATTATCTCACTTTGGAGACACGCCGGAATGCCTTGTCCGGGAAAGCCCTGCCCGATGCGGACGGATGTCCTGACGGCCAATTCGTCTCCGGATCGAGACGATTTATGTAGAATCGTCAGACATTGGCCGGCGCGCGGCAACGGCGCCCGCGCCCGATCCGCGTCCGGCGGCGCATTGCGGCCGATGGCACGAAACCTGCACGAACCCGAGCCGGTCCGCGGCGCGCTCCGCGATCGAACAACAACCAAAGCCATTCCAAGCTTTTAGGAGACTCCCTTGTCTTTCGTGATCGTCCTCGCCGCGCTGGCGTTCCTGATGTTTGCCGCGTATCGCGGCTACAGCGTGATCCTGTTCGCGCCCATCGCCGCGCTCGGCGCCGTCCTCTTGACCGAACCCGCCGCTGTCGCACCGGTCTTCTCCGGCATCTTCATGGAGAAGATGGTCGGCTTCGTCAAACTCTATTTCCCGGTGTTCATGCTCGGCGCCGTGTTCGGCAAGGTGATCGAACTGTCCGGGTTCTCCGAGTCGATCGTTCATGCGGCCATCCGCTATATCGGCCGCTCGCGCGCGAATGCGGTGATCGTCGCGGTGTGCGCGCTGCTCACCTATGGCGGCGTGTCGCTGTTCGTCGTGGTGTTCGCCGTCTATCCGTTCGCGGCGGAGCTCTATCGGCAGAGCAACATTCCGAAACGGCTGATGCCCGGCGCGATCGCGCTCGGCGCGTTCTCGTTTACGATGGATTCGCTGCCCGGCACACCGCAGATCCAGAACATCATCCCGACCACGTTCTTCAAGACGACCGCATGGGCGGCGCCCGCGCTCGGCACGATCGGCTCGCTGTTCATCATCGTCGTCGGTCTCGCATATCTGGAATGGCGCCGCCGTTCGGCGATGGCGAAGGGCGAAGGCTACGGCACGTCGCTCGTCAACGAACCGGAGCGCGTCGAAGCGAAGTCGCTGCCGAATCCGGCGCTGGCGATCCTGCCGCTGATCCTCGTCGGCGTGTCGAACTTCGCGTTCACGAAGCTGATCCCGCAGTGGTACGGCGCGGCGTCGTATACGGTCGCGCCGGAAGTGCTGCCCGGCGTGCACGCGCCCGTCACGACGTCGATCAAGACGGTCGTCGCGATCTGGTCCGTCGAAGCCGCGCTGCTGCTCGGCATCGTGCTGGTCATCCTGACCGCGTTCAAGCGCGTCAGCGGACGCTTCGCGGCAGGCTCGAAGGCCGCCGTCGCCGGCGCGCTGCTCGCCGCGATGAACACCGCGTCGGAATACGGCTTCGGCGGCGTGATCGCCGCGCTGCCGGGATTCCTCGTCGTCAGCGATGCGCTGAAGAGCATTCCGAACCCGCTCGTCAACGCGGCGGTGTCGGTGAGTTCGCTCGCGGGCATCACCGGTTCGGCATCGGGCGGCATGAGCATCGCGCTCGCCGCGATGTCGGACTTGTTCATCAAGGGTGCGCAGGCGGCCAACATTCCGCTGGACGTGCTGCACCGGGTCGTCGCGATGGCCAGCGGCGGCATGGACACGCTGCCGCACAACGGCGCGGTGATCACGCTGCTCGCGGTCACGGGCCTCACGCACCGCGAGTCGTATCGCGATATTTTCGCGGTCACGCTGATCAAGACGGTCGCCGTGTTCTTCGTGATCGCCGTGTACTACACGACGGGTCTCGTGTAAGTCCCGGCATTGGGCGGCGCTCCGATGAGCGCCGCCCGGCTTCGCCGGCCGCATCAACGCGGCTGGCGCTCGGTTCCTCCTGTCTTCCTCTGCTCGTCACGGCCATTCGCCACTCCCGACATTGTTACCGCCCGCAGAACACTGCGTTGGGAGCGATCGCGTTTTTCCCGCGCGTGGCGGGGCCTACACTGGCTCCACCTGCTGCCGCTTCGTCGGGCGAAGACGTCGAACGAAGGCCGGCCGCGCAGACGGACACATGGAGGTTCCCGATCATGAAGCGCCTGATCCCTGCAATTGCCATCGCCCTGGCCGTATCCGCGCCGCTCGCCGCGCACGCGCAGTCGAACCCGCCGCTGACGCGCGCACAGGTCCGCGCCGAAGTGAAGGCGCTCAAGCAAGCCGGCTTCCAGCCGAGCGACTGGTTCTATCCGGCCAGCATCGTGTCCGCCGAAGCGAAGATCGCGCGCCAGCAGAATGCCGGATACGGCAACGATCGCGGCGCATCGTCGGAATCGAGCCGGTAAGCCTTCGCAGCAACGCGGCGTCGGGCTGCCCCGGCCGCGCGCCCTCACACCATCACGCCTTCACCGGCTGAATCAGTTTCGTGCATACGGCTGCCTGCGGGTCGCCCGCCGGCAGCTTTGCGCACACCCCGTCGAACTGCTTCACGACCGACCGGACCGACGCGTCGTGCGCACCGCCATCGCGCCAGCGGTTCAACTGCGTGACGACCTTGGTCAGCGCGCGCAGGTTCGCCCCGTAAAACGCGTCGCGGGTCTTGCCGGCCTGCGCGAACACGCTTGCGGCGATCCCTTCGATCCGCGCCGAGTCGTCCGGTGCCAATGCCACCGCATTCGCGAAATAGGTCGCGCCCCAACGCAGCTTCGTCGCGGGCCCGCTCGCCGATTCGTATGCCTTCCGATACCAGTCGAGCGCCGCGGCCTTGTCGCCGCGGGCCTTCGCGTTCGCGGCCAGCCCCGACATGAAGTAATACGGCGTCGACGAACGCGGCAGTTCGGCCTTCAGCAGCACGTCCGATTCGTCGTACAGCCCGGCGTCGGTCAGCGTGTCCGCGGCTTCACTGACGAGCGCCTGCCGCTCGTACGCATTCGCGGCGCCCTGCACCGACGCGGCGATCTGCTTGCGGGCGGTGGCGACGAGCGCCGGCGCATCGAGCGGCGCGCCGCCGGGTGCGCCGCCGCGCGCAAGCAGTACGCGGCCGTGCAACGCCATCAGCCGATCGATCGACGATAGCGTGGTATCGGTCGACAGACGCGCAAGCGCGGTGTCGTACGCGGCGCGCAACGTCGCGCGCTGCGCGGTGTCGCTGCCGAGGTACGCAACGACACGCGCGGGCGCCGCGACCAGCACGTCCGAGTCGGCCCGCGCGAGCGCCGGTTCGCGCAGCACCGCACGCAGCGCATCGGCGAGCGCCGGCTTGTCGATCGCACCGGCCTGCGCGGGATCGTCTGACGACGCGACCACCACCGACTTCAGCGCGAAACGCGCGGCATCCGCCTTAGCGCCGGCCGCACGCGCACGTTGCGACAGCGTCTGCAGCGTCACCGCGACACGATCGGCCGGCACCGGCAGCGCGCCGTCGGTGTCCCACGAATAGTCGGCGAGCAGATGCCATTCGTCCGGCGTCAGCGCCGCACCGCCGTTCAGCGCGGCCGTGAGCGTCTGCCGCACCGGATGCGTGGCCGTCATCCCCAGCGACAACGCCTGCATGTAGCGGTCGAGATCGGCTTCGCCCGGCAGCCGCGTCACTTCGGTCCCGTCCGGGCGGAACAGGATCATCGTCGGATAGCCGTGCACCTTGAAGCGCTCGCCGACCTTCTGCGCGCTCTCGGTATCGCCGTCGAGATACACCGGCACGAAGAACGACGAGCGCGTCTTGAACGCCTGTTGACTGAAGATCGTCGACTTCACCTGGTTGCACGACGGGCACCACACCGCGCCCCAGTACAACAGCAGCGGCTTGCCGGTGCGCTTCGCGAGCGCGAACGCGGCATCGACGTCGCCGTGCTGCCACGCGATGCCCGGCGGCAGATGCGCGCCATCGCCCGACGGGCTCGATACGGCAGCGCTCTGCGGCGCGTTGGCGGCAAGCGCCGCACCGGCGGCGGCGAGCAGGCAGGCGGCGGTCAGGTTCCGGAGCATGATTTTCATCGACAGGGTTCCGTTGAAAGAGACGGTTGCGGGAAGCGGCGTCGCGCGACGGTTCGACGCGGCACGCAGCGGCGCCACACCGGCCGGCGCGAAGCGGCGAAGCGAAAACACGACGAAGCAACGAGACGGCGACGGGCGTCGGCGAGCGCGAGACGCGGGCGCGGAATCGATCTGGTCGTCACGCACGCATCGACACTGGAACGCGCGACCTGCCTGCGCTGCGCAGGACGCACCCCGCGCAACCGCGTGAACCGCGACGATCGCTGCTACGCGCACATCGCTCGACGATACGATTCGTGCGGCCGGTTGAAAACGAACGAATTTTCGAATGGATATGACGCTCGGTATTGCGGACCCGCACGCATATCCGGCCGGCACGACGACGCACGGCGCGCCATCCGCACTTCATCGACAGCGTTCCGTCCTGCCGAGCGATTCCACGCACGGATGCCGCAGCGCACGACGCACGGCATCGCCATACATGCCGCCGCTGACGCGCAACGCCTGCGCCCCGCACGCACGCATGCTCTACTGCCTTCCGTTGATCCGCGCCATCTGAAATACCGACGCATATGCACCGTCGCGCAGCGCGTAGTCCGGCGCTTCGCCCTCGATTCGGAAGCCGTGCTTTTCGTAGAGTGCGATCGCCGCGGAATTGTCGACGAACACGGTCAGTTCGACGCGCGTGATGTTCAGCCAGTTCTCGGCCAGATCGATCGCGGCCGCGAGCAGCCGGCTGCCGATGCCGCGCCCGTGATGCGACGCATCGACCATCATCCCGAGCGATGCCGCATGGCGGCGGCGCGGGTTCTGTTCGGGGTGCAGCGCGAGGTGACCGACCACCGCGCCATCGATTTCGGCGACGAGGCTCACACCGTGCTCGCGCAGGCGCTCGAGCCGCTGCAGCCATTTCTCGTGCGACGGAAAAGGATGCTGGAGCGTATTCATATACACCGCGGGCTGCGCGGCGATTCGCCGGATCGTGTCGACGTCGTGCGTCTCGCTGTGCCGGATCGTGATATCGGTCATCACTGGGTAGAGTGGAAAATATCGGGACGACGGATGTTGCCGCCGCAACGCGGCGGATAACGCAACGAGCTTATCCGATTTCAAGCGAACGAGACATGACCGATGAGCGACACGATGCCGTTGCCCATGCAACCAACTGGCGTCACGCGAGTTTCACGCAATCGGCAATTCCTTCCGGGTCGCTTCGGCGAAAACCGGTAATTCATGACCGTTCCGGTTCGTCACGCCACATCTTGAATTAGTTGCGCACGCAACGTAACAACCGTGGTACGTCATGTCGCTTCCGTATCACGTCGACGTCATCTGCGCTCCCTAAACTGGGCGCCGCCCTGCCCGGCACTCGCCGGCCCGCGTGTGCCGACGTCCTGCCCCGCGCATCACGAGCATGCAGCGCGCAGGACCGCGACAACGGCCGACGCATTCGAACGCACGCGACGCATGGGCACAACCAGACCGCTCCCCTCTCAAAGGATCAGAACGTCATGACGTCACGCCGCAAGTTCCTCCAGCAGACCGCCACCTCCGGCCTCGCCGCCGCGGCACTGTCCGCGTTTCCGCCGAGCATCCGCCGCGCGCTCGCGATTCCCGCGTTTCACGAAACGGGGACCATCAACGACGTCAAGCACGTCGTGCTGCTGATGATGGAGAACCGCGCATTCGACGGCTACTTCGGCACGTTCAGGGGCGTACGCGGTTATGGCGACCGCTTCGCGGTGCCGTCGCCGAACGGCCGCGACGTGTTCCACCAGACCTACACGAAAACGACGCCCGCGACGACCTTCACGCCTTACCACCTCGATGCGAGCCAGGGCAACGCACAGCGCGCGGGCGGCACGCCGCACACGTGGGCCGACGCGCAGGCCGCGTGGGACCACGGCCGGATGAACCGCTGGCCCGACGCGAAGACGCCGCTGTCGATGGGCTATTACGACGCGGCGGAAGTGCCGTTCTAGCGCGCGCTCGCCGATGCGTTCACGCTGTGCGACCACTACCACTGCGGGATGCACACGGGCACGATCGCGAACCGGCTGTTCTACTGGAGCGGCACCAACGGCCCGAACGGCATCAGCCCGGCCGACGGCAGCCGCGTGAAGGTCGCCGCGCTGAACAACCAGTTCAACGGCGGCAACGACATCGGCCCGTCGAGCCAGGGCTGGACGTGGACGACGTACGCCGACCGGCTGCAGCAAGCCGGCGTGGGCTGGAAGGTGTACCAGAGCCTGATCGACAACTTCGGCTGCAACGAGATGATGAGCTTCCGCCACTGGCGCGCGGCCATCGAGCAAATGCCGGCCGCGCGCCGGCCCGCGTATGTCGCGTCGACGGACATCACGCAGCCGGTGACGGCGGCCGGCGCGTTCTACGATCCGGCAATCGACGATCCGCTGAGCCCGCTCGCGAAAGGCTTCGGCAACACGATGCCGTACGGCTTTCTCGAAACGTTCCGCGACGACATCCGCAACGGCAAGCTGCCCGAGGTGTCGTGGATCATCCCGCCGTCGGTGTACAGCGAACACCCTGGGCCGTCGAGCCCCGCACAGGGCGCGTGGTACGTGCAGGCGGTGCTCGACGCGCTGACCGCGAATCCGGACGTATGGAGCAAGACCGTGCTGCTGATCAACTACGACGAGAACGACGGCTTCTTCGATCACATGCCGTCGCCGGCCGTACCGTCGCGTAACGCGGACGGCTCGCTCGCGGGCGGCCATACGCTCGCGGCCGCCGACGTCGCGGTCGAGTACCACGACTTCGCACCGGCGACGCCGAGCCAGCCCGCGGCCGACGGCCGTCCGTACGGCCCGGGCCCGCGCGTGCCGATGTGGGTCGTGTCGCCGTGGAGCCGCGGCGGCTGGGTCAACTCGCAGGTGTTCGACCATACGTCGACGCTGCTCTTCCTCGAGAAGCGCTTCGGCGTCGTCGAGCCGCAGATCAGCGCGTATCGCCGCGCGGTGTGCGGCGACCTGACGAGCGCGTTCAACTTCCGCGCGCCGAACCACGAGCCGCTGCCGACACTCGCGGGCCGCACGACGAAGAGCCAGGTCGACGCGCTGAGCGCCGCGCAGCAGGCCGCGCCGAAGATCACGCCGCCCGCCGCGCCGTCGCTGCCCGCGCAGGCGATCGGCGTGCGTCCGTCGCGTGCGCTGCCGTACGAGCTGCATGCGAGCGCGCAAGCGGACGCGGGCAACGGCATCGTCACGCTGAAGTTCTCGAACACCGGCCGCGCGGCGGCGGTGTTCCATGTCTATGACAAGCTGCACCTCGACCGCGTGCCGCGCCGCTACGTCGTCGAGCCGGGCAAGGCACTGCACGGCGACTGGGCGGCACGCGCGGACGACGGCGGCAAATACGACCTGTGGGTGCTCGGCCCGAACGGCTTTCATCGCCGCTTCACCGGCGACCTGGCCCGGCTCGCCGGCGCGCGCCGCATCCGGAGATCCGGGTCGGCTACGCGGGCGCAAGCGGCAACCTGCATCTGCGGCTGCGCAACCACGGCGGCGGCACGGTGCGCTTCACGGTGAAGTCGAACAAGGTGTACGGCCCGCTGCCGGCCCGCGGCGCGAACGACGATCGCGGCCACGGCAACGACGCGGGCACGACATGGACGGTCACGGTGCGCGCCGGCGAGCAATCGGAACTGCACTGGAAGCTCGACTCGACCGGCCACTGGTACGACTTCATCGTGACCGCCGACAGCGACGCGAGCTTCTCTCGCCGCATCGCCGGCCGCGTCGAAACGGGCCGGCACTCGGTCAGCGATCCGGCGATGGGGCTCGCCGACCGCTTCTGACGGCGCGCGCGCCGGCCCGGCCCGCGACACGGGCCGGGCGCCGGGCGCGGCGCGGCCCGATCCGGCTGAAACGCCCGCCCGGTGCGGCTCAAACATCAGAGGGATAGGTGGTGCAGCCCTCATTTCGCGCCCACGAAAATGCTCGGTGTCGCGGCCCGTTCGCGTTAAACTTCGTCAAGCTGCATTCAACAACGACATCTTCGCCAACTGGCACACACGACAACGAGGATAGGTTCGATGCGCACTACCGGCTCATCCGGGGCAATGACCCTGCTCACCGAACACGACGCGGCCGACGGCCGTGAACTGCGCTCGCTCCGGCTCGAATCGACCGGCGACGGCAAGAGCGTGCTGCTGATCGAGATCGACGAACGCAAGCCCGGCATTCACCGCGAAGTCCGCTATGAGATCACGCCGGCCGAACTGATCGCGGCGATCCGCTCGCACGGCGCCGAGCTGCCCGGCGAAAACCACGGCGCCGCGTCGCTCGCACGCACGCCCTCCTGATGTCGACCGGTGAGCCGAACGCAGCGCACCGGCTCACCGCCCCGCCCGTATCTCCCTGACGCCGCCAGGCGCTTTCCGTCATTCCCCGCCGCCGGCTCGAAAATCGCCGATAATCGGCGCATCTGCGCATCCTGCCCACGCGCTTCCTTTTCGGCCAGCCGCCATGCTCCGTGACCTCGTCGCCCAATACGGGCCGCTTCTCGTGTTCGCCAACGTGCTGGCGGCGGCCGTCGGCCTGCCGGTGCCCGCGATGCCGACGCTCGTGCTGTTCGGCGCGATGGCCGCGATGCATCCGGCAATGATCGGCTCGCAGCTCGTGACGGTGATCGCGCTGTCGGTGCTCGGCGCGCTGATCGGCGACACGGTGTGGTACGTGGCCGGGCGGCGCTATGGCGGCGCGACGCTGAAGACGATCTGCCGGCTGTCGCTGTCGCGCGATACGTGCGTGAAGAAGACCGAACGTTTCTTCGGCCGTTACGGCGTGCGCGTGCTCGCGGTAGCACGGTTCATTCCCGGGCTGTCGCTGGTATCGGTGCCGATGGCGGGCGCGCTCGGCACGCGCTATCGCACGTTCGCCGGCTACGACGCGCTCGGCGCCGCGCTGTGGACGATCGTCGGACTCGTCGCCGGGCTGGTGTTCTATCGGCAGATCGACTGGCTGTTCGCCGGCGCAAGCCGGCTCGGCCGCGCGGTACTGCTGGTCATCGTCGCGCTGCTGGCGGTCTATGCGGCCGTGCGCTGGATGCGGCGCCGCGCACTGATCCGCCAGCTCGCGAGCGCGCGCATCGGCGTCGACGAGCTCGACCGGCTATTGAACGATCCGGCCGCGCCGGTGGTGCTCGACGTGCGCTCGCCCGAGCATCGCAAGCTCGACCCGTTCACGATTCCGGGCGCGCAGTTCGCGGACGAGCGGGACATCGCGGACATCGTCGCGCGCTATCCGCTGTCGCAGAAGTTCGTCGTGTACTGCTCGTGCCCGAACGAAGTGACGGCCGCGCTGATGGCCAAGCGCCTGCTCGACGCCGGCTTCACCGATGCGCTGCCGCTGCGCGGCGGCCTCGATGCGTGGCGCGACACCGGGCGCCAGCTCACGTCGCTGGTCGAAGAGATGCCCGCCGCGAACGATCCGGTGGCGGGATTGCACAAGCCGGCCTGACCGAACCACGCCAGGCCGGCCGCGCGAAACCGGAAAATGCGGCGGGGGCGTTGCGCGTCCCTTCGATCAGAACGCGTGCAGCGGCACGTTGACGACCAGGCGGTACTCCTTGTTGGTCGCGTCCGAGTAGTGCGCGGAACCGTTGTGCCACATCGCGATGAACGTGACCTTCGTGTCCTTCAGCTTGCCGCTCTGGAACGTGTACGACGGGATGAAGCCGAACTCGTGGTGACGGCCCTGCACCGGCGCGCCGTTGCTCCAGTAGATGCTCGACTTGCTCGGATCGTTCGCGGCCCCGGCGCTGCCGTCGGCGCCCCAGCCCGTCACGCCCCAGATCATCGCCTTGAAGCCCGGCAGGCCCGCTTCCTTGCCGTAGAACGTGTAACGCAGCTGCAGCGACTTTTCGTGCGGCGCGTTGTAGTCGACGTCCATCGAGTTGGTCAGGAAGATGCCGTTCGTTTCGTTCAGGTAATCGAAGAACTGATCGCCGAGCACCTGCTGATATCCGACCAGCAGTTCGTGCGGGCCGTGCTGCGCGGCGAGCGACAGGCTGTACGCGTTGTTGTTGATCTTGCCCTGCAGGGCGTCGCCGGTATCGTGCGTCGAGTAAACGTTACCGAAGCCGGTCCACTTGATCGACTTCGTATCGCCGATGCTGTGCTTCACCGACGCGTAGTACTGGTGCCACACGTCGTCGGCCTGGTTTGCGTACAGCGCGACTTCGCCGTTCGGCGAGTAGTCCCACGTGCCGCCGACGTAGGTCAGGCGATTGACGCGCGTGCCACCGTACTGCGTCGTCAGGTTCGTGAGCGTCGTATGGCCGCGCGCATCGGTCTTCGTGAAGCTGCCGGCCTCGAGCATCACGTTCTTGAATTCGTTGCTGACGATCGTCGCGCCGAGGAACGTCGGCGGCAACGCGCGGTTGTCGTGCTGTTCCATGAACGGGTTGTCGACGGCCTGCAGACCGTACTTGACCACCGTGTTCGAGATGCGCGCCTTCACGTCGTAAATGCCCGGATACGCCCACGCGAGCTGGTTCGAACCGCCGCCGCCCTTCGCGATGTGCACCATGCTGCCGGCGCCCGCGCCGCCGTCGAGCTTCAGCGCCGCATACAGCGACGCGTCGAACCCGATGCCGATCAGGCCGGTCGTGAACCCCGACTCGAAGTTCGCCATCGCGCCCTGCACCCATGCATGGCGATGCGGGCCGCCCTTGTTGTCGAGCACGTCCGAGTAGTTGCGGAACAGGAAGTTCAGGTGGCTGTCGGCGATGAAGCCGTTCGACTTCGACTGTGCCGACGGCTCTTCCGGCGGCGTGACCGCCTGCGTCGCTTCCGCGTTGACAATGGCGTTCGGGGTCGTTGCCTGCGCAACGGATGTGCCGGCGCCGGCCGACGGCGCGGCCTGCGCGACCGTCAGCGGTGCGGGGGCCGCGTCGTCGGCATGCGCGACGCCGCTCAGCGATACGCCGGCGAGTGCCGGCAGGCCCCATGCAAGCAGCATCTTCGATGCCGTCCCGATCGTCTTCTGCTTTTTCATCGTAATTCTCGTCTTGTGTTGATGTCGTCCACGCCGGTTGCGATCTGCTTCCGGCCCTCCCGGCGGGCCCGGTGACGGACGCGCCTTTACCCGCGGCGCGAAGCTGGTTCGCGCCGCACCTGCCCCTGTTGACCTGCCTTTGTTATGTTTGCTGCGTCACTGCGGTTCACTTCACGCCGCCGCACCCGCCCGAATGCACGCGACGCGCGCCGCCGAGCCGTGCCGCACTTCCGGCAGCGGCACGTCGTGCGCGCACGCGTCGATCGCGACCGGGCAGCGCGTGCGGAACGCGCAGCCGGACGGCGGGTTGAGCGGCGACGGCATCTCGCCCGCCAGCAGCATCGGACGGCGAGCACGCTCGCGCGCCGGCTCCGGCGTCGGCGCCGCGTCGAGCAGCGCCTTCGTGTACGGGTGCTGCGGCACGCCGTACACGTCATGCCGCGTGCCGAACTCCATCACGCGGCCGAGATACATCACGAGCACGCGCTGGCTGATGGCCTTCACCACCGCCAGATCGTGCGCGACGAACAGATAGGACAGCGACAGTTCGCGTTGCAGATCGCGCAGCAGGTTCACGATCTGCGCCTGGATCGACACGTCGAGTGCCGACACGGGCTCGTCGCAGATCACGAGCCTGGGCTCGCTGATCAGCGCACGCGCGATACCGACGCGCTGGCACTGCCCGCCGGAGAATTCATGCGGATAGCGCAGCAGGTGGTGCGCGTTGAGGCCGACGCGCTCGAGCATCGTCAGCACGCGGCGCCGCACTTCGGCGCGGCCGAGGCCCGCATGGTGCGTGACGAGCGGCTCCGCGACGATCTGTTCGATCGTCATGCGCGGATCGAGCGACGCGAGCGGATCCTGGAAGATCATCTGCACTTCGCGGCGCATCGCGGTGCCGCGCAGGTGGTCGGGCGCGACCGCTTCGCCGCGCCAGCGCACCGTGCCGGCCGTCATCGGCACGAGGCCGATCAGCGCGCGCGCGAGCGTCGACTTCCCGCAGCCCGATTCGCCGACGAGCCCGACGGTTTCGCCGCGCTTCACGTCGAACGACACGCCGTCGACCGCGCGCAGCGTGCCCTTCGGCGACCATGGATAGCCGCCGAGCGGCACGCGGAAATGCACTTTCAGATCATCGACGGACAGCAGCGTGTCGTCCGTCGCGCCGGCATGGCGGCGTTCATCGACGCTCATCGCAGCCCCTCCGTCAGATCGGCCAGCGGCCGGTGGCACGCGCGCACCGCGCCCGCCGCGCCATAGGTTTCGAGCGCGGGGCGCGCGGTGCCGCAACGCTCCTCCGCATACGTGCAGCGTTTCGCGAACGCGCAGCCGGACGGCGCGCTGCCGGGCATCGGCGGATTGCCGGGAATCGCGACGAGCGGCGCGTCGTCGGCGTCGGTCAGCCGCGGCAGCGCGTTGAGCAGGCCGATCGTGTACGGATGCGACGGCGCCGCGAAGATCGATTCGGCCGGCGCATATTCGACGGTGCGGCCCGCGTACATGACCATCACGTCGTCCGCGAGGCCGGCGACCACGCCCATGTCGTGCGTGATCAGCACGATCGCGGTGCCGCGCTCGCGGTTCAGCTCGCGCAACAGGTCGATGATCTGCGCCTGCACGGTCACGTCGAGCGCGGTGGTCGGCTCGTCGGCGATCAGAATTTCCGGCTCGGACAGGAGCGCCATCGCGATCATCACGCGCTGGCGCATGCCGCCGGAGAACTCGTGCGGATACATGCGGATGCGGCGCGCCGCGTCGGGAATCCGCACCGATTCGAGCGCGTCGATCGCGCGCTTCGTCGCTTCCTTGCGCGACAGCTTGCGATGCAGCTGCAGCGTCTCGGTCATCTGCCGCTCGATCGTCAGGAACGGATTCAGCGACGTCATCGGATCCTGGAAGATCATCGCGATCCGGTCGCCTCGCACCGCGTTCAGCGCGCGCGTATCCATGTCGAGCAGGTTCTCGCCGCGATAGCGCGCGGCGCCCGTCGTCGTGCCGTTGGCCGCCAGCAGGCCGAGCAGCGCCATCACGGTCTGGCTCTTGCCCGAGCCCGACTCGCCGACGATGCCGAGCGTCTTGCCGGCTTCGAGCGAGAACGACACGCCGCTCACGGCGTCGACCGGCGCGGCGTCCTTGCGCGTGAAGCGCACGCCGAGGTTTTCAACTTCCAGCAGAGCGGTCATGTCAGCGATCCTTCGGGTCGAGCGCGTCACGCAGGCCGTCGCCAACGAAGTTCACGCAGTAGAGCGTCACGCACAGCATGATGGCCGGCGCCAGCAGCAGCCACGGCATCGATTCGAGTTTCTGCGCGCCGTCCTGAATCAGCACGCCCCAGCTCGTCATCGGTTCCTGCACGCCAAGGCCGAGGAACGACAGCACCGACTCGGTGAGCACGATGTTCGGCACGGATACGGTCGCGTACACGACGACCACGCCGAGCAGGTTCGGCACGACGTGGCGCAGCACGATCGACGCCGGCGACACGCCGATCGCGCGCGCCGCATCGACGAACTCGCGGTTGCGCAGCGACAGCGTCTGGCCGCGCACGACGCGCGCCATGTCGATCCACGAGAACGCGCTGATCGTCAGCACGACCAGCATGAACGAGCGGCCGAACAGGGTCATCATCAGGATCGCGATCAGCAGGTACGGGATCGCGTACATCATGTCGACGACGCGCATCATCGCGGAGTCGACGCGGCCGCCCGCGAAGCCGGCGGTCGCGCCCCATGCGACGCCGAACAGGCCGGACACCAGCGTGCCGAGCAGGCCGACCTCGATCGATACGCGCCCGCCGATCAGCGTGCGCACGAGCAGGTCGCGGCCGAGCTCGTCGGTGCCGAACCAGTGCTGGTTCGCGAGCGTCGGCGGCAGGCTGATCGCGGCCCAGTCGCTCGCGGCAGGGTCGGCCGCGAGCAGCCACGGGCCGACGAAGCACGCGAGCGTGATCAGCGCGAGCAGCACGAGGCTGAACACGGCCGCGCGGTTGTGAAGGAAGCGCGCGAACGCGAGCGCGAGCGGCGAGCGCGAACGCGGCGGCGAGTCGGTCTGCACGGGCAGACTGACGACGGGAGTAGTCGGAGTCATCGCAGTGCCTCGCTCAATAACGGATGCGCGGATCGAGCCACGCGTACGCGAGGTCGACCAGCAGGTTGAACAGCACCGCGCAGACGGTCGTCAGCACGACGAGGCCGAGCACCAGCGTGTAGTCGCGGTTGATCGCGCCGTTCACGACGAGCTGCCCGAGCCCCGGCAGCGCGAACACCGACTCGGTGACGACGGCCGCGGTGATCGACGTGATGCAGACCGTGCCGAACAGCGACACGACCGGCATCAGCGCGGGCTTGAGCGCGTGGCGCAGCACGATCGTCGAGCCCGGCAGGCCCTTCGCGCGCGCGGTGCGGATGTAGTTGCTCGACAGCGTCTCGATCATCGAGCCGCGCATCACGCGCGCGAGCAGCGACACGTTGATGAGGGTCAGCAGCGCGATCGGCAGCAGCCGGTACCGCCAGCCGCCGTCGCCCCAGCCGCCGGCCGGCAGCCAGCCGTTGCCTTCCGACGTCTTCAGCAGGATCGCGAAGATCCACACCATGACGGGGCCGAGCACGAACGGCGGCACGACGTTGCCGAAGTTGCCGATCAGCATCACGAAGCGGTCGATCACGCTGTCGCGGCGCACGGCCGCGACGGTGCCAAGCAGCACGCCGACCACGATCGAGATCGGGATCGACACGCCGCCCACGCCGAGACTCACGGGCAGCGCCTTCTTCACGAGATCGTTCACCGACCAGTCGACGTAGCGGAACGACGGGCCGAGATCGCCTTGCAGCAGCGAACCGAGATACAGCAGGTACTGCTTCCACAGCGGCTCGTCGAGGTGGTACTTCGCGTTCAGGTTCGCGAGCGTCGCCGCGGACAGCTGCTTCTCCGTATCGAACGGACCGCCGGGCGTGAAGTGCAGCAGCAGGTAGCAGACGGTGATGACGGCGAGGATCGTCGGCACCGCCCACAACGTGCGCCTCAATGCGTAGGCCAGCATGATCGCTCCGCTCAGTGCTTGATCAGGTACATGTCCTGCGAAGCACGCATGTCGATCACGTTCTTCAGCGAGTAGCCGCCCACGTACGGCTTCACGAGGCGGTCGGCCGAGTACTGGAACAGCGGCACCATCGGCGTGTCCTTCATCGCCATGTCGTGCGCCTGCGTGAGCAGCGCGGCGCGCGCCTTGTCGTCGAGCTTCTGGTTGCCTTCCTCGACGAGCGTATCCATCTGCTTGTTGCAGTAGCCGACGGTGTTCTGCGAGCTGCCGCAGCGGATCAGGTCGAAGAAGGTCATCGCGTCGTTGTAGTCGGCGAACCAGCCGTCGCGCGCGATCTGCACCTTGCCGTCATGCCGCTCCTTCATCAGCACCTTGAACTCGACGTTCTCGAGCTTCGTGTTGACGCCGAGCTTCGTGCGCCATTCCGATGCGGCAAACAGCGCGACCTTCTTGTGCAGGTCGTTGGTGTTGTACGTGAGCGTGAACGACAGCGGCTTCGCGTCCGAATAGCCGGCCTGCTTCAGCAGGTCCTTCGCGGTCGCGACACGCTTGGCCATCGGCCACGACGCCCATTCCGGCGTGAACGGCTGCACGCCCTTCGTGCCGTTCGGCATCAGCCCGTACATCGGCTTCTCGCCGGCCTGCGTGAGCTTCGACGTGAGCACGTCGCGATCGATGACCATCGACAGCGCCTGCCGCACGCGCTTGTCCTTCAGCGCGGCATCGCTGTTGTTCAGGTAGTAGTAGTAGGTCGCGAGCTGCAGGCCCGGGCGCAATTCGCCGCCGAACTGCTTGCTGACCTGCTGGAAGATGCCCGACGGGATCGAGTAGCTGTAGTCGATCTGGCCGGCCTGGTACATGCGCATCGCGGTTTCGTCGCTTTCGATCGGCAGATACGTGACCTTGTTGATCACGACCTTCGACGCGTTCCAGTACTTCGCGTCCTTCGTCGCGACGATGCGATTGTTCGGCTGCCAGTCGACGAGCTGGTACGCGCCGTTGCTGACGATGTTGCCGGGGCGCGTCCATGCGTCGCCGAACTTCGCGACGGTGTCCTTGTTCACCGGTGCGAGCGGCGCCATCGCGGTCAGCTCGGGGAAGAACGCGACCGGCACGTCGGTCGTCACTTCGAGCGTGTACGGGTCGGGCGCGCGCACGCCGAGCGTCGTCGGCGCGGCCTTGCCGGCGATGATGTCCTTCGAGTTCTTGATGAACTCGACGAGGATCGTGTACTTCGAGCCCGTCTTCGGATCGACGAGGCGCTGCCATGAATAGACGAAATCGGCGGCCGTCACCGGCTGGCCGTTGCTCCACTTCGCATCGTGGCGCAGCTTGAAGATCCACGTCTGCGGCGTCTTGCGCTCCCACGACAGCGCGACGCCCGGCACGACCTGGCCGGCCGCGTCGATGCGCGCGAGCCCTTCGAACAGGTCGAGGCCGATCGTGTTGCCGGTCCACGACTCGATGTGTGCGGGGTCGAGCGACTCGACTTCGGCCGGCACCTGTCGCGTCAGGTCCTGTTGCGGAGCGAGCGCGACGTTCGACGGAACGGTCACGGCGTGAGCGGCGGGCGTCGTCAGGGCGAGCGCGGCCAGCACGGCCGACATGGCATGCAAGGATTTCATCGTGGCAGTCTTGAGAAGGTTGTTCGGTGAGCGTCGCGCGGCGGATGCCGCGGCTTACGCGTGAGACGCTGACGGGTGCAGCGATTGAGGAGGCCCGTGATTCTCGTATTGCATCTTAGTATTCCTTACGTTTCTTTCGACAGGCATCCCGTCGCGGAAACGAAGGAATACCCGTGCGTTAGAACAGCCGCGGCGTACCGACCCAGACCACCACCGACTCGATCTTCGCGGTGTTGACCCAGCTGTGCGGGACCGTCGACTGGTAGTGCGAACTGTCGCCGGCCTGCAGGACGAACGTCTTGCCTTCCAGCGTCAGCGACACTTCCCCTTCAATCACATACAGGAACTCCTCTCCCGCATGTGTCGTCACTTCCGACCGTTTCTGCCCCGGCGGCATCCGCACGAGGATCGCCTCGAGCTGACGCCCTTCGGACACGTTCGTCAGCCTCGCGAACAGGTTCGCCGAATCGGCGAATCCGAAGAAGCGCAGTTGCTCGCCTCTGCAGACCGAGCGCTCTTCGCTCGGCGTATCCACGAAGTACTGCACCGTCACGCCGAGCGCGTGGGCAATACCGGCCAGCGACGTCAGCGACGGCGACGCGAGCCCGCGTTCGACTTGAGACAGAAACGGCTTCGAAATCCCCGCGGCGGTAGCCGTGTCGTCGAGCGTGCGCTTCAGTCGTTGGCGCAACGCGCGAATCTTGCTGCCGAGTGCGACAGCGTCTGCCGCTCGCGAGTTTTCAGTGGGGGGAACCATAGCAGGCCGAAAAGTGGTCGTCAAAAAATGTTTGATGGAAAGTAACTAAGTTAATCCGAGATAGCTTAATCTTCGGCTTCGCACACGTCTTCGGTATTGAGCCCGGTGCACTAAACAGGGCCCGAAGCGAGCGAAACGACGCGCTATCTTGCCAGACTCGCCGGCTTCACAGGCAAGCTGCAAGCGGCTCTCCGGGAATCTGCGGAGAACCGGCGCGAAGCTTACAAGTAAATGATGAGACGAATGTTCCTGAAAGCTGCTGCCATATCAGGAGTTTCCCTGAGTGGCGCGGACCCGACGCACCGGACCGGCAAACGTTACCATTCGCGCGCCGGTCGGGGGCTCGCCCCGCCTTTCGACGCGGAGTCCGACCCCGGCCCGGGCTAACCCGCCCGACTGCTCCATCGCCGACGCAAAGCCTACCCGGCCACTGTGCTCCGGCGCCAGTTCGACCCCCAGGCGACGCGCGATCCGCGCCGTCCGTTTCAAACGAGATTGATGATGCACGCACCTGTTTCACAAACCCGATCGTTTACGACGGTCTTCCTCATCGAAATGTGGGAGCGCTTCGGCTACTACGGCATGGCCGCGCTCCTGGTCCTCTTCATGGTCGACCGGCTCGGTTTCACCGACAGCCATGCGAACCTGACGTGGGGCGCGTTTACCGCGCTCGTCTATGCGTCGCCGTCGATCGGCGGCTGGATCGGCGACAAGGTGCTCGGCGCCCGTCGCACGATGATCATCGGCGCGGCCGTGCTGTGCGCCGGCTACCTAATGCTGGCGGTGCCAAACGATGCGCTCGCGTACATGTACGCGTCACTCGGCGTGATCGTCGTCGGCAACGGCCTGTTCAAGGCCAACGCGGCGAACCTCGTACGCCGCATCTACGAAGGCGACGATGCGCGCATCGACAGCGCGTTCACGATCTACTACATGGCCGTCAACATCGGCTCGACCGTGTCGATGCTCGCGACGCCGTGGATCAAGGATCACTGGGGCTGGCACACCGCGTTCGCCGTCTGCTGCGCCGGCATGCTGCTCGCGATCCTGAACTTCATGCTGATGCACCGCACGCTCGCGCACATCGGCTCGCAGCCGGACGACGAGCCGATCCGCTGGAAGCGCCTCGGCGCGGTGGCGGCTGGCGGCGTCGCGCTCGCGCTGGTCACGCTGTACGTGCTGCAGCACAAGCAGCTCGCGGTCGCGAGCGTGTGGACGGCCGCGTTCGCGATCCTCGCAATCTTCGCGTACATGATCGCGAAGTCGGAGCGCTCGGAGCGCGCGGGCCTGATCGCGGCGCTCGTGCTGATCGGCCAGGTGATCCTGTTCTTCATCTTCTACGTGCAGATGTCGACGTCGCTGACGCTGTTCGCGCTGCGCAACGTCGATCCGCGCTTCATCCTGTTCGGCACGACGCTGTTCACGTGGAGCGCCGCGCAGTTCCAGGCACTGAACCCGATCTGGATCATGATGCTGAGCCCGGTGCTCGTGTGGATCTACAACGCGGTGTCGAAAAGCGGCCGTGACCTGCCGGTCGCCGCGAAGTACGCACTCGGCTTCGGCGCGGTGGCCGCGGGCTACCTGGTGTTCACGATCAGCGGCCGCTACGCGGTGGACGGCCGCGTGTCGTCGTGGTTCATGGTGTGGGGCTACGGCCTCTACTCGCTCGGCGAACTGCTGGTGAGCGGCCTCGGCCTCGCGATGATCGCCCGCTACGTGCCGGCGCGCATGAGCGGCTTCATGATGGGCGCGTATTTCGTCGCGACGGGCGTGTCGCAGTATCTGGGCAGCGTCGTCGCGAACTTCGCGCAGATGCCGTCGCACGAACTGCCGGCCACCGAATCGCTGCCGCTCTACCTGTCGCTGTTCGAAAAGCTCGGCTGGCTCGCCGCGATCGGCATGCTGCTCGCGCTGCTGCTGCTGCCGATGATGAACCGCCTGTCGCGCCAGCATCAACGCTGCGCGGAAGAGCGCCGCGACGAAGAAGCGGTGCAGGCGCAGGCTATGGCGTCGGCGCAGTAAGTACTATCCCTCGGCGTGCGGCGTGCACGCCACATTCTCCCGCCGGCGCGGCCAGCACGTCCTACACTGGTTGCAACGGCGCATCCGCTCCGTCTCGATGCGCACTGGCGGGAGAAGGTCATGAAAAGCAAAACGACTCGGCTGTTGAGGATTCTGTCGGACATCCGGCACGCGCAGCGCTGCACCGCGATACGCGCAGCCCGGGCCGCGGCCGAAGCCGACGCGGTGCTCGCGCAGCAGGACGAGCCGAAGTCAGACGAGCGCGACGAAGCCGAATCCGACGACCCGACCACCGCCCCCCGCTCCCGTATCGGCTCACCTCACTGACCGCACCGGCGCCGCGCGGCGCCCCGCACGCCGCTGGTGCGCTCGTCCATTCTCGCGCGCCGCTCACGCGGCCGCGCCGCGCCAGCGCGCGAACCACGCTCCCGAACCGGCCACGGCCATCATCAGCCCGACCGCGCATGCGTCGGCCGCGACGCCCACGCCGATGTGCCGCAGCTCGGCGTCGTTCGCGACCGGATGCAGCAGCGAATCGATGACGAGCGAAATCGCCGCGCCCGCGACGAAGCAGATCAGCCCGCGCCGCCCGACCGCGACGACGGGCTGCACGGCCTGCGCGATGCGCGCGATCCAGCCGTAGCGCACGCAATCGGCCATCAGCCATGCGATCGCGGCGAAGCTCACGATGCGCGGCAGCGCGAGATCGCGCTTGAGCACGCCTTCCGGCACCGGCAAGCCCGAGAACAGCTTGTAGCTCGCGCAGCCGAGCACGATCGCGCACGCGAGACCGGTCGCCGCGGCGCCCCAGCGGCCGAGCGCGACGTGCCGGTAGAACGGCTGGCAGCGCGCGAGCACGCCGGCGACGAACATCAGTTGCCATGCGAACGGGTTGAAGCTCCAGCGGAACGCGTCGGTGTCCAGCAGCTCGCGGCCGAGCCAGCCGGCCGCGAGCCACGACGCCGCGCTGAACGCGACGAGCTGCCACGGATGGCGGCGCGCGAACGGGACGATGACCGGCGACGCGAGCGCGAACAGCACGTACATCGGCAACACCGACGCGAGATACGGCTGGCGCTGGAACGTGAGCAGCTCGGCCGCGCCCGTGAGCGGCGACGCGAGCATCACGCTGACGTCGTCGAGCGCGAGATTCGGCGCGTCGATCCCGTAATGGTCGAGCACCGCGGACACGACGAGCATCAGCGTCGACGTCGCGAGAAACGCGCGGTAGATCTGCATCGCGCGGCGCACGAAACGACGCTGCGCGGCGCGCGCGCCGTGGCGGTCGGCGATCGCACCGTATGCGCTCGCGGTCGCGAAGCCGCCGAGGAACACGAACACTTCCGCCGCGTCGCACAGCGCGAACGTGTGCAGCGTCACGCGCGACAGCAGGCTCGCGCCGATGTGATCGACGACGATCATCAGCAGCACGATGCCGCGGAAGAAGTCGACCTCGATCAGGCGAGCGCCGCGGGCCGGCGGCATCGGGACGGCAGGCGGCGCGTTCAACGACATGGCCGCACCTGCACGACGACGGTGCAGCATGCACCGCTTGAAAATCCGGCAAGGAGAAGGCGAGCGCGGTCAGCCGCGATACGCGTATGCCCGCATCGCGCCAACCCGGTCGGCCGGGCACGGAGATGACCGTTCATGGAAAAGCTGCATACGAAGAGAAGACGGTCAGATCAGTCTATGGCCGATTGGGGGATACCCTAAGTAACAAAGTGCAACGGAATCTTGTGTTCGATTACACCGGTGACAACGGCGATACAGAATTGGCGGGGCAGCCAGACTGGCGTCAGCGCGATGCCAGTCCGGTGTCAGCAGCGCGAGTGAACGCGCGAATGTCGATGCGCGACGCGTTTCGCACGGCATGGCTGTCGCGCTTGCGTCGTGCGCGGCGGCGTTCAGCCCCGCGCGGGCAGACGCCGCATCAGCATCGCGCTGTGCCACGCGGTCAATGCAACTGCGACCCAGATCGGGCCATAAGTCGCGAGTTGCGCGATGCTCAGCGTTTCGCCGAGCAGCAGCAGCGACACCGCGACGAGCAGCACGGGTTCGACGTAGCCGAGGATCCCGAACAGCGCCATCGGCAGCATCCGGCTCGCCTTCAGGTAGCTCGCGAGCGCGAGCGTGCTGAGCACGCCGAGGCCCGGCAACAGCACGGCCCACAGCAGCGGACGATGGGCGACCGCCGTCGGGCTCGCCGACACCATCGCGAACGCGACCGGGCACAGCAGCACGATCTCGAGCGCGAACGCGGCCAGCGAATCGGCGTTGATCCGGCGGCGCAGCACGAAATACGGCGGATAGCCGAGCGCGACGACGAGCGTCGGCCACGCGAACGCGCGGGTCGCCCACACCTCGTGCGCGACGCCGAGCGCCGCGCATGCGACCGCCATCCACTGCAGCGGATCGAGCCGTTCGTGATAGTAGAAGCGGCCGACGATCACCATCGTCAGCGGCAGCAGGAAGTAGCCGAGCGACACTTCGAGCATGCGCCCGTGCAATGGCGCCCACAGAAACAGCCACAGCTGCAGGCCGAGCAGCGCCGCGCTCGCCGGCAGCGCAACCAGCAACCGCCAGTCTCGCAGGCCGCGCCTCACGAGTTCGACGAGCGCCGGCCAGCGGCCGCGCAGCGCGATCAGCGCGAGTGCGCCCGGCACCGTCCACAGGATGCGCCACGCGAAGATGTCGAGCCCGGTGAGCGGCGCGAGGAGCTTCGCGTACGCGGACATCAGCGCGAACAGCGTCGACGCGATCACCGACAGCGCGATCCCGCGCCCGGCCTCCGGATACCCCGTCATGTCGTTTTTTTACCTTATTGCTGCTGGAAGCGCTCGAAGCGCTTTTCGATCCGGCGCTCCTCGAACGTGACTTCGGTCACGCGCGCGGACGGCGGCCCGTGACGCAGCCACGCGAGCATCCGGTCGATCTGCGCGCCGGGGCCCTGGATCATCGCCTCGACGCTGCCGTCCTCGAGATTCGCGACCCAGCCGCGCAGCTTCAGCGCATGCGCCTCGCGCACCGTCGCGTGACGGAAACCGACGCCCTGCACGACGCCGCGCACCCGCACGTAGTAGGTCTCGATCCGTTCGTCCAGTTCATTGCGGCTCATCGCGTCGCCCTCCCGTCGTGCATTCCGTTCAAGCCCGGCATTGTAGTCGCGTCGGCCGCTTCGCACACGGGCCGGCGGGTCTGGCGCGCGCGGGCGTCGCTGCCCGGGCCCGCACCATCGCGCGGGACGACCGTCGCGAGCGCGCGGCACCGGAAACCGCAGTTGGCGCAACCCGCCGCGGCGGGGCCCCCGGCATTCAGTCCGGCTCCTGGTGCGGCCGCGACGCGCGCGCGCATTGGCTGCTCGCCGGTGCCTGCGAGCCCGAGCACGGCGCTCGCGTCGCCGTGCGCGCCGACCACGTACAATCTCGCCGACGCACAACCGCCGCGCCGCGCGCGGCACTGAAGGAAACGCATGACTGATACCACCCGCGATCTCGTTCTCGTCACCGGCGCGTCCGGTTTCGTCGGCTCGGCCGTCGCACGCATCGCGCAGCAGAAGGGCTATGCGGTGCGCGTGCTGGTGCGCCCGACCAGCCCGCGCACGAACGTCGCGGATCTCGACGCCGAGATCGTCACCGGCGACATGCGCGACGAGCAGTCGATGCGCGCCGCGCTGCGCGGCGTGCGCTACCTGCTGCACGTGGCGGCCGACTACCGGCTGTGGGCGCCGGATCCGGACGAGATCGAGCGCGCGAACCTCGAAGGCGCGGTCGCGACGATGCGCGCCGCCCGTGCGGAAGGCGTCGAGCGGATCGTCTACACGAGCAGCGTCGCGACGCTGAAGGTCACGAGCGCGGGCGACCCGTCCGACGAGAACCGGCCGCTGACCGCCGAGCAGGCGATCGGCGTATACAAGCGCAGCAAGGTGCTGGCCGAACGCGCGGTCGAGCGGATGATCGCCGACGAAGGGCTGCCGGCCGTGATCGTGAACCCGTCGACGCCGATCGGCCCGCGCGACGTGAAGCCGACGCCGACGGGCCGCATCATCGTCGAAGCCGCGCTCGGCAAGATTCCCGCGTTCGTCGACACGGGGCTGAACCTGGTGCACGTCGACGACGTCGCGCACGGCCACTTCCTCGCGCTCGAGCGCGGCCGGATCGGCGAGCGCTACATCCTCGGCGGCGAGAACCTGCCGCTGCAGCAGATGCTCGCCGACATCGCGCAGATGACGGGCCGCAAGGCGCCGACGATCGCGCTGCCGCGCTGGCCGCTCTACCCGCTCGCGGTCGGCGCGGAGGCCGTCGCGAAGTTCACGAAGAAGGAGCCGTTCGTGACCGTCGACGGGCTGCGGATGTCGAAGAACAAGATGTACTTCACGTCGGCGAAGGCCGAGCGCGAACTCGGCTACCGTGCGCGCCCGTACCGCGAAGGGCTGCGCGACGCGCTCGACTGGTTCGGCTCGGCGGGCTACCTGAAGTAACACAAAGCGGCGCAAACCGCGCCGCTTTGCGCACTTTGTTACACGTCGGCGACGGACCGGCACCGGCGCAACGGTTAAAATCGCGGGTCTTACGCAGAGAAGACACGCATGAACCTGAACGATCAGATCGATTCGCTGAACGCGGGCGTCGATCAGCTCCTCCACGATCACCACGCCGCGCAGCAGGCGGCACGCAGCGCGGAAGCGTTCGCGCGCGCCGCTGCAGCGGAAGCCCAGGCCGCCGCCGCGCGTCACGCCGCCGCCGAGGCCGAAGCACAGGCCGCCGCGCAGCGCCACACGGCCGCAGCCGCCGACGCCGAAGCCGCACAGC